>JAPLCC010000010.1 GCA_026392415.1 Propionibacteriales bacterium
GGTCTTCCTCACCA
Organism: Propionibacteriales bacterium; assembly: GCA_026392415.1. Lineage (GTDB taxonomy): Bacteria > Actinomycetota > Actinomycetes > Propionibacteriales > Nocardioidaceae > Nocardioides. The sequence goes on from JAPLCC010000010.1 coordinate 15, forward strand.
ACGACGACCGGACCAATGCCCTTGCGCCATGGCTCGAGCTCTACAACACTCAACGCCGCCACAGCGCACTCGACGGCCTTCCGCCGATCAGCCGACTGTCACCAACGTGATGGCCGGGTACACCTAGTCGCTTGAATCGCGCTGACGGTAGCGTCCCGTCATGGTGACTCCCGCGGAGGCGATCGACCGGATCCAGGCGGCCTTCGGAGCGCATGGCGGCGCCCGTTCGCTGCATGCCAAGGGCCGGTTCTACAGCGGCACGTTCACCGCCACTCCTGCCGCTGCGGAGCGCGGCAGCGCTGCCTTCCTGCAGGGCGGTCCGGTGCCCGTGCTGGTCCGCTGGTCCAACGGCGGCGGCGACGTGACCGCGCCCGACAAGGCGCCCGACGTACGCGGCATGGCGGTGTCGTTCCGCCACCCCGACGGGGCGACCGACCTGCTCGGCCAGACCGCGCCGCGCTTCCCGGTGCGGAGTCCGGACGCCTTCGTCCGGATGGTCGAGGCCGCGCGCAGGCCCTCGGCGCTGCCCGGCTTCCTGTTGCGCCACCCGAGCGCCCTGCCTGCGCTCGCCGTGAACGCCAAGGCCGGCGCGCTGGTCCCGCCGCGCAGCTTCGCCGCGGCCACCTTCTTCCCGATCCACGCCTACAGCTGGACAGCGCCCGACGGTGTCGAGCGCTGGGTGCGCTACGTGCTGCGACCGCTGGACGAGGAGTCCGGCCGCCCGTCCGGGACCTACGACGGCGCGGACCGGCTCTTCGACGAGATGGAGGCCCGCCTCGCGGCAGGCCCGGTGCGTCACACCCTGGAGGTCACCGTCGCCTCCGACGGCGACGACCCGCACGACCCGATGTCCGTGTGGCGCGGGGTCGAGACCTTCGACGCCGGCACGATCGAGGTCACCGCGACGGCACCCGATCCCGAGACCGACGGCAAGGTCACCGTGTTCGACCCGACTCGGATCGTCGAGGGCATCGGCCTCTCCGACGATCCGATCCTGCTGTTCCGGCCGGGTGCCTACTCGGAGAGCGTCAACCGACGCATGTAACTCGGTGTTCGTGCATCCACCACGGTGTTGTGACTGGTCATGAGTCCGTGGTGGATGCACGAACACCGAGTTACAAGCGAGGGCAGATCTAGCTGCCGTTCGGGCTGGGCTCGCCCGCGCCGAAGTCGTCGGCGTGGGCGGACAACGACGTGAGGGTGGCTTCGACGCCGCGCACGGCCCGTTTCTCGTCGTACGGCGCGGGGTCGACGAGGTTGACGACCTCGAACAGGTTGCCGTTCTGGAGGAACCCGGTGACGTAGAGCTGGTCCTTCGCGGCGTCGACCACGATCCGTGCGTCGTCGGCGCCGGGCACGGCCGGCTTCCGGACATCGGCCGTCGCGGGGACTCCCATCTGGTCCCAGAACTCATCGAGGGTGCCGCCGAACAGCTGGTAGTTGGCGGTCAGTGCCGCGTCGCCCGAGTCCTTGGCCGGCGCGAAACGGCACTCCGGTGACGTCGGGGTCCCGGCGTTCTCGGTCGTGTCCGAGCCGAAGTGCTTCTTCACGAACGTCGCGTCCAGTGCGTCGCACGGGTTCCAGAGTGCCGGGGTCTCCGACGGCAGGTCCGGCTTCGCACCGACGTCCTCGCTGCCGCAGCCGGCAAGCAGCAGGGGCAGCAGGGGCAGCGCAGCGGCGGCCGCCCAGGTCGTACGACGCTCAGGCATTGATCTTCTCCCGTCCGGGGAGGCTCAGCACGAGGCGAGCACCCCCGCTGGCGTTGGCGGTGGCGTGCACGGCGCCGGAATGGCGTTCGGCGACCTGGCGGACGATGGCCAGGCCGAGGCCTGATCCGGGCAGGGTGCGGGCGTCGGGGGAGCGCCAGAACCGGTCGAAGATCCGGGGCCGATCACCCTCGGCGATACCCGGTCCCTGGTCGTCGACGGTGAGGACGCCGTCGCTCAGGCGCACCGTCACCTGGCCCCCTTCGGGACTCCACTTGGCGGCGTTGTCGAGCAGGTTCGTCACGGCCCGTTCGAGCTCGGCGGCTTCGCCGATCACCCACCAGGGACGGGTGAAGACCTCGAACTCGAGGCTGGGCGCGCGTCGGCGTACGCGCTGGACGGCGTGGTCGATGACGTCGGCCAGGTCGACGGACTGCACCTGGACCGGCATCGGCTCGTCGCGTGCCAGCGCGGTCAGGTCGCCGATCAGGGTGGTGAGTTCCTCGATCTGCGCCTGGACGTCGTCGAGCAGTTCCCCCCGCGCCTCGGGCGGCAGGTTGCGCAGGCCATCGGGTTCGCGGGCGGTCATCGTGAGCAGGTCGATGTTGGTGCGCAGCGCGGTCAACGGCGTCCGCAGCTCATGACTCGCGTCGGCCACGAGTTGTCGTTGTCGGATCCGGCTCGCGTCGAGGGCGACGAGCATGTGGTTGAAGGCGGTCGCGAGGCGGGCGACCTCGTCGTCGCCCTCGACCTCCAGGGGCGTGAAGTCCTCGGTGCGGGCGATGTCCTCGACCGAGTCGGTGAGTTTTCGGACCGGCCGGAGCCCGTTGCTGGCCACCGTCCAGCCGGCCAGCGCCGCGGCGAGCACCCCGAAGATGCCGAACGCCACCGTGACCCAGCCCAGTCGGGAGAGCGTCCGGTCCTGGTCCTCGAGAGGTTGAGCGATGATCAGCGCGATGCCCTCCTGCCGGGTCGGCACCGCCACCACACGGTGCCGCTCACCGGCGATGAGCAGGGTGCGCAGGCTGGAGGAGTGCTTGCCCTGGGCGACCTCGAGCTCGGGGGTACCGAGCTCGATCGCGGGTCCGCGGTCGACGATCGCCGGGGTGCCCTTGTAGTCGAGGAAGGCGATCCGGACGTCCGCCGCACCGAGCGCCCACGGGGGGATGCCGCTCGCGCTCGCCTCGAGCAGGGTGTTGGACGCCGCCGCCTTGTTGGCCCGGTCCAGGAGCGAGTCGTCGAGGGCGTTCTGCATCTGGACGCGGGCGGTGAAGTAGGCCCCGACGGCGACCAGGGCCACGGACATGCCCACGGCGATGGTGGTCAGCAGGATGACCCGGCTGGCCAGCGAACGGCGATAGTGCCAGCGGCCGTTGGCACCGGGGTTCATGGCGGCCAGGCCCCAGCCGCTCACGTGTCGGTCGCGCGCAGCACGTAGCCGATGCCGCGGACCGTGTGGATCAGGCGGGCCTCGTCGTCGGCCTCGGTCTTGCGACGCAGGTAGCCGACGTAGACCTCCAGCGAGTTGGCGGTCGTGGGGAAGTCGTAGCCCCACACCTCCTCGAGGATGAAGCTGCGGTCGAGCACCCGTCGCGGTCGGCGCAGGAACATCTCCAGCAGGGTGAACTCGGTGCGGGTGAGCTCGATGCTGCGCGACCCGCGGCGCACCTCGCGCGTCGTGACGTTCATGGTGAGATCGGCGAAGGAGAGCACCTCCTCCTCGGCGCCGTCCTCGGCCGGTACGACGCGGCGCAGCAGCGCCCGCAGTCGTGCCAGCAGCTCCTCGAGAGCGAACGGCTTGGTCAGGTAGTCGTCGGCCCCCGCATCCAGGCCCTCGACCCGGTCGCCGACAGCATCGCGCGCGGTCAGCACGATCACGGGTACGTCGTTCCCGGCTGCCCGCAGCGCCCGGGTCGTCTCGAGCCCGTCGAGCTTGGGCATCATCACGTCCATCACGACCACGTCGGGCGCCAGCGCACCGATTCCCGCCAGGGCCTCGGCTCCGTCGGCTGCCAGGTGGACGTCGTACCCGTTGAAGACCAGGGAGCGGCGAAGCGACTCGCGCACGGCACGGTCGTCGTCGACGACGAGCACGCGAGCGGGCGGGACAGGACGGGACACGCTCCCATCATGGCCGATGGCCCTGAACGAGTGCTGAGAAGCACTCGGTGGTCGAGGAGGTCGCTCTGCGACCGTCGCGAGACCGCTAGACGTACCGCTGCGCGATCCGGGCCGCCCGGGCGCCGTACTGGCCACCGAACAGGCAGGCGTGCACGAGCAGGGGGAAGAGCTGGTGGAAGCCCAGCCGGTCCTCCCAGCCGTCGGCGAGCGGCGCCGCTTCGTCGTAGGCCGCCATCACCTGCGGCAGCTGGGGGAGTCCGAACAGCGCCAGCATGGCGAGGTCCATCTCGCGGTGGCCGCCGTACGCCGCCGGGTCGATCACGACCGCGCGGTCGTCGTTGGTCCAGAGCACGTTGCCGTTCCACAGGTCGCCGTGCAGGCGGGCCGGCTCCTCGACGGGCACGATGTCGGCACCGCGGGCGACTGCGGCCTCGATCGAGGTGGCCTCCTCGGCGGTGATGATGTCCTTCGCGCGCAGCACCTTGAGGTACGGCGCGATCCGTCGCTCGGCGTAGAACTCGGCCCAGGTCGCGAGCGGCCGGTTGGGCATCGGCAGACGGCCGATGTAGCCGTCGGCGTCGGATCCGAACCCGTCGGCGCCGAAACCATGCGTGGCGGCGAGTGCGCGACCGAACTTGCCCGCGGCCTCGGCGCCCGGCCGGCCGGTCTCGATCCACTGGAGGATCACGCAGTCGCTGTCGACGGCCATCACCTCGGGCGTCGGGACGCCACCGGATTCGGTGGCCTCGGCGAGCCAGCGCAGGCCGGCGGCCTCACGCTCGAAGAAGTGCGGCGGCGCGTTGTTGAGGGTCTTGAGGAGGGCGGTGCGCCCGCTCGACAGGCGCAGCTTGACCGCAGTCGAGATGTCGCCGCCTGCCACGGGCGCGGTGGCCACGACAGCAGAGCCGAGCAGTTGCTCAGCCCTCCCGGCGACGACCGGTTGCCGTGCCATCGGACCCCCTCAGGTCCTCGGGGTCAGGCCTGTCCCTTGAGCGCCCGCGGGATCCCGCGACCCTGCTCGATGGCGCGCTCGGGTGCCTTGACCTTCTTGAAACTGCGGATGCCGAGCCAGACCAGGATCAGCGCGACCAGCACGTAGGCCCCGAACACGATCAGGAACGCCCAGTGCAGGTCCAGGCCGTCGCCGTTCCAGTGGATCAGGTAGGCGAAGGCGACCGAGAGCATGATGACCGCGAGCAACAGGAGGAATGCCGCTGCTCCGAGGAACGCTGCGCCCATGCCACCAGCGGTCACGCTGACCTTCAGCTCCGACTTGGCGAGCTGGATCTCCTTGCGCATGAGCGTGGAGAAGTCGGTCTGCGCGTCCTTGATCAGGCGCCCGATGGTGGGCTCTTCGCGGAGCGGTTCGATGGCCATGGGGCCGACCTTACCGACATCGATAGACTCCCTGTCAGGTGAGCCGGGAAGTCTGGTCGGCAGACGATCTCCCCTGCCCACTTTCTCCCATCGGAGTACGACGTGCCCGTCTCGCCTTCCGCCCCCGACGACCTGTGGCGTCGCGGTCCCGTCTGGACCGCCAGCGAGAAGCCGCTCGCGAAGTACGTCGCTCGCCCGATCCGGGAGTTCCTCCACGTCGAGTCCTCCAGCTCGCTGTTGTTGCTGGCGGCGACCGTGATCGCCTTGCTGTGGGTGAACCTGCCCTTCGACGGATGGGCATCCGGGTACGACCACTTCTGGCACACGGCCCTCGGCTTCGAGATCGGCGACTGGCGGGTCGAGGAGTCGCTGCAGCACTGGGTGAACGACGGCCTGATGACGATCTTCTTCTTCGTCGTCGGCCTCGAGATCAAGTACGAGCTCGTTCACGGCGACCTGCGCGACCCCCGCACCGCCGCCCTGCCGATCATCGCGGCGGTCGGCGGCATGGTGGTGCCGGCCGGTCTCTACGTCCTGATCGCGGGCGGCGGCGAGGTCGGAGCGGGCTGGGGGATCCCGATGGCGACCGACATCGCCTTCGCCGTCGGCGTGCTGGGAGTGCTGGGCCGTCGGATCCCCTCGGCGGCACGCCTGTTCCTGCTCACCCTGGCGATCGTCGACGACATCGGCGCGATCCTGGTCATCGCGGTGTTCTACACCTCCGGGCTCTCCTTCGCGTGGCTCGCGGTGGCGATCGGACTGCTCGCCGTGATGGCGATGCTGCGCGCGGCGCGCGTGTGGTCGATCCCGGTCTATGCGGTGCTCGGGACCGTCATCTGGTTCGCGATGCTCCAGTCAGGCGTGCACGCGACCCTCGCTGGTGTCGCCATCGGCCTCATGACACCGGCCGTCGCGCTGCTGCAGCCACAGGTCGCCTCGGACTACGCGGCCGAGTGCCTTCGCGATCACGAGCTCGACGCCGAGGAGCTGCACCGGCTCCGGTTCCTCCTCGCGGAGTCGGTCCCCGTCGTCGAACGACTCCAGTCGCGCCTGCACCCGCTGTCGTCGTACGTCGTGCTGCCGGTGTTCGCGCTCGCCAACGCCGGGGTGGCCCTGGGGGACGGCGCGCTCGGCGATGCGGTGACCTCGACCGTCGCGCTGGGCATCGGCGCCGGACTGGTGATCGGCAAGCCGCTCGGCATCGGGCTCGCCTGCTTCCTGGCGATCCGGTTCGGTGTCGCCCGGATGCCGGAAGGCACCAGTTGGGCTCAGCTGATCGGCGTCGGTGCGGTGGCCGGCATCGGCTTCACCGTCTCGCTCTTCATCGCCGGACTGTCCTTCCCCGACTCGGCCGGCCTGACCGACGACGCGAAGGTGGGGATCCTGCTCGCATCTGTCCTGGCTGCCGTGGTCGGGGTCGTCGTGCTCCTGCTGGCCTCGCGTCCCGGCAAGGTCGTCGAGTAGCCCGAGCCGCCAGGCGAGGCGTATCGAGACGCGGTGAGGATTCCGCACCAGCAACGCTCGATGGATGCGACGATCTGCGGATGGAAGGTCGAGCGCTGGATCGGATGTCACGACAGGGTTGGGCCTGGATGGTGCCGTTCCTGGGCGCCGGTCTGGTCGGAACCACGGACACCTTGGGCTGGTCGATTCAGGTCCAACAGGGAGTCGCCTACGCGCTTGGCCTCGGCGCCGGCGCCGTGTGGCAGTTGCTCTATCGCCGGGACCTGGTTGACCGCAGTTGGCCCGTGGCGATCGCGTGGGCACTCATTTCGGGGATGTCCATCGTCGAGGAAGGTGAGATCGGGATCGACGCCTCCACGACGACGCTCGTCTATTTCGGATGCGTCATCCTGGGTCTCGTGCTCTGCGAGCGCTTCCTGCGCTGGCGTGACGGCCGTACCGCGGTCGCCGCCGCAGCGGCCGAAATGAAACGGATTTCGGCGCAGCGCTAGAAGGGCACTTCGGTAGCGAGCAGGCCGTCGCCGTGCCCACGGCCGGACAGCACCCGGCAGAACTCGACGGCGTCCATCTCGATCACCGGGCCGTTGTCGGCCGACCGCCAGGAGCCGCCGGCCGGTCCGCTGAGGTCCAGGCAGTAAGGCCGACCGTGGCGAGCGGCCCACTCGTCGACGACGTCGGCCACGATCCGTCCGTCGTGCTCGGCGGTGAGGATCGGTGCGGTGCCGGTCGCGGTGGCCAGGTCGATCCGGTGCATCCACGTGTCGCGTGTCAGGATCACGTCGATGAGGTAGCCCAAGGACCAGGTCTCATCCACGCCCTGCACTGTCTGAGGAACGGGCATCGCCATCCGGCGCACGAAGAACGGCGTCATCCGGCGACCGCGTGCGGCGCGTGGTACAAGGGCCCGGGCGTCGTCGACCAGGCGCTGCGGCGCGTGGTCTTGGCGCTCGCGGACCTGGAGGTCGGTCAGTGCGTCGATCATGGCGATGCCATGGGTCGAGGCCTCGGCCGTTGCGATCTTGCGCTGGCGTGCGCCCTCACGGATGCCGGCTGCCATGGCAGCCATTCCGACGACATGGCTGGTCAACTGGCGGACGTCCCAGGCCGGGCAGTCCGTGGGGCGTTTCCAGTCGTTGACGTCGAGGATCGCGACGGCGTCGGCGAAGCGGCGGTACTCCTCGGCTGCGAGGGCCATCGCCATCCGGCGGTCCAGTGTGGAGCGCCGGATGGCGTGCGCGGTGGTGGTCTGGTTCATTCCAGTGCTCAATTCTTGCGGGCCGCCCTGGTGGCGGCAGGCGAGTGCTTCGGGACGCCGGCGGCATCCGCCCACATGTCGATGGCCCGTTCGAGAAGCCGTGAGAAGCGGTCCCCTCCAGGGTCGTTGGCCAGCTGCTGGTCGATCAGGCCGCCGATCAGCGACACCCAGATGTCGAAGTCGGCAGGGTCGGTGATGCCGAGGGAGCGCACCAGGGCTGCCCCGTGCTCCAGGACGCGGACGGCCGGCGCATAGGCGTCCGCCGTCGGCTCGAATCCTGGGATGGTGCGCTGGTTCATCAGCTGGTGCCGGGCCAGGTCCGCCACGGCGAAGTCGAAGAACACGCGCGCGATGCGCTGGATCGCGACCCGCGGGTGCTCCGGGAGGGGGTCCAGCTCGGCCGCTGAGCAGGACTCGTAGGCCAGCCATGCCTCCGCGTACATGGCGTTGTAGATCGCGTTCTTCGAGTCGAAGTGCGAGTACAGCGAGGGTGGCTGCATCCCGACCTCGCGGGCAATGTCGCGAAGGGTGATGTTCGCGAGCCCGACCTCCCGGGCCTGGCTCCACGCGGCGTCGAGGATCTCCCGCCGTACGCCCTCACGTCGTTCGGCAATCCTATTGCGACTAGGTGTTCCTAACACAGTTAGGAGAATGCGCTCATGTCGGGACGATGTCAAGACCCTGTCGAGCCATCGTTGTTCACGCCCCGGGGAGCACCTGGCTCGAACCGAGGAACCGCTCGACGGTGATCCGCACGGCCACGCGGTCGGGGTTCGGTCGCGGGGTGCGGTAGCGGGCGGCGTACATCTCGCAGGCGCGGGCGATGGAGGCCTCGTCCTCGAGGACCTCGGCGGTCCCGGCGATCGAGGACCAGCGGGCGCGGTCGACCTGGGTGACCGACAGGCGTGCGTCGCGGCGCAGGTTGGCCACCTTCTGCGAGCCACGCCCGGTGATCACCCACGCGCACTGGTTCTCGACGTCGACCGTCGCGCCCACGGCGACGGCGTGGGGGGCGCCGTGGCGGTCGAGCGTGCTCAGGGTGCACAGGTGCCGCTCGGTCCAGAACGCGAGCAGGGGCGCCGGCAGGGCCGACCAGTCGACAGGATGCAGGACGGGCATGGTCGAGCTCCTCAGGTTCCGCAGAAGGTCTGGTACTGGCCGAAGTCGTCGGGCGCCGCCTCGGCGTACCGCTCGAACCCTGGCCTGACGTTGAAAGGCGAGCGCACCGCGTCGATCAGCTGGTGCAGGGGTGCGAGGTCGCCGACAGTGGCGGCGGCGAGTGCTTCCTCGACGAGGTGGTTGCGGGGGATGTGAACCGGGTTGACCCGGTCCATCGCGTCGGCGTCGGGACCGAGCGCGCGCCACCGGGCGAGCCACGCGTCGATCGCCGGCAGGTCGAGGAAGAGCCCGCGGACCGGCTCGGCGTCGCCCCGGGCGGCAGCACCCAGATGGCGCCAGAACGTCGTGTGGTCGACGTGGTTCGAGCGGAGCAGGTCGAGCACCTCGTTCGCCAGGCCCTGCGCGTCCACGGCGGGATTGGGGGCCAGGCCGAGCTTCTTGAGCATGCCGGCGAACCACGCGGCGTCGTAGGCCGTACGGAAGGACGCGAGCGCTTCGCTCGCGATCTCCACGGCACGCTCCGTCTCGTCGGCGAACAACGGGAGCAGGGCCTCGGCGAACCGCGCGAGGTTCCACTCGGCCGCCCCGGGCTGGTTCGCGTAGGCGTAGCGCCCGCCCTGGTCGATGGAGCTGAACACGGTCGCGGGCTCGAAGACGTCGAGGAAGGCGCAGGGGCCGTAGTCGATGGTCTCGCCCGAGATCGTCATGTTGTCGGTGTTCATCACCCCGTGCACGAACCCGACGAGCATCCACTGCGCGACGAGGTCGGCCTGAGCGGCGACGACGGCGCGGTAGAAGGCGAGGTACGGCTCCGGTGCGGCCGCTGCCGCCGGGTGGTGGCGCGCGATGGCGTGGTCGGCCAGCCGGCGCAGGAGGTCGTCGTCGCGGATCGCCTGGGCGTACTGGAAGGAGCCCACCCGCAGATGGCTGCTCGCCACCCGGGCCAGCACGGCACCCGGCAGGACGGTCTCCCGACGGATGTCCCGTCCGGTGGCGACCACGGCCAGTGACCGGGTCGTCGGGATGCCGAGGGCATGCATGGCCTCGCTGACGACGTACTCGCGGAGCATCGGCCCGACAGCCGCGAGGCCGTCGCCGCCACGGGCGTGCGGCGTACGGCCCGAGCCCTTGAGGTGGAGGTCGCGCAGGTTGCCGTGGATGTCGGTCACCTCCCCGAGCAGGAGAGCCCGACCGTCACCGAGCTTCGTGAAGCCGCCGAACTGGTGACCGGCGTAGGCCTGTGCGACCGGCGTGCTTCCGGGCGGGAGCTCGGTCCCGGTCAGCAGGCCGATGCCCTCGGCGCTGCCCAGTCGTTCGACGTCGAGCCCGAGATCGGCGGCCAGGGGTTCGTTGAGGACCAGCAACCGGGGGCTCGGAGTCGCGGCGGCCTGCCACGGCTCGGCGAGCTCCGGGAGCTCGGTCGCGAACCGGGCCTGGAGGGTGGCGACGCCAGGGAGGGCCGTGGTCATGGTGCGAGCCTACGGCGAGGCTCGATACGCCTGAACCGTAGGTTCGTCGAGTAGCGGCGAGCGCCAGCGAGCCGCGTATCGAGACGCAGTGAGCCGGTTGCGGGCGTCTCGATACGCCCTCGCCTGGCGGCTCGGGCTACTCGACGAACCTAGGGGCTATTCGTCGGTGGACGTCGTCTGGCCGGCCGAGATCAGGTCCATGATCGAGGAGTCGGCCAGGGTCTGGGTGTCACCGACGGTGCGACCCTCGGCGACGTCGCGGAGCAGGCGGCGCATGATCTTGCCCGAGCGGGTCTTGGGGAGCTCGGGGACGATCATGATCTGCCGCGGCTTGGCGATCGGGCCGATCTCCTTGCGGACGTGGTCGGAGAGCTCCTTGACGATGTCCGGGCCACCGTCACCCGCCTCCTCGCGAAGGATGACGTAGGCGACCACGGCCTGGCCGGTGTCGGGGTCGTTCGCGCCCACGACGGCCGACTCGGCGACCTTGGGGTGCGAGACGAGAGCGGACTCGATCTCGGTGGTGGACAGGCGGTGGCCCGAGACGTTCATGACGTCGTCGACGCGGCCCAGGAGCCAGATGTCGCCGTCGTCGTCCTTCTTGGCGCCGTCGCCGGCGAAGTAGAAGCCCTCCTTGCGGAAGCGGGACCAGTACGTGTCGGCGTAGCGCTGGTCGTCTCCCCAGATGGTGCGCAGCATGGAGGGCCACGGTGAGGTGATGACGAGGTAGCCACCGGAACCGTTGGGGACCGACTTGCCTTCGTCGTCGACCACGTCGGCGTCGATGCCGTGGATGGCGGTCATCGCGGATCCGGGCTTGCCAGCGGTCACACCGGGCAGCGGGGAGATCATCACCGAGCCGGTCTCGGTCTGCCACCAGGTGTCGACCACGGGGGTGCGGTCGCCGCCGATGACGTTGCGGTACCAGATGTAGGCCTCGGGGTTGATCGACTCACCGACCGAGCCGAGGATCCGCAGG
>JAPLCC010000040.1 GCA_026392415.1 Propionibacteriales bacterium
GATGGACTCGCCGGGCTTGGGGCTCGAGCACCACGCCCCCTTGTGGCGACGGTTCGCGTCGATCCGTGCCTGATGCGCGATCGGGTCGGCTTCGATGATCTTCGCTTCGGCGATCTGCAGGATCCGTGCCGGCGCCTCATCGAGTGCCTCCGCGACCGCGGCATCAACGATCGCGACCTGTTGCAGGGTGAGCTTGCGGGACATCGAGGCGACCTTGTTGCCCACCCACATCTCACACCGCAACTCCTGCAGCCCGGCCCACACCAACGGCAACCGGTGCCGCAGATCGAAGCTGTCGGCCAGACGACGGCGGGTCGTGAACACCGATTCGCGGCGTGCGATCGCGATCTCGACCAGAGCGATGTCCGACACCCGCGGCGTGCCTTCGCCACCAAGCGCGATGAGGCGTGGTCCGCCGTACCGGATCGGGACCGCGTTGGGTTCGTCCTGCGGATCACCCGAGAACGCATCAGCCCACGCCAACAACACCTTGAGCTTGTCGACCTCGACCCGCCGACCCTCGAGCAGCAGGTCGTCAGCGGCCTGGAGCAACTGCTCCGGCGACCTGTCCACAAGACCCGAGTTCATACATAGATGATACCGAACAGATATTCGAACAGCAAGCGACTTGCGGGGCCTGTGGATGAGGTCGCAGCCCGAGGTCGAGCGAACTCGAGGCCGCTCCTGATCCGCACTCTCATGCCTGAGCCCGCACCGCTGTCGGAGCGGAGCGACGTCTCGATACCCTCGCCCAGGGGCTCGGGCCACTCGACCAGACTGGCGGCTACTCGACGAGCCTCCCGGAGATCAGTCCTTGAGCTCGCAGACCACTTCACCGTTGCCGATGGTGGCGCCGACCTCGGCTGTCAGGCCGGTGACCTTGCCGGCCTTGTGGGCCTTGAGTGGCTGCTCCATCTTCATCGCCTCGAGCACGACCACGACGTCACCTTCGGCAACGTCCTGACCCTCCTCGACGGCGACCTTGACGATGGTGCCCTGCATGGGGGAGGTGACCGAGTCGCCCGAGGCTGCCGAGCCGGCCTTCTTGCCAGCGGCGCGCTTGGGCTTCTTGGCGGCGCTGCCGCCACCGACAGAGATGCCGCCCAGGCCTGCGGGCAGGACGACCTCGACGCGCTTGCCGCCGACCTCGACCACCACGGTCTGCTTGTCGCCGGCCTCGTCAGCCTCGCCGGCCACGCCGCCGAAGGGAACGATCTGGTTGTCGAAGTCGGTCTCGATCCACGTCGTGTAGACGTCGAAGGAGCCCTCGCCCGTGGGGTTGGACGAGGCGACCCAGGCCGGGTCGCGGGTGATGACCTCGTGGAAGGTGATGGCGGTCGGCATGCCGTCGACCTCGAACTCGGACAGCGCGCGGCGCGAACGCTCGATCGCCTGGGTCCGGTCGCGGCCGGTGATGATCAGCTTCGCGATGAGCGAGTCGAAGGCGCCGGGGACGGTCTCGCCGTTCACGTAGCCGCCGTCGACGCGGACACCCGGGCCCTGCGGCGGGTTCCAAGCGGTGAGCGTGCCGGGGGCGGGCATGAAGTTGTTGCCGCCGTCCTCGGCGTTGATGCGGTACTCGATCGAGTGGCCGCGGATCTCGGGGTCGTCGTAGCCGAGCTCTTCGCCCGCAGCGATGCGGAACATCTCGCGGACCAGGTCGATGCCGGTGACCTCTTCGGACACGCAGTGTTCGACCTGGAGGCGGGTGTTGACCTCGAGGAAGGAGATGGTGCCGTCGGCGGCGACGAGGAACTCGCAGGTGCCTGCGCCGACGTAGTTGGCCTCCTTGAGGATCGCCTTCGAGGAGTCGTAGAGGCGCTGGTTCTGCTCGTCGGTCAGGAACGGCGCGGGCGCCTCTTCGACGAGCTTCTGGTGGCGACGCTGCAGCGAGCAGTCGCGGGTCGAGACGACGACCACGTTGCCGTACTTGTCGGCCAGGCACTGGGTCTCGACGTGGCGCGGCCGGTCGAGGAACTTCTCGACCAGGCACTCGCCGCGACCGAACGCGGAGATCGCCTCGCGGACGGCCGATTCGTAGAGCTCGGGGATCTCCTCGAGGGTGCGCGCGACCTTGAGGCCACGGCCGCCGCCACCGAAGACGGCCTTGATGGCGACCGGGAGGCCGTGCTCCTTGGCGAAGCCGATGATCTCGTCGGCGTCCTTGACGGCGTCCTTCAGGCCCGGGGCCAGCGGAGCACCGGCGGCGAGGGCGATCTGCTTGGCCTTCGCCTTGTCGCCCAGTCCCTCGATGGCCTCGGGGGAGGGGCCGATCCAGATCAGCCTGGCGTCGATGACGGCCTGGGCGAACTCGGCGTTCTCGGCAAGGAAGCCGTAACCCGGGTGCACGGAGTCGGCGCCCGACTTCGCGGCGACGTCGAGGATCTTCTCGATCGAGAGGTACGAGTCGGCCGGCGTGGCGCCGCCGAGGGAGTAGGCCTCGTCGGCGAGCCGGACGAACAGGGCGTTCGCGTCGGGCTCGGCGTAGATCGCGACGCTGCCGATACCGGCGTCCTTGGCGGCGCGGATCACACGAACCGCGATCTCGCCTCGGTTGGCGATGAGGACCTTGCGCAGCGGCTGCACGGACTGAGACACGGGAACTCCTGTCGAGCGGTCGATGGCCATGCTTCGCATGCCAACGTCGGATTCTAGGGCGTCCTGTGTTCGGGCTCTTGACCGGATCCAGAGACCGGTCAGTAACCAATCGGCCAGCACTCGTGGTTAGCAATCATTAACCAAGCGCTCTAGGATGTCTCCATGACCTCCTTCGAACTGTCGCGCGAGCACGAGGAGTTCCGCCGCACGGTGCGGGACTTCGCCGAGGCGAACATCCGTCCGCACGTCGCCGCATGGGACAAGGCGCACCACTTCCCGATCGATGTCGTGCAGAAGATGGGCGATCTCGGCCTGTTCGGCCTCACCTCGCCGGAGGAGTACGGCGGCGCCGGGCTCGAGGCCGAGGACGGCCCGTTCACCTCCCTGTGCCTGGCCATCGAAGAGCTCGGCCGCGTCGACCAGTCGATCGGCGTGACGCTCGAGGCGGGCGTCGGTCTCGGCATCAACCCGATCCTCACCTACGGCACCGAGGAGCAGAAGAAGACCTGGCTGCCCGACCTCGTCTCCGGTCAGCGGCTCGCCGGCTTCGGTCTGACCGAGCCCGGCGCGGGCTCCGATGCCGGTGCGACGAAGACGAAGGCCGACGTCGACGGGGCCACCGGTGAGTGGGTGATCAACGGCAGCAAGCAGTTCATCAGCAACTCCGGCTCGGAGATCACCTCCCTGGTGACGGTGACCGCGCGCACCGGCGTCACCGAGTCGGGCAAGGCCGAGATCTCCACGATCCTGGTGCCCTCCGGCACCCCCGGGTTCGTCGTCGAGCCTGCCTACGACAAGCTCGGATGGCACATCTCCGACACGCACCCCCTGACGTTCGTCGACTGCCGGGTGCCCGCGGACAACCTCGTCGGGGAGCGCGGCCGCGGTTACGCCCAGTTCCTCGCCACCCTCGACGACGGTCGGGTCGCCATTGCGGCGCTCGCCGTCGGCCTCCTCCAGGCGTGCGTCGACCTCACCGTCGAGTACGCCCTGGACCGCCAGACGATGGGCGGCCCGATCGGGCGCAAGCAGGGCGTCGCTTTCCAGATCGCCGACCTCGAGGTGATGCTGCACGCGTCGCGCATGCTGACCTACCGGGCGGCGGCCATGAAGGACGCCATGCTCGGCGACGGTGGTCCGTCGGTGAAGGAGTTCAAGCAGGCTGCTTCGGTCGCCAAGCTGTACGCCTCGGAGTCCGCCGTCACCGCGACCCGGATCGCGACACAGGTCTTCGGCGGCTACGGCTTCATGGAGGAATACCCCGTCGCGCGGTTCTACCGCGACGCCAAGATCCTCGAGATCGGCGAGGGCACCTCCGAGGTGCAGCGGATACTGATCGCTCGCGGTCTCGGCCTGCCGGTCGAGTAGTCCTGACGGTCTAACCGCGGTGCTTGCCGTGTCGGGTGTGGTGGCGACGCAGGCGGTCGAGCAGCACCAGCAGCGCGGCCAGCAGGACCAGCCCGCCACCGACCAGCAGCTGCTGCCCGGTGGGTCCGTCGCTGTCGTCGACCCGGGGTGCAAGGGGCTCGGCCGCGACGGGCGGTTGCAGCGTCCCGTCGACCAGGCGTGAGCCGGGCTGCGGCCCGATCAAC
The DNA here is from genome assembly GCA_026392415.1 of Propionibacteriales bacterium. GTDB lineage: Bacteria > Actinomycetota > Actinomycetes > Propionibacteriales > Nocardioidaceae > Nocardioides. The sequence continues at coordinate 4,191 of JAPLCC010000040.1, forward strand.
CCGTTGATCTCCGTGTACGCCGGCACGCCGTCCAGCGGCTCGCCCGTCGTTGCCAATGTCAGCGTCGCCGGCACCCGCAGGGCCAGCGCCTCCGGGCTCGCCTCATCGGTGCCGGTCCAGCTGATCAGGACGTAGTGCATCCCCGCGAGCGACTCGGTGTTGATGCCCGCGTCGTACGAGTCGCGGTTGGGGTAGGCCACCTGGTGCGACTGCGCGCCGGTCCGGAAGCGCCCGGTGCGCTGCCCCTTGGTCCAGTCCTTCGGCCGCCCGTCGCCGAACGACACCTCGCTGGTGCCGAGCAGCGGCCCGACGATGTCGACACCGATCCGGTCGGTCGCCGGCGCGTCCTCGGGCAGGACGGCGTCGAGCTGGGCCTGCAGGGACTGGTCCCAGTCCAGGGGCACTGCCAGCGCCACGGTCCGACCCGGTCGCAGCTCGAAGTCGAAGCTGCCGTCGCGGACCACCGGGGCGTTCGTCGGGGTCGTCCCGAACGGCACGCTGCGTCGATTGGCCGCTGGCGTGAGCGTGACCCAGTCCGGTTGCTCGGGCTCCGGCAGCAGGTCGAAGGCGTAGGCCGAGAGCGGCGGCTCCTCGTAGACGAGGATCTCGACGTCGCGGCCGGCATCGGCGCGGTCGCTCGGTACGCCGACGGAGAGGTGGAGCGCGTCGGCGGTCGCGCACTCGTGGTCCGTCACGTCCGTCCATGACGACACGGTCGTGAACAGCAGCGGTGCCGGCTCGCCCTGGGTCGGACGGAAGACGCCGCTGCTGCCGCATCCCTGGTCGCCCGGCGTCGTACCGACCTTGAGGCGGACGCCTTCGCCGATCGAGTCGCCGGCGCCCACGAACAGCGCCGCGACGTGGAACGTGCTGCCGGTCTCGCTGCGCGGGAGGCGGTAGTGGACCTCGTCGTCGGCGGGGAGGCGGTCGAGGTAGCGGCCGGTGCCGATGTCCGGCGCCCGGGCGGGATCGACGGTTCCGGAGACCTGCGTACCCGCCAACGGCGGGCCGGGGTCGTCCTCGGCGTGAGCCGCCGCCCCGATCGCGCACGCGAAGAGGGCGAAAGCGAGGACGGCGACGCGGGTCAGCGTGCCCAGAGGTCGGTCCACCGGTGCCCGACCTCCCGGACGAGTCCGCGCACCAGCGGCAGGCTGACGCCGACCACGTTGTGGTGGTCGCCCTCGATGCCCGTGACGAAGGCGCCGCCGAGGCCGTCGACGGTGAATGCGCCGGCGACGTGGAGCGGCTCTCCGGTGGCGACGTAGGCGGTGATCTCGTCGTCCGTCACGTTCGCGAAGTGCACGGTCGTCGATGCGGTCGCGGCCGTCTGCTTGCCGGCGGCGACGTCGCGCAGGCAGTGGCCCGTGTGGAGTACGCCGGTACGGCCGCGCATGGCGTGCCAGCGCCGTACGGCCTCCTCGGCGTCCGCAGGCTTGCCGAGTGCCTCGCCCTCGAACTCGAGGACGGAGTCACAGCCGAGGACGAGTGCGTCCGTCGGCAGGTCGCTGCGCGCGGCCACGGCATGGCACTTCAGGTCGGCCAGACGAAGGGCGAGCTCGCCGGGCGGGACACCGACGACCTGTGACTCGTCGACGCCGGAGACGATCACCTGCGGGTCCAGACCGGCGCTCCGCAGGGTGGCCAGGCGGGCAGGTGAGGCAGAGGCGAGGACGAACACGGGCACGCCGTCAGACTACTGAGCCGCCCGATGGTCAGCCGCGGGTGACCTCCAGGCCGAGCCAGTCGGCCAGTGCCTGGACCTCGGCCTCGACCGCGTCGCCGATCTCCGGGGCCCACGGGAAGTCCTCGTGGACCGCGTGGACCCGCAGCACCCCGGCCTTGCGATCGGCCTTGGCGTCGAGCTTCCCGACCAAGCGGTCGGCGTACAGGATCGGCAGGGCGAAGTAGCCCCAGCGCCGCGTCGCTGCCGGTTTGTACATCTCCAGGACGTACTCGAAGTCGAACAGGTCCTGCGCCCGATTGCGGTCGTAGACCAGGCGGTCGAACGGGGAGAGCAACGCGCACCTCCCCTCGAACGCTTCCTCGGACGCGGCGAGGGCGTCCGCGTCGACTCTCCAGTCGCCGTCGATGCCGTCGATCGTGACTGCCTCGCCACTGCCGCCGGCGCCGATCTCCTCGCCACCGTTGCCCTTCGACCGTGACCGGGCGATCCCGAGCGAGGCGAGCCGGCGGCGGTCGAGCTCGTCGCGGGCGTCGTCGTAGGACGGCACCTCGAGCTCGGCGGGGTAGACCCGCTCCGCCAGGTCGTAGGTGCGAAGCCTGCCCCGGCGGCCGCAGACGGCGATGGCGCCGGTGAGTGTGAGCATTTCCAGGAGTCGGTTGACGTTCTTGTCGTTGTTCCAGCCGCTCGACGCCCAGGGCACCTGACAGGTGTCGGGCACCTCGGCGGCGGTCTGCGGGCCCTCGGCCTCGAGTCGCGCGAGCACGTCGGCGCGAAATCCCTCGTTGGCGCCGAGCCACTCATGGATCGAGGGATGCAGGTCGCGAGGCAAGGTCGCGAGGACGAGGCCGACGTCCTCCATCGGACGGACGTACGACGAGTGCTCGACCAGGGCCCGCTCGGTCTCGAGCGCGAACCGCAGGTCCGAGGGTGAGTAGGCGGCGCCGAGGCGCGACCACGCGACCAGGTCGACATTGGGTGCGATCGCTGCCGTCGGGTCGATCTGGAGCAGCGTCAGGTGGTCGACGGTCGCGACCAGCGAGTCCGGCCGCCACGCGTCGAGCAGCTGGGCCCGGACGGCGATCTGTCGGGCCTGCTGTCGATCGAATCGGGTCATCGGGTCGTCGCCGTCACAAGCGGGCGAGGGCTGCCTTCAGCGGGTCCAGGCCCAGCGAGCCGAGGTCGAGCGCGGCGGCGTGGAAGGCCTTGAGGTCGAAGGCAGTGCCGTGGCGAGCCTGCGCGTCGGCACGTGCCTCGAGCCAGATCCGCTCGCCCACCTTGTAGGACGGCGCCTGGCCCGGCCAGCCGAGGTAGCGGTTGACCTCGAACTTCAAGGACCCGTCGTCCATCCGTGAGTGGGCGCGCATGAACTCGAAGACGCGGTCGGCGTCCCACACCTCGCCGGGGCGCCAGCCAAACGGGTTGTCCTTCGGGATCGTCAGGCCCAGGTGCACGCCGATGTCGACGATCACTCGCGCCGCCCGGAAGCCCTGCATGTCGAGGAAACCGAGCCGGTCGCCCGGATCGGCGAAGTAGCCGAGCTCGTCCATCAGCCGCTCGGAGTAGAGCGCCCAACCCTCGCCGTGGCCGCTGACCCAGCAGAGCAGGCGCTGCCAGCGGTTGAGCAGCTCGGCCTGGTGCACGACCTGCGCGCACTGGAGGTGGTGGCCGGGCACGCCCTCGTGGAAGACGGTGGTCGTCTCGCGCCACGTGGAGTACTGCTTGTGGTCGTCGGTGAAGGAGAACCACATCGTCCCGGGGCGGGAGAAGTCCTCGTTGGGCGGGGAGTACCACGCACCGCCGTCGTTGGTCGGCGCCACCTTGCACTGCAGGGTGCGGATCGGCTCGGCGATGTCGAAGTGCACGCCGTTGAAGTCGGCGAGGATCGCATCGGACTTGGCCTGCATCCAGGCCTGGAAGGCCTCGCGGCTGCCGCAGTCGCGGGCGGGGTCGGCGTCGAGCGCGGCCACGGCGTCGGCGACCGAGCCGCCGCTGACGATCCGCTGGGCCGTCGCGGCCATGTCGTCCTCGATGCGCTTGAGCTCCTCCCAGCCCCAGGCGTAGGTCTCCTCCAGGTCGACGGTTGCGCCGAGGAAGTAGCGCGACGCCAGTGCGTAGGCCTCGCGGCCGACGCCATCGGTCTCGCGGCCGCGAGGCAGGAGGTCGGTCTCGATGAACCTGCCGAACTCGGCGTACGACGCGGAGGCCGCCTCGGCAGCGCGGGTCAGTGCCGGCTTGAGCGCATCGGGCGCGGCCGCAACAGCACCCTGGAAGTAGTCACCGGCGCTGCCCTCCTGACCGGTCCAGCCGCGCACCTGGCTGGCGACCTCGGCGTACTGCCGGCGGGCGGAGACCCGGCCGGCAGCGGCCTCCTCGAGCAGCGTGGCGCGGTAGCCGTCGAGGGCCGCAGGGACGGCCGACAGGCGCTGGCCGATCACGTCCCACTCGTCGTCGGTCCCGGTCGGCATCAGGTCGAAGATCTCGCGGATCGCGTGGATGCCGCTGCTGATCACGGAGACCTCGCTGCGGTCGATGCGGGCGTCGGCCCTCTCGACGGTCAGCCCGACCCGCTCCAGGAAGGCGTCCTTCGCCACCTGCTCGCGGGCATCGCTTGCCTCCAGTGCGGCGACGTCGGCGAGCGCCCGGCGGTGCAGCTCCTCGCTGGCGGAGAAGCCGTCGGGAGACAGGTCGGGCAGCTCGTGGTCGTGCCCGGGGATCCCGGCGTACGTCGCGGTGAGGGGGTCGAGTGCGGCGACGTCCTCGACGAACTGGTCGGTGCGGGCATCCACGGGTCGCGTCATGCGGGAACCCTAGAGGGGGCTGCCGACCACGGCACCCGCATATCGCTCGGACAGCACCCGCAGATGATCGACGAGCGCGGCGGGTGACTCGACGGTGAAGTCGATGCCGAGCATTCCGATCCACACGGCAACGATCTCGAGACTGTCGCCTCCGGTGACCAGCACGCTGCGGCCGTCCGGGCGCGGTTCGACCACACCGACGGCCGGGTTGATCCGGGCGAGCACCTCGTCGGCCGGGGCGTCGATGACGATGCGCGCATGCACCGACCACCCGGTGCGCGCGACCTCGCGAACGACGAACTCGGTCAGGTCACCGGGCAGGGGAGCGGGCGTGAAGTTCCGGCCTCCGGGGAGGCGGAGGGTCAGCCAGTCGGCCCGGTACGGCGCCCAGGTGTCGGTCGCCGGATCGCGGCCCACCACGAACCACCGCCGCTGCCAGGCGACCATCCGGTAGGGCTCGAACTCGACCCGCTCGTCCTCGGCGTCCCGGCGGTAGAACGCCCGCAGGCCGCGCTGGTCGCGGATCGCACCCGCGATCTCCGTCAGCACGCCGGGGTCGACCTCGGGGTCCTCGACGTTGGAGTCGGTGTTGACCGGCCCCGCCTCGGTGGCGTCGCGCACGCTGGCGATGTGCCGCCGCAGCTTGTCGGGCAGCACGTGTTCGAGCTTCGTCAATGCCCGTCCGCCGCTCTCCTCGAAGCCGGCGACCCCGGTCACGGTGCGCAGGCCGACGGCGATCGCGACAGCTTCCTCGTCGTCGAGCAGGAGCGGTGGGAGCTTGGCGCCGACGCCCAGGCGGTAGTGCCCGGCGCGGCCGCGCGCAGCCTCCACCGGATAGCCCAGCTCGCGCAATCGGCCGATGTCGTTGCGCACCGTCCGGTCGGTGACACCGAGCCGTTCGGCGAGTTCGGGGGCGGTCCATTCGATGCGTGTCTGGAGCAGTCCGAGCAACTCCAGGACCCGTCCGGAAGTTTTCTTCACACCGGTGATCTAACAGGAACGAAGGGTTCCGGATTGGTTCATAACGTCGGTTTCAAGAGGAAGGGCCACCCCCACCACAGGCCCACCGCAACCGAGAGGCAAGACGATGACCGAGCAGATCACCCCCTTCACCATCGACGTCCCCCAGGCCGATCTCGACGACCTGCAGGCCCGGCTCGAGCGCACCCGCTTCGCCCCGGCCGTGCCCGGCGACTCCTGGGACTACGGCACCCCGGAGGCCTACCTGCGCGACATGGTCGAGCAGTGGAAGTCCTACGACTGGCGCGTCACCGAGGCGCGGATCAACGAGCACGCCGGCTACGTCACCGAGATCGACGGCCAGCGCATCCACTTCCTGCACGTCCGGTCCGAGGTCCAGGGCGCCACCCCCCTCCTGCTCGCGCACACCTACCCCGGCTCGGTGGTCGACTTCCTCGACATGATCGGCCCGCTGGTCGACCCCGTTGCCCACGGCGGGAAGGCCGAGGACGCGTTCCACGTCGTGGTGCCGTCGATGCCCGGGTTCGGCTGGTCCACCCCGGTGGTCGACACCGGCTGGACGATGAAGAGGGTCGCGGCGGCGTACGACGTGCTGATGCGGCGCCTGGGCTACGACGCGTACGGCATCCACGGCAGCGACGGCGGCGCGATGGTCGGCCGCGAGCTGGCCGTGCTGAACCCCGAGGGCTTCCTCGGTGCGCACGTCCTGCACCTGTTCTCGTTCCCGTCCGGTGACCCGGCCGAGTTCGAGGGCTTCGGCCCCAAGGAGTACGCCGCGCTCGAGCACATGCAGTGGTTCCAGTTGGTCGGCGGCTACAACTCGATGAACGGCACCCGGCCGCAGACGGTTGCCGCCGGTCTGGCCGACTCGCCGGTCGCCGTGCTGGCGTACAGCGAGCTGTTCGAGAGCTTCGGCAACGGGACCAGCCTCGTGAAGCCGGAGCAGGTGCTGGCGCAGGCGACGCTCTACTGGCTGACGAACACCTACGGGTCGGCCGCGCGCTACCACTACGAGGAGCAGCACTCCGGCTCCGAGCCGGTGGTCAGCGAGGGCCGGATCGGCGTCGCGGTCTTCAAGGACGACTTCCAGACCATCCGGTCGCTCGCCGAGCGCGACAACGCGAACATCCAGCACTGGTCGGAGTTCCCCGCGGGCGGCCACTTCGCCGCGCAGGAGGTCCCCCAGGACGTCGTCGGTGACCTCCGGTCGTTCTTCGCCTGATTCAGCTGGTCCGGCCGCTGCGGCGCGCTCCGAGGAGGAGTGCCGCCGCAGCGGCCGTTTCGAGCGCGATGAAGCCGGCCATCGTCGGGCTCGGCCGGCCCTCGAAGACGGACGACGCGGCGCGCCCGGCCGCCATGCCCGCGGTGGCGAGTCCGACCGCGGACGCTGAGGTCGGGTTGATGATCGCGGCTGCGGCCAGACCGAGCGGCAGGCCGCCGTACACCGCACGGATCTCGGTGCGGGCATCGGCATTCGGGGCGGTGAGACCCGTGCTGGCCGGCACCACGGACGGCTTGAGGAAGGACACGATGCCGAGGCCGGCGTACCCAGCAGCACCGAGGGCGATGAGTCGGTTCATGTCGCCATCGTGCCCCGTGGCGCGTCAGCGCACCATGACCTCGGAGGTCATCGGGGCGGTGCTTCGAGAGCGGCTCTCAGCGCGGCAGGGCGCTGGCGCGCCAGGCCCCACGGCCGTGCGCAGGAGCGCGCCCGGGGTAGGTCCGCTGCTTGCGGGCGGGCGAGGCCCACTCCGACGTCACGGGTGCTTCGGCAGGCGTGCCGCCACCGAGGGCGGAGAACACCGCGACGATCGCGGCGACCTCCTCCGGGGTGGTGTCGGGCGTGATGATTCGCAGCAGCGGGGCCTGCTCGACGACTGCTTCAGGGGCGACCACAGGTTCGTCGCTCACAGCGGGATGTTCCCGTGCTTCTTCGGCGGCAGCGTCTCCCGCTTCGTACGGAGCAGGCGCAGCGCCTTGACGATCTCGGCCCTGGTCTCGTGCGGCATGATCACGCCGTCGATGTAGCCGCGCTCGGCAGCGATGAACGGGTTGGCCAGCGTGGTCTCGTACTCGTCGATCAGCTCGGCACGACGCGCTTCCACGTCACCGCCCTCCGCCTCGACGGCAGCGAGCTCCTTGCGGTGGATGATGTTCGCCGCACCCTGGGCACCCATCACCGCGATCTGGCCGGTGGGCCACGACAGGTTGATGTCGGCACCGAGGTGCTTGGAGCCCATGACGTCGTACGCGCCGCCGTAGGCCTTGCGCGTGATGACCGTGACCAGCGGGACGGTCGCCTCGGCGTAGGCGTAGATCAGCTTCGCGCCGCGACGGATGATGCCGGTCCACTCCTGGTCGGTGCCGGGCAGGAAGCCGGGCACGTCGACGAACGTCAGCACCGGGATGTTGAACGCGTCGCAGGTGCGGATGAAGCGTGCGGCCTTCTCGGAGGCGTCGATGTCGAGGCAACCGGCGAACTGCATCGGCTGGTTGGCCACGACGCCGACCGGGCGACCCTCGACCCGGCCGTAGCCGATGATGATGTTGGGCGCGAAGAGCGGCTGCACCTCGAGGAAGTCCTCGTCGTCGAGCACCGAGGTGATCACGTCGTGCATGTCGTAGGGCTGGTTCGGGCTGTCCGGGATGATCGTGTCGAGCGCGATGTCGACATCGGTCGGGGCCAGGTCGGCGACCTCGTCGAACGACGGCGGCTCGTCCAGGTTGTTCTGCGGGAGGTAGGAGAGCAACGCCTTGACGTACTCGATCGCGTCGTCCTCGTCGGCGGCCATGTAGTGGGCGTTGCCGGACTTCGTGTTGTGCGTGCGCGCACCGCCGAGGTCCTCCATCGAGACGTCCTCTCCGGTGACCGTCTTGATGACGTCGGGACCGGTGATGAACATCGCGGAGGTCTTGTCGACCATGATGGTGAAGTCGGTGACGGCGGGGGAGTAGACGTGGCCACCCGCGCAGTTGCCCATGATCATGCTGATCTGGGGGATGACGCCCGAGGCGTGCACGTTGCGCTTGAAGATCTCGCCGTACAGGCCGAGCGAGACGACGCCCTCCTGGATCCGGGCGCCGGCACCTTCGTTGATGCCGATGATCGGACAGCCAGCCTTGATCGCCAGGTCCATGACCTTGGTGATCTTCTCGCCGTAGACCTCGCCCAGCGAGCCGCCGAAGACCGTGAAGTCCTGGGAGAACACGCACACCTGGCGGCCCTCGACCGTGCCGTAGCCGGTGATGACGCCGTCGCCGTAGGGCCGGGTCTTCTCCAGGCCGAAGGCGGTGGACCGGTGGCGGGCGTATTCGTCGAGCTCGACGAACGAACCCTCGTCGAAGAGGAGCTCGATGCGCTCGCGGGCGGTCTTGCGACCCTTCGCGTGCTGCTTCTCCTGCGCCTTCGCGGCCGGCGCGTGCACGGCCTCGTCGGTACGCCGCGCCAGGTCGGCGAGCTTGCCGGCCGTGGTGTGGATGTCGATCTCTGCCGGCTCGGGCTGGGCAGTCACGTGGCCTCCTCCTTCAATGACGCCCCCGCTGATGGGCCCCGCTGATTGGGCACTGGGGTTTTCTCTGGGCGTCTGCTGCGCAAGGGTAGTGCCCGTGACGGACGGCCCGACCCAGCGCCCTGCCCGTGGACCTCTCGACGCCGAACGGCTGTCGGAGGCCTTCGCGCTCCACCCCGACCTCAGTCTCGAACTGCTCGCCGAGGCCACGTCGACGAATGAAGTGGCGACGGCGCGCGCCCGGGAGGGCGTCGCCGAGGGCCTCGTCGTGGTGGCCGACCACCAGCTCGCCGGCCGCGGGCGTCTCGACCGGACCTGGGAGACACCGGCCGGGACGGCTGTCACCTTCTCGATCGTGCTCCGCCCGACCGTGCCCGCGCCGTCGTGGCCCTGGTTGCCGCTGCTCGTCGGTCACAACGTGGCGAAGGCCCTCGCGTCCCTGGGCTACGACGCCCGGGTGAAGTGGCCCAACGACGTCCTCCTCGACGGCGACCGCAAGGTGGCCGGAATCCTCGTCGAACGGGTCGAGACGCCCCAGGGGCCGGCCGCCATCGTCGGCGTCGGCATCAACGTCGCGACGACCGCCGATGAACTGCCCGTCCCGACGGCGACCAGCCTCGCCCTCGCCTCGCCCGGCGCACCGGACCGCACCCAGGTGCTCCTGGACGTGGTCGCCGCCCTGCGCGAGGGCTACGACGTCTGGCAGGCGGGCGCGGAGCTGGGTACGGCGCGGCTCGCGACGTCGTACCGATCCCACTGCGCCACGCTCGGTCGCGACGTCCGCGTGGACCTGCCCGGCGGCGGGGAGCTGCTCGGTCGGGCGGTCGACGTCGACGAGCACGGTCGCCTGGTCGTCGAGACGGCCGAGGGGCGCGAGAAGGTGGGCGCGGGCGACGTCGTCCACGTCCGGGCCGTCGACTGAGCGACCGACTGGCGGTCCCGGGGGACTACCGGATCGACGCCGGGGTGGGATGATCGCTGCGTGGCCATCTCGAAGAAGTTGCTGAACCCCGGCGAACGACTCATCATCAGCACCCGCCAGCACCCCAAGGCACTGTTCGTGCCGATCCTGCTGCTCGTGCTGTTCCTCGCGATCGCCGTCGTCGCGCAGGTGAAGCTCGAGGACGACGGCTTCCAGCAGACCTTGACCTACATCGTCTGGGTCCTTGCCCTGATCGGCATCCTGTGGTTCACGGTCCGACCCTTCTTCGTCTGGCTCACGACCGTGCACGCCTTCACCGACCGGCGACTCATCACGCGCAACGGCATCCTGACCCGCCGCGGCCACGACATCCCGTTGGCGCGGGTCAGTGACATCTCCATCGAGATCAATCTCATCGACCGTCCGTTCGGCTGCGGCAGCCTGCTGATCGCCGACGCGTCGACCAACGGTCTGGTGCGTCTCAACGACATCCCGCACGTCGAGGCCGCGCAGCGCCAGCTCAACGAACTCCTCCACGGCCTGCACCGCGGCCCGGAGGTCCGCCGGGACGAAGGTGTCTGAGAACGCCCCCGAGCGGAAGCTCCTCGGGGAGGATCCCCAGCTCACTGCGGCCCAGGTCGCCGAGCTCGCCGGTCTGCCGCTCGAGAAGGCGCGGCGGTTGTGGCGCACCCTCGGTTTCCCGGAGCAGGGCGACGAGCGGGCCTACACGCACGCGGACGTCACTGCCCTGGGCCTGATGGCAGAACTGCTCGGCGAGGGCGTGATCGACTTCGACGCTGCCCTCAATGTCGCCCGAGGCGTCGGCCTGACCATGGCCCGGTTGGCCGACTGGGAGGTCGGCGAGCTGGTCAGTCACGTCAATGACGCGTTCGTCGAGCAGACGGCTGGCAAGGGAGGTGACGCCACGCCCTGGCTGATCGAGCGCTTCGGTCCCCAGTTCGAGAACTTCCTGATCTATGCCTGGCGGCGGCACCTCTCCGCGGCGGTCGCTCGCATGCAGGCGGTGCGGGCCATCGACTCCGACCCGCACACCACCGACCTCTGCGTCGGGTTCGCCGACATCGTCGGCTTCACCGCGCTCTCGAACGAGGTGACCCGCGAGCGCATCGGCGAGCTCGTCGACATCTTCGAGGCGCGCTGCGGCGACGTGATCACCCGCGAGCAGGGCCGCCTGATCAAGAGCATGGGCGATGCGGTGCTCTTCGTGAACGACGACCCCATGGCCGCCTTCGCCACCGCCGAGGGAATCATCAACGTCATCGGCCGTGATCCGCGGATGCCGGACGTCCGGGTGGGACTCGCCACCGGCAGTGTCGTGCTCCGTCTCGGTGACGTCTTCGGTCCGCCGGTCAATCTCGCTGCCCGCCTCACCCAGGTCGCCCGTCGCAACCGGATCATCGTCGACCACGCGACCGCGGACCTGCTCCCGGCGGACGAGATCGAGGCCCGTCCGTTGCCTCCGCGGCCGGTCCGTGGGTTCGGAGTGGTCGAGCCCGTCGCCGTACGCCGCGCCTGACCTGCCGAGCGCCCCCCGGCACCAGATCGGCAAAATTCTCACCGTTTCCCCACGCGTTCCCGGCGCGATCCTTACCTTGAACCCTGTGATCGAGGTGCAAGACGTACGGGTCGATCCCTCGACCCGGCGCACGTGGCGTGGGGACCGCGAGGTTCTGTTGTCGCGCAAGGAATTCGATCTCGTGCATGCCCTGATCGCCCGGGCGGGCTCGGTCGTCACCCGCGAGGAGCTCATGCGCGACGTCTGGGGCGTCACCTTCTGGACGTCGTCCAAGACCATCGACGTCCACCTCGGCTGGGTGCGCCGCAAGCTCGGTGACGACACGCGACAGCCCAGCCTGATCACCACCATCCGCGGCCAGGGCCTGCGTTTCGAGACGTCGGTCGGCGCCGACCTCACCGGTTCCGCCTGACGCGTCCTGATTGCGTAGGGTTCGGCCGTGTCCACGACCGAATCCTCCGCGCCCCGCATCGCTGTCATCGGTGGCGGTCAACTCGCCCGGATGATGGCCCAGCCGGCGATCGCGCTCGGCGTACCGCTGCGGCTCCTCGCCGAGGCGGAGGGAGTCTCCGCTGCCCAGGTGATCCCGGACCACCGCGTCGGCGACCACCGCGACCTCGCGGACCTGCGGGCGGTCACTGAGGGCTGCTCGGTCGTCACCTTCGACCACGAGCACGTCCCGACCGAGCACCTGCGGGCACTTGCGGCCGACGGTGTCATCGCCCACCCCGGGCCCGAGGCCCTCGTGCACGCGCAGGACAAGATCGTCATGCGGGAGGCGATGGCCCGTCTCGGCGCGCCGCAACCGCGCTGGGCCGTCGTCGCTTCGGCCGCCGACGTCGAGGCCTTCGGCCTGCCCTGCGTCCTCAAGGTCAGTCGTGGCGGATACGACGGCAAGGGCGTGTGGGTCGTCCGGACCTCCGACGACGCGACCGAGGCGTTGGCCGCCGCCGAGGCCTCGGGGGTGCGCCTGCTCGCCGAGGAGTTCGTCGACTTCCGTCGCGAGCTGTCGGCACTGGTCGCTCGAGCACCCAGCGGCCAGGCTGCCGCGTATCCGGTGGTTGCGACACTCCAGGTCGACGGCGTGTGTCGCGAGGTCATCGCGCCGGCCCCGGACCTGGCGCCGGAGCTTGCGGCTTCTGCCCAGCAACTTGCGTTGCGGATCGCAGGGGAGCTCGACGTCACCGGCATCCTCGCGGTGGAGCTGTTCGAGGCCGTCGACGCCGAGGGTCGCGTCCAGGTCCTGGTCAACGAGCTCGCGATGCGCCCGCACAACACCGGCCACTGGACCCAGGACGGTGCCGTCACCAGCCAGTTCGAGAACCACTTGCGCGCCGCGCTCGACCTGCCTCTCGGTTCACCTGAGCCACGAGCTCGCTGGACCGTCATGGTCAACATCCTCGGTGGCGACAACGACCACGTCGGCCGCCTCTACGACGGCTATGCGCACGCCTTCGCCCGCGACCCGCACCTGCGCGTCCACCTCTACGGCAAGGAGCTGCGACCGGGCCGCAAGGTCGGGCATGTCAACGTCTACGGCGACGACCTCGACGACTGCCTCGAACGAGGCCGGCACGCCGCTGCCTGGTTCCGCGGCGACCTCGGCAACGAGAGCGAGTGAGCGACGTGGCCGTTCAGGGGGAGCCGACAACCTCTAGGCTCGCGCCCATGACTGCGCGTGTGGGCATCGTGATGGGCTCCGACTCCGACTGGCCGGTGATGCAGGCTGCGGCCGAGGCACTGGCCGAGTTCGACATCGCCTACGAGGCGGACGTCGTCTCTGCCCACCGGATGCCGGAGGAGATGCTGCAGTACGGCAAGGACGCCGCCGGTCGCGGCCTGTCCGTGATCATCGCGGGTGCGGGCGGGGCGGCTCACCTGCCCGGGATGCTCGCATCGGTCACGCCGCTGCCGGTGATCGGCGTACCGGTGCCGCTGAAGTACCTCGACGGCATGGACTCGTTGCTCTCCATCGTGCAGATGCCGGCCGGTGTCCCGGTCGCCGCCGTCGCCGTCGGCGGCGCGCGCAACGCCGGACTGCTCGCTGTCCGCATCCTCGCCGCGACCGACGCGTCGTTGCAGCAGAAGATGACCGAGTTCCAGGCCGCGCTGAAGGCTGCCGCCCAGGCCAAGGGCGCGGTGGTTCGGCGCCAGGGGTGATCCTTCGCCCCGGGCGCCTCATCGGCGTCGACCTGGCGCGCACGGTCGCGCTGCTCGGGATGATGGCGACGCACGTGCTCGAGGGCTACACGGCCTCGGGCGACCCGACCACGATCCAGTGGCTGGCGGGCGGGCGTGCTTCGGCGCTCTTCGCCGTTCTGGCCGGACTCAGCCTGGCGCTGATCAGCGGTGGCACCACGCCGCAGGCCGGGCGTGACCTCCGCCGTACGACGGCCGGACTCGCCGCGCGCGCGGTGCTGATCGCGCTGATCGGGCTCGCCCTCGGCGGTCTCGAGACCGGTCTGGCGATCATCTTGACCTACTACGGCGTCCTGTTCCTGCTGGGCCTGCCGTTCCTGCGGCTCCGTGCGGTGCCGCTGGCGGTGCTGGCCGCGGTCTGGGTCGTGGTCGGCCCGGTCCTCTCGCACCTGGTGCGTCCCGAGCTCCCCGAACGCGTCGGCGGCAGCCCGGACTTCGGTCGGTTGTCGGACCCCGGGCCACTGCTCAGCGAGGTCCTGTTCACCGGCACCTATCCGGCGGTGCCGTGGCTGGCCTACCTGCTGGTCGGCATGGCGCTGGGCCGGATGGACCTGCGCGGGTGGCGCACGCCCCTGCGGCTGGCCGGGTGGGGTGCCGGCCTGGCCGTGACCGCCACCGCCGTGTCACGCCTGTGCACGGCCGACCTGCAGGTCCGCGCGGCCCTCTTCCCGTACCAGACGACGACCCACGAGGAGGCACTGAAGATCCTCGCGAGAAGCCTTCACGGCTCACCGCCCACGGGCGGGGCGTGGCAGTGGTTGCTGGTCGTCTCACCGCATTCTGCGACGCCGTTCGACCTCGCCCAGACCATCGGCAGCGCGCTCGTGGTGCTGGGTCTGGCGCTCGCCCTGGTCCACGTCGTCCCGCGACAGGGAAAGCGGGTGCTGGCCGTGCTGGCCGGCGCCGGGACGATCCCGCTCACGGCGTACACGCTGCACGTGGTGACGAAGACCCAGCAGGTGTGGCCCCCCGAGCGTCCGGACACCTACGGATGGCACGTCGCCATCGCCCTCGGTCTGGGCGCGATCTTCGCGCTGACCGGACGCCGGGGTCCGCTGGAGTGGGTCGTGGGTTGGCCGGGTCGAGCCCTGCGCCGGCCTGCCGCTAGCGCTTCCGCCACTCGATAGCGGGACAGGTGTCCATCACCATCGCGACGCCGGCGGCGCGGGTGCGCACGAGGGCGGCCTCGTCGATCACGCCGAGCTGGAACCACACCGCTTTCGCACCGACGGCGACGGCCTCGTCTGCGAAGCGGCCCGCGTCCTCGGACCGGCGGAACACGTCGACGACGTCGATCGGGAAGGGCACCTCGGCGAGCGTCGCGTAACCCTGTTCGCCGAGGACGACGGGGGCCGAGGGGTGGATCGGGACGATCCGCTTGCCGCGTTCCTGCAGCAGCCGGGCGATGGAGTACGCCGTCCGGTCGGGGTTCCCGGACAGGCCGACCACGGCCCAGACCTCGCAGTCGTCGAGCATGAACGCCACCGATTCGGGGTCGTTCGGTGCGATCCCGGTCACCTGCTCCTCGGACACCATGCGGAAATAATGCTAGGACGTCCTACTGTTATTCCCATGAACAACGCCGACTTCCCGACGTACGCCCTCACCGAGGAGCACCAGGCCATCCGCGAGGCCGTTCGCGCGATCTGTGATGCCAAGGTCGCACCCTTCGCCGCGATCGTCGACGAGGAGGCGCGCTACCCGCAGGAGGCGCACGATGCCCTGCAGGCTGCCGACTTCCACGCCCCGCACGTGCCCGAGCAGTACGGCGGCGCCGGCGCCGACGCGCTCGCCACGGCGATCGTGATCGAGGAGGTCGCCCGCGCGTGTGCCTCCTCCTCGCTGATCCCGGTGGTCAACAAGCTCGGTTCGCTGCCCGTCGAGATCGGCGGCTCGGACGAACTGAAGAAGAAGTACCTCGGCGCCCTGGCTCGCGGCGAGGGGGGCTTCTCGTACTGTCTCTCCGAGCCCGACGCCGGCTCGGACGCCGTCAACCAGAAGACCCGCGCGGCGCGTGACGGTGACGGCTGGGTGCTCAACGGCGTGAAGCGCTGGATCTCCAACGCGGGCGTGTCCGAGTTCTACACGGTGCTCGCCACGACCGACCCCGCGCTGCGCAGCAAGGGCATCAGTGCGTTCGTCGTCGAGAAGTCCGACGAGGGTGTCTCCTTCGGTGCGCCCGAGAAGAAGCTCGGCATCAAGGGCAGCCCGACCTGCGAGGTCTACCTCGACAACGTGCGGATCCCCGGGGACCGGATCATCGGCGAGGAGGGCAAGGGCTTCGAGATCGCCATGAAGACCCTTGACCACACCCGCGTGACGATCGCCGCGCAGGCGCTCGGCGTCGCCCAGGGAGCCCTCGACTACGCCCTCGGCTACGCCAAGGAGCGCAAGCAGTTCGGCAAGGCCATCGCGGACTTCCAGGGCCTCCAGTTCATGCTCGCCGACATGGGCATGAAGATCGAGGCCGCCCGCCAGCTCACGTACGCCGCTGCGGCCCGCTCGGAGCGCGGGGACAGCGACCTGGGCTTCTTCAGCGCCGCCGCCAAGTGCTTCGCGTCCGACGTGGCCATGGAGGTCACCACGAACGCCGTCCAGGTCCTCGGCGGCTACGGCTACACGCGCGACTACCCGGTCGAGCGGATGATGCGCGACGCCAAGATCACCCAGATCTACGAAGGCACCAACCAGGTCCAGCGGATCGTGATGGCTCGCCAGCTGCTCGCTGGCGTCCAGAGTGAGCTCTGAGCTGGCGGCATAGGGTGCTGCGGTGATTGATTCGTTGCGCCGCCGTCTCACTCGCTCGGGCCTCGACCCGCTGCCCGATCCCGCCCGGCTGCTCGCCGGGTGGGCGGGCCGGGTGCACCCGGTGGCGGGCAAGCGCGTCCTGGTCACCGGCGCCTCCTCCGGCGTCGGTCGCAGTACGGCGACCCTGCTCGCGGCCGAGGGAGCGACGGTCCTGATGGTCGCGCGCCGCGCTGCCGAGCTCGACGAGCTCGCCGACGAGATCGCGCGCGGTGGCGGCTCGGCGTACGCCCTGCCCTGCGACCTCACCGACGGTGAAGCGATCGACGAGCTCACGGCCGGAGTGCTGAGCCGGTTCGGGGGACTGGACGTGCTGGTCAACAACGCGGGCCACTCGATCCGGCGATCTGCCGCGGACACCGCAGAGCGGCCGGCCGACCACGACCGCCTGATGCGGCTGAACTACCACGCACCGGTCAGGCTGACCCTCAATCTGCTCGAGGCGCTGCGGGAGAGCCGCGGGCAGGTCGTGAACTCCTCGACCTGGGGCGTCCCGGGAGGCCTGATGCCGAACTTCACGGCGTACCACGCCTCGAAGGCGGCCCTGGCCGCCTTCTCCCGCAGCCTGCAGGCGGAGGAGCGCGAGCACGGGGTCGTGGTCACCTCGTTGCACTTCCCGCTGATGCGGACGCCGATGATCGCGCCGACGTCGGAGTACGACGACCGCGCCGCGCTGGAGCCCACCGATGCGGCGGGGTGGGTGCGCACCGCGATCCGTCACCGACCGGTCGAAGTGATGCCGGCGTACGCGAGCCTGCTGGAGGCGATGGGGTTCGTCTCGCCCCGCCTGGCCGAACGGATGGTTTCCTCCGCCCGGATGTGAGCGGAGACGGTGAGAAGTTTGCCGAATTCAGGCGTAACAAAGATCACAGCAGCAGGTTGACCAGTCATGACCGCACTGTCGTGGGGGCCGCGCGGGCATGACTGAACACTACGAATGTGATGAGGCAACATGAGTCGCTTGCTGCTGCTCCCCGTCCTTGCCGTGCTGGCGCTCCTCGCGCCCGTCTCGCCGGCAAGCGGGGATGACACGTACACGCCCGACATCCCGACCAGTTGCAGCGTCAATGTGCCCGCTGTCGCTGTCGGCGACCGGGTGGTGGTGCGCGTCATCGTGTCGGCTTCCAGCAACGTGCCTCCGACCGGGACCATCGAGCTGACGATCGACCGCGCGGGTGCTGCGCGGGCGGCGCGTGTCGCTCGTGTCGAGCTTCCCTGGACCAAGACCGTGCGTTACGAAGGTGACGAGCTCAGGATCGTCGGGCCCCGGCTCGCGAAGGGCGAGTACGTCGCGAAGGTCCGGTTCGCCCCTGACGGTGGCGCGTACCTCGGCTGCCGGGACAGCGCTCGCTTCCGCGTCGGTGGCGGGGTGGACCCCGACGACGAGGTCGGCGGCGAGGAAACCCTGCCGGACACCGGCGGCCCGCACCTGCTTCTCCTGCTGATGGGCGCCGCGATGGTGGCGGTCGGTGGCGGATTCGTCGGCGGGAGCCGCCGCGACGGGTCGAGCCCTGCAGTGGCCGGTCGGCACCGCTCGCACGCGTGACGCCTCGCACGGCGTAGCGTTGGATGCGTGGACGGCCCGAGGGGTGGTCGTCCGAGGAGGGGAACCCGCATGACGCAGTCCGACAACGACGCACCCGAAGCCATCGACGGCACGGAGGCCGTCGATGAGGGAGTGGTGCGAGTACGCCGTCGGCGCTCGCGCGCCGTCGACCCGACCGACGACGCGGGCAAGACGCCGCCCTCGACCGGCAAGCGCCTGTCCTTCTGGCTCGGCTGCGGCCTGATCGCTGCGGGCCTCGCGGTCCTCGGTTGGGTGGCCTGGCAGTTCTGGGGCACCAACTGGCAGTCCCACCAACGCCAGGGTGACGTGCGCGAAGCGCTGCAGGACGGTTGGAGCGACGGCCAGGACGTCGTGCGCACGGAGTTCGGCAACGCGAGCGCGATCCTCCACATCCCGCGGTTCGGCGACGACTACGCCGTCCCGGTG
The DNA here is from genome assembly GCA_026392415.1 of Propionibacteriales bacterium. GTDB lineage: Bacteria > Actinomycetota > Actinomycetes > Propionibacteriales > Nocardioidaceae > Nocardioides. The sequence continues at coordinate 22,619 of JAPLCC010000040.1, forward strand.
CTCGAGGGCTCGACCGACGAGGTCCTGGCGGCCGGTGTCGGCCACATGGCGGACACCGCTGACGCTGGCGGAAAGGGCAACTACGTGCTGGCCGGCCACCGGGTGACCCACGGTGAGCCGTTCGCGGATCTTCCCGATCTGCAGGTCGGGGACAAGGTCATCGTCGAGACCCGGGTGGCGACCTACACCTACGAGCTCGACACCGGTGGCGAGGACCTGATCGTCCCGTTCACCGCCGGCTGGGTCCTGAACCCGTCGCCGGTGAACCCGAAGGAGGGGGGCACTCAACCGCCCGACGACGCGGGCGACCACCTGCTCACCCTGCTCACCTGCTCGGAGATCTTCCACACCGACAACCGGTCGGTCCTCTTCGGTCACCTGATCGAGACGGTGCCCACGCCCGAGTGAGACTTGGACCACTCTTCGACCCGGACTCGCCCAGAGTGGCGCGATGACGCTAGTGTGATTCCACACGAACGTCCCGTCACCTTTCCGAGGCTCGGGTCGTTGCATGGGTAATCAAGGAGGCCGTCTTGCTCAGGAAGACAATCGCGCTCGCCGCGCTGGGTGCCGCGTTGGTCGTGGCACCCGCCACGTCCGCGGTAGCCGACCCGTACACGCCGAAGATCCCGACGGAAACCGTGATCGAGGTGACGAGCACGGGACCTGGTGACCCCATCACGATCGTGGTCAGTTCCAGCGCGAACTACCCGACGCCGCCTGAAGGCGACATCGCCGTGACGATCTCCAAGAGCTCGGGCACTGCGCGCAGCGCCCGCTCGGTCGTCGCCGCGCCGCTGTTCACGACGACGGTTCACTTCGTCGACGAGCCGATCACGATCGAGGGCCCGGGCCTGCCCAAGGGCTCCTACATCGGTACCGCCGAGCTCACCCCCGACGACACCGGCCTGTTCCTGCCGTCCGACGACACCGACCTGTTCCGTGTCGGCGCCGACGGTGAGACCGGCGGCGAAGAGGACGACGGTGGCCTGCCGAACACCGGTGGACCGAACTTCATGTGGCTGATCCTCGGCACCGGCCTCGTGGGTGCTGGCGCCGGTGGCGTCACCTACAGCCGTCGTCGTCAGGACGCCGCAGCCTGATCGCACGAACACTTCGACCCGGCCGTCCCCCAGGGGGCGGCCGGGTTCGTTTTTCGACTACTCTGCTGGTTCCGGTTCTGATTCCTGGAGGTATTGATGCCCTCGTTGCGTTGCCCCTGTGCCGTCACCCTGCGCGGTGACAACGACGACGAACTGGTCGAGAAGGTGCAGGAGCACCTCGCGGCCGAGCACCCCGGGCGCGAGTACTCCCGCGACGAGATCCTGATGATGGCGATGTAGCGTCCCGCTACTCGATCGCCGGGATCTCTGAAGCCTTGCCGGTGAAGCGGGGTGCGCGCTTCTCGAGGAACGCCGCGACACCCTCCTTGCCGTCGCCGACCGATGCCCAGTACATCGCGAGCGAGTCGGTCAGGTGCGCCTCGAGCGGCTCGGCGGCCGCGGCGTTGCGGTAGATCAGGCGCTTGGCCAGGCCCAGCGCCACCGGCGACCGGTCGACGACGAAGCTCCGGGCCAGGTCGTACGCCGCCGGCAGCAGGTCCTCAGGTGCGTGGACGCTGCGGACCAACCGGCCTGCGAGGGCCTGTTCCGCGGTCAGGATGTCAGCGGAGTAGACCCATTCCAGGGCCTGCTGGATGCCGACGATGCGGGGCAGGAACCACGTCGAGCACGCCTCGGGCACGATCCCGAGGCGGCCGAACACGAATCCGATACGGGCCTTCTCGGAGGCGAGCCGGATGTCCATCGCCAGGGTCATGGTGGCGCCGATCCCGACGGCCGGTCCGTTGATGGCCGCGATGACCGGCTTGGGCAGGGCATGGATCGCCAAGGTCACCTTGCCGCCCGTGTCGCGGATGCCGCTGTCGTACGGCGCTTGGTCGTACGACGCCCGGAACTCATCGGGCGTGGGGGACAGCGACTCGTCGAGGCCGAAGACGTTGCCGTCGGCGGACAGGTCCATGCCGGCGCAGAACGCCCGACCGGAGCCGGTCACCACCACGGCCCGCACGGCGTCGTCGCGGGCATCGGTCAGGAACACCTGCTCGAGCTCGCGTGCCATGGTCAGGTTGAACGCGTTGAGCGCGTCGGGGCGGTGCAACGTGAGGGTCGCGATGCCGTCGGCGTCGACGTCCCAGGTCAGGGTCTCGTACACAGGTTTCCTTCGGTTGGTGCGGATCAGTTGGCCAGGCCGGTGGCGGTGCACAGCTTGTCGGTGATGTCGTCGGTCCGGTCCTCGATGAGCGTCGCGAAGAGCTTGTTCGCGCGGGCGGTGTCCCATGTGGCGTCGGCGCTGGCCAGGGGAACGGTGCAGGACTTGCCGGTGTCGGTCATGGCGAGCGCCCACTTGCCTGCGCCGACCGGGCCCATGCCCTCGCCGAAGCGGAAGAAGTCGGGCACCGCGCCGTTGAGCTTCCACCAGCGGATGGGATTCACGACCGACCAGGGTGAGAGCACCTTCTTGCCGACCGCCGCCACGACCTCGCGCTGCTGTTGCACGCGGGCCAGGTCGGAGATCGGGCTGTACTTGCGGGCGCGCGCGTAGGCGAGAGCCGTCGCTCCGTCGACGGTCTGGCAGCCCTTCTTGATGTTGAGCCCGGACGGCTTGTCGCGGATTCGCTTCTTCGGGCAGATCTCGATGCCGTCCACGGCGTCGACCACACCGACCAGACCGCCGAAGCCGATCTCGACGTAGTGGTCGATCCGGACTCCGGAGGCCTTCTCGAGGGTCTCCACCAGCAGGGGAGTGCCGCCCTTGGCGTAGGCGGAGTTGACCTTGCTGACGCCGAAGCCGGGGATGTCGAGCGGGGAGTCGCGGGGGATCGAGATCAGGGTGGTCGGGCCGTCGCCGGTGTGCAGGAGCAGGATCGTGTCGGTCAGCTCGCTCTGTGAGTTGCCGGTGTTGAGTCGTTTGCGCTCCGCCTTGGACAGGCCAGCGCGCGAGTCGCTGCCGACCAGGAGGTAGGTCGTGCCGGGTTGGGCCGCCGGACGATCGCCCGACGGCTCGAAGTCGACCTTGTCGACCTTGCGCCACGCCACCAGGGGAACTGCGACGAGGAACACCAGCCAGAGAACGAGCAGGCCGACGACGAGCCGGAAGTAGGTGCGCGGTCGCGACCACATGCTGCGGCGGGGCGCCCACGACGGTGTGGGTGGGCGTGAGGGCTCCGGCGTGGCGCCGTACTGCTCAGGCGGGGGGAGCCGTCCGGGGGCGCGGGGCGGCGAGACGCCCGGTCGCTGCTGGACCGGGATCTTGCGGGTGGGGTCGGCATCCTGGCCCGGTGAGCCGCCCGACGGGGTGGATCCGTAGATCCAGTCGAACCCGTCACCGCCGCCGTTGCCGTTGTTGTCGCCGCGCCCTGACATGGGAGGGACGCTACCGTCAGCCCGTGAGCGAAATCGTTGCGGCACGCACGCCGTCGTACTCCCGCATCGAGCTGGCGAGCGTCACCTCGCGGGTGCAGGCCAACCTGCTCGGCAACATCCACGGCGGCGAAGTGGTCAAGCTCGCCGACTCGGCGGCCGGCGTCGTGGCCCAGCGCCACAGTGGGGGTCCCGCGGTGACCGCGGCCCTCGACGAGATGGCGTTCCTCGAGCCGGTGCGCGTCGGCGACATCGTGCGGACGTTCGCCCAGATCAACTGGGTGGGCTCCTCATCCATGGAGATCGGCGTCCGGATCGAGACCCAGCCCTGGGACGCAGCGACCGAGTGGCGCCACGTCGGGTCGGCCTACTTCGTGTTCGTGGCGATCGACGGTGCGGGCGCAGCACGGCCCGTGCCGGCGCTGGAGCCGGAGAACGAGGCCGACGTGCGCAGGATGCGGGAGGCCGGCATCCGTCGGGCCCACCGCCTCGCCAAGCGTCAGGAGATCGACGCCGCACGCCTCATTCCGTGAGCGGGACTGCGACCTCGGTCAGTGTCGCGGCGACCGCATCGATCGCGGCCGGCCGCGGTGGCGCCCCGTAGGTCGACAGCTGCACGCGCCGCTGGGCTGCCAGCGGCCGTCGTACGACGTCGGGGTGCTGGTGGGCGCGCAGGGCCAGGCCGGGGAGGACGGTGACCCCCATCCCTGCCGCGACGAGCGACTGGACCGCGACGTAGTCGTCGCTCGCGAACGCGATGGCGGGTGCGAAGCCGGCGTCGTCGCAGAGGGCGAGCAGTTCGCGACGGCAGCGTTCGCAGCCCGTGATCCAGGCCAGGTCGCTGAGCGCGGCGAGGTCGACCGGGCCCTGTCCTGCGGGCGCGTCGTCCGCGCGGGTGACCAGGTGCAGGCGGTCGTCGAACACGGGCACCGAGGTGATCTGGTCGGGTTCGGACTGGCCGGGGTAGGTGAAGGTCAGGGCGAGGTCGACGGTGCCGGCGCGGAGCAGTTCGTAGGCCTCCGGGGGTTCGGCCTCGACGAGGTCCAGGTCGATGCCCGGATGGCGCTCGGCCAGCAGCACGAGTGCCGCGGGGACCAGGGTGGCAGCGCCCGAGGGGAACGAGGCGAGCCGCACCTTGCCCGCCTGGAGACTGGTGGTCGCGGCGAGTTCGTCCTCCGCGCGGGCGAGCAGGCCGAGGATCTCCTCGCCGCGCAGGGCGAGCCGGATGCCCTCGGGAGTCAGTCGTACGCCGCGGCCGACGCGCTGCAGCAGCACGCTCCCCGTCTCCGCCTCGAGCCGGCGCAGGTGGTGGGAGATGGTCGGCTGGCCGTAGTGCAGCTGGACGGCCGCAGCAGAGACCGAGCCGGTCCGGTGGACCGCGACGAGGGCTTCGAGACGGCGTAGGTCGATCACGGGGCGATCCTATCGATCGATGGGATCGATTGAAATCCATGAAAGGAACTATTGGACCGATGGGTGTGGGTCGCGGGACGATGGCGTCATGCCTGCCGCGGATCCGACCTTCGACGACATACGGCGCGCCGCCGACGTCGTCGCGCTCGAGTTGCCGGCCACCCCGCTGCAGGCCCATCCACTGCTCGACCTGTCGGTCGGGAGCACGGTCCTCGTCAAGCACGAGCACGTCCTGCCGACCGGGTCGTTCAAGGTCCGCGGTGGCGTCCACCTGGCCGCGACGCTGACAGCGGCTGAGCGCGCCCACGGGCTGATCACCTGCTCGACGGGCAACCACGCCCAGTCCGTCGCGTACGGCGCCCGGCTGGCTGGCGTACGCGCAACGATCGTGATGCCGTCGAGCGCCCCCGAGGTCAAGCGGGACGCGGTCGCCGCCCTCGGCGCAGACGTGGTGGTCGCCGGGAGCACCCTGGGCGAGGCCGCCGCCGAGGCGCGCGCGCTGGCAGCAGCCTCCGGTGGCTCCTTCATCTGTCCGACCGATCCCCGGATCGTGCTCGGTCACGCGACGGCGTACCTCGAACTCTTCGGGCAGGAGCCCCGCCTCTCCGCGCTCTACGTGCCGATCGGCAGTGGCACCGGCGCGGCCGGTGCCTGTCTGGTGCGCGACGCGCTCGCGCCCGGATGCCGGGTGATCGGCGTGCAGTCGACGTCCGCTCCCGCCGGGTGGCAGTCCTGGCGGACCGGCGAGATCCAGACGGCGCCCGCCACGACCCGGGCTTCCGGCCTGGCCACGACCACCGGCTACCCGCTTCCCCAACGCCTGCTCCGTGGCCGCCTCGACGAGTTCGTCCTGGTCACCGACGACGCGATCGACGACGCCGCCCGCCTGTTGGCCACCCGCGCACACACCCTGGCCGAGGGCGCTGGAGCTGCCGCTCTCGCTGGCCTGCTCGCCCATCAGGGCAACGGCCGGTCAGGGCGCTTGGACGGACCGGTCGCGGTGATGTGCACGGGAGCGAACGCCTCCTCCGACGAGATCGCACGCCTCACCGAACGCACCCCCGCCGCCTGACAGCGCGGCGCGTCGCAACCCGTGTGACGGTTGTGACTGGTGATACTGGGCGGGTGCCGCTGATCGCCATAGACGAGCGGGCCGCGCGGGTGCGATTCCGCCGGGCCCTGACGCTGATGGCGTTCACCCTGCTCGTCCCCGGCTCGGCCCAGCTCATCGCGGGCAACCGTGACATCGGGCGCCTTGCCGTCCGCGTCTGGCTGGCGACCCTGGCCACCGGGCTCGTGGGCATCGCCGTGATCGCGGTGCACCGGCCGTTCGCCTACTGGCTGGCCTTCAATCCCGACGTGATGCTGGCCGCCCGGCTCTACCTGCTGGTCGGCGCCGTCGCGTGGGCCGGCCTCTTCATCGACGCCTGGCGAATCGGTCAGCCGCTGACCCTGCGCCTCCCGCACCGCCGCGCGATCGTCGGCATCAACGGCATCCTGTGCTTCTCGGTCGCCGGCACCCTGCTCTTCGGTGCCCACCTCGCCGCTGCCCAGCGTGACTGGCTGACGATGTTCGTCGACGGGGACCTCGGTGCGGCCAACAACGGCCGCTACAACATCCTCATGCTCGGTGGCGACTCCGGCGCGGACCGCTGGGGATTGCGCCCCGACTCGATGACGATCGCCTCGATCGACGCCCAGACCGGCAAGACCGTGATGATCGGGCTTCCCCGAAACATGCAGAACTTCAAGTTCCGCGAGGGCTCGGTCATGGCCAAGGAGTTCCCCAAGGGCTTCGACTGCGACGGGTGCTACCTCAACGGGGTCAGCACCTGGGCCGAGGACCACACGCAGCTCTTCGACTCCGACACCCCCGGCATCGACGCGACGGTGATGGCCATCGAGGGCATCACCGGTCTCGACATCAACTACTGGGTGATGGTCAACATGCGCGGATTCCGACGTCTCGTCGACGCGTTCGGTGGGGTCACCCTCAACGTCCGCCAACGGATCCCCGTCGGCGGCCTGGGCAGCGACGTCACCGGCTACATCGAGCCGGGCAAGCGCAAGCTCAACGGTCACGACGCCCTCTGGTACGCCCGCTCCCGCGAGGGCAGTGACGACTACTCCCGGATGGCGCGGCAGAAGTGCGTGATGACGGCGCTGCTCACCCAGGTGAGCCCCAAGCAGGCGCTGACGAACTTCCAGGAGATCGCCGAGGCCTCCAGCGCGATGATCCGGACCGACGTCCCCGGCGGCGCGCTCAACGACTTCGTCCAGCTGGCGATGCGGGCGCGCGACCAGAACGTCTCGACGGTCTCGCTGGTGCCGCCGCGGGTCAACACCGCGCACCCCGACATCGACCTCGTGCAGAAGATGGTCAGCAACGCCATCGATCGCTCCGAGGCGAAGAAGCCGCCCAAGGCCAAGAAGAAGGGCTCCGCGAAGGTGACGGGCGGCGCCAAGGGTTCACGCAACGACGGCTACACCGCCAACGAGACCGACGACGTCGCTGCTGCCTGCTGAGCGGCGTCAGCCCAGCGAGGCGGTGAGCGTCGTGACCACGGCGTCGTACGTCGCCCGGTCGGGTGCCGCGATGATGCCGCCGTCGAGTGCGCGCGGGACCATGGGCCGCCCGTCGTGCCGTCCGATCACACCGCCCGCCTCGGTGAGGATCAGGCCGCCGGGCAGGTGGTCCCACGGCATGGTGCGGTTGTAGAGCAGCACCGCGGCGTCGCCGGCGATCAGGTGCGGGTAGTCGACCCCGCAGCATGCCCACGTCAGCTCGAGCGTGCCGAGGCCGATCAGGTCGCGGCCCACCCAGGAACGCCGAGCGGTGCGGTACGGCGCATCGGTGCCGGTCGTGACCGTCAGTCGCTCGCCGTTCAGGTACGCCCCGGCACCGCGCTCGGCGACGTACGACGTCGCGTGCTGCGGCTGCCAGATCCACCCGCGGGTGACCTCGCCGCCGTGCACCTCGGAGACCATCACCGCGTGGTCGGGGGAACCGTTGACGAAGTTCTTGGTGCCGTCGACCGGGTCGACGGTGAAGCCGTGCTCAGCCTGCGCGAAGCGGTCGAGCAGCGTCGGATCCGCGGCCATCGCCTCCTCTCCGAGCACGACGGCGTCCGGGTAGGCCGCGAGCAGGGCAGCCGTGATCAGCTCCTCCGACTCGTGGTCGGCGATCGTCACCAGGTCGCCCGGGTTCTTCTCGGAGACCTGATGGTCGGCGAGGGCGCGGAACCGCGGATTGATCACCTCGGCGGCGACGTCCTGGAGCAGGGTCAGCACGGCGTCGGTGTCCACGCGCACCACGTTAGTAGGGTGACCGCGTGCGTGTGCAGGCAGTGGTCGTGACCTTCAACCGGTTGGCGATGCTGCAGCGACTCGTCCCGCGGCTGCAGGCGGTCGAAGGACTCGAGCGGATCCTGGTGGTCGACAACGCCTCGACCGACGGCACGGGGGAGTGGCTGGCCTCGTCGGGGGTCTGCTTCGAGACCCTCGCGACGAACACCGGCGGTGCCGGCGGTTTCCACGACGGGCTCGCGTGGGCGGTCCGCGAGGGCGCCGACCTGGTCTGGCTGATGGACGACGACGGGATGCCTGCTCCCGACTGCCTGGACCTGCTCCTGGAGCGGGTGGAGCGCGACGGCCTGGAGTTCTGCGGCCCGGCCGTCCTCGCCGAGCAGGACCCTGCCCGGCTCTGCTTCCCGATCCGGTTGCCGGGCGGCACGAAGGTCGTGCACGCGATGGCCGAGGTCGAAGCGGCCGCCGTCGACGGCCTGATCGAGGGTGTGGTGATCCCGTTCAACGGCGTCCTGGTCACCCGTGACCTGGTCGAGCGGATCGGTCTGCCGCGCGAGGAGTTCTTCATCTGGGGCGACGACGTCGAGTACCTCTGGCGCGCCGAGCAGGCCGGCGCGCGGATCGCCACGGTCGTCGACGCCCACTTCCTGCACCCGGCGACGGACGACCTCGGCACGCCCATGATGTTCGGGAAGACGGCGTACAACCACACACCGAGCGACCTCAAGCACTACTGCATGGCGCGCAACAACACCCTCAACCTGCGGGCCTACCGCGGCTGGGTGCACGTGCTGCTGTTCTGGCTGAAGACGGTCTGGTTCTACCTCTTCACCCGGCCGCAGCCGGCACGGATCCCGCTCAGCGCCCGCGCCGCCGTCGCCGGCCTGCGTGGCGACTTCTCCGGACATCGGAAGTACCTCAAGTGACCGGGTCCGTGGCCGTCGTCGTGGTGACCTACAACCGCGCCGACCTGCTGGAGAAGATGCTGGCCGGCCTCGGGGCGCTCGAGCGCGCACCCGAAGCCGTCTACGTCGTCGACAACTTCAGCTCCGACCACACGCCGGACGTGCTCGCCGCCTCCACGCTGCCGGGCCTGGTCACGATCCGCACGAGCGAGAACCTCGGCGGTGCCGGCGGATTCCGGCTCGGCCTCAAGACCGCCTACGACCGCGGCCACGACGCGATGTGGCTGATGGACGACGACGTGGTGCCGGCACCCGACTGCCTCACCCGGCTGCTCGAGGTCGACGGCTCCTGCCTGATCGCCGTGCGCGAGGACCGGGCCGGCGCGCTGGTGGAGAAGGCGGCGCTGCGGTTCGACCTCCGCAACCCGCTGGCGATCCGGCCGAAGACGGCGAGCATCGACTCGACCTACCCGAGCCGGGCAGCGATGCCCGCGACCGTGGAGGTCGAGAACGTCGCCTTCGAAGGCTTCCTCGTACGCCGCGAGGTCGTCGAGAAGATCGGCCTGCCGGACCCGTCGTACTTCATCTTCTACGACGACGTGGACTTCGCGATCCGGGCGCGACGGGCCGGCTTCGCGATCCGAGCGGTGCGTGACGCGGTGCTCGTCCGGCAGCTCGACTTCGACCAGCAGCACGACCTCGCCGGCTGGAAGGGGTACTACATGTACCGCAACCTGTTCGTGGTCCACCTGCGCTACGGCGAGAACCCGCTGGTCCGGTTCAAGCCGTGGCTGATCGCCCTGGCGGTCGTCCTGCTCAGCCCGCTCCGGGGTGGCCGGGCAGAGGTGCGCAACGTCACGCGTGGCCTTCGCGACGCGCGTCGGATGCGGCAGGTGCCGTCGCGGTCCGTAGACTGACCCACCGTGCCACTCACCTCGTCGACCCCTGACCTCGTCGTCGTCTGCTCCGGCTTCTTCGGCCTGACGATCGCCGAGCGCTGCGCAGCTGAGCTCGACCTCAAGGTTCTCGTTCTCGAACGCCGCTATCACCTGGGCGGCAACGCCTACAGCGAGTTCGAGCCGGAGACCGGTATCGAGGTCCACAAGTACGGCACGCACCTCTTCCACACCAGCAATGAGCGGGTCTGGGAGTACGTCAACCGGTTCACCGCGTTCACGAACTACCAGCACAAGGTGTTCGGCAAGTACCAGGGACAGGTCTACTCCCTGCCGATGAACCTCGCGCTGATCAACAGCTTCTTCGGCAGGAGTCACACGCCCGACGAGGCGCGGGCGCTGATCGCCGAGCAGTCGAGCGAGATCGACACCAAGGACGCGAAGAACCTCGAGGAGAAGGCGATCAGCCTGATCGGCCGCCCGCTCTACGAGGCGTTCATCAAGGGCTACACCGCCAAGCAGTGGCAGACCGACCCGACCGAGCTGAGCGCGGACATCATCACGCGCCTCCCGGTCCGCTACAACTTCGACAACCGCTACTTCAACGACAAGTTCGAGGGACTCCCGGTCGACGGCTACACCGCCTGGCTGACCCGGATGGCCGACCACCCGAACATCGAGGTCCGCGTCGACACCGACTGGTTCGACAAGTCAAACGGGGTGCAGGACGAGTTCAAGGGCAAGGTGCCGGTCATCTACACCGGCCCGGTCGACGAGTACTTCGACAACTGTGAGGGACGCCTGTCGTGGCGCACGGTCGACCTGGAGTCCGAGGTCGTCGACGTCGACGACTACCAGGGCACGGGCGTCGTGAATGCCAACGACCAGGACGTCCCGTGGACCCGGGTGCTGGAGTTCAAGCACCTCCACCCGGAGCGCACGTACCTGCCCGGCAAGTCGGTCGTCGTGCACGAGTACAGCCGGTTCGCCGAGGACGACGACGAGCCGTACTACCCGATCAACACGGCCGAGGACCGCGCCAAGCTCCTCAAGTACCGCGACCTCGCCGAGAAGGAGCCGATGGTGCTCTTCGGCGGCCGGCTCGGGACCTACAAGTACCTCGACATGCACATGGCCATCGCCTCGGCGCTGTCGATGTACGACAACAAGCTCAAGCCGCACTTCGCGGACGGTGTGGAGTTGAAGAGCGGCGGGGTGGACGCATGACGAAGGTCTCGACAGGCACGACGACCCGGCTGCTCCAGCGCCAGGTCCTCCCGCTCGACGGCGACGTCGACGTCCTCGCGCTCTACCTCGACCCAGACGAGGCCAACCTCGACGAGGACAAGTACGTCGTCGGCGGCTCGCGTGCGGCCAAGGACCTCAACAACGCCTCCATCCGCCAGAAGACGGCCACCGGCACGGTCCGTCCCGACCAGGTGCTCTCGCGCACCGCTGTGCTGGTCCCTTCGGGGGAGAAGCTGTCCTTCGGCACCTACTTCAACGCCTTCCCCGCCAGCTACTGGCGGCGCTGGACCGTTGTCTCGGCGGTGACCCTGACGGTCAACGTCAAGGGCGCCGGCGCCACGGTCATCGTCAACAAGTCGATGGCCAACGGCCGCCAGCAGAAGGTCGAGAGCGTCCTCACCGAGGCCGACGGCACCAACACGCTGACCTTCGAGCTCTCGTTGGGCCCGTTCGTCGACGGCGGCTGGTACTGGTACGACGTCGTGGCTGGCCACGGCGACGTGACGGTGGAATCGGCGGAATGGACCGCCGAGGTCCCCGCGGATCGCGCCGAGCACGGCACCGTCGACCTCGCCATCACCACGATGAACCGCCCTGACTTCTGCGCCGAGCTGCTCGGCCAGCTCAGCGTTCCCGAGCTGATGCCCTACCTCGACACCGTCTTCGTGATGGAGCAGGGCACCCAGAAGGTCACCGACAGCGAGCGCTTCCCGGCGGCCGAGAAGGGGCTTGAGGGCAAGCTGAAGGTCATCGAGCAGGGCAACCTCGGCGGCTCCGGCGGGTACGCCCGCGGCCAGTCCGAGTCGTTGCGCAAGGGCACGGCGACGTACGCGATGATGATGGACGACGATGTCGTCTGCGAGCCCGAGGGCATCATCCGCGCGGTCACCTTCGGTGACCTGGCCCGCCGCCCCACGATCGTCGGCGGCCACATGTTCAGCCTCTACGCCAAGAGCCGCCTGCACAGCTTCGGAGAGGTCATCCAGCCGTGGCGGTTCTGGTGGATGTCGCCGCCCGACACCTTCAACGACTGGGACTTCGGCGCCCGCAACCTGCGCTCGGCCCGCTGGCTGCACAAGCGGCTCGACGTGGACTTCAACGGCTGGTTCATGTGCCTGATCCCGCGCCAGGTGATCGCCGAGATCGGCCTCTCCCTGCCGCTGTTCATCAAGTGGGACGACTCGGAGTACGGCCTGCGCGCCAAGGCCGCCGGCTACCCGACGGTCACCTTCCCCGGCGCAGCCGTGTGGCACGTGCCGTGGACCGACAAGAACGACGCCCTCGACTGGCAGGCCTACTTCCACCTGCGCAACCGCCTGGTCGCGGCGCTGCTGCACTCGACCTACCCCAAGGGTGGCCGGCTGATCCGGGAGAGCCTCAACCACCAGATCGCGCACCTCGTGTCGATGCAGTACTCCACGGCCGAGCTGCGCATCCAGGCGATGGAGGACGTCCTCGCCGGTCCGCACGGCCTGCACGCGATGCTGGCGACCCGACTCCCCGAGGTCAACGCGTTCCGCAAGCAGTTCACCGACGCCCAGCTCCACGCCGACCACGACGAGTTCCCGCCCGTGCGCCGGGAGAAGCCGCCGCGCAAGGGTCGTGACCTCTCCGAGGTCCCGAGCCGGCGCTCGCAGCTGATCACGGCCGGCCTCGCCCCGTTGCGCCAGCTCAAGAAGCCCCGCGCCATGGCCGCGGACTTCCCCGAGGCGGAGATCCGCGCGATGGACGCCAAGTGGTACCGGATGGCGACCTTCGACTCCGCGATCGTGTCGATGAACGACGGCACGTCCGCCGCGCTCTACGTCCGCGACCAGGAGAAGTTCAAGGACCTGATGAAGCGGACCCTCGAGCTCCATGCCCGCTATCGCAGGGAGTGGCCGCAACTGGCCGCCCAGTATCGTGAAGCCCTGGGCGACATCACCTCGCCGGAGACGTGGGACAAGACCTTTGCCCCCTGGGTGGACGGCGGCGCGCATGACTGACACCACGGCCCAGCCCGTTCGTGAGGAGCTCCCGCTCCGTCCGCCGTCGGCCGACAACGGCCTGCTGGCGGTCTTCCAGCGCCGCTACCTGCTGCGGCTGCTCGTGCGCCGCGAGATCAGCGCGCGCTACCAGGGCTCGTTCCTGGGCCTGCTGTGGTCCTACATCAACCCGCTGACCCAGTTCTTCATCTACTGGTTCGTCATCGGCGTGCTGTTCCAGCTGCACAAGGACGTCCCGAACTTCCCGATCCACCTGTTCGCCGGCCTGATCCTGGTCCACTTCTTCGTCGAGACCTTCGGCGCCGGCACCCGGTCGATCATGCGCAACAAGGCGCTCGTGGTGAAGATGGCGATGCCACGGGAGATGTTCCCCGTGGCCACCATGCTCGTCTCGCTCTACCACGTCGGTCCGCAGGTCGTGATCCTGATGGCGGCCTGCCTGCTCAACGGCTGGACCCCCGACCTGACCGGAATGGTCAGCCTGGTGCTCGCCCTGCTCATCATCGCGTCGATCGGGCTGTCGGGGGCGCTGCTCTTCAGCGCTGCCAACGTCTTCTTCCGCGACTTCGGCAACATCGTCAACGTGCTCACGCACTTCGTCCGCTTCGGCGTACCGATGATGTACCCCTACGCGATGGTGCACGAACGGTTCGGCCGGTTCGCCGACTACTACCTGCTCAACCCCCTCGCCGATGCCGTGATCCTCTTCCAGCGTGCGTTCTGGATCGGCACCGTCTCGGACGAGGAGCAGGCGAAGTTCGCGGCCAAGGGCGAGGTGCTCATGCCCGACCACCTGCTGCTGCACGGCGTGGCCGCACTGGCCGGATGCCTGGTCATCCTCGGCATCTCGCAGCTGGTCTTCAGCCGGCTCGAGAACAAGATCCCGGAGCGTCTCTGAGATGGCCTCGTCGATCGTGGTGGACAACGTCACCAAGGAGTTCACCCTTCGCTACCACCGGACCTTCAAGGAGGTCACGGTCGCGAAGGCCAAGGGACACAAGACCAGCGAGAAGTTCAACGCCGTCGAGGACGTCTCGTTCAAGGTCGAGCAGGGTGAGTCCATCGGCCTGATGGGACTCAACGGCTCCGGCAAGAGCACCCTTCTCAAGATGATCAACGGCGTCATGCGTCCCGACCAGGGCTCCCTGCTGACCCGGGGCCGGATCGCCGGACTGATCGCCACCGGAGCCGGCTTCCACCCGCAGCTGAGCGGCCGGGAGAACCTCGTCCTCAATGCCGCGATCCTCGGGATGAGCGAGCGCGAGCTGAAGCGGAAGTACGACGACATCGTCGAGTTCGCCGAGCTGGGTCGCACCCTCGAAGCGCCCGTGGGTCACTACTCGTCCGGCCAGCGGGCCCGCCTGGGCTTCGCTGTCGCGATCCACGTCGACTCCGACATCTTCCTCGCCGACGAGGTCCTCGCCGTGGGGGACAAGCCCTTCCGGGTCAAGTGCGTCGCGAAGATGAAGGAGATCCGCGCCAGCGGACGGACCCTCGTCTACGTCAGCCACTCCGCCGGATCCGTCAAGCGCATGTGCGACCGCGTCCTGATCCTCGAGAAGGGCCGCCTCGGTTTCGACGGCGACCCCGACGAGGCGATCCGCTACCTGCACTACGACAGTGCGGACGAGCAGGAGATCGACGACGAGATTGGCAACGACATCTGAGTCGTGAGCGGCGTTGGTCGAGGAGGTTGCGCAGCAACCGTCTCGAGGAGCGAAGCGGCGTTGGTCGAGGAGGTTGCGCAGCAACCGTCTCGAGGAGCGAAGCGGCGTTGGTCGAGGAGGTTGCGCAGCAACCGTCTCGAGACCTGCTCAGCCATGCCCCGACCCAGCCGATAAATCAGAGCGTCATCGGCGTGTCGAGTGGAAATTACAGCGTTGTAGTTACTCACGAACTCTTTCCAACTCGTGTGACGCATGTGAAAGTTGCTACTCGTGTGACAACTTCCCCGCACACACGGTTGGAGCAAAATCATGTCGTCGTACTCTTCGGAGACACCTGGAAACGGGCGTCGGGTCCGGTTCGTGACCCTGTGCCAGCAGTTGCTGGCGCTGGCCGTGGTCGTGGCCGTGCTGACTCCCGCGGCGCGCACGGTCACCATGGAAGTTCGTCCGGTCCAGCCTGTTGACGTCGTCCCGGGCGACGTGTCGCTGCGTGCGGCCGAGTTCCCGTCGACGGTGCCCACCGGCGAGGTGGACTCCGAGGTCGACCAGTACCTGTTGACCCCGCCCCGTGCGAAGGCCCAGAAGCTCGTCAGCGTGCGCGCCACCGAGAAGAGTGTCGGCAAGGGTGAGGCGATCACCAGCGACGTGCTGCCCGTCGACGGCTACGGCACGGTCGGCGTCACCTGGGCTCCCGCCGCCGCGGTCGGCGAGGACGAGATCGGCATCAAGGTCCGGACCCGGACCGACGGGGAGTGGTCGGACTGGACCGAGGCGGAGTACCACGACGACCACGGACCGGACCCGTCGACCGAGGAGGGCAAGAAGGCGCGTCCCGGCACGGACGCCCTGCTCATCGGTGACGTCGACGCCGTCCAGGTCAAGGTGGCCACCGACGACGAGGCACCGGCAGACATGAAGCTCGCCGTGATCGACCCGGGCACCGCGTCCGACACAGCGAAGCAGGCCCCGGCCATCGACACCGCCCGGGTCGCGACCGAGGGCGACCCCGTCGTGGAGCCGCCGGCGACCGAAGACCCGAGCGGGGACGACGCGATCGCGCTGCAGGCCGGCTCGTCGACGCCCAAGCCGAAGATCTACTCGCGGGCCCAGTGGGGAGCCGACGAGAAGCTCCGGGACAAGAGTTCGCTCAGCTACTACGAGGTCCACGGCGGCTTCGTCCACCACACGGTCAACGCCAACAACTACACGGCCGACCAGGTGCCGGGCATCATCCGCGGCATCTACAACTACCACGTGAAGACGCGGGGCTGGAGCGACATCGGCTACAACTTCCTCGTCGACAAGTTCGGCCGGATCTGGGAAGGCCGCGCGGGTGGTGTCGACCGTCCTGTCGTCGGCGCGCACACGCAGGGCTACAACAACTACTCCTTCGCGATGTCGGCCATCGGCAACTTCGACGTCGCCGGGGCACCCACCGCGATGGTCAACGCCTACGGCGCCCTCTTCGCCTGGAAGCTCTCGCTGCACGGCGTTGCCGCAGCCGACACGTCACAGAAGATCGGCTCGAAGTACTTCCCGGCCATCAACGGCCACCGTGACGCCGGCTCGACCGCCTGCCCGGGGCGCTACCTGTACGCCAAGATCCCGACGATCCGGTCGTTGGCCAGCGCGGCGCAGAAGAGCTTCGCGAGCCGCGAGGCCGAGGGCAACTTCGTCGGCGGGGGCACCAATGACCTGCTGGTACGCCGTACCAGCGACGGGCGGCTGTTCGCCCTCAACCTGGGCAATGTCGACGGCACGTGGAAGGTCGTCTCGCGCGTGGACACGGGCGTCAACGTCGCCAACGCCGTCAAGATCTACAAGGCCGGCGACTGGGACAGCGACGGCTACGCCGACATGATCTCGCGCCGCAAGAGCGACGGTGTGCTCTT
This sequence comes from Propionibacteriales bacterium, assembly GCA_026392415.1. Classification (GTDB taxonomy): domain Bacteria; phylum Actinomycetota; class Actinomycetes; order Propionibacteriales; family Nocardioidaceae; genus Nocardioides. Next base: position 39,353 of record JAPLCC010000040.1, read on the forward strand.
CCTCTACCGCGGCACGGGCGAGGGCAGGTTCGCCGCACCCGTCGTGCTCACCAACCTGCTCAAGAACATCGGCCTGCTCGCGGCCGTGGGTGACGTCACTGGCGACGGGCGCCCCGACCTGATGGCCCAGCCGACCGGCGGATCGATGCGGATCTACCCGGGCAAGGGTGCTGCGGGCCTCGGCACGAGCTCCCACAACCTGGCGCAGAGCTACGCGGCGTACAGCCCGGTCAAGGGCTCGGCCCACGTCCCCGCCGGCATGCTGAACGAGGACGGGGCGCCGGACAGCATCATCCGGGACGGCAACACGATCCGCCTGTACGCCGGCAACGGCCCGGGCGGCTGGGCAGCCAGCCGCACGCTCGAGGTCAAGGCCACCGGCTACGACTGGCTGCTCGGTGTCGGTCGCCTCGGCGGCAACCGGCAGCCGGACTTCATTGCTCGGGACAAGGCGACCGGACGGGCCTACATCCTGCCCGGCACGACCAATGGCTGGACCGGCCGGATCTGGCTGGGACAGCTCGGCGGGTACGACCTGGCGGCCTAGCCGCACGACACAACTCCATACGGCCTGGTGGTTCAGGCGGGGAAGCGGGCAGTGGCGCGCTCGGCGGCATACGTCGCCTCGAGTTCGCCCGGCACGGCCTGAGCCACCAGGACGAGCGAGCCGCCCTGGGTGAGCGGCTCGCTGAAGGTCGCGGGCACCACGACGGGGTTCGCGACCGAGAGGAGGCGGCCGCCGCCCACCAGCGTGCTGGCGGCTGCCTCCCCCCACAGTTCGGCCTGGGTGACCTCGTGGTCGCCGACCAGGATCGCGACGTCGTCAGCAGTCGGCGGATCGAAGGGCGTGAAGGCGTCGGGCTGGGACCAGATCTCCACGCCGACGTCGTGGACGCCGGCGGGCAGGGGATCGCTGAACCGGACGCCGAGCGGCAGCAGCGCGCACGCGAGGACCACGAAGTCGGTGGCCCGGGTCGCCCACCGAGCGAGGGTGTCGGGTCCGCAGACGACCGCGGCGACCTCCACCGGGGTGCCCTCCCCGGGCGGGGGTACGACGACCAGACCGCCGCTCCAGGCCGCACCGAGGAACACGGTGCCCAGCCAGTGCGGAGGCAGGTCGAGACAGATCCGGTCGCCGCGCTCGAGCCCGAACTCGTCGACCAGGAGTGCGGCGGCCTTGGCCACCCAGTTGGCCCACGTGGTGCCGGACAGCTCGACCCGCTCGCCGGTGCCGTGGTCGTAGAACGTGACGAGAGGCTGGCCCGGATCGTTACGGAGTCTCTGGGCGAGGACGGCAGCAAAGGTGGTCGCGGTCGGAGTCATCACTTCGACAAAGATAGGGTGCCGCGCATGGGCGCTGACGAGATCCCCGGTTTCTGGGCGGTGGTTCCCGCTGGTGGTGCCGGTACGCGGCTCTGGCCGCTCTCGCGTGCCGCTTCGCCGAAGTTCCTCCACGACCTCACCGGCTCCGGCCGGTCCCTGCTCGAGCAGACCCACGATCGGTTGGCTCCGATCGTCGGCGACCGGGTCCTGGTCGTCACCGGAGCCGCCCACCGCGACGCGGTGCGCCAACAGCTCGCTGCCCTGCCTGACAGCGCAGTCCTCGCCGAACCGTCCGCGCGCGACTCGATGGCCGCGATCGGTCTCGCGGCCGCCGTGCTCGAGCGGCGCGGGGCCGAGGTGATGGGCTCGTTCGCCGCCGACCACGTCATCACCGAGCCCGATCTCTTCCGCGAAGCCGTCGTCGCAGCCGTGGATGCTGCGCGTGACGACTGGCTGGTCACCATCGGCATCCAGCCGACCTTCCCGTCCTCGGCGTTCGGCTACATCCACCAGGGCGAGCCGCTCGAGGGCCATCCGTCGGTGCGCCGCGTGGTGGAGTTCGTGGAGAAGCCGTCGGTGCCCGTGGCCGAGGAGTACCTCGCCACTGGCCGCTACCGCTGGAACGCCGGAATGTTCGTGGTCCGCCCCACGGTCCTGCTGGACCTGCTGGCCGAACGCGACGCCGACTTCGCGGCCACCCTGCGCACGATCGCAGCAGATCCCGACCGGCTGCCCGACCTGTGGGAGCACCTGCCGCGGATCGCCATCGACCACGCCATCGCAGAACCCGCTGCCGAGAGTGGGCGGGTGGCGACGGTGCCCGGCACGTTCGGCTGGGACGACATCGGCGACTTCGACTCCCTGGCCAACCTCCTCGGTGAGCAGGAGACCTGCAGCATCCTCGGTGACGCGTCGCTGGTGCACCGCTCTGCGGCGACCGGACTCGTCGTACCCGGCTCCGGGCGCGTGGTCGCGGTGATCGGCCTCGACGACGTGGTCGTCGTGGACACGCCCGACGCCCTCCTGGTGATGACGCGGGAACGCGCCCAGGACGTCAAGGCGATCGTCGCGGCCCTGAAGGACCAGGGCCGGACCGATCTGACCTGACGTTCGCGAACGACTACGGGACGAAGGGCTCGGGGGAGTCGGTGAACGGGTAGTCGAGCATGAACTGGTCGAGTGCCGCACCGCTCGCCTCGGAGCAGTACTGCCACACGCCGAGCTGCTCCTGCGTCGTCGCGTTCGAGGTCCAGTGCGTGAAGGCGATGTGCTGGCCCTTCGGGAAGGCCTTGCCGTCCTTCTTCGTCCACGGCACGGCCTTGAACTTCAGGCGCCCGTTGGTGTCGTCGTCATCGAGGGTCGCGGCGATCGCCTTGATCGCGGCGACCTCCGAGGAGTCGTCGGCGGCGGTCTCGTCGTACCAGAGGATCGTGTAGCCGTGCTCGAGGTTGTGGACGAGCGACTCGAGCTCGGGACGACCGGCGGCGGTGTAGTAGCGGTTGGCCGCGGGGTCCGGCGCGACGCCGGCCTCGTTCCAGTGCTGCCCGAAGGCCGGCGGGGCGTCCGGGTAGGTCACCTGGGTGCCGGTCGGGACGTGCTCGCTGCTGCCGGTCGCGGTCTTGGTCTCGACCTTGCCGCAGACGCTGGCCTTCGCGCCGATCTCGTCCAGGGGCGTGCCGGAGTAGCGCGCCTTCTGGATCGCGGTCTTCACCGGGTTGTATGCCGCGACGCCGACGATCAGCAGGGCAACGGCGATGCAGGCCCCCACGATGACCATGCCCTGGCGCTTTTCGGCGCCCTTCTGCTTCCGCCGGATGTCGTCGATGACTTGGCGGCGGTCCGACTTCTCGGACTTGCTGGACTTGGCCACGGTGTGGGGTACCTCGTCTGGTGAGTACGGCGCGGAACGCGGTGAGTCTACGGACTCGATGGTCGATAGCGCAGGTCGGTGTCCCCGGAGTCCGTCTCGGTCCGGTTCCAGCCGTGTGCGAACGCCACGATGTCGGACGCCACCGTGTGCCCGTCGGCGCTGCGCACCTCGTGCTCAGCGGTGACCTCGGCGGCGAGTCCGGCCGCACCGAGAGCGCTCACGAGCTCCTCGGCCGACACCGGCCGGCCGAACGGCGCGCGGTCGGCGGGTGCGCCGCCGACGGCACGGATGACGGCCTCGCGGGCGCCGTAGCCGAAGAGGTCGGCGCCGTCCTCGCGGATCAGTGCGACCGCACCGGTGCCGTGGTCGTGGGGCGGCAGCACCAGGTCGGGGCGCCCGCGCAGCACGGCGCACGGGCGCGCACCGAGCTTGCCCTGGGCGAGTTCGACGGCGGATGCGATCTCGTCGGCGACCGCGGGTGCGGTGACGGCGAGCTCGTTGCCGTGGGCGTCGACCCGGCCCGCGAACGACTCGAGCACCACCACGCCGGCGGCACCGATGGCGATGTCGGTCTGCCCCTCGCGCCAGGCCCGGCCGGCTGTGTCGGTCACGAGGACGCCGACGTTGGCGCCGGTGCGTTCGGCGACCGCGATCCGCAGGGCACGTGCCGATGCATCCGGGTCGAGGGGCAGCAGGACGGCAGCGCCCGCTGCGACGTTGGACGCATCGACGCCGGCCGCGGCCATGGTCAGGCCCAGCCGGTTGCGGACGATCCGGGTCAGTCCGCGGCGCGCGACCAGGCGCACGGCCTCGACGTCGATCCAGCGCTCGCGATCGCCGGAGACGACCCGGCCCTCAGCCTTGCTGACGACCTTGCTGGTGACGACGAGGATGTCGCCGTCGACGAGGCCCTCGCTGCCGAAGGCGCCGAGGACGGCGGCGGCGAGGTCGTCGCCCGCGGTGATCTCCGGTACGCCGTCGGGTGCGATGACGGTCAGCGGGCCCACGGTGTCACCAGGGAGATCGCGGCGGCAGCCATCGCGGCGGTCGCGTCGTGGTCGGTCATCATCAGCGGCACGGCTGCGGTCGGGAGCCCGGCCGCCTCCAGTCGGGGGACCTGGTCGGCGTCCCGAGTGTCGATCAGCCAGCCGTCGAGGACCCCGCCGTTGCTGCGGGCGCCGTAATTGAGGCCGACTCCGGCCGCGCTCACCTCGACCCCCACGGAGTTGAGCATCTGCTCGGCCATGCCGCGGACGTGGGAGGCGCCGACGATGGGGGAGAGGCCGACGACGCGTGCGTTCGTCGCGCGCACGGCGTCGCGGATGCCGGGCACACCGAGGATCGTGCCCACCGAGACGACCGGGTTGGACGGCGGCAGGATGACCAGGTCGGCGTTCGTGATCGCGTCGAGGACCCCGGGCGCGGGGCTGGACTGGTCGAGGCCGACGAAGACGACCGTCTCGGCCGGCACCTCGGCGTGCAGGCGCACCCAGTACTCCTGGAAGTGGACGACCCGCTTTCCGCTCGCCGCGTCGGCATCGGCGATGGCGACATGGGTCTCGACCCGGTCGTCGGTCATCGGGAGCAGGGTCAGCCGGTCGCCGTACGTCGGGGTCAGCCAGCGGCGGCACAATGCTTCGGTGACGGCCGAGAGCGGATAGCCCGCGTCGAGCATCTGCGTGCGGACCAGGTGGGTGGCGATGTCGCGGTCGCCGAGACCGAACCACGTCGGCTCCACGCCGTACGCCGCCAGCTCCTCCTTGGCGCTCCACGTCTCCTCGCGGCGTCCCCAGCCCCGCTCCAGGTCGATGCCCTCGCCGAGGGTGTACATCACCGTGTCGAGATCGGGGCACACCTTGAGGCCGTGGATCCACCAGTCGTCGCCGGTGTTGGCGAGCACGGTGACGTGCGCGTCGGGGTCCACACCGGGCAGCGAACCCGAGGCGATACCGTTGAGCAGGCCCTGGAGGAACCGGGCGCCGCCCATGCCGCCGGACAGCACGGTGATCCGTCGCAGCGTGGACGCGCGGGATGTTCGGGCGGGCGATTCAAGTGTCGATTCCACAAGGGGCAACTCTGCCGTGCGCGTCTTGCGACACGCCCGGCGGGTGTCCATAGCAGATTCGGCCTTGACTCTTTGGGTATGACACGTATGTAATTCCACAAGTGTCGTTCGGGCACGGGTCGAGTTGTAAGGGGCTAAATCGTGAGGGAACTGTTCCTGGTCGAAGCAGAGTCCGAAGAGCTGGGGTGGCAAGAGCGTGCGTTGTGTGCGCAGACCGATCCCGAGGCGTTCTTCCCTGAGAAGGGCGGATCGACCCGGGAGGCCAAGAAGGTCTGCCAGACGTGCGAGGTGCGCAACGACTGCCTCGAGGCGGCGCTCGGCAACGACGAGCGTTTCGGTATCTGGGGTGGTCTGTCGGAGCGCGAGCGTCGGAAGTTGAAGAAGCGCGCGGTCTGACCCGACGCGACGACGGTTCGCCCCCCTCGGACCGTCGCACGTAGGGTTTGATCTCGTGTCGCAAGATCCCGAGGTCGCCGTCCTCCTCGTGAGTCATGACGGTGCCTCGTGGCTCCCGACTGTCCTCGACGGCCTGCTGGCCCAGACGGCCCCTCTCGGCTCAGTCGTCGCGGTCGACACCGGGAGCAAGGACGACAGCGTCACGCTGATCCGCGATTCCCTCGACGGCCGGGTGCCCGCCCTCACGCGCACCCTGCCCGGCAGCGCCGGCTTCCCCGACGCCGTCGCCGACGGACTCGACGCCCTCGCCGACGACGGCCAGGAGCCGGAGTGGATCTGGATCCTGCACGACGACTCCACCCCTGCGCCCGACGCGCTCGCGAACCTGCTCGCGGCCTCGGCCGCTCGTCCGGACGCCGACATCCTCGGACCGAAGCTGCGCGAGTGGCCCTCGCTGCGGCGGCTGCTCGAGCTCGGCGTCACCATCAGCGGCACCGGGCGTCGCGAGACCGGCCTCGAACGAGGCGAGTACGACCAGGGCCAGCACGACGAGGTCCGTGAGGTCTTCGCGGTCAACACCGCCGGCATGCTCGTACGCCGTACCGCGCTGGAGGAGCTGGGCGGCTTCGACGCCGCGCTCCCGATCTTCGGCAACGACATCGACCTCGGCTGGCGCGCCGCCGCCGTCGGTCGTACGACGCTGATCGTGCCGAACGCCGTGGTCTTCCACGCCGAGGCGGCGCACCGCGGCGTGCGGCGGACCCCGCTGACCGGCCGGCACACCCACTACCAGGAACGCCGCGCCGCCCTGTTCACGTTGCTGGCCAACGCCCGCGGCTCTGCCCTGCCCTTCATGGTGGTCCGGCTCGCGCTCGGCTCCGTGCTGCGGATGCTGGGCCTGTTCTGCGTGCGCGCCGTGGGGGAGGGGCTCGACGAGATCGCCGCGCTGGTGGGCGTCGTGCGCCACCCGGGCCAGCTGGTCCGGGCACGTCGCTCTCGCGCCGCGGTCGTCGCCCGGGCACGGGGCGGGGCCGGTGTCGACCGCGACCGGGTCCGCCGCCTGCTGGCGCCGTGGTGGCTGCCCTATCGTCACGGACTCGACTTCTTCGGCGACCTGGTCGCCGCTGCCACGAACCAGGCTGCCGACGTCGCCGAACGCCGGCGAGCGGCAGCGGCCGATCGCGCCGAGGGACCGCCGCCGGCCCGCCACCGCGACGAGGACGACGAGTTCGCCGACACGGGTCTGGCCGTGCGCTTCTTCACGAGCCCCACGGCGGTCGGTACGGCAATCACGGTGATCGCCCTGCTGATCGGGGTGCGCGACGTGATCGGTGGCGTGAGCGGTGGGGCACTGTCGCCGACCCCGGAATCTGCTGGCGCCTGGTGGGGGCTGCACCTCGAGGGCTGGCATGCGATCGGCTTCGGAAGCGAGGTCCCGGCGCCGCCGTACGTCCTGCCCCTGGCCGTGCTGGGCGTGGTCTTCGGGCCGACCCTGCTGATGTCGTTGTTGATGGCGCTGGCAGCGCCGATCGCCCTCTGGGGAGCCTGGCGGTTCCTTCGGGTGGTCGGCCGACTGGTCACGCCGTACGGCGCCCCGCGCTGGCTGCTGCTCTGGGGATCGGTGACCTGGGCGCTCGTGCCGCTGGTCGCCGGCGCGTGGGGTGGAGGCCGCTGGGGCATCGTCGTCGCGGCCGCCGTCCTGCCGTGGCTCGCCCATGCCGCACTCGGCTTCGCCGACCCCGATGCCGACCACCGCTGGCGCGCTGGTTGGCGGACCGGCCTCGCGCTGGCGCTGCTGACGGCGGTGGCGCCGTCCGCGTGGCTGGTCGTCGCGGTGCTGATCGGCGCGCTGCTCGCCAGCGCTGTCCGGTTGATCCCGAACGAGGTCCAGGAGCGTTCGGTGTGGGGCCCGCCGGTCGCAGCTCTCGTCGTGCCGTTGCTGGTGCTCGTACCCTGGTGGATGCCGTCGCTCTTCGAGGGGGGCTTCGCGGCCGTGGTCCTCGACATCGGCCGCTGGCCGACGGCGGCCACGTCCGGGTGGGACCTGCTGACGGGCCGGCTCGCCGACCTGGGCGCACCGCCCGCGGTCGGGCTCGTGCTGCCCGTGCTCGCGGTGTTCGCCCTCCTGCCCACCAGGACCCGGATCCCTGTCGTCATCTGCTGGCTGGTCGCCGCGGTGACCGCCGTGGTGGCGATCCCGCTCTCCATTCCGTCCGTCGACCTGCCCGGCACGGCTGCGCAGCAGCCCGGCGTCGGCGCGGTCCTGCTCGTGCTGCAAGGGGCCTGGCTCACCGCCGCGGTCCTCGGCGGCCTGTCCCTGCACCACCTCGGCGACCAGCCGCGCCCGGTCCAGGCGGGCCTGGCGATCGGTGGTGTCGCGGCGATCGTGGCGCCGCTGGTCGGCCTTGTCTGGTTCGCCGGCTGGGGCGGCGAGGACCTGACCGACGACCCCGCCTCCGACGTGCCGGTCTACATGGCGCAGCGGGCCGAGCAGGCGCCCGAGGACGGCGTCCTGGTGCTGCGTGGTTCGGTCGGCACCGGCATCCGGTACGACGTCCACCGCGGCGACGGACCGACGATCGGCGAGGACGAGGTCGCCGCGCTCACCCCCGAGGACGACCAGGTCACGGAGATCATTCGTTCGCTGGTGACTGCGCCGGACGCCGAGGCGGTCGCCTCGCTGTCCGATCGCGGCATCCTCTACATCGTGCAGGCCGCTCCGGCCGACGGCGCCGTCGCCGCGAGCCTCGACGCCACGTCCGGCCTCGTCCAGGCCAGCTCCGAGCGCGGCACCCGTGCCTGGCAGGTGACCCCGGAGCCGGCGCCGCTGCCCGGGCACCACGCCTGGCTGCGTTGGCTGCTGCTGATCGTCCAGGGCTGTGCGATCCCCGTGCTCGTGGTCCTTGCCCTGCCCCCGCTGCGAAGGAATCGCGATGAGTGAGTCCCCGAGCCCGGAAGCCGGTTCCGGCCGCCGTTCCACACCGACCCCGGAACGCCGCGTCGACATCCTCGTCGCGCTGGGGATCATCCTGCCGGTCGTGGTGGCGCTGTCCGTCGCGCTCATCGGTCGCGAGGACGACCCGCTCGCAGGATCACTGCCGCCCGCGACCTCGACCCTCACGTCCGCGACCGTGGTGTGTCCGGCCGGACTCGACGCGGCCGCTGGCCCGGTGCGTGCGGTCCGGGTGCCCGACGTGCCCGGCGGGAAGGTGGCGATCCGCACGGGCCGCGCTCCCGTGGACGCCGAGAGCAACGGCACGACCGAGGGCGTCACCCGCAAGGGTGCGGCGGTCACCGTCGAGGCGGAAGCGGGCGTCGTCGTGCCGTCGAGTCGCGGGGTGACCGTGCTCGAGGGACGCGGTGACGCCGCCCCCGGCCTCGTCGCCGGCCGTGGTGACCGGCTGGCCGTGCCCGAGTGCCGCGCTCCGGCGTACGACGAATGGCTGGTCGGTGTGAGTGCCTCGGCTCGCTATGCGACGACTCTCGAGCTGGTCAACCCCGACGACGGCGACGCCGTCGTCGACATCGAGCTCCTCGGCGCCGCGGGCCCGGAGGACGAGCCGGCACTCCGGGGCATCCAGGTCCCCGGACACAGCATCAAGCGGATCGAGCTCGCGAAGGCTGCGCCCCGGGCCACCTCGACCGCCGCGCACCTGACCGTGACCCGCGGTCGGGTGACCGCGACGACCCGCAACACCTGGGACCCGCTCGGTCGGGGCCGCATCACGACCGACTTCCTGCCGACCGTCGCGGAGCCCGCGACCAGCAGCCTGATGCTCGGCATCCCCGAGAAGTCCGTCAGCCCGACGCTGTTCGTGGCCAACCCGGGCGACGACGAGGTCCGCGTGACCACCCGGCTGGTGACGGCCGAGGCGGTGTTCACGCCGACCGACGCCAAGGAGATCGCGGTCGCACCCCACTCGATGAAGGCGGTCCGGCTCGACGCGATCCTCTCCGACGACACCGCCAAGGGCGCCGTCGGTCTCGCCCTCGAGTCGACCGGCCCGGTCGCTTCCTCGCTGCGGCTGATCTCCAACGACGACCTGGTGCTGCTGGCCCCCGTGCCCGAGCTGCGCGATCCCGCGGCGGTGGTGGTGCCCGCGGGCGCCAAGACGCTGCTGCTGGGCGGGGCGACCCGCACCGGCGTCGTCCACGTGAAGTCCTACGACGCCGCAGGCAAGGCGCTCGCAGAGAAGCGGGTCGAGGTCGGACCCGATCGGGCGGCCAGCGTCACACTGCCCCCGAAAGCCGTCACCGTGGAGATCGAGGCCCGCAACACCCGCATCTCCGCGGTCGTGTCGATCCCCGTCAAGGGGCGGCAACCGGGGCTCGCGACGATCCGGGTGCGGCCGGCGGAGCTCCGGTCGCGGATCCCGGTGGTCGTCCCGCAGTAGACCGACGGGTCAGTCGGTGTCGCTCGGGTAGCGCGGGTCGACCTCGCTCGGATCGATGCCGAGCAGTTCGGCGACCTGCTCGACCACGACGGTCAGCAAGATCGCCTCCAGGTCCGCGCGGTCACCGGCCCGGTGCTCGAGCGGGCGCCGGAACACCACGAGCCGGGTCGGTGTGGTGCCCGTGCCACGCACCAGCGAGGACAGCGGCACCCGCCCGGAGTCCCAGTCGTCGGGCAGCTGCGGCGTGTCCTCGACGGCGTACTCGACCAGGCCGAGGCGCTCGGACCAGCGGCCGTCGATCTCGGTGACGACGTCGAGCATGATCCGGTCGAAGACCTCGCGCCGACTCCGGGGGCGCGGCGGCCGCGGCGTGCCCAGTGGACCCGACAGCGGCTCGACGACCGGGCCCCGGGTGCCACGCCCGCGCCGATCCCGGCGGGGGCGCGGACGGGGTTGGTCGCTGCCCGACGGTTCTGGCTCCACGATCCGCGAGCCTATCCATCGCAACCGGGTGCGAGCGGTAGCGTCTGCGCCGTGAGCGCGATTCCGGCCCAGCAGGGACTCCGTACCTGCTCCCGCACGGCCTGCGCCCGGCGCGCCGTGGCGACACTGACCTATGTCTACGCCGACTCGACGGCGGTCCTCGGTCCGCTGGCGACGTTCGCGGAACCGCACGCCTACGACCTGTGCGAGACACACAGCGAGCGGCTGTCGGCGCCCCGTGGCTGGGAGGTGCTGCGCCTCGCGCTCGGCAGCCAGCAGTTCGGCCCGAGCGGCGACGACCTGCTCGCCCTGGCCGACGCCGTCCGCGAGGCCGCCCGCCCGGTCCGTCAGGTCGTCGAGCAGCCCAGGGAGACCGGCCGTGAGACCGGCCGCAAGGGCCACTTGCGCATGTTGACGAGCGACGACTGATCGAGCGACTGCTGAGCGTCGCGGGGCGTGCACTAGTGTCCCGTTCATGGCCAGTGCCACGACTTCACCGGACAACCTGAGCAAGATCTTCAAGGCCTACGACGTTCGCGGCATCGTCGGTGAGCAACTCGACGAGGAGCTGGCCCGCGCTGCGGGTTCGGCGTACGTCGAAGTGCTCGGTGTCGACGCCCTCGTCATCGGCTACGACATGCGGCCCTCGTCCCCGTCCCTGGCGGGTGCCTTCGCCGACGGCGCGACGACGGCGGGTGCCGACGTCACGATGATCGGGCTCGCGTCGACCGACCAGCTCTACTTCGCTTCGGGACACCTCGGCCTGCCGGGCGCGATGTTCACCGCGAGCCACAACCCCGCGCAGTACAACGGGATCAAGATGTGTCGCGCCTACGCCCAGCCCGTCGGAGTCGAGAGCGGCCTCGCCGAGATCCGTGACCGGGTCGCGGCCGGGGCCTCGACGGGCTCCGACAGCGACGGGCGCGCGGGCTCGGTCGACAACCTCGACGTCCTCCAGGCGTACGCCGCCCACCTGCTGTCGCTCGCCCCGGTCAAGGGACGCAAGCTCAAGGTCGTCGTGGACGCCGGCAACGGCATGGCCGGTCACACCGCTCCGGCCGTGTTCGAACGGCTCGCGGACCAGGTCGACATGGTGCCGATGTACTTCGAGCTCGACGGCACGTTCCCGAACCACGAGGCGAACCCGATCGAGGAGGCCAACCTCGTCGACCTGCAGAAGCGGGTGCTCGTGGAGCGGGCCGACATCGGCCTCGCCTTCGACGGCGACGCCGACCGCTGCTTCCTGGTCGACGAGCGCGGTGAGCTGGTCTCGCCGTCGACGCTGACGGCGCTGATCGCGGCCCGCGAGCTCGCCAAGGAGCCCGGCTCGACGATCATCTACAACCTGATCACCTCGCGTGCTGTGCCGGAGATCGTGACCGAGCTCGGCGGCACCCCCGTGCGCACCCGCGTCGGCCACTCCTACATCAAGGCCACGATGGCCGAGACCGATGCCATCTTCGGTGGCGAGCACAGCGGCCACTTCTACTTCCGCGACTTCTGGCGCGCCGACTCGGGCATGCTGGCCGCGCTGCACGCCATGGCCGCGCTCGCCGAGGCCGACGTGTCCCTCTCGCAGCTGCTCAAGGAGTACGAGCGTTACCCGCTCAGCGGCGAGATCAACAGCACCGTGGCCGACCAGGGAGCTGTCCTGGTCGCCCTCGAGAAGGAGTACGACGCCCGCGACGGCGTCACCATCGACAAGCTCGACGGGCTGAGCATCAGCCACGCCGACTGGGCGTTCAACGTGCGCGCCTCCAACACCGAGCCGTTGTTGCGGCTCAATGCCGAAGGGAAGGACGAGTCCACGATGGCCCGAGTCCGAGACGAAGCACTGGCGATCATCCGGAGCGGCAAGTGAGCACCCCGGAGATCTCGCCCGAGCTGCTGGCGATCATCGTGTGCCCCGCTTGCAAGGGCGAGCTCACGCTGACCGCCGGTGCCGGCGCCGACGAACTGGTGTGCGGCGGCTGTGGTCTGGCCTATCCGGTCCGCGACGGCATCCCGGTGCTGCTCGTCGACGAGGCTCGTTCCCCGGCCTGATCGGGTCCGGTCACCGTCATGGTCTGGTTCGACGAGTCCCGCCTGGATGACCAGAGCGCCCTGGGCAGCGCCGACCTGCGTCTGCGCACCCTGGCCGAGTCCGGCGCGCGCGTACGACGCGAGTTCACTGCTGCTGCGGGCGCGATCGCCGAGGCGGTCGCTCGATCCAGCGACACCCGGCCGCGCGCGGTGATCGCCGCTGGCCCTGATTCCCGGTTGCTGCGGGCGGTCCTCGAACCGTTCTGTCCGGTGCCGTTCGTCGCCTGGCCTTCGCCGGCGCTCCCCGGCTGGGCCGGCAGTCTCGACCTGGTCGTGGTGCTCGCCCCCGAGGGATCCGACCCCGGCACGGCCTCGGCTGTCGCCGAGGCAGCGCGCCGCGGCTGTCAGCTCGTGGTCGCCACGCCGTCGGAATCGCTGGTGGCCGAGCACGCCACGGGGCGCTGGACGACCGTGCTGCCCACCGACACCGCCGACCAGCTCGCGACCGCGGTCGCGATGCTCTCCTTCCTCGACCAGGTCCAGCTCGGCCCGGACGCCGATCCCGACGCGGTCGCGGACGCCCTCGACGTGGTCGCCATCGCGTGTTCGCCCAACCGCGACATCTCGATCAACCCAGCGAAGATGCTCGCCATCTCGCTGGCCGATGCCAGCCCGCTGGTCTGGGGCGGTTCGGTGCTGGCCGCGCGGGCCGCACGACGCGTTGCGGAGTCGATTCGTCGTACCTCCGGACGTACGGCGCTGGCCGGTGACGCCGAGCATCTCCTGCCGGTCATCGAGGCGGCGCGGGCGCGCAACGTCTTCGCGGACCCGTTCGCCGACGACGCGGGCGACCGCCGACCGGTCCTGGTCATCCTCGACGACGGTGTCGACGACCCTGTCGTCCGCGATCAGCGGGTGCGGCTCGAAGAGGCTTGCCTGGGCCACGACGTACGCATCGAGCACGTCGCCTCCGAGGCGGCCGGCGAGGTCGGTCGCTACGCCTCGCTGCTGCTCAACGGCACCTACGCGGCGGAATATCTCCGGCTCGGTCTGGTCCCTGACTGACCCCGTCGGCTCCGCCTTGTCGGGTTGTCCGACACTTGGACTTCTTTCGGCGATCTCGGGTACCAAGGAGTGATGGCCTCCTCGAAGCGGGATCCCTGGCTCGACAACGCGAAGATGGCGCTCGTCGCGCTGGTGGTGCTCGGCCACACCTGGGCACTGCTGCCCTCGGACGGTCCGGGAGGCGGTCTCTACGACTTCCTCTACCTCTGGCACATGCCGGCGTTCGTGTTCGTCTCGGGCTACCTGTCGCGTGCCTTCACGTGGGCTCCCGGCCGCATGTGGCAGCTGGTCACCACCCTGGCCGTTCCCTACGTGCTGTTCGAGGCGACCCTCGCGTTGTTCCGGATCCAGGTCGGTGGCGAGCAGCTCGTCGACCTCTTCACCGACCCGCACTTCCCGCTCTGGTACCTCCCGGCACTGATCGTGTGGCGGCTGCTGACGCCGCTCTTCCGGCCGCTGTGGGGTGGGCTCGTGGTCGCAGTCGGCATCAGCCTCGCCAGCGGCTTCATCGACGGTGAGTTCTCGCAGTTCCTCGACTTCGCGCGGATCCTCGGTCTGCTGCCGTTCTTCGTGCTCGGCCTGAAGGCGACCCCTGAGCGGCTCGAAGCGTTGCGCTCCCGCGCGGCGACCGTGCTCGGCCTCGCGCTCTTCGCGGTCATCGGCCTTCTGGCACTCACCCTCGACCGCTGGGCCAGCGGCGACTACCTCTACTTCAAGCCGTACTCCTTCCTCGACGCGACCGACCAGACAGCCGTGCTCACCCGGCTGTTCGTGCTCGGCGTCGGGATGGCCGGCGCGCTCGCCTGGCTGGCCGTGGTGCCGCGCGTGGACGGTTGGTTCGCCCGGATGGGGGCAGCGACCATGGTCGTCTACCTGTTCCACGGCTTCGTCGTGAAGGGGCTCCAGTACGCCGGCTTCCCGGAATGGGCCGAGGGTCGACCGTGGCTCGGCCTCCTGGCCGCCACCGTGATCGGATTCGCGATCGCGCTGGGCCTGGCCGCTCCGCCGGTCCGACGGCTCCTCGAACACTTCGTCGACCCATTCGCATCCGCCCGCAAGAAGGTCGATGACGCCGTCGCGCTGACGGTCGTCGTCCAGGAGCAGGAGCGGGCCCTCGAGCAGGAGTCCGCACGCGTGGACGAGCCGGTCACCGCTGGCCGGTAGCCTTCGGCCATGCCCATCACGATGAATGGACAGGCGGCGTGAGCGCCGGACTCTTCGGCCTGCTCGACGACGTTGCTGCCATCGCCAAGCTCGCCGCCGCATCGATCGATGACGTCGGTGCCGCGGCCGGTCGTGCCACGACCAAGGCCGCCGGGGTGGTCATCGACGACACTGCCGTCACCCCGCAGTACGTCCACGGCCTCGCCGCGGACCGTGAGCTCCCGATCGTCAAGCAGATCGCGATCGGCTCGATCCGCAACAAGCTGCTGATCATCCTCCCGGCCGCGCTGCTGCTCAGCGAGTTCCTTCCGGACCTCATCCCGGTCATCCTGATGGCCGGTGGCACGTTCCTCGCCTACGAGGGTGCGCACAAGGTCTGGCACATGCTCGCGCATGACGAGGACCACGACACCCCGGTCGCCGAGGTCGGCCCCGAGGCCGAGAAGGCGATGATCGCCGGTGCCGTCCGCACCGACCTGATCCTGTCGGCCGAGATCATGGTGATCGCCCTCGCCGACATCGACGACGACGCGAGCTTCTGGTCGAAACTCGCGATCCTCGTCGTGGTCGCCTTCGTCATCACGATCGCCGTCTACGGCGTGGTCGCGCTGATCGTCAAGATGGACGACGTCGGGCTGAACCTTGCACAGCGCAAGGCCGCCTTCGTGCAGAAGGTGGGCCGCGGCCTGGTCGCCGGCATGCCGAAGCTGCTCTCGTTCATCTCGATCGTCGGCACCGTCGCCATGCTCTGGGTCGGCGGTCACATCCTGCTCGTCAACGTCGCCGACAGCCACGGCGACGGACTCGACCTGTGGAACGCGCCGTACGACTGGGTCCATGGCATCGAGCACGACATCAAGCACGCGATCCACGGTTTCTTCGGCAGTGTCCTCGCGTGGCTCGCCAACACCGGCATCTCCGCCGTGATCGGTCTTGTCGTCGGTCTCGTCGTCGTCGCCGTCGTCCGGGTGCTGCCTTTCGGCGGCGACAAGGATCCGATCGAGCAGTACGACGTGGACGAGTCGGCCGAGGCCTGACGACCTTGCCGGACGACACCGCCGTCGCCCGTCTCCGCCCGCGCCGACTGCTGGTGGCGGCAGGCGCGGTCCTGCTTGTGGGGCTGGCCGTTCTTGGTGCGCTCCTGGTGCGGACCATCGACGGTTACCGTGACTGGCCCGCGGACTCGGCGGTGCCGCAGGACAACGAGAGTCATCTCGTGCGTGTCGAGCCCGACCGCACCTTCTATGTGTGGGTCCTCGCCATCGACGACAGTGCCGACTGCACGATCACCGATGGACGGTCGGGCGAGCCGGTGCCGCTCGAGACGGTGTCGTCCGGGCCGACCCGTCAATCCGGGGTCATCAACTACTCCGCGCGACTGTCGGGCACTGCATCGAGCGATCAGGTCCGGGTCACGTGCCTGGCATCGGATGACGAGCCGGTGTACGTCGATGCCCTGACCGGGCCGGATTTCTTCGACCCCCTCGGCCCGTTGTGGCCGATCCCCGTGCTGCTGGGTGGGGTGGGTGCGGCGCTGCTCGTCGCGGCCGGCGGGATCCGCATCCTTCGACGGTCCTGACGGCACGCCATCCGATCTGCGGTCAACGGATCACGCGATGGGGGTCTCGATACGTCGCCTCGTTCCTCGGCGCCTACTCGACCGTCTTGGTCGGCGGGCTCGAGACGGTTGCTTCGCAACCTCCTCGACCAACGGGTGCCTCGTTCTCCGATGATTCCCCGGACCTCCAACACCGCTTGTAAGGTGTTCTACGTCATGCGCGGGAGACCCCGGCAGAGCGCAGATGCGCCGCATGACCACAACACACTTGAACCTCGAGGATCCCCTTTCATGGACTACAAGGTTGCTGACCTGAGCCTGGCCGAGTTCGGCCGCAAGGAGCTCACCCTCGCCGAGCACGAGATGCCCGGCCTCGTTTCGCTGCGGACGTCGTACGGCGACGCCCAGCCGCTGAAGGGCGCCCGGATCGCCGGCTCCCTGCACATGACCATCCAGACCGGTGTGCTCATCGAGACCCTGGTCTCCCTCGGCGCCGACGTGCGCTGGGCGACCTGCAACATCTTCTCGACCCAGGACCACGCGGCCGCCGCGGTCGTCGTCGGCCCCAACGGCACCGTCGACAACCCGCAGGGCACCCCCGTCTTCGCCTGGAAGGGCGAGTCGCTGGAGGAGTACTGGGACGAGGCCGAGAAGGTCTTCGACTTCAAGGACGAGGCGGGCAACCTGATCGGCCCGAACATGCTCCTCGACGACGGCGGCGACATCACGCTGCTCGTCCACAAGGGCGTCGAGTTCGAGAAGGCCGGCGCTGTCCCCGGACAGGACTCGACCGACAACGAGGAGTACAAGGAGGTCCTCCGGGTCCTCGCTCGTTCGCTCGAGAACAACCCGACGCGCTGGACCAACATCGCCAACAACATCAAGGGCGTCTCCGAGGAGACCACCACCGGTGTGCTGCGCCTGTACGACCGCTTCAAGGAGGGCTCGCTCCTCTTCCCGGCGATCAACGTCAACGACTCGGTCACCAAGTCGAAGTTCGACAACAAGTACGGCTGCCGGCACTCGCTGATCGACGGCATCAACCGCGGCACCGACGTCATGATCGGCGGCAAGGTTGCCGTCGTGTGTGGCTACGGCGACGTCGGCAAGGGCTCGGCCGAGTCGCTCCGCGGCCAGGGCGCCCGCGTCATCATCACCGAGATCGACCCGATCTGCGCGCTGCAGGCAGCGATGGACGGCTACGAGGTCAAGCGCCTCGAGACCGTCGTCGAGTACGCCGACATCTTCATCACCACGACCGGAAACTTCGACATCATCACCGTCGACCACTTCCAGAAGATGAAGCACCAGGCCATCGTCGGCAACATCGGCCACTTCGACAACGAGATCAACATGGCCGGTCTGGCCAAGATCCCGGGCATCGTGAAGGACGAGATCAAGCCGCAGGTCCACCAGTGGATCTTCGAGGACGGCAAGAAGGTCATCGTGCTGTCCGAGGGCCGTCTGCTCAACCTCGGTAACGCGACCGGCCACCCGTCGTTCGTCATGTCGAACTCCTTCACCAACCAGGTGCTCGCCCAGATCGAGCTCTTCACCAAGATCGAGGAGTACCCCGTCGGCGTCTACGTGCTGCCGAAGCACCTCGACGAGGAGGTCGCCCGTCTCCACCTCGACGCCCTCGGTGTCGAGCTGACGATCCTCACCCAGGAGCAGGCCGACTACCTCGGCGTTCCGGTCGAGGGTCCGTTCAAGTCGGACGCCTACCGCTACTGAGTTCACGGTCAGGGGCCCCGCACCGACTCGGTGCGGGGCTTCTGCCATGTTCACACCTAGGATCTTGTACATGACCCCCTCCGCCGGCACGACGTCGTACCCCACCCGGGGACGCGTGCTCGTCGTCGACGACGACGCACCCCTGGCGGAGATGCTCAGCA
Organism: Propionibacteriales bacterium; assembly: GCA_026392415.1. GTDB lineage: Bacteria > Actinomycetota > Actinomycetes > Propionibacteriales > Nocardioidaceae > Nocardioides. The sequence goes on from JAPLCC010000040.1 coordinate 57,588, forward strand.
TCGTCCTGTCCCAAGAGGGCTTCGAGAGCCGCGTGTGTCCCCGCGGGGACCTCGCACTGGCCGACTTCCGTGACTACCGGCCCGACCTGGTCCTGCTCGACCTGATGCTGCCCGGCAAGGACGGCATCGACGTCTGCAAGGAGATCCGGGCCGAGTCCGGCGTGCCGATCGTGATGCTGACGGCCAAGGGCGACACCGTCGACGTGGTGGTCGGGCTCGAATCAGGCGCCGACGACTACGTCGTGAAGCCGTTCAAGCCCAAGTAGCTCGTCGCCCGCATCCGCGCCCGGGTACGCCGTACCGACGGAGTGCCGCAGGAGACCTTGACGATCAAGAACCTCGAGATCGACGTCGCCGGCCACTCGGTCATCCGCGACGGGGTCGAGATCTTCCTGACCCCGCTGGAGTTCGACCTGCTGCTGTGCCTGGCCCGCAAGCCGGGCCAGGTCTTCACCCGGCAGCTCCTGCTCGAAGAGGTCTGGGGCTACCACCACGCCGCCGACACCCGTCTGGTCAACGTCCACGTCCAGCGGTTGCGGTCGAAGGTGGAGCACGATCCGGAGCACCCGGAGATCGTCCTGACCGTTCGTGGAGTCGGCTACAAGGCCGGCTCGGCCTAGGCCGACCGACGGCGATGAGCGGAACCGACCGATCCCTGTGGCTGCGCAGCCTGTGGGCCCGCGTCGTGCCGGAGGTACGCCGCGGGCTGACCTTCTGGCGTCGGTCGATCCAGGCTCGCGTCGTGATCAGCACGGTGGTGCTGTCGGCGGTGATCGTCAGTGGTGTCGGCTGGATCCTGCTGCAACAGACGCGGCAGGGACTGCTCGAGCACCGGGTCGACGTGGTGCTCGGGGAGGTCGACGCCGAGGTCACCGATGCCCGTGACCGGCTGGCCGCTGCATCCGGGACCGAGGTCAACGCGAGCCGGCAGCAACGCGACCTCGTCGACCCGATCATCGAGCGTGGACTGAGCCGCGGCTACAGCGTCGTGCTCGGCGGCCCCGAGGGGGAGGACCTGCCGTTGAGCGAGGGTGGCGGGGAGTACACCAGCGGCCTCGACCTGGCCAGCGTGCCGGAGAGCCTCGAGGCGCACTTCGACGGCGTCAACCGGGCGACCGCCTGGACCTACACCGACATCGTGCGCGACGACGGCGGTGGAGGCGAGGTCAGTTCGGAGGCCGGGATCATCGTCGGCGCCCAGATGCCGTTGCCCTCCGACGGCAAGACCTACACGCTCTACTTCCTCTTCCCGTTGACCGAGGAGGAGGAGACCCTGGGCCTGGTGACGCGGGCCCTGCTGACCGCAGCCGGTCTGCTGCTCGTGCTTGTCGCTGCGCTGACCGGCCTGGTGACGCGCCAGGTGGTCACCCCGATCCGGATGGCACGTCGCGTCGCCGAGCGACTGGCCTCCGGGCGGTTGCAGGAGCGGCTCCAGGTCCGTGGTGAGGACGACATCGCCCGTCTGGCGTACTCCTTCAACCAGATGGCCACGAACCTGCAGCGGCAGATCCGTCAGCTCGAGGAGCTCAGCTGGGTCCAGCGTCGCTTCGTGTCCGACGTGTCCCACGAGCTGCGTACGCCGCTCACCACGGTGCGGATGGCGTCCGACGTCCTCCACGACGCCCGCGACGGGTTCGATCCGACGACGGCGCGCTCGGCCGAGCTCCTGCAGGCCGAGCTGGACCGCTTCGAGAACCTGCTCGTCGACCTCCTCGAGATCAGCCGCTTCGACGCCGGCGCCGCGATGCTCGCGACCGAGGACGTCAACCTCGTCGAGATCGCCGAGCGGGTGATCGCGGCTGCGCAACCGCTGGCCGACCAGCGCGGCGTCCGGGTCGTGATCGAGAACCCCGACGACGAGGTGCGTGCCGAGGTCGACGTACGACGGGTCGAGCGCATCGTGCGCAACCTGGTCACCAATGCGATCGACCACGCGATGGCCGACGACCCGACGGAATCGGTCATCGTCCAGCTGGCGTCCGACGCGGACGCGGCCGCGATCACCGTGCGTGACCACGGCATCGGCCTCGCGCCCGGCGAGGCCGCGATGGTGTTCAACCGCTTCTGGCGATCGGACCCGGCGCGCGCCCGCACCAGCGGGGGCACCGGGCTCGGTCTCGCCATCGCCCAGGAGGACGCCCACCTGCACGGCGGCTGGCTGCAGGCGTGGGGCCGGACCGGCCAGGGCGCCCAGTTCCGGCTCACCGTGCCGCGGTACGCCGGTGCGACCCTGCGCAACAGCCCACTCCCGCTGGTGCCCGAGGACGCAGCGTCCAGCGATGCCGGCGTCGTCACCGGGCCGGTCGCGGTCCCGACCCCGGACGGCGCCCGATGAGCCGGCACACGGTCGTGATCCGGCTGCTGGTCGGTCTGGTGCTCGCCGTGCTCCTCGGCGGCTGTGTCGCCCTGCCGACCGAGGGACCGGTCGTCGAGCGCAACCTCACCGATGCGGAGGACGCCCGACAGGCGAGCGACATCGATGCGCGCCCCCCGATCAAGGGTGCTTCGCGCACCGAGGTGGTCAGCGGGTTCCTCGACGCGATGACGGCGTGGCCGATCCAGACCAGCATCGCCAAGAAGTACCTCACGGACGCTGCCGCGGCGCAGTGGAACCCTGAGCGGGAAACCATCGTCTACGGCGACACCCTGCCCGTGCGCGAGGTCGGCGGCGCGGTGTCGGTCGAGCTGACGGCAGCCGACAGCCTGGACGCCGTGGGCGGGTGGCGCGGGCCGATGCCGGCCGACCAGCTCACCATGGACTTCCGGGTCACCGTCGAGGACGGCGAGTACCGCATCGCCGACCCCCAGGACGCACTGGTCGTCCCGGCGACGTGGTTCCAGCAGCGCTACCGCCAGGTCTCGCTCTACTACTTCGACCCGCTCGCCCAGATCCTCGTCCCGGAGCCGGTGTTCGTGCCGGAGGGTGACCAGCTCGCCACCAGCCTGGTGTCGGGCCTGCTGGCCGGACCGCCACCGTTGTCGCGTGGCGTGGTCCGTTCCTTCCTGCCCTCGGGTCTCAGCGTCGGCCTGTCGGTGCCCGTCGACAAGAACGGGGTCGCGCAGATCACTCTCCTCGGCGACGCCCCGAAGGTGACCACGGAGGAGGCCGAGCTCATGCTCGCCCAGCTGGCGTGGACCCTGCGCCAGGACGGCGACATCACGGCCCTGCGGGTCACCGTCGGCGGCTTCGACCTGCCGCTGCCCGGCGGCGCGTCGCAGTACCCGGTCACCGGCGGCCAGGTGTTCGACCCGGCCGGCGGCCAGGCCTCGACCCTGCTCTTCGGACTCTCCCGCGGACGACTCATCTGGGGCACGCCCGGGAACCTCGTCCCGGCGACCGGTCCCTTCGGCGACGCCGCGGCCGGAGTCGTCGCCGTTTCGGCACGGCTCGACGCAGAACGGGTCGCCGTTGTCGATCGCGGCGGCAGCCGGGTCCGGATCGGTCCGGTCCGCCAGACGGCCAACGACGTCCCCACCCGGACCGTGCTGAGCGGCGGCACCTACGCACGACCCTCTTGGGACGCTTCCGGTCGTCTGTGGGTCCTGGAGCGTCGGAGCTCCGGCGCGGTGGTGTGGCTCGTCGAAGGCACCCGGGTCCGTCAGGTCCGGGTTCCCGGGGTGACGGGCGAACGCGCCCAGCAGCTGATGGTCTCGCGTGACGGCACGCGTCTGGTGGCTGTGGTGCGCACCGGTCGGGGCGACGAGGTCGTGGCCGCCCGGGTCGTCATCAACGGTGGCGGCGGGGTCGCGCGCGCCCGTTCGGCGTACGTCGTCCACGCGGCCGCCGGCGGGCGGATCATCGACATGACGTGGACCAGCCCCATCCGGATCGGCCTGCTGACGCCCACCGCGCCGGGCGCCCTCTCCGAGGTCGACGTCGTCGCGGCCGACGGCGCGACCGTCGGCGTCGACGAGCTCTCGACCGTCGTGTCGGGCGAGTTGATCGGCCTGGCCGGGTCAGCGACCGAGGGCTCGCCGCTGCTCGCCGTCTACGCCGACCGCTACGTCGACATCGTCGCTCAGGACGAGTACGACGCGGGGACCGCGATGCTCGGACAGCTCGACTACGCCGGCTAGGGCACCAGGTTCTCCACAGGGCGCCGCTCGGCAGTTGATGCGAACGGCACCGATTGATGGGCTGGCCGGATGCGCCTGCTGCCCACGCTCGCCGACGGGTTCCTCGATCTCGTCCTCGGGTCCGTGTGCGTGGGGTGCACCGCACCCGGTCGCGCCCTGTGCGTCGAGTGCCGCGCGGAGCTGCCCGGCGACGCCACGGTGCGGTGGCCGACCCCGACACCGTCCGGGCTCCGGCCGCCGTACTCCCTGGGCGAGTACGACGGGGTCCTGCGCGCCCTCGTCCTGGCCCACAAGGAGCGGCGGGTGTTCGCGCTGACCCGGCCGCTGGGTGATCTCCTCGCTCGGGCCGTTGCTGCAGCACTGGACGGCGCGCACTGCCACCTGGAGGCTTCCGTCGTCCTGGTGCCCGTCCCGTCGCGTCCGACCGCGGTACGCCAGCGCGGCCACGACCCGACCTTCACGATGACCACCGCCGCGGCCCGCCTTCTCGCGGCCGAGGGTCGCGCGGTCCACGCCGTCCGGTTGTTGCACCTGCGCCCCGGCGTCGTCGACCAGGCCGGCCTCGACACGCGCGAGCGCGCAGCGAACCTGACCGGATCCATGGCGGCGCCCACTGCCGTCGTACGACGACTGGGGGAGCGGTTCTCCCACGCCCATGTCGTCCTGTGTGACGACGTCCTGACGACAGGATCCACGCTCCGCGAGGCGCAACGCGCACTGGAGGCCGCAGGCGTCACCGTCCTCGCCGGGGTCACCGTGGCGGCCACCCGACGGCGGGACGCACGGCCCAACTTGGGGCCAAGCCTTTCGTCGGAACCCGCGACGGACTAACGTCTCTACATGGAGTCCGCCCGGGTCCGTGGTTGCGCCGCACAGGCCGGGCAGTCGCCCGACCAAGTGCGGCAAGCCGATGCCAGTCGCAGGCGAAACGGTCCACGTAAGTCGGCCCCCGGGTCGACGATCACGGTGCGGCTTAGTCGTAAGTCCTGCCTTGGACCGGACGTCAGATGCGTCCGAATCCGGGAGAAGGCCAGTAGTGGCATCAAGCTGCGGAAGCCTCAGCAGGCGATTGTGGGGGAGAAGACCAGGTCGGCCGGGCGGACTCCACCTGCGGCGTTCACTACGCACTCCGGCGGCGTTGTCGGCGGTCGGCGATCGCTTCGCTCCCAAGATCGCCTTCCCTCCTCCGCCTTGCCGGAGCACGCATTGAACGCCGCAGGAACGTTGGTCGAGGAGGTTGCGCAGCAACCGTCTCGAGACCCCCAACACCCATGAACTCCCCGCCCCTTGCGGCGGGAGCACCCATCACCCAATCCCCTGGAGGTAACTGATGGACGTTGTGGTCACCGGTAGGCACTGCGAGATCTCGGACCGTTTCCGGGAGCATGCGACCGAAAAGCTCGCGAAACTGGAGAAGCACGACCACCGCATCATGCGGGTGCACGTCGAGGTCGACTCCGAACCCAATCCGCGCCAGCACGACCACGCCGTCCACGTGGAGCTCACCGCCTACTCGAAGGGTCCGGTGATCCGGGCCGAGGCGGCAGCCGACGAGAAGATGGGCGCCCTCGACCTCGCCATGGACAAGATGGCGGCGCAGATGCGCAAGGCCGCCGACCGTCGGCGGGTGCACAAGGGCCGTCCGGAGCGGGTGTCGGTCGGCCGGGCGCTCTCCGACCTGGAGATCGCCACCGAGGCCGAGGTCGACGAAGCCGACGTCTCCATCGAACGTCAGGTCGGCCCGATCACGGTCACCGGCGACGGGCCGCTGGTGGTCCGTGAGAAGACGCACCCCGCGAGTCCGATGACCCTGGACCAAGCGCTCTACGAGATGGAGCTGGTCGGGCACGACTTCTACCTGTTCGTCGACAAGGAGAGCGAGCGGCCGGCGGTCGTCTACCGTCGTCGCGGCTACGACTACGGTGTGATCTCCCTCGATCTCGCCGCTGGCGAAGGCTGAGGTACGCCCTCGACGACCCGGCCCACGCCGGCCTAGACCGGCGTGGGCACGGAAGTCGTGCCATGATGCCTGAGTGACAAGTGGGACAGGGCCGAGTGGGGCAGGGGGGCAGCTTGTGAGTGGACCGGTTCGCGTAGCAGTGGTCGACGACCAGGAGCTGTTCCGCCGCGGCCTCACCATGCTGATGGGCATCGAGCCGGGCATCGAGGTCGTCGGCGAGGCCGGTGACGGCGCCGAAGGGGTGGCGATCGCCATCAGCACGGTGCCTGACGTCGTCCTTCTCGACGTACGCATGCCGAAACAGTCAGGGATCGAGGCCTGCGTCGCGATCAAGGAAGCGGTCCCGATGACGAAGATCATCATGCTGACCGTCTCCGACGACGAGGCCGACCTCTACGAGGCGGTCAAGAGCGGCGCCTCCGGCTACCTGCTCAAGGACTCCTCCATCGAGGAGGTCGCCCAGGGCATTCGGGTCGTGGCCGACGGCCAGTCCCTGATCAGCCCGTCCATGGCGGCCAAGCTGATCGACGAGTTCAAGACCATGTCGACTCCGGACCGCTCGGCAGGCACCGCCCTGAAGCTGACCGAGCGCGAGCTCGAGGTGCTGCGGCTGGTCGCCCGCGGCCTCAGCAACCGCGACGTCGCCTCACAGCTCGCCATCAGCGAGAACACCGTGAAGAACCACGTCCGCAACATCCTCGAGAAGCTGCAGTTGCACTCGCGCATGGAGGCCGTCATGTACGCCGTCCGTGCCAAGCTGGTCAACCTGGACTGACGCTGCTCAGGGCAGATCCGCCCTCAGCAGCAGGCCCTTGGGTCATCGGTCGCGCGCTGCCACGCTCGGCTGCATGAACGCACCCACCGCGAGCTTCCTCGACGACGACCTGGCCCGGCGCCTCCTCGAGCAGCGCACGATCCTGCTGGGCACTGAACTGGACCAGACCCTCAGCAATCGCCTCACGACGGCGCTGTTGATGCTGGCCGCCGATGACGAGAAGGCGCCCATCTCGCTCTGGATCAACTCGGTCGGTGGTTCGGTGCCGGGCATGCTGGCGATCCGCGACGCCATGCGGCTGATCCCCAACACGGTCACGACCGTCAACCTCGGCATGGCCTACAGCGCCGGCCAGTTCCTGCTCAGCGCCGGTACGCCGGGCCACCGCTACCTGTTGCCGCACTCGAAGGTGTTGCTGCACCAGGGATCCGCCGGCTTCGGTGGCACGGCGGGCGACATCGCGATCCAGGCAGAGACCCTGCGCGACAACCGCGACACCGTGCTCGGTCTGATCTCCGCCGACACGGGCCAGCCGGTCGGGACGGTCGAGAAGGACTCGCGCCGCGATCGGTGGTTCAACGCTGAGGAGGCCATCGCCTACGGGTTCGCTGACCACGTCGTCCAGTCGCTGGCGCAGATCAGGCCGGCCCCGCAACGGTCCCTCGGCCTGGGACTTCGCCCGGCGGTGTCGGCATGACGACCTACCCGATTCCTTACGTCACCACACAGACCCCGCGTGGCGAGCGGACCACGGACATCTACTCGCGCTTGCTGGCCGACCGCGTCGTCTACCTCGGCACGCCGATCGACGACGGCGTCGCCAACGCCCTGATCGCCCAGCTGGTGCACCTGGAGTCGGAGAACCCCGATGCGCCGATCAACCTCTACATCAACTCGCCGGGCGGATCGATCCCGGCGATGCTGGCCGTCTACGACGCCATGCAGTTCGTCCGGCCGCCGGTCGAGACCACGTGCGTCGGCCAGGCAGTGGCGACCGCCGCAGTGCTCCTGGCCGGAGGCGAAGCCGGCCACCGACAGATCCTGCGCCACGGCAGGGTCGTGCTGCACCAGCCGGCGGCGGAGTCCCGCGGCACCATCCCTGACCTGATCCTGGAGACCGAGGAGATCGAGCGGGTGCGTTCACTGCTGGAACAGCTGCTGGCCACGCACACCGGACGTACCCCGCTCCAGGTGCGCGAGGACACCGAGCGGGACCTGGTGCTGACGGCCGATGCGGCCCTTGACTACGGAGTGGTCGACGCGGTGATCACGCAGCGAGGCACAACGGGCCTGTCGGCGTACTCCTGATCGCCTGTGAGGCAACCTCGCGCACGCTGCTGCCGAGGGCGCCCGCGATCGCGGCGAGGAGTTCGGAGCTCGGGTCCTTGAGACCGCGTTCGAGCTCGGAGAGGTACTGGGTCGACACGCCGGCGCGCTCAGCGACATCGCGAAGTCGCCAACCCGCGGCCAGGCGCTGCCTGCGCAACTGCGTGCCGACCTGCTCGCGCCACAGCGGCTCGGGAGTTGCCGGCTTGAATGCGATGACCTGACCCATGACGAACACGGTAGGTCGGTGATCGGGGCCGCGACGAACCGTTCTGCTGTCAGCAGAACGGCCTGTCGGCGGGGTCACCTAGGTTGGTCGGGTGACCACCCAGACGCTGTCGCGCGCGCAGGCTCGTCGCATCGCCCTGGCCGCCCAGGGCTTCCTGGATCCGCCCCACGCGGTGCCCACGCTGCGCACCTTCGACCGCACGCTCGCCCGCACCGGGGTCCTCCAGGTCGACAGCGTCAACGTCCTGCAGCGGGCGCACTTCATGCCGCTCTACTCGCGGATGGGTTCCTACGACGTCGACCTGCTCGCGCGGGCGGCGGCCGGCCGACAGCGCCGGGTCGTGGAGTACTGGGCCCACGTGCAGGCCTTCATGCCGGTCGAGCTGTGGCCGGCCATGCGGCACCGGATGGACGCCCACCGCGCGAAGCGGGGCAAGTGGTCGTTCGTGGCCGAGGACGACGAGCTCGAAGCCGCTCTGATCGCGGAGATCGGCGACCGCGGCGCCAGCACCGCGCGCGAGCTCGATGACGACCTGCCGCGCGACAAGGTGCACTGGGGCTGGAACTGGTCGCGCACCCGACGGATGCTCGACTATCTCTTCACCGTGGGCGACCTCGCCATCGCTGGACGCAACAGCCAGTTCGAGATCCGCTACGACCTGCCGGAGCGCGTGCTGCCTGCGTCCGCCCTGAACGCGCCGGCGCTGTCCGAGGCCGACGCGCACATCGAGCTGGTCCGTCGCGCGGCGCGCTCCCACGGCGTCGCATCAGCGCACTGCCTGGCCGACTACTACCGGATCCGGATCGGCGAGGCCAGGGTCGCGGTCGATGCCCTGGTCCATGCCGGCGAGCTCGAGCCGGTCGAGGTCGAGGGTTGGCGGCGCCCGGCGTACCTCCATCACGACGCCCGGCTCCCTCGGCGGGTGGGGGCGCGAGCCCTGCTGAGCCCGTTCGACCCGGTCGTGTGGGAGCGTGACCGCGCCGAGGCGCTGTTCGACTTCTTCTACCGGATCGAGATCTACGTGCCCGCCGACCAGCGGGTGCACGGCTACTACGTCCTGCCCTTCCTGCTCGGCGACCGGATCGTGGGTCGCGTCGACCTCAAGGCCGACCGTCCCCGGTCGCGCCTGCTGGTCCAGTCAGCGTGGTCCGAGCCCGGCGCTCCGGCAGACACCGCTGCCGAGCTGGCCGCAGAGCTGCGCCGGCTGGCCGGCTGGCTGGGGCTGGACGACCTCGTCGTCGCGCCGAAGGGTGACCTGGCGCCCTCGCTGGCGGGCGAACTCAGCGCTCAGGGGTAGGGATCGCGGCACCGGCTCTCGGGCCGACGACTACTGCCGAGGGACCGCGCCGGACCCGCGGCCCTGGGTGCCGCGGGGCGGGTCGGTGCAGTGCACGTCGGTCACGGGTGCGCGATGACTGGTGTCCTGGATGTCGCGCTGGACCGAGGTGTCGTAGACGCAGTTCTTGAGGATCCGGGGGACCAGTGAGACCCGGCCGCTGCCGGCTCGGGTGCTGCCGGCCATCACATCGGCCTGCATCGGCACCCAGTCCAGCCAGTGCTGGAGACCGCGGAGATGGCGTGCGGCCATCTCGGTCACCGGCACACCGGACCGCAGCATCCGGCGCAGCTCGGGCGAGGTCTCGCGCCACCAGCGGTCCAACCGTGGCAAGAGGTCGAGCGCGGTCGTCACGGTACGGCGGATGTCGGGTGTCGCCTTCGCGAGCGAGGCGGCGATCAGCTCGAGGTCACGCGACATCTGGCGGATCTCGGGAGAGAGCTCGGCGACGCTCGCCAGCGGCTTCTCGGCGCGCCGGGCGAGCAGGGTGAGGTCCGGCTCGAGACGCCGCAGCATGGCGAAGGCCGTCTCCATCTCGATGGCGAGGGCCCGCAGGTCGACGTCCTCCTCGGCGTTCCCGAAGACGGCAGCCGTCTCGTCGGCGATGGTGCGGATGTCCGCGACGTCGAGGTGGGACATCAGCCCCTGGGCGTGGGCGAGGACGTCGGGCACGTTGACCGGGACCGAGGTGTCGGCGACGGCGACGGTTGCTCCGTGGGCAAGGTAGGGGCCGCCGTCGCTCCGGGGCCGCACGTCGAGGTACTGCTCGCCGACGGCAGAGAGGTTGCGCACCTCCATCGCGCTGTCCTCGGGTACGTCGACCTCCGACTCGATCTCGAGCAACGCGACGGCCCCGATGCCGGGCTCGGTGCCGAGGTTCACCTCGATGACCTCGCCGATGCGCTGACCGCGGTAGGTCACCACTGAACCCTCGTGGAGCCCTGCGGCCTGCGGGAGCTGGACAGTGAGGTGGTACGGATTGCGGAACAGGGATCCACCGACGACCGTGTCGGCGACGTAGAGCACGCCGGTGATGAGGATGAACAGGATCAGCGCCTGCGCGAGGTGGCTGCGTCGCTTCCAGGCGCGGGCCGTGTCGGCGACCTGGTCCGCCGGGGTGCGTCCAGTCGTGGTCACGGGGTTCCCTCCTTCGCCAGCGCAGCCATGTCGACCAGGAAGGTCAGGTCGAAGTTGGCGTAGTCACCGGGGGCGGCGAGGTCGCTGCCCGAGGCGAAGGCGACCAGACCTTCCATCACGCCTTCGATGTTCTTGCGGCCGCGCAGGAGGGTGCGCACGACCGGAACCATGTCCTCGAGCTGGTGGATCAGGTCGTCGCGCACCGCGCGTGTCAGGGGTGTCGCCACGACATCGAACTGGCGCAACGACTCCATCGCAGTGACCAGGTCGGCGCGCTGCGCGTCGAACGACACCACCAGGTCGGTCAGGTCGGTCAGCGACCGGGTGATGTCGGGCAGGTCGCCCGCCAGTCTGCGGGTGAGCCGGTCCAGGGCGCGGGTGAGCCGGTCGATGCGCGGGAACTCCGTGTTGAGATCGGTGACCGTGGTGTCGAGACGACCGAGCAGGTTGCGGACGTCCTGCGCACTTCCGGTCAGGGCGACGTTCAGCTGCTTCACGATGGTCGAGATGTCGGCGAAGCTGCCACCGGTCACGACCGTCGACAGGGCCGACAGCAGGTCGGTCACGTCGGGTGCGGAGCTCGTCGCAGCCACCGGCAGGGAGTCGCCCGCACGCAGTCGCTCGCCCCTGGCGCTGGGGAACAACTGGACGAACGCCGTTCCCATCGGCGAGGTGAGCCGGATCTCGGCACGGGAGGTGTCGCGGAGCTCGACCGTGGTCGACAGGGCCATCTCGACCTCCGCGACGTACTCGCCGGCGTTGACGGCGCTGACCTGCCCCACGGTTGCGCCGTCCAGCTTGACCGGAGCATCGACCGGCAGGTTGAGGGCGTCGTCGAACTCCACCGTGATGGTGTACGTCGGTCCGCTGACCAGGCTCGGCATGGGGACGTCTTCCAGGCTCAGGCCGCAACCGGAAGCGAGCGCACCCATGGCGAGGACCAGTGCGGCCGCTGTGGCTCTCATCCGGCAGCTCCTGCCACGCCGTTGAAGACCCCGTCGAGGAGGGGATCGAGGAGGCCGGTGCCGTCGGTGGCGAACAGCCGGTCACAGAGATCAGGGCCCAGGGAGCCGCCCAGAGCCTGGGTGAACACGTTGCAGGAATGACTGCGGAAGGCCGCCGCGAACGGCCCGACCGCGAACGAGAACTGGACGCGCAGCCGACCCCGGTCCCAGTCGTAGGCCCGTGCGAAGTTCTCGGCCATGGTCGGCATCACGTCGAAGGCCTCCGACAGCGAGTCCTGGTTGTCCCTGACGATGCCGACGACGTCCGCCAGGCCCGCCAGGTCCTCGCCGAGGATGTCCCCGTTGTCCTTCAGGAACTGGTTGGTGAGCCGGGTCAGCTGGTCGAGGCTGTCGAGCGTGGCCACCAGTTCGTCGCGCTCACCGGCGAGGACGCTCGTCGTGCCCGCCGCCGCACGGATGAACGTGCGCAACTGTCGATCGCGCTTGCCCAGTGTGGTCACCAGGTCGAGCAGGTTGGCCGTCACGGCGGTGAGGTCGGCGTCCTTGCCGTTGATCGCAGCGAGGGCGTCGCGGCTCTCGGCGAGCGCGCTGCGCAGGTGGGGACCATTGCCCTTGAGTGCGGCCGCAGTGGTGGACAGGGCCTCGCCCAGTCCCTTGCCGCCCTTGCCGTCGCCGAGGTCGGCGTCGAGGGCCAGCACCAGGTCGTCGATCGCCTTGGCGATCTCGTCGACCGTGGCGGGGGAGCGGGTGTGGTCGGCTTCGATGCGCGCGCCGGACGCGAGCTTCGGCCCTCCGGTGTAGGCCGGCCCCAGCTCGATGAACCGGTCGGTGACCAGCGATCCCTGCAGGATCTGTGCGCCGGCGTCCTTCGGCAGCTCGGTTCCGGGCTCGAGGTGCATGACGACCCGCATCGAGGTACCCCGCGGTTCGACGTCGACGATCTCGCCGATGTGTACGCCGAGATAGGTCACCTCGTTGCCGACGTAGACACCGGTCGTGTCGACGAAGTCGGCGCTCACGACGAGTGCGTCGGGGTCCTCGCCGTCGAGCCAACCGAGCATGCGGCCACCGGAGACGGCAAGCGCCAGCACGAGGGCGCCAGCCAGCAGTCCGAAGACCTGACGACGGTAGGTGCGCGCGTTCACTGGCAGTCCTCGGGGGTGATCGAGCAGACCAGGTCGTCCGGGAAGATGGCCCAGGGAGCATTGACGCCGAGCCAGGGACCGTCGCCGGTGGCGTTGGTGAACACCCGCATGGTCGGCCCGGCCAGCTCCAGGGTGCGGTCGAGCAGTTTGCGGTGCTTGTTGAGCACCTTCACCACCGAGCGGAGGTCGCGGAGCGCCGGCTTCAGCTGCGGCGCAGTCTTCCGTACGACGGCGGTGAGGCCCGTGACGAACCGTTGGGCGTCCCTCAGCAGCGCCTGGATGGTGTCCTTGCGCTGCTGGACCATGAGCATCACCGCAGTGCCGTTGCTGAGGATGTCGTCGAGCTCGTCGGTCTGGTCGAGCACGAGGCTGGTGACGGCGCGGGTCGAGGTGAGCAGGTCGTCGATCTGCTGTTCGCGGTCGTTGACGATGGCGGAGACGCCGGCGATCCCGTCGAGCGCGTCGCGGATGGCGGTCGGCGCGATGTCGAGATCGGTGGCGAGGACGTCGACCGCCTGCTGGATGCGGTCGAGATCGAGCGCTTCGACCTGCGGGGTCGCCTCGAGCCAGAACCGTTCGATCGTGTAGCTGTCGCGGGCGTGCTCGACGGCGATCGTGGCGTCGTCGGCCAGCGGGCGACCGTCGCCGGGGGTCAGGGACAGGAACCGCTCGCCCAGGATCGAGAGGAGCTTGACCTCGGCGTTGCTGTCGTCGGTGATCCCGAGATCCTCGGGTGACTGGGTGAGCGCGAAGGTCACGTCGACCTCGTCGCGGTCGGCGCTGACATCGGTGACCTTGCCGACCTTCAGCCCGGCGACCCGGACGTCGTCGCCCGCATCGATGCCCGCGGCATGGTGCAGGCGGACGTGGTAGGCGGGCTCCCCGCCGATGCTCCTGACGCCGAGCAGGAGGAGTCCTGCCACCGCGGCCAGTGCCATCACACGCAGTGGCCAAGCCATCGAACCCCACGCAGTGCTCATCATCGGCACCTCTTCGAGTGCCGGTCGCCGGCGACGCCCAGGTCGATGGACGGTCCGCCCGCGAGCTTGAGGACGTGGGTGCAGACGAAGACGTTGAGGTAGCTGCCGTACCCGAGCGTGCGGAGGTAGACCTCGAGCTGTTGCGGGAGGGCCGCTCCGGTGCGGGCCAGGAGGTCCTTCTTGTCGGCGAGGAAGCCGAACCAGGGCTGCGCCAGTCCGGTCACGTCGATGACCGGTCCGCTGACGCCGTCCACCAGGTCCGCGGTGGTGGCGGAGAGGCGGGCGATGCCGTCGAGGCTCGCCGCCATGCGATCCCGGTCGGAGGCGAGGCCGCTCGTCAGCGAGTCGAGTCCGCGGACGAGTTCGGTGAACTGGGCGCGGTGGTCGTTGGTCGTCTGCAGCACGAGCGTGACGTTGTCGACGACCCGAGCCAGGGTGTCCTCGCGGTCGACGAGACCCGAGGTGAGGTCCGCGGTCTGTTCGAGGAGGTGCTCGATCGTGGGGCCCTGCCCCTGCAGCACCTGGACGATGTTCGTCGCCAGCTGGTTGAGGTCGCCGGGCTGCAGCAGTTCGAAGATCGGCTCGAACGCGTTGAACATCGCGGTCAGGTCGAGGGCCGGGCGGGTCCGGTCCAGCGGGATGCGGTCGCCGTCGGCGAGGCGCGCAGCGTCGGTCGTGCGATCGGCGCGGGTCAGTGCGACGTAGCGCTGGCCCATCAGGTTGAGGTAGTCGATGGTGGCCGTGATGTCTTCGTGGAGGACCTGGTCGGAGGACACGTTCATCGTGACCACCGCGAGACCTCGTTCCTCGCCCGTCCCGACGCGGGTCTCGGTCACCCGTCCGATCCGCACACCCGACACCCGGACGTCGTCGCCGGCCCGGAGGCCGGTGGCGTCGCGGAAGACCGCAGACACGGTGATCGTGTCACCGCGCTGGGCCCGCGACAGGGTCCCGGAGACCATGGCGGTCAGGACGACGGCCACCAGTGTGAACACCGCGACGCCCGCCACTGCGCTCTTGTGGCGGCGCAGCTCGCTGAGTTGCCTACCCATCAGCCGGCACCTCCGCAGTTGCCCGTGAGCCCGCGGTAGGTCGGGCAGTCCGCTGGATCGGTCGCGTCGTAGGGGTTCAGCATCTCGGTGGCGATCTCGCCCTCCATCTGGATCTTGCCGCCCCTGACCGCCTGGGCGCCGTTGCGCAGCAGCACCGGGACCTTCTGCAGGAGCTGGGCGAAGGCGGGGTGGCGCTGGGCGAAGACCTCCAGGTTGGCCGCGGTGGCGTTCAGCAGGCGTGCGGTCTCCTCGCCGTTCGCCCGCAGGAAGGCGGTGACGCCCTCCTCGCCTGCGAGCAGGTTCGACAGGCCACGCGTCAAGGTCGTGGTGCCCTGCTGCTCCTCGACCAGCGTCTTCGCGAGGGGCCGGGTGTCGCGCAGCGCCGAGATCAGCTGTGGCTCGATGTCGGCCATCAGGTCGGAGTCGTCGGTGAGCAGGTCGAGATCGCGCTGGACCTGGGGCTGCAGCTCCTCCCAGCGACCGAGGAAGGCTTCGCTGTCGCGGATCATCGCCGCGAGCTCGGTGCCACGGCCGTCGAGGGCGTCGGCGAGCTGCGACAGGGCGAGATCCCACTGGTCGGGGTCGACGGAGGCCAGCAGCCGCTGGGTCGCCGAGAACGTGTCCATCAGGCGCAGGGTGGTCGTGGACTCGTCGGCGCGGACGACGTCGCCGTCGCTCAGGTGTGTGGCGCCTGCTCCCGTCGCGACCTGGTCGGTTCCGGCCGCGGCGACCAGGTCGACGTACTCGTTGCCGAAGAGCGTTCCGGGCAGCACGCGGGCCGTGACGGCCGCCGGGATGAGCTGGGCGTGCTCGGGCGCCACGAGCACCTGAGCCTCGGGGCCGGCCGGGTCGACCGAGACGACGCGACCCACCCGCAGGCCGTTGTACTTCACGTCGGAGTTGATGCCGAGGGTGTCGCCGACGGTCGGCAGGAGAACCCGAACCCGGACGTCGCCGCTCAGCACGCCGAGCGTCTGCAGGGCAAGGAAGCCACCGAGCAGGCCGAGCAGCAGGGCGCCGGCCAGGCCCACCCCGGCCAGGCGCAGACGCAGGGTCCGCGGCGGGACCTGGGCGTGCGGATAGAGGAATTCGCTCATCGGGTCACCCGGAGATCTGGACCTGCTGGTCGGCGCCCCAGAGCAGGAGCGTGAGCAGGATGTCGACGAGGGTCAGGGAGATGATGCTGGCCCGGATGGCGCGGCCGGTGGCCCGGCCGACTCCTTCGGGGCCGCCGCTGGCGGTGAAGCCGTGGTAGCAGTGGATGAGGGTGACGACGGTGGTCAGGACGACCACCTTGATGGCGGAGTAGAAGACGTCGATCGGTGCGACGAAGGTGCGGAAGTAGTGGTCGTAGGTGCCGGCGGACTGGCCGTAGAACGTGGTGACCATGAAGTCGGTCGCGACGTAGGTGCCGACCAGGCCGATGAGGAAGAGGGGCAGGACGATGACCCACGCCGCGATGAGGCGGGTGCTGATCAGGTAGGGGATGGGCCGGATGGCCATCGCTTCGAGGGCATCGATCTCCTCGCTGATCCGCATGGCTCCGATGCGGGA
Source organism: Propionibacteriales bacterium (assembly GCA_026392415.1). Lineage (GTDB taxonomy): Bacteria > Actinomycetota > Actinomycetes > Propionibacteriales > Nocardioidaceae > Nocardioides. The sequence goes on from JAPLCC010000040.1 coordinate 74,124, forward strand.
GGTGAAACCGCAGCCGATCCGGGCCGCGAAGCCGAGCGAAGCCACCATCGGAGCGAGCTCGCGGGTGTTGGCGTAGCCGGAGATGAAGCCGGTCAGCGGGGCCAGTCCGATCACGTCGAGACCCTGGTAGCCCTCGAGCCCGACCTCGGTGCCGGTCAGGGTCGACAGCAGGAGCACGACGCCGACGACGCCGCCGCCGACCAGGAAGATGCCCGAGCCGAGGGTCACCTCGGCGAGCACACGGGCGACCTCGCCCCGGTAGCGCGTCACCGCCAGCGGCAGTCCGGCCACGGCGCGCCAGGCCATCACCAGCTGCAGGCCGATCCCGGCGAGCGGGCCGACGACCGCCTGGTCGGCGATCTCCGAAGGTCTGTGCATGGTCATCGGTGGCTCATCCGATCGGTCCTCCCGCAAAGGTGCTGTGCACCTGCGAGATCACGAAGTTGGCAGCGAACAGCAGGACGAAGTTGGTGACGACCGCGCTCGTGACCGCCTCACCCACGCCGGTCGGTCCGCGGTCGGCATTGAGGCCCTTGTACGACGAGACGACTGCGCAGATCACCGCGAAGATCGCTGCCTTCGCGAGGGAGAGGTACAGGTCCGAGAGCTGCGCCAGTGTGGTCACCGAGGCGAGGTAGCTGCCGGGGGGAAGGTCCTGGATCACGACGCTGACCGAGAGCGTGGTGATGATCGTGAAGAACATGACCACGCCGTTCAGCAGCACGGCCACGGCGATCGTCGCGAAGAGCCGCGGCACCACCAGGCGTTCGATGACCGGAAGCCCCATGACCTCCATGGCGTCGAGCTCCTCCCGGATCCGGCGTGAGCCGAGGTCGGCGCAGATGGCCGAGCCGGCCACGCCGGAGAGCATCAACGCCGTGATCAGCGGCGAGGCCTGCCGGACGACGGCGAGCGTGTTGCCGGCGCCGGTGAACGAGACCGCGCCGACCTCCTGCGCCAGGACACCGACCTGGAGGGCGAGGATGATGCCGAACGGCACCGAGACGGCCAGGGCCGGCAGGGTGCAGACCCGGATCGTGTACCAAGTCTGGATGACGGTCTCTGCGACCGGGAAGCGTCGACCGGTGATCGCGTTGACCGTCGAGGTGAACATCCTGCGGGCGAAGGTGAGCATCGCGACCAGCTCGACGAGCGGCTTGCGCAGTGCGGGGAGCACCTTGCCCGGGCTGGTTGCCGACACGGGTGCTCCTCTGCTCGCTCGATGGTGTGACGGGCGTCATGAATGACAGTGGTACTGTCACACTTGCCACTGTCCACTGCACGCAGCATCCACGTCAACCCCGACATTGTCAGACTGAAATCGCAGTTGTACTGTGACAGTCATGAGCGCGCTATCGGTGACTGACCCGGACCGGGACCCCGATGAAGATGCGCTGCGCACCATCGACGAACTAGCCACGGCAGCTGGCCTCACGGTGCGGACGACGCGCTACTACGCGAGCCTCGGCCTGCTGCCGCCGCCCGCGCGCCGCGGCCGGATGGCCTGGTACGACGACACCCACCTCGCCCGGCTCGAGATGATCCGCGCGCTCCAGGGCCACGGCTTCACGCTGCAGGCAGTGGAGGGCTACCTCTCCTCGCTGCCGGACGACGCCGGTGTCGAGGATCTCGCCGTGCAGCGCGCGATGCTCACCTCCTGGACCGTCGGAGCGCCGCAGGAGCTCAGTCGACGACAGCTCGACCAGCACGCCGGACGCAAGCTGAGCGACGACGAGATCGCCCTCATCGAAGAGCTCGGGATGGTGCGCCGCACCCAGGGCGACGGTGCGGACCGGTTCACGCCCGTCCACGGTTTCGACGTGGCCGTGGCGCTCCTCGACCTCGACATCCCCGTGAGTGGCATGCGGCTCGCCGGGGAGTCGATCTCCCACCACATGTCCGCCCTTGCCGTCGACCTGTCCGGGATCCTTCTCCATGAGGTGATCGAGCCCTGGCGTCGCGAGCAGCACCACTCGCGTGACGAGGCAGCCCAGCTCGAGGGCACCCTCGCGCGGCTGCGTCAGCTGACCCTGGAAGCGATCGTGAGCGCCTTCCGCCGCTCGGCCAACGACGTGATCACCCGCTCGCTCCACCGGAGGTAACCCGATGACCGCCCAGCCCCACGACGTCCAGCCGAGCGCCACCCGGTCGGCGTACTCCGGCCCGTCGGCGTACGCCGCCATCGCCTCGGAGCAGGGAATGCTGCTGGCAGCGGGCTCGGCCGTGATGTACCAGCTCGCGGTGAAGGGGGTCGGTCTCGGCGTCGCCGAGCACAGCACGACACTGCAGCGTCCGGTCGACCGGCTGCGCACCACGCTCACCTACGTCTACGTGATGACGCTCGGCACGCCCGAGGAGCAGAAGTCGATCGCGCGCATGGTCAACAAGGCCCACGGGCCGGTGCGCGACGCCGGGCGCTACAGCGCCTTCGACCCCGACCTGCAGCTGTGGGTCGCGGCGACCCTGTTCCAGCAGGGCGAGTTCATCTACGAGAAGCTGTTCGGCCGGCTCCCCGACGATGTCCGGGAGGGCTACTACCGCGCGTCGTGGATCTACGGCACCGCCCTGCAGGTCAAGGACGAGCAGTGGCCGCCGACCCGGGCCGACTTCCAGGTCTACTGGGACGCGACCATCGCGGGGCTGGAGAGCGAGCCGTCGGTGCAGGACTACGCCCGGCGCCTGCTCTCGACCGAGGACGCGCCGCTGTTCAGCAAGCTCGTGATCCCGCTGCAGGACCTGATGACCCGGGGCAACCTCGACCCCCGGACCCGCGCGGCCCTCGGGCTCACCTGGTCCGCGAAGGAGCAGCGTCGCTACGACCTGTTCTGGAAGGTCTTCCCCCGGTTGTACCGGCTGGTTCCCCGCAGGCTGCGTCACCTCCACGCCCACCTGATCCTGCGTGACATGCGACGCCGGATGCGCAAGGGAAAGCGCGTGATCTAGGGTCACGGGCGTGACCCAACGCACTCTCGTCCTCCTCAAGCCCGACGCGGTCCGCCGTGGCCTGGTCGGCAACGTGCTCGCGCGGTTCGAGGCCAAGGGCCTGACCATCGTGGCCCTGGAACACCGTCACATCGATGCTGCGCAGGCCGATGCCCACTACGTCGAGCACGTCGAGCGCGACTTCTACCCGCCGTTGCGCGACTTCGTGACCAGCGGTCCGCTCGTGGCGCTGGTGCTCGAGGGTGACGAGGCGATCGACGTCGTGCGTGCGATCAACGGCTCGACCGACGGCCACAAGGCCGCGCCCGGCACGATCCGGGGCGACCTCTCGCTCTCCAACCGCGAGAACCTCGTGCACGGCTCGGACTCACCCGAGTCGGCTGCGCGCGAGATCGCGCTCTGGTTCCCCTCGCTCTGACCGGCGTGCCTCCGCGCTGATCCGGCCTCGCTTACCTACTCTCACAAGCGGAGGCCGTCGGACCGTGCGCCCGGTGGCCGCCCCGGTTCAGGCCGGCTTCCCCTAGATGCGCACGAGCGGGCTCGCCGATTTCGGCTGGTCCGGCGACGTGTTGCGAGGAATCGTGAGGGCGAACTCCATCATCGGCCGGGACATGGCCGTGGATCTCGGTACCGCCAATACGCTCGTCTATGTCCGCCGCCGCGGGATCCTGCTCGACGAACCGAGCGTCGTCGCACTCAATGACGCCACCGGCGAGGTCATCGCCGTGGGGCACCAGGCCAAGCAGATGCTGGGCCGCACCCCTGACAACATCACTGCCCTTCGCCCGCTCCGTGACGGCGTCATCGCCGACTTCGAGGCGACCGAGCAGATGCTGCGCCACTTCATCGCCCGGGTGCACCGCCGCCGCTACTTCGCGAAGCCGCGGATGGTCATCTGTGTGCCGAGCTCGATCACCCCGGTCGAGCAGCGCGCCGTGAAGGAGGCGGGCTACCAGGCCGGAGCCCGACGGGTCTACGTCGTCGAGGAGCCGATGGCCGCCGCGATCGGCGCCGGGCTCCCGGTCCACGAGGCCACCGGCAACATGATCGTCGATGTCGGCGGCGGCACCACCGAGGTCGCCGTGATCTCCCTCGGCGGCATCGTCACGTCCCTGTCGATCCGCACGGCTGGCGACGACCTCGACGCCTCGATCATCGCGTGGATGAAGAAGGAGCACGGCGTGATGCTCGGTGAGCGCACGGCCGAGGACGTCAAGATCACGCTCGGCTCCGCGTTCCCGCGTCCCGGCGAGCCCGAGGGCGAGGTGCGCGGCCGCGACATGGTCACCGGCCTGCCGCGCACCGTCGTCGTCTCGAGCGCCGAGATCCGCCAGGCACTCGAGGAGCCGTTGCACGCGATCGTCGACGCGGTGCGGGTCACCCTCGACCAGACCCCGCCCGAGCTCGCCGGCGACATCATGGACCGCGGCATCGTGCTCACGGGCGGAGGAGCGTTGCTCCGCGGCCTCGACGAGCGGATCCGCCACGAGACCGGCATGCCGGTGCACGTCGCCGACGACCCGCTGGTCTCGGTCGCGATGGGTGCCGGCCGCTGCGTCGAGGAGTTCGAAGCCCTCCAGCAGGTGCTGGTCACCAACCCCCGGCGCTTCTGATGACGCTCGACACGCGCCCCGTCCGCTCCTCCGCCTCCGCGACCGGGAGCAGTGCTCGTCGTACTCCTGCGCGTGACGGCGAGGACCGCGGCCGCCCGTCGCGCTCACTCGTCGTGGCGCTGGTGCTGGCCTGTGCGGCGCTCATGGTCGTCGACAAGGCCGGCGGTGACGACTCCCCGGTCGCGCCCGTACGCCGTGTGGTCGGCGAGGTGATCGGGCCGGTCCAGGCAGGCGTGGCGACCGTGGTCCGTCCGGTCGCCGGCATCCCCGGGGCCTTCCGGACCAATGACTCGCTCCGCACCAAGGTCGAGGACCTCGAGGCCGACAACGCGGGCCTGCGCAACCAGCTCGACAAGGCCGGCTACGACGACCAGCGGCTCCAGGACCTCGAAGGCCTTCGCGCCGTGGCCGGTGACCTCGGCTACGCCCTGGTGCCGGCGCGCGTGATCGCGATCGGCGCGGCCCAGTCCTTCTCGAGCACCGTCACCCTCGACGCCGGCTCGGACGCCGGCCTGCGCCCCGACCTGACCGTCGTGGCCGCCGAGGGCCTCGTCGGCCGGATCATCTCGGTGACCAGCCACACCGCGACCGTGCTGCTCATCGTCGACAACTCCTCCGCCGTCGGCGGCCGGATCGGGGACAACGCCGAGCTCGGCTTCGTCAACGGCCACGGCACCCTCGGCGACGACGACCGCCTCGAGATGGAGCTCGCCGACCGCAACGTCGTGCCGAAGGTCGGCCAGGAGATCGTGACCTGGGGCAGCGAGAACGGTTCGCCGTACGTCGCAGGCGTGCCGATCGGCAAGGTCGCGAAGGTCTACGAGTCGCTGCGCGAGACGTCGTACCGCTCGGTCATCGTGCCGGCCGTCGACTTCACGGCGCTCGACATGGTGGGCGTGGTGGTGCCCTCGGGCACGGCCGGTCGCGTGATCGAGGCCGACGGGGGAGTGAGTCTGCGATGAGGACCAACTCCGCTGGCCGACTGCTCGCCGTCATGCTCGCCGTGATCGGCGCACTGATGCTCCAGGTGACCGTGCTGCCGCACTTCGCGTGGCGCGTCGGCGGGTTGGGCGTCGTGCCCGACCTGGTCCTGCTCGTCGTGGTCGCCGTCGCGCTGGCCACCGACACCCGGTATGCAACGCTCACCGGCTTCTTCGCCGGTCTGGTGCTCGACATCGCGCCACCCGCCGACCATCTCGCCGGACGTTGGGCGCTCGCCCTGACCATCGTCGGCTATGTCATCGGCCGCCTCGCGCACGACAACACCGCAGAGGTCGCCCGCTTCGAACCTGACGGCGCTCGCCGCCCTGCGCTGGCGCTCGTCCTCGTTGCTGCCGCCGGTGGATCGTTCGTCGGGACCTCCGTGTTCGCGCTGACCGGCGTGTTCCTGAACGACGCCTCGGCGGGCGTCGGTGACCTGTTGCCGGTCGCCCTGGTGGCGCTGCTGCTCGACGTGATCGCTGCCCTGGTCGTCGTCCCGGTGGTGTGGTGGCTGTTGCGCCGCCTCGGTGCGGACCGCGCTGCGCAGGCTCTGTGGGCGCGGGTCTGATGGCTCCCACACGGGGCGGCGCCTCGCACCGCAGCCGACTGCGGCTGATCGTCATCCAGACCCTCGTCTTCTCCCTGCTCGCCACCCTCGGCGCCCGGCTCTACTACCTCCAGGTCATCTCGGGGGAGCAGTACCAGGGCCAGGCTGCGTCGCAGTCGGTCCGCGAGATCGTCGTGCAACCCCAGCGCGGGCTGGTCGTCGACGCGATGGGTCGGCCGTTGGTGACCAACCGGCTGACGTGGGTCGTGTCCCTGGACCGCACCCTGCTCGGCAAGATGAGCGACGCCGACCGCACCGAGCTGCTGCGCCGTACCGGCAAGGCGATCGGCATGCGGGTCAAGCGGATCGAGGGCAAGTTGCTGCTGTGCGGCGACAGCACCGCGGTCGCCGGCGAGTGCTGGAACGGCTCGCCCTTCCAGCCCGTTCCGGTCGCCTTCGACGTCAAGGAGTCCGCGGCCCTGCGGATCCTCGAGCAGCCCGAGGACTTCCCGGGCGTGGTCGTGGACCGGCAGAGCGTGCGGCAGTACCCCGCGCCGTACGGCGTGAATGCCGCGCACCTGCTGGGCTACGTCAGCCCGATCACCAAGGAGGAGCTCGACGCCGCGGAGGAATCCAGCGACAGCTCGGTCAACGGTGCCTCGGTCGTCGGCCGGGCCGGCGTCGAGAAGGAGTACGACGAGTGGCTGCGCGGGCAGCCGGGCCACCAGCAGGTCGCCGTCGACTCCAAGGGCCGGGTCCGCGAGGACGTGTCCGACCTCGAGGCACAGCCCGGCGACACGCTCGTCACCACCATCGACGCGAAGGTGCAGTCGGTCGTGGAGGAGCAGCTCCACAAGATGATCATGACCCAGCGCGCGACGACCGACCCGGTCACCGGCCGGAAGTTCGAGGCCGACTCGGGTGCCGCGATCGTGATGGAGGCGAAGACCGGCCGGATCGTCGCGATGGCCAGCCAGCCGACGTACGACCCCTCGGTGTGGGTCGGCGGCATCACCGACAAGCAGCTCGCCCGCCTCTACTCCGAGGCCGCCGGCACGCCGCTGCTGTCGCGGGCCTTCCAGGGGCAGTTCGCTCCCGGCTCGACGTGGAAGCCGTTCATGACGGTCGGCGCGTTGACCAACGGCTACACCCGCGACACCGTGCTGAGCTGCCCTTCGGCCGTGCAGATCGGCAACCGCGCGTTCCACAACCACGAGTCCCACGCCTACGGTTCGATCGGCTTCGCCCAGGCGCTCGCGGTCTCCTGCAACACCTTCTTCTTCCAGGTCGGCATGAAGTTCTGGCAGAAGTTCGGCTCCGACCCCGATGACGTCGACGCACGCGACCCCCTCGTCGAGGAGGCGGAGGCCTTCGGCTTCGGTGACCAGACCGGGATCGACCTGCCGGGCGAGGCGTCGGGCCGCGTCGCGGACCGCAAGTGGAAGCTCGCCTACTACAAGTCGATGAAGGACTACTACTGCGGGATCGCGGGCAAGCCACAGGACGCCAAGACCTCCGACTTCGTCTACAAGTTCTCCCGCGAGTTCTGTGTCGAGGGCTGGAAGTACCGCCTGCCTGACGCGGCGAACTTCGCGATCGGCCAGGGCGACACCATCGTCACGCCCCTCCAGCTCGCCCGCGGCTACGCCGCGATCTCCAACGGCGGCACGCTGTGGGAGCCCCGCGTGGCCAAGGCGATCGTGTCGCCGGAGGGTGAGCTGGTGCGCGAGATCGCGCCGAAGAAGGAACGCAAGCTCGACATCCCGCCGCGGGTGCTCAAGTACCTCGACGACGCGCTCCTCAGCGTCGCGCGGCCGGGCGGCACCATGGCGTGGAAGCTCGGCGGATTCCCGATCGACGACGTCCGGATCCGTGCCAAGACCGGCTCGGCCGAGGTCTACGGCAAGCAGTCGACCGGCTGGGTGGCGTCGTACACCAAGGACTACGTCGTCGTGATGATGATGACCCAGGGCGGCACCGGCTCCGGCTCGACCGGTGACGGCATCCGGGCGATCTGGGAGGCGCTGTACGGCGTCGTCGGTGACCAGGTGCGTCCCGCCAAGGCGGCGATCCCCGGGGTCACGCCGCCGACCGCACTTCCGACCTTCGACGAGGACGGCTCGATCCTTCCTCCGGCCCGAAAGGACGACGGGTCATGAGCAACCGCATCCAGGCCACCCGGGCTTCGGCCGGCGGCCGCCCGCACCGCACGACCGCTTCACGGCGCGTCTCCTTCCTGCGCTGGGGCGACGTCGACCAGGTGCTGCTCGGGGCGGTCGTGCTGTTGTCGCTTCTCGGGTGCCTGCTGATCTGGTCGGCGACCCTGGAGCGCGACGACCTCACCGGCGGCGACACCCGCGCGTTCCTGGTCAAGCAGGTCATCAACGTCGGTATCGGGCTGGGCCTGATGGCGATGGTGGTGATGACCGACCATCGCTGGGTCCGGATCCTCGCCCCGATCGGCTACCTGTTCGCCATCGGCGGGCTGGTGCTGGTGCTGGTGATGGGGTCGACCATCAACGGTTCGCGCTCGTGGCTGATCGTCGGCGGGATGTCGTTCCAGCCGTCCGAGCTGGCCAAGCTCGCCGTGGTGGTCGGCATGGCCCTCGTCGTGGCCGAGCGCAGCGAGGGTCGATGGCGCGACCGGGTCGGCACGGTCGACGTACTCCTGATGCTCGCGGTGGCCGGCATCCCCGCTGTCCTGATCCTTGCTCAGCCCGACCTCGGGACGATGCTGGTGCTGACCGCGACCGTGTTCGGGGTGATCGCCGCGTCCGGCGCGCCGCGTCGCTGGCTGTTGATCCTTGGCGGCGGTGGTCTCGCTGCCGCGGCCTTCGCCGTCGTCAGTGGTCTGCTCGAGCAGTACCAGATCGACCGGTTCCTCGCGTTCACCAACCCGGAGCTCGACCCGAAGGGTGCTGGCTACAACGTGGAGCAGGCGCGGATCGCGGTCGGCAACGGCGGTCTCTTCGGTCAGGGCCTGTTCGAGGGTTCCCAGACCCAGTCCGGCTTCGTGCCCGAGCAGCACACCGACTTCGTGTTCACGGTCGCCGGCGAGGAGCTCGGGCTTCTCGGTGCGGTGCTGATCGTCGCGCTGCTCGGCGTCGTGATCTGGCGTGCGCTTCGGATCGCGTCGCGCACCGATGACGTGTTCGGCCGAATCGCCGCTGCGGGCATCGCCTGCTGGTTCGCCTTCCAGGCCTTCCAGAACGTCGGGATGTGCCTCGGGATCATGCCGGTCACGGGTGTGCCGCTGCCGTTCGTCTCGTACGGCGGCTCGTCGATGTTCGCCGGCATGCTCGCGATCGGGCTGCTCCAGAACATTCATCTGCGGACCCTGACCGCGCCGGCGTCGCGGATGGCTCCGCAGCAGCGGGTGCTGGTCCGTTCCTAGCCGGCGGTGTTGACGCCGAGGATCTGTTCGCGCTCGTCGTCCGCCAGGCCGGCCTTGCCCAGGATCCGCTGCAGGATGTCGTTCTTTCCGTCGATGTACTCGTCGATGCTCTCGACGTCCTGCTCCGCCAGGTCGAGCTTCACGGCGGCATAGGCGTCCCGGAGCACGTCGTCGGCGCGGAGCGTGTCACGGACCGCTAGGTGGTTGCGCAGCGACAGGGAGCCCTCGACGCAGACGTACACGTGGCGGTCGACCTCGGCGTACTCACCGATGGGGGAGGCCCGCATGAAGTGGCGATCCGGCACGCCCTTGTCGCCCTCGTGGCCGTAGCCGGCGGCGACGAGGGCGGCGATGGCGTCCTCGAGCGCAGGGCGCTCCACGACGACGTCGATGTCGAGGATCGGCTTGGCGGCCAGGCCCGGCACCGACGTACTGCCGACGTGCTCGATCGCCAGGATCGGTACGTCGACCAGGGCCGCGACGAGGTGGGTCCTGATCGTCTCGAACGTGATCGGCCAGGAAGGGTCGTAAGGAGTCACAGCGACACGCATGGTTCCATCCTGCAGGGCCGAACCGCACCGGCGCATGCCGCCGCTCGGCCTCGATCAGTCCGCGGGTAGGAATTGAGTGGGGAGCCCTCGCGCTCGGAGGGTCAACTCTGGTGGTCAGCAGGTCAGGGTCAGGGTGAAGTTGTTGGGCAGCGCTGACCCGGCGGCCCTGACGCCCCAGGCGTTGGGTGTCGGGATGGCGCTGAACGCGATCGGTGCCGAGTTGGACGTGACCTGGGGCGCGCACTCGAGAACGTCGTACTCGGTCGACCAGAGCTCGAAGATTCCGAAAGCTGGGAGGTAACTGATCTGCAACGTGCTCGCTTGGTCGCTCGATGCGGTCAGTTGGCCCTGGTTGTCGATCTTGAACCAGTGCACGTTCGATGCCTTCGACTGCGCTTCGTTGGAGTAGCCGGTGATGACGACGCTGACCGTGGCCGAGGTTGCGCTGCTGTTGTTGAGCCGCACCTGGTTCTTCTGCCCGGGGCGGATCCAGCCGGAGAAGGTCACGGTGGAGGTGGTGTCCCACGAGGTGGCGAAGTCGCCGCCCTGTGCCGTCGTGCCGGGCACGTTGGGAGTGAGCCACAGGGTGCCTTGTTTGGTGCCGGTCTTGACCGTGACGGTCAACTTCACGAGCGTCGCGTTCGTCGGCACGGGGGTCGGTGAGCCGCTGATGGTGACGAGCTTGGTCGTGTTGGCGCCGACCACGGTCGAGGCCAGGGCCTTGTAGCCCGGAGTGACGGTGTCCCATGCGGTGTTGCTCGGGGGGTCGCCCCCGGATGCATCGGCATAGCTGGTGCTCAGCAGACCCAGGGCGAGGAGCCCGGTGACCAGGGCGGCAAGGGTGCGTCGGCGCCGTGGGCGGGCTTCACCAGCGGGGCGGATGGTGCGCTCGATGCGGATGGTCAGTGCGGGCATGCTTCCTCCGTGGGTGACCCTCCCGCGGGGACCTTATCGCTGCCATCCACCGTGTGGAAGGGCACCCGGTCGTTCAGGTCACCGGCAACGAGCGCAGACAAAGCACGTGCTGAGCGCGCACCAGACTTCTGTTCAGGTGCGGAGTCGGGTGGTAGTTTCTTGCGCGCGGGGAGGCCGATTTGAAGGATTGCCATGCGATTTTCCTCCCCTTTCACTCGTGAGCGACGTACCCGAATCGGGCGGCTCGGCGCCCTGGCCATCGGGGTAGCGGTAGGCGGCCTCCTCGCCGGTGCGATTGCCGTTGCGTCCCCGGACAACCCGGACACCACTGACGTCAGGTTCACAGCTCTGACGCCTGAGAAGGTTCTCGCCAGCAACGCCTACATCGGACCCAACGCGACCGTGTCCTACCTGGCGATCGGTGGCACCTCGACCGTGCCGTCCAACGCGACCAGCCTTCGGCTCGAGGTCACCGCGACCGGTAACACGACTGGTTCGCTGAAGGTGTACCCGATGGGCGACACGACCCGGACCCGGTCCTTCCCCTACTCCGTGGACGGGCCCGCCACGGGCACGGCGTTCATGAGTGTGGGAATGAACGACAAGGTCAGCTTCACCAACCAGGCCACCAAGGCCGGGAAACTGACCGTCAAGATCACCGGGTATTCCACCCAGGTCACCGCGGATGCCATCAACGGCTCCGGTGGCGTCAGCGGTCAGGTCCTCACCAACACCGGCGGCGGCAACGTCGAATGGCGCAACAGCACGGGCGGCGGCACAGGTACCACCGTTCAGGAGTACTCCGTGCACGTTGACGGCCCAGTCACGGCGTTTTCCTTTTCGCCAAAGGTTGCACAGGTCACGGCCCCAGCGGGCGTCTACGCAATCTCGGTTCGGGGAACTGTTACGAGTGGAGGTGATCCCAGTTGCATCGTGCGGAACGGCGGCAACGCGTCGGACCCCGAACTCTTCGACCTAGGAGTTGGGCTCGGAAACCTCGTCGGCAAGAAGACCGAGGTGGCCGTGATTTCAGGTCCGGCGATCAGCCTCACCTGCCACAGTCAGAACTTTGCTGTGCTGACGGACGTGACCATCGTCGCAACACGGCTCGGGAACTCCGCCTACTAACGCAGCGAAAGACGGGTCTGGGGCGGGCACCGCCCGCCCCAGACCCATTGGGCGCGCGAGCGCAATGCCTGTTTCGGCTCACCAACTTGGCGGGTGACCTGACAACTTGCGAGGTTCCTGCTGAGGGTGGCTTGTGAGGGGCCAGCGGATTCAACACGCTGGGCGCAGATTCTCCGGGTGCGGTCAGGACCACGTGGTGTTTCTGGCCCATTCAGCGACGCTTGCGATGCGCTGTTCGAAGTAGGGCACCCATGGAACTGGGGTCGTTGTGCCGGGAGCGTGGTGCCACCAGTTTCCGCTGTGGTCCCGGGCTGGAATGCAGCCACGGCCCACCGGATCGAATCCGAGTTCCGGGATCCCGAGTGGCGCCACGAGATACTTACACCTTTGGATGGCTCCACGTCCGTTGGTCTTCCCAACGCCGTGGATCGTGTCGCTCATTGCACCGTTCTCAAAGATGACCGGTCCCATCGACCACATGTCGTAGGTGAGGTCCGAACTCTTGTCAGGGTCGGCTTGGGTTGGTGTCCCCAAGAGCCAGGCTCTGCCGAGTCGTCGAGCGCCGAGGACTTGTCCTTGCCTGACCTCATGTCCGTGATAGCCCTGCTGATGAAGCCAGACGGTCGCTGCAACGATGCGTGACCGGAGCAGGATCAGGTCCTGTTCGAGACCGACCGCTGTTCGGGCGTTGTCTGCACTCGCGCGTCGCGCCGCCCCGTCGAAGTCCACATCCTCAGCATAGGGTCCACGACTTGCCAGGGACGTGAGGCCGTAGACGGATCGAGAGGAGGGGTCACCCGGCGGCGCACGGGGGGCTGACCAGCCCCTGGCCAGGTTGCCGGGGAGGACTTGTCGCCCAGGGCGTGGGTGGGGTGGGGTGGGGTGGGGTGGGGTGGTCGGCGGCGGAAGGCACCGAACTCCTGAGCCGGCTCTCCAGTCCGACGAACCATCGCTTCACTGGCGTCGGTCGCGACGACCTGCATGCCGAGACCGAGTCCGACCGCCAGTTGCCTCTGCCAGCGCACCGTAGTCCGTCACCGAGACCACCTCCGTCAGCCTGTCGTCCCCAGACGTACATCCAGTACAGCCGTGGGGTGGTGCGCTCGCCGCTGCTTTGTCAGGGCCATCTCCCGCCCCGCGGGAACGGTGGACTGGACCGGTCGGGCAAGATGATGCCGTGCTGACCGTCCGCCGTACGCCGCGCTCGCGCGTGACCGTGCCGGCGACGATTGCCAGCCTGGAGAGTGTCGCGGCGCTCGCCCTGGCCCACGTGGCGGCCGGGGGAGAGGTGCCGGGAGCCCTCTGGCTGAGCGCCTTCGGCGTCCTCGTGTACGCCGCCAGCGTCGTCGTGCTGCGCCGCAAGGCCGGGATCCGGGTGGTCCTGCCGGTGCTGCTCGGAGCGCAGGTCCTCGGCCACGCGTGGCTGGTCGCCCTCACTCCGGGCGCGCACGCGACCCACGGCCACGAGGCCGGCGGATTCCTCGGCCTGACGGGCTCGATGCTCGTCGCGCACGCCGTTGCCGCGGCTGTCACGGGCGCGATGTGGGCCGTGCGGCGCCGCGCGGTCGTCGTACTGCTGCGCTGGTCGGACCTGGGGTGCCTGCCGGCTCCGACGCTGCGGACCGCGGCGGCCCCTGTGTCCGGGCCTTCCTTCGTCTCCCGCCGCTTCGTCGCGGCCGCCCCCACGCGCGGTCCGCCCCTGGCGGCCCTCGCGATCGCCTGACTCCGTTCCCTGTCGTGGGTGGGAGGCGGGCTGTCGCTCGCGCGCCCGCACCACTTCCACAGACAGAGAGAACTCATGAACATCCGACGCTTCACCCTGCCCGCCCTCAGCGGCACCGCTGCCCTGGCCATCGTCGCGCTCAGCGCCGGCGCCGCCAGTGCCCACGTCACCGTCACGCCGAACACGACGGCCGCCGGCTCCTACGCCGTCCTCACATTCAGCGTGGGGCACGGCTGCGAGGGCTCTCCGACCACGAAGATGGCCATCGCCATGCCCGAGGAGATCCCGAACGTCACGCCGACCGTGAACCCGAACTGGACCGTCACGAAGGTCACCGGAAAGCTGACGGAGCCGATCACCGACGAGGACGGCAACGAGATCACCGACCGGGTTGCCCAGGTCGTCTACACGGCCAAGACCCCCTTGGCCGACGGCTTCCGGGACACCGTCGAGCTCTCCGTGCAGCTGCCCGAGACCGAGGGCGAGACGCTCGCCTTCCCGGTCGTGCAGACCTGCGCCAAGGGCAAGACCGCGTGGACCGAGACGGCTGCCGACGGCCAGGACGCCGAGGAGCTCGAGCACCCTGCTCCCACGGTGACGATCACCGAGGCCACGGGTGAGGGCCACCACGGTGGCGCCGGAGCCGATGACGCCGAGGACCACGCCGACGAGGACGCCGACCACGACGCGAAGGCAGCCAAGGACGACGACGGTGACGGCAACGGCCTCGCCATCGGCGGCCTGGTCGCCGGCATCGGTGGCCTCGCCCTCGGCGGCGCTGCTCTCGCCCGCAGCCGCAAGGCCTGATCGATGAGGCGTGTGCCGACTCTGCTGTTGGCCCTCCTGGTTGCCGCTTTCGCGGTGATCGGGATGGCGGCTCCGGCGTCGGCACACGCCAGCCTCGTCTCCACCGACCCTGCCGAGGGGGCCGTCCTCGCGGCGGCCCCCGAGGAGGTCACCTTCACCTTCGACGAGTCGGTCCAGCTGGTTCCTGACGGACTGCTGGCGTTCGACGCGTCGGGTGATCCCGTCGAGATCGACGCATCCGCCAGCGGCAAGGTCGTCACCGGTGACCTGCCGAGCGACCTCGACGACGGCACCTACGTCCTCACCTGGCGGGTGGTCTCGGCCGACGGCCATCCGATCGCCGGATCGCTGACCTTTCACATCGGTGCGCCCAGCGCGAAGGTCGAGCCACCGAAGACCGGTCCGACCGACCCCGGTGCGCTGCCGACCATCCAGGCGGTGGTGCACGGCGTCGACTACGTCGCCCTGCTGCTGGCGGGCGGGCTGGCCTTCTTCCTCGCCTGGACCTCGCGAGGGGTGCGCCTCGCTGATTCCGTACGCCGCCGCCTGGTCCGCATCCTGCGCGGCTCGGCCGTCGTGGCGGTCGTGGCTGCCGCGATCGCCGTACCGCTGTCGGGGGCGTATCAGCTCGGCTCCGGCCCGAGCGGGCTCTTCGACCTGTCGTCCCTCGACCCGGACCTGGTGCGGGAGGACCTGATCGTCCTGGCCCTGCAGGCGCTGGGCCTCGGGGCCGCGGCCTGGTCCGCGACGCGAGCGAGATCCGCCCTGACCGCGGACCTGGCCACCGCTGCCGCGGTCTGGTCGCCGGCCCTCGTCGGTCACACCCGTGCCTACGAGCCCGGCACGCTGCTCGTCGTCACCGATGCCCTCCACCTGACAGCGGGCGCCGTGTGGCTGGGCGGACTCGCCGGGCTGGCGATCGCCTTGCCGGCCGTCGCGGGCCGTCCGCGCGACGCCGTCCAGCTGCTCACTCGCTTCTCGACCGTGGCGGCCGGACTGCTCGCCCTGCTCTCGGCCACCGGCCTGCTGCTCGGCTGGCGGATCGTCGGCTCCTGGTCACGCCTGTTCGGCGAGACCTACGGTCGGCTGCTCCTGGTCAAGGTCGCGCTCGTGATGGTCGTCGTGGCGATCGCGGCGTACAACCGCTACCGGCTGGTGCCGCAGGTGACCGCGGGGATCGGCCACGACCAGCAGCGACGTGCGGCCGGACTGGTCCGCCGCACCGTCGTGGCCGAGGCAGCGCTGCTCGTCGTCGTGCTGGCCGTCACCGGCTTCCTCACCCAGAAGCCCCCGGGCGGGGAGCCGCTGGCACAGCCCACGACGGCCGAGACCGGCGTGGTCACCGGCATCGCGGACGACGACCTCAAGGTGCTCGCCGTCCTCGAACCGGGACCCGGCCTCCAGCGGCGCCTCATCGTGCAGGTGCAGGACGCGGCCGGCGAGCCGCTCGACCTGTACGACGCCCCGGCGGTCGCGCTGCGCTCCGAGACCGTCGACCTCGGCGAGATCCCGGTCGTGCCCTCGGCGACCGGCACCTACGTCGCGGACGTCGTGTTCCCGACGACCGGCACCTGGACGTTGCAGGTCAGCGTCCGGGTCGACGAGTTCACCAGCCCGGTGACGGTCATCGACCTCCGCGTCGACTGACCGTTCTGGTCAGCCCTGCCCGATGCCGAGTGAGGAGAACGGGACGGTGTCGGAGTCCTTCGGCGTGACGATGTCGAGGTCTGCGCCGTAGTCGAAGTACGTCTGCTCGGTCGAGGACGTGGTGCCGCCGATGTCGAAGGACACCGTGAACTTCACCGGCCGGTTGTCCTCGTCGATCCACATGTCGAAGGGCAGCTTCGCCGGCAGGAACTTGGCCGTCTCGGCGGGCAGGCCGAGCGCGTCGGCGTAGGTTTCGGTCTTCATGACGGCGCGGTAGTGGCTGGCGTCGACGCCGCCGACCTTCTCGCTGCCGACGAGCTCGAGTGAGTCGAGATCGCCCATCGCTGAGAGCGCTACTTCCGGGTCGGCGGCCGCGGCGAGACCGGCCAGCGGGTTGTCGGCGTTCTTGGGGTCGTTCGGGTCGAGCTTGACCCACTTCCCCGCAGGGATGCCCAGGCCGTCGCCCTTGAGGTAGAGCACGCCGCTCGCGATGACGGTCTCGACCTGCTGGGCGCTGCCGGGGGCGCTCTTGCCGTGCCCCAGGAACTCGCCGTCCTCGTAGACCGCCTCGGAGTTGAGGACGACCTTCATGCCGGCGGCGGTCGTGGTCGTGGTGGACCGGAAGCTGCCGGTGTCCTGCTGCGCGCGGACGATGGTCTCGAAGAACTCGTTCTTGTCGAGCCCCGAGGCGCCGTCGTCGGACCCCTCCGAGGTGCTGGCCCCGGTCGGGGCGTCGCTGGTCGCGTCGCTCGACGAACCGCCGAGCGGAGTGCTCTTGGCGTCGCCGTCGCCGCCGTCGCCGTCATTGCAGCCTGCGAACAGCAACGTGGATGCGAGCAGTGCGGCGATCGCGGTACGGGCAGGCCTGGCGTTCATGGGTCTCCTGAAGTCGGGGTCTGGCGAGAAATCTACGGTGCGTCGACCGTGGCGGTCACGGCCAGCTGGTGCAGCAGGCCGTCGACCCGCACCTGCACGAAGAGGCGGTAGTCGCCGGCCTTCGTGAAGGTGGTGTGGAAGGTCAGCACCGTGCCGTCGTCGGTGATCTCGGGTGCGCCGTAGGGGTGCACGTGGATGAACCCGCGTGACTCGAGCGCGAACCCGGTGAGGTGCGCAGCGGCGCCGAGGTAGCTGCCGAGGGTCAGTGGCTCGCCGTCGAGGTTCGTGATCGCCAGCCGCAGGCGACCGTTGTCGCTCACCGTGCCCTCGCCGAGCAGGCGGGCCTGGACCACGCCGTCGTCGCCGGCGATCGCCTGCTCGCCGCGGGGCACCGTCACCGGTTCCCAGTCGCCCGGGACCTCGACCGTCTTCCCGAGGACGATCGGCTGCGCCGTCCCTTCGGGTGTGAACTCCGCGACCACCCGCCACGGCCCGGCTTCGCCAAGGTCGGCGCGTGCGCGCCAGGTGCCGTCGTCGCCCAGGGCCGGGTGCAGGTGGCGGAAGCCGCTGAGGTCGGACCGCACGACGTAGAGGTGCAGCAGCTTGGTCTGCTCCTCGACGTAGTCCTTCACCAGGGCGCCCGACTTGTCGAGGATCCGGAAGGAGACGTCGCCGGGCTTCCCCGCAGCGGGCACCGCGACGTCGGTCATCCGGTAACCGCCTGCGGTCGCAGTTGTGCCGTCGCCGACCGGTGCGACGGCGGCGTGCTCCTGCCCGGGTGCGTGGGTGTGGTCGGCGCCCTCGGAGGGAGGGGAGAGCACGATCCGGTCCGAGTCGGCGGGGTCCGGATCGTCGGAGCAGCCGGCCAGGCTCAGCGAGAGGGCGGCGGCAACCGCACCGGCAACCAGTCGGCTCATGGCGCCACCGTCAGCAACAGGAAGGCTGCGAGCAGCACGAGGTGCACGATGCCGTTCAGCGGCTTGGCGCGGCCGGGGACGACGGTCAGGACACCGACCACGGTCGAGAGCGCGAGCAGCACGAGCTGCAGTGGCTCGAGCCCCAGTGCGAGCTCGTCATCGATCCAGATCGAGGCGAGGGCGAGCGCGGGAATGGTGAGTCCGATGGAGGCCATCGCGGAGCCGTAGGCGAGGTTGAGGCTCGTCTGCACCCGGTCCAGGAGTGCGGCGCGAACGGCGGCGATCGTCTCGGGTGCCAGCACCAGCATGGCGATGACGACGCCGACCACCGCGTGCGGGAAGCCGAGCCAGTCGACGGCGTCCTCGATCGAGTAGGACTCCACCTTCGCCAGGCCCACCACCGTGACCAGGGAGACCACGAGGAGCCCGACGCTGGTCCACGTCTGCCTGTCGGTGGGCGGGTCTGCGTGGCCGTCGCCGTCGGCGTCCTCCTTGGTCGTCCAGCCGCCCGGGCTCGCCGTGGCTGTGCCGGGGAGGAAGAAGTCGCGGTGGCGCACGGTCTGGGTGAAGACGAAGGACCCGTAGAGCGTGAGCGAGGCCAGCGCGGCGAAGGTGAGCTGCGACCCGGTCAGCACCGGACCGGCCTCGCTGGTGGTGAACGTCGGGACGACGAGTGTCAGACCCGCGAGGGCGATGACGGTGGCCAGCGCCGAACCAGTGCCCTCCGGGTTGAACACCGCGAGGTGGTGACGCAGGGCCGCGACCACGAGCGTCAGGCCGACGATGCCGTTGACGGTGATCATCACGGCCGCGAAGACGGTGTCGCGCGCCAGCGTGGCGGTGTCGCCGTTGCCGGATGCCATCAGCATCAGGATGAGACCGACCTCGATGACCGTGACTGCCACGGCGAGGAGCAGCGACCCGAACGGTTCTCCGACCTTGTGGGCGACCACCTCGGCGTGGTGCACACCTGCCAGGACGGCGCCGATCAGGGCCACCCCGATGAGGGCAGCGACCACCGGTTCCGGATGCGTGCCCCAGCTGAAGATCAGCACGATGGCAGCGAGCGGCGGCGTGAAGACCGTCCACCCGAGTCGTCCCGTGGTGGAGGCACTCATGGTCCGGATCCTACGGGTGCGACCCAGCGACGATGACGGGCCCGTCCGCGCGCGGCCGTAGAATCAGCGCCATGTCCGTCGAGTCCGTCTTCCCCCGGCTGGAGCCCCACCTGCTGTCGGTCGCCAAGCCGATCCAGTACGTCGGTGGCGAGCTCAACATGGTCTCGAAGGAGTGGGACGACGCCGAGGTGCGCTGGGTGCTGATGTACCCCGACGCCTACGAGATCGGCCTGCCCAACCAGGGTGTCCAGATCCTCTACGAAGTGCTCAACGAGCGCGAGTGGATCCTGGCCGAGCGCACGTACGCCGTCTGGCCGGACATGGAGAAGCTGCTGCGCGAGCAGCAGATCCCGCAGTTCACGGTCGACAACCACCGTCCCGTGGGCGCTTTCGACCTCTTCGGCATCAGCTTCTCGACCGAGCTGGGTTACACGAACATGCTCACCGCGCTCGACCTGGCCGGCATCCCGCTGCACGCCGTCGACCGCACCGAGGACCACCCGGTCGTCATCGCCGGCGGTCACGCGGCGTTCAACCCCGAGCCGATCTCCGCGTTCATCGACGCCGCCGTGCTCGGTGACGGCGAGGAGGTCGTGCTCAAGATCTCCGAGGTCGTGCGCGAGTGGAAGGGCGAGGGCAGCCCGGGAGGGCGTACCGAGCTGCTGCGTCGACTGGCCGTCAGCGGCTCTGTCTACGTGCCCCAGTTCTACGACGTGGACTACGACGATGCCGGCGCGATCGCGGCCGTCGTACCCAATCACCCCGACGCTCCCGAGCGCGTCCGCAAGCACACGCTGATGGACCTCGACCAGTGGCCGTACCCGCGCAACCCGCTGGTTCCGCTCGCCGAGACGGTCCACGAGCGGTTCAGTGTCGAGATCTTCCGCGGCTGCACGCGCGGTTGCCGGTTCTGCCAGGCCGGGATGATCACCCGCCCGGTGCGCGAGCGCTCGATCGAGACGATCGCCGCGATGGTCGACAACGGCGTGAAGAAGACCGGCTTCGAGGAGGTCGGGCTGCTTTCGCTTTCGAGCGCTGACCACACCGAGATCGGTGAGGTGGCCAAGGGCCTGGCCGACCGCTACGAGGGCACGAACGTCTCGCTCTCCTTGCCGAGCACGCGCGTCGACGCCTTCAACATCACCCTCGCCAACGAGTTCTCCCGCAACGGTCGACGCTCCGGCCTGACGTTCGCGCCCGAAGGTGGCAGCGAGCGGATGCGCAAGGTGATCAACAAGATGGTCACCGAGGACGACCTGATCCGCACCGTCGCGGCGGCGTACAGCCACGGCTGGCGCCAGGTGAAGCTCTACTTCATGGTCGGCCTGCCGACCGAGCAGGACGAGGACGTCCTGCAGATCGCCGAGCTCGCCAAGCGCGTCATCGCGACCGGCCGCGAGGTCTCGGGCCGCAACGACATCCGTTGCACCGTGTCCATCGGCGGGTTCGTGCCGAAGCCGCACACCCCGTTCCAGTGGGCCGGCCAGCTCGACGTCGAGACCACCGACCGGCGTCTTCGCGAACTGCGCGACACCGTGCGCGCCGACAAGCGCTACGGTCGCGCGATCGGCTTCCGCTACCACGACGGCCAGCCCGGCATCATCGAAGGACTTCTGTCGCGCGGTGACCGCCGCGTCGGCAGGGTCATCGAGGAGGTGTGGCGTGACGGCGGCCGTTTCGACGGCTGGAGCGAGCACTTCTCCTACGAGCGCTGGGCCGCTGCGGCCGAGCGCGGCCTCGAGGGCACTGGCGTCGACCTCGCCTGGTTCACCACCCGTGACCGCGAGTACGACGAGATCCTGCCCTGGGACCACCTCGACTCGGGCCTCGACAAGGACTGGTTGTGGGCCGACTGGGAGGACGCCCTCGCTGTCGGCGACGGAACCTCCGATGTCGAGGTCGAGGACTGCCGCTGGACCCCTTGCTACGACTGCGGCGTCTGCCCGGAGATGGGGACCGAGATCCAGATCGGCCCGACCGGCAAGACGTTGTTGCCGCTCAGCGTCGTCTGAGGAGCAGGGTCGCGCCCAGCGCGGCCCAGAGCGCGCCCGCGCCGGCGTACGCGATGCTTCCGAAGATCCGGTAGCCGCCGAAGTCGTCGGAGGTCTCCTGTGGGATCAGTGCGATCGCCAGGCCGACGCAGTAGGCAGCCGCGAGCAGACTGAGGAACGCCCGGATCGCGCCGTGTTGCCGCGTGGTCATTGCAACGACCACCGAGGCTGGTGCCAGCAGGAACAGGTCGACCGGCGGTCCGAGGGCACGGAAGGCGAGGTTCATCGTCGCGAAGAGGGACATCGCCACGCAGATGACGGTCAGGGCGCGGAAGGCAGCGCGCCTCCCACCGGCGAGGTGGAGCCGCAGCGACCAGAGTCCGGTGGCGACCAGGAGCGGTGGAAGCACGCCCAGCAGGAAGCCCCAGTCGTGCATGTCCCAGCCGAGGACCTCGCGCTCGAGGTTGTACGACGTCGGGCCGTGGGCCGCGGTGAAGGGGACGAAGGAGACGACCGCGATCAGCCCGCCTGCGACCAGGGCCGCGGCAGCCCGCGTGCTCGGCGTCGGATCGGTCGAGGCGTCCATGCTCGAACAGTAGGACTGTCGGGTCCTCGTGGGGATCCCTCGGTTCAGCGTCCTAGCTGGCCCGCAGGTCGGCGAACTGGCGCAGGGCATCGAGGAGCAGGACCGTCGATGGCGTGTCGTCGTCGGCTCGGCGCGGGCGCACCGGCGACCGAGACCCGGAAGAACGCCGACACCACGGCCCTCGCCGCCAACAACATCCCGATCACCCGGCTCGACGGCGACTGGACGATGCCCGAGCAGGGCGGACTGCTCGCCCTGATGATCAACCTGTTCGGCTAGGTGTGATGTCCGGGAAGGTTGTCCCGCCCTCCGGCGGTGAGTCGGCCTGACAGGTGAAGGCCCCCGGTTGTGAAGTGGAGCTGTCTAGTTCAACGCTTCACTGACCGGAGGCCCTCGTGTCCCACGCTAACGCTGCCCTGACCCCACGCGCCCGTTTGCGGCTAGCCCGACTCGTCGTCGACGGCGGCTGGACCCACGCCGCGGCCGCCAAGATGTTCATGGTCGCCCCGAAGACCGCGAAGAAGTGGGCTGATCGCTACCGCTCCGAAGGCCCGGCCGGTATGACCGACCGCAGTTCGCGGCCGCACACCTGCCCGAACAAGACCAGCCCCGCGGTGGTTCGACAGATCGTCCGGCTGCGGTGGCGCCAACGCCTCGGGCCCGTCCAGATCGCCGGGCGACTCGGAATGCAGGCCTCCACAGTCCACGCCGTGCTCGTGCGATGTCGCGTCAACAGGCTCTCCCACATCGACCGTGTCACCGGCGAACCCTTGCGCCGCTACGAACATGACCACCCGGGCTCGCTGATCCACGTCGACGTCACGAAGTTCGCCAACATCCCCGACGGCGGTGGCCACAAGTTCCTGAGCCGGCAGCAGAGCAAACTCAACGCTGGGGCCACTGCCCGCCGCACCGGACAACGCGGCAAGGACTACCGCCCTGCGATCGGCACCGCATACGTCCACACGGTCATCGACGACCACTCGCGTGTTGCCTACGCCGAGATCTGCACCGACGAGAAGGCCGCCACCGCGATAGGGGTCCTGCAACGTGCAGTGGCTTGGTACGCCGAACACGGCGTCACCGTCGAACGCGTGTTGTCCGACAACGGATCGGCTTACCGGTCATACGCCTGGC
>JAPLCC010000030.1 GCA_026392415.1 Propionibacteriales bacterium
GGACGGTCAGCCGCGCACTACCGTGAGACATGGAACCTCCGGGTGGTGGAGCGGGCCTTCGACAAGCCACACCCCACCCGGAGGTTCCTCCTACGTCAACGGTGATGCGCTGCTACCAACCTCATGGCCGGGTACACCTAGGTCGTTGGTCGAGGAGGTTGCGCAGCAACCGTCTCGAGACCGAGGATCCAGACGGCGTACTGGTCGTCGACCGGTCGCAGGTCGTAGCCACCGAACCGGTGGTCGATCCGGAGCCCCGCTGACGTCGCATCGGCGACGAACGCGTCGGGGGAGTAGGGCCGGGCCGATGTCGGTCCGCCGCTGAGGTGGAAGCCCGCCAGGATCCGCCCGGCCGGCGCGAGGAGTTCACGCAGCCGCTCGAGGACGGCGACCTCGGTTCCGTCGGCCGTGAAGGTCAGCACGTTGCCGACGCAGACGACCAGGTCGAACCCGGTCGGTCCACCTGCCGCGGCCAGTGCGTCGGGCGTCAGGGCCAGGATCTCCAGCGGCACCACGGTGAGGTCGGGGTAGGTCCGTCGCGACTGCTCGACCAGTGCCGGGTCGGGCTCGGCTGCGAGGACGTGGTGGCCCTGCGCCTGCAGGTAGCCGCCGACCCGACCCATGCCCGAGCCTGCGTCGAGGATCCACGAGGCGCGGTCGACGAGGGTGTCGGCCAGCCTGGCCTCGCCGTCGACGTCCTTGCCCTGGGCGAGGAGCTCGGCGAAGCGCACGCCGTAGCCGGCGTTCCTGGCGCCACCGAGCTCCCAGCGGGTCGGTGGCAGATCAGTCATCGGACGCGCGCTCGGCGCGGACAACCCGTCGACGCTTGCAGTACTCCGTGCCGAGGAGGCCGAGGCCGACGCCGGTCAGGCACATCCACAGCAGCCAGGTCTGTCCTTCCTCCTCCAGACGGCCCCAGAACGGCAGCAACCCGAGGAAGGCCAGCAGGAAGAGTCCGGTGCCGACCTGGACCGTCCGCACGCCGTCGACGTCGAGGGGCTCGACGGGAGCGATCAGGTAGGTGCGGTTGCCGATCTCGTGCTGGGTCGGCTGTTCGTCTCGGAGCTCCACGGCAATCATCGTACTCCGTGCGGAATAGTTACCAGAGGTAATGACTTATGCTCATGACATGCCGATTCTGGAGAAGCACGTGCGCTCGACATCGGGGCTCGCCACCGAGCTCCGGTTCTCGGTCATGCGTCTGCGACGCCGACTGGTGCGCGAGCGGCACCCGGACAACGACCTCAGCCTGACCGCGATGGCAGTGCTGTGGGTCCTCCACGGGCGCGGCGACCAGACCGTCGGCGCGCTCGCGTCGCGTGAGCAGGTGCGGCCGCCGACGATGACTCGCACCGTGACCGCACTCGCCGAGGGCGGTCTGGTCGAGCGGCATGACGATCCCGACGACGGCCGGCAGGTCGTCGTACGCATCACCGACGCGGGTCGCGAGGTCGTGCTGCTCGATGCCGCCCGACGGGACCGCTGGTTGTCGCGCCGCCTCGAGGAGCTCACCGCTGACGAGCGCGACGTCCTGCGCCGTGCCGCCCCGATCCTCCAGCGGCTCGCCGAGTCCGAAAAGACCCTGTGACCACCCGCCCACCCACCCGCTGACCCCGAAGGAGCCACCACGAGCCCCCGATTCCGCTCCCTTGCCCACCACAACTACCGCCTCTACTTCGCAGGCAGCCTGGTCTCCAACATCGGGACCTGGATGCAGCGCATCGCCCAGGACTGGCTGGTCCTGACCATCCCCGGCAACGGTGGCACCGCCCTCGGCGTCACCACGGGACTGCAGTTCCTCCCGGTCCTCCTGCTGTCGCCCTACGCGGGAGTCGTGGCCGACCGGTTCTCCAAGCGGCGACTGCTGCAGGTGACGCAGGCCGTGATGGCCGCCTCTGCCCTCGTCCTCGGCGTGATTGCCGCGCTGGGGGTCGCCGAGACCTGGCACGTCTATCTGCTCGCGTTCGTCTTCGGCATCGCGGCCGCGTTCGACGCGCCCGCGCGTCAGGCCTTCGTGTCCGAGATGGTCGGCAGTGCCGACGTGGCCAACGCGGTGAGCCTGAACTCCGCCGCCTTCAACTCGGCCCGGATGATCGGCCCCGGTCTTGCCGGCCTGCTGATCGGCCTCGGCGGTGGCGGCATGCGCGCGACCGGCTGGGTGATCCTGGTGAACGCCGTGTCCTACGCCGCCGTGATCCTCCAGTTGCGTCGGATGGACCCGGACGAGCTGCAGTCACCACGCCTCGTTGCCCGCACGCCCGGCATGCTCCGTGCCGGCGTCTCCTACATGCGCGGACAGCCCAAGATGATGATGATCCTGGTCCTGGTGTTCTTCGTCGGCACGTTCGGCATGAACTTCCAGATCACCTCGGCGCTGATGGCCACCGAGGTCTTCGACAAGGGCGCCACCGAGTACGGCGTCCTCGGCTCCTTCCTCGCCATCGGCTCGCTGACCGGTGCGCTCATTGCCGCGGGACGGTCCGAAGTGCGCCTGCGCCTGCTGCTCGGCGCCGCTGTCGCGTTCGGCGTCGTCGAGATCGCGGCCGGGCTGGTGCCGTCGTACCTCACCTTCGTGCTGCTGTGCCCGCTCCTGGGCTTCTCGGTGATCACCGTCCTCAACTCCTGCAACGCCCTGCTCCAGATCGAGTCCGACCCCCTCATGCGCGGCCGGGTGATGGCCATCTACATGACGATCGTGATGGGCGGGACCCCCCTCGGTGCCCCCGTGATCGGCTGGATCGGCGAGCAGTACGGCGCCCGGTGGACCCTGGTCGTGAGCGGAGTCATGGTGCTCGTGGGCGTCGGCGCAGCGGTCGCGGTGCGGACGTTGGCGGAGCGGCGGCGGCTCCTCGGTGCCGCTCCGCGCGATCAGGCGGGTGCAGCGGCATTTTGACCGGTCCCTGAGCGGCCGGTAATCTCGATTCTCGTGTCTGGGGTGACCCGGCACGTCGAGCATGCCCTCAACGCGATCGCACCTCCTCAGTTCCAGTTCTCCGGAGGGTGAACGACCAGAGGCCACTCATTCGGCACGCAGTAACGCAACACATCCGTGCCCGGCAGAGCGCCGGCACGAGAGAGCAAAAGGAAAGGGAACCACCAGGTGCCCACCATTAATCAGTTGGTCCGAAAGGGCCGCCAGGACAAGGTGTCGAAGAGCAAGACGCCTGCCCTGAAGGGTTCGCCCCAGCGTCGCGGTGTCTGCACCCGCGTCTACACCACCACCCCGAAGAAGCCGAACTCCGCTCTGCGCAAGGTCGCCCGCGTGCGCCTGTCCAGTGGCGTCGAGGTCACCGCTTACATCCCGGGTGAGGGTCACAACCTCCAGGAGCACTCCATCGTGCTCGTCCGCGGCGGTCGCGTTAAGGACCTCCCCGGTGTTCGTTACAAGGTCATCCGCGGCGCCCTGGACACCCAGGCCGTGAAGAACCGTAAGCAGGCTCGCAGCCGCTACGGTGCCAAGAAGGAGAAGAGCTGACATGCCGCGCAAGGGCCCCGCGCCGAAGCGGCCGATCGACATGGACCCCGTCTACGGGTCGCAGCTGGTGAGCCAGCTCGTGTCGAAGGTGCTGCAGGACGGCAAGAAGCAGGTTGCACAGCGCATCGTCTACACCGCGCTCGAAGGCACCCGCGAAAAGACCGGTATCGACCCGGTCATCACGCTCAAGCGTGCGCTCGACAACGTGCGCCCCTCCATCGAGGTCAAGTCCCGCCGTGTCGGTGGCGCGACCTACCAGGTCCCGATCGAGGTCAAGGGCACGCGTGGCACCACGCTGTCGCTCCGCTGGCTCGTCGGCTACGCCGCTGACCGTCGTGAGAAGACGATGGCCGAGCGCCTGCAGAACGAGATCCTCGACGCAGCCAACGGCCTCGGTGCCGCGGTGAAGAAGCGCGAGGACACCCACAAGATGGCCGAGTCCAACAAGGCCTTCGCTCACTACCGCTGGTGATTTCGTCGGAGCGGGCCCGCCAACGCGGCGCCCGCTCCGGCACCCACCTTCTCCATCCCCAGATCTAAGGAACGCTGACTCACGTGGCAGTCGACATCACGACCGACCTGAACGTCGTACGCAACATCGGCATCATGGCGCACATCGACGCCGGCAAGACCACCACCACCGAGCGCATCCTCTTCTACACCGGCATCA
>JAPLCC010000058.1 GCA_026392415.1 Propionibacteriales bacterium
CCCTGTGGTCCTGGGAGCGCGACATGACCGTGCTGGTCGCCTGCTCGGGCGGAGCCGACTCGCTCGCTCTGCTCAGCGCGACCGTCTTCGAGGCCCGCAAGCCTGGCCTGCGGGTGGTCGGCGTCACCGTCGACCACGGCCTGCAGGACGGCTCTGCGGACCATGCGGAGCGGGTGGTCGCCCAGATGGCGGCCCTGGGGGTCGACGAGACAGCGCGGGCGCGGGTCCAGGTCGACCCGGCGGGGCTGGGCCTCGAGGCCGCGGCCCGTCGCGCCCGCTACGAGGTCCTCGGGCAGTTGCGTGAGCACTTCGGTGCCGAGTCCGTGCTCCTGGGCCACACCCGGGACGACCAGGCGGAGACCGTGTTGCTCGGGCTCGCCCGGGGAAGCGGTGCCCGCAGCATCTCCGGGATGCGCCGTCGCTTCGACCACTACGAGCGACCGCTCCTCGACGTCGCTCGGGCCGACACGGTGGCGGCCTGCCTGGCCGAGGGGATCGAGTTCTGGGACGACCCCCACAACGACGATCCGGTGTTCGCCCGCGTGCGGGTGCGTCAGCGGGTGCTGCCGGTCCTCGAGGACCAGCTCGGCCCCGGGATCGCCGCCACGCTGGCCCGCACTGCCGACCAGGTGCGCGACGACGTCGAGGCTCTCGACGCGATCGCAGACCGTGCCCTGGAGAGGATCGGAGGGCCCGACGGCGTCGACCTGCTCGAGCTGGACGAGCTCCCGCGCGCGGTGGCCACCCGGGTCCTGCGTCTCGCCGCGCTGGCTGCAGGAGCCCGGGACGCGGAGCTCTTCCACGTGCACGTCTCCGCGCTCCATCAGCTCGCCCTGGGTGCCATCAGCGGCGAGGTCCAGCTGCCGGGCCACGTGACGGCGTTCCGGGACCGCTCCCACCTCCGGTTCCGCCCCACCGCTGTGGCAGGCTGACGCCCATGGACGCAGCAGACGTCGGCAACGACCTGGTCGAGGTGCTCTTCACCGAGGCCCAGATCCAGGCCCGGATCGCCGAGATGGCCGCGGAGATCGACCGCGACTACAAGGGCAAGGACCTCGTCCTGGTCGGTGTGCTGCGCGGTGCGGTGATGGTGATGGCCGACCTCTCCCGCGCCCTGACCAAGCACGTCGAGATGGACTGGATGGCCGTGTCGTCCTACGGCTCGGGCACCAAGTCCTCCGGTGTGGTGCGGATCCTCAAGGACCTCGATGCCGACATCTCGGGTCGCCACGTCCTGATCGTGGACGAGATCATCGACACCGGCCTGACCTTGTCGTGGCTGACCTCCAACCTGGGCTCCCGCAACCCGGCGAGCGTCGAGATCGCGACCCTGCTGCGCAAGCCCGAGGCGCTCCAGATGCCCGTGAAGGCCAAGTACGTCGGCTGGGACATCCCCAACGAGTTCGTCGTCGGCTACGGCCTCGACTACCGCGAGAAGTACCGCAACCTGCGCGACATCGGCACGCTCTCCCCTTCCGTCTATTCGTGAATGGTGCTCCGGTCACCAGGGACCGGACACAATGGCAGAGTTGTCGGCGTGTACCGTCGACTGATTCTGATGTGACAACGAGGAGCGGTTGAGTCTGTGAAGCGCGTTTTCAGGGGGCCCTGGCTCTGGATCGTCGTGGCGGTGTTCGCCGTGGTCCTCGCCCTGCAGTTGCTCGCGCCCGGTGGCGGGTACGACGAGGTCCAGACCTCGCAGATGGCCACCTACATCGACAAGGGCCAGGTCAAGGACATCACCTTCATCGATGGTGACCAGTCCATCGAGGCGACTCTCGACAAGGGCACCCGCGACTCCGGCGACAAGGTGCTCGCCTACTACATCAACGGCCAGCAGGAGACCCTGCTCGAGGCCGTCGACAAGCAGGTCGCCGCGGGCACCATCGACAAGGCCAACTCGAAGAACCCCAAGCCCAGCCTGCTCGGGTCGATCCTCGCGACGCTGCTCCCGTTCGCCCTGATCATCTTGCTGTTCGTCTTCTTGATGAACAACGTCCAAGGTGGCGGCAAGGGCGTCATGCAGTTCGGCAAGTCCAAGGCCAAGATGATCAGCAAGGACATGCCCAAGACCACGTTCGCCGACGTCGCCGGGTGCGACGAGGCGATCGAGGAGCTCGGTGAGATCAAGGAGTTCCTCCAGGAGCCCGCCAAGTTCCAGGCTGTCGGCGCCAAGATCCCCAAGGGCGTGCTGCTCTACGGTTCGCCCGGTACGGGCAAGACGCTGCTCGCTCGCGCCGTCGCCGGCGAGGCCGGCGTGCCGTTCTACTCCATCTCCGGCTCGGACTTCGTCGAGATGTTCGTCGGTGTCGGAGCCTCGCGTGTCCGCGACCTGTTCGAGCAGGCCAAGGAGAACGCCCCCGCCATCGTCTTCATCGACGAGATCGACGCCGTCGGACGCCACCGCGGCGCCGGCATGGGCGGCGGTCACGACGAGCGCGAGCAGACCCTCAACCAGCTTCTGGTCGAGATGGACGGCTTCGACGTCCGCGGCGGCGTCATCCTGATCGCCGCGACCAACCGTCCCGACGTGCTCGACCCGGCGCTGCTGCGTCCGGGCCGGTTCGACCGCCAGATCCCGGTCGATGCTCCCGACCTCGCCGGTCGCAAGCAGATCCTCGACGTGCACTCGCGGGGCAAGCCGCTCTACTCCGATGTCGACCTGCTGGCCGTCGCTCGTCGTACCCCCGGCTTCTCGGGTGCCGACCTCGCCAACGTGCTCAACGAGGCCGCGCTGCTGACTGCGCGCAACAACCAGAAGGTCATCACCGCGGCCACCCTCGACGAGGCGATCGACCGCGTCATCGCGGGTCCGCAGCGTCGTACCCGCCTGATGACGGAGAAGGAGAAGTTGATCACCGCCTACCACGAGGGCGGCCACGCCCTCGTCGCGGCGGCGCTCCCGGGTGGCGACCCGGTCCACAAGATCACGATCCTGCCGCGCGGCCGGGCCCTCGGTTACACGATGGTGCTGCCGGACGAGGACAAGTACTCCCAGACCCGTTCGGAGATGCTTGACAAGCTCGCCTACATGCTGGGCGGCCGGGCCGCCGAGGAGATGGTCTTCCACGACCCGACGACAGGCGCCGGCAATGACATCGAGAAGGCGACCAGTGTCGCCCGAGCGATGGTCACCCAGTACGGCATGACCGAGCGCCTCGGCGCGATCAAACTCGGTGAGGCCGCCGGCGAGCCGTTCATGGGCCGCGACATGGGCCATGGCCGTGGCTACTCCGAGGACGTCGCCGCGATCATCGACGAGGAGACCAAGCTGCTCCTCACCGGTGCCCACCAGGAAGCCTTCGACATCCTGGTCGAGAACCGCGACGTGCTCGACCAGCTGGTGCTGGCGCTGCTCGACAAGGAGACGCTCGACAAGGCCGAGGTCGCGGAGATCTTCACCGCGCTGCGGCTGCGTCCGCGTCGACCGGCCTGGACCGGTTCGCCGACGCGCATCCCCTCGGACATCCCCCCGGTGGAGATCCCGGAGGAGATTCGCCGTCGCGCCGAGCAGAACGGCCTCGCGGTCAACGGTGTCAACGGCACCCCGGAGCCGGAGGGTGGCCAGATCCTGACGCCTCCCGGGCCTGACGGTGACGTCCACGGTGGACCGCCGATCCTGCCGCCGAACGACCCGCAGCCTCCGACTCCAACTGCCGGCACCTGACCAAGGGACTCTCATGGCCGACCCGATCACCGTCCCCGAGCGGGACCGCGACGACGTGCCCGCGTTCGACCACGACCGGGCCGCGGCCGCGGTGCGCGAGCTCCTGGCCGCAATGGGCGAGGACCCCGAGCGCGAGGGCCTGCGGGAGACACCGGACCGCGTCGCCCGTGCGTACGCCGAGCTCACGGCCGGACTGCGGATGACCGCGGAGGACGTGCTCACCACGACCTTCGACATCGGGCACGACGAGATGGTCCTCGTGCGCGACATCGAGCTGTGGTCGATGTGTGAGCACCACCTGGTGCCGTTCACCGGTGTCGCCCACGTCGGCTACATCCCGGCCGAGAGCGGCAAGATCACCGGGCTGTCCAAGCTGGCCCGGCTGGTCGACGTCTACGCCAAGCGCCCGCAGGTCCAGGAGCGGCTCACGACCCAGGTCGCCGACTCGCTCATGGAGCTGCTCGACGCCCGCGGCGTCATCGTGGTGATCGAGGCCGAGCACCTCTGCATGACGATGCGCGGTGTCCGCAAGGCCGGCGCCCGCACGATCACCTCCGCGGTCCGTGGCGTCATGCTCTCCAACGCCAGCACCCGCGCCGAGGCCATGGCGCTGATTCACTCGCCGCGCAGCTGAACCGACCGGCTCGATAGGGTCTGTCCGTGAGCGGACAGCCGTTGGTGATGGGCGTCGTGAACGTCACGCCCGACTCGTTCTCCGACGGCGGTCGGTACGACGACCCGGAGCGAGCGATCGCGCACGCCCGGCAGCTGCTGGCCCAGGGAGCCGACATCCTCGACGTCGGGGGCGAGTCCACCCGGCCGGGCGCGACCAGGCCCCTGCTCGCCGAGGAGCTCGGCCGCGTCGTACCCGTCATCGAGGCGCTGGCCGCCGACGGTGCCCTGGTCTCCGTCGACACCATGCGGTCCGAGGTCGCAGCGCGCGCGATCGAGGCCGGTGCGCAGATCGTCAACGACGTCTCCGGGGGCCTCGCCGACCCGGCGATCCTCGACGTGGTCGCCGGCGCCGGCGTCACCTACGTCGCGATGCACTGGCGTGCCCACAGCGACCGCATGCAGCAGTTCACGTCGTACGCCGACGGGGGCGGTGTCGTCGCGACGGTCCGAGCCGAGCTGGCCGAACGAGTCGACGCCATCCGGGCAGCGGGCATCGCCGACGACCGGATCGTGCTCGACCCGGGCCTGGGCTTCGCGAAGCTCCCGCACCACAACTGGGAGCTGCTGCGCGGGCTGGACGCCCTCGCCGACCTCGGCTTCCCGCTCCTGGTCGGCGCCAGCCGCAAGACCTTCCTCGGGCGGTTGCTGGAAGGACCCGACGGGGAGCCACGGCCGGTCGCGGAGCGGGAAGCGGCGGGTGTCGCGCTCTCCGCCCTGCTCGCTGTGGGTGTCGGCGCAGCACCGGTGTGGTGCCTGCGGGTCCACGATGTGCGCGCTCACCGCGATGCCTTGGCCGTTGCGGCACAGTGGAGCCGGCAGAACGCTGATCGGGCAGCGACGGGGAAGGAACGCGCGTGACGGACGACCGTCTGGATGAACTGAGCATCCTCGGCATCGAGTGCTTCGCCCACCATGGGGTCTTCGACCATGAACGCCGGGACGGGCAGGTCTTCAGGATCGACCTGGTCCTGGGCGTCGACACCCGACCGGCTGCCGCATCGGACGACTTGCGCGACACCGTGGACTACGGAAGCCTCGTCGACCAGGTGGTCGCAGCAGTGACGAAGGACCCGGTCGACCTGATCGAGACCCTCGTCCAGCGGATCGCCGATGTGTGCCTGTTGGATCGTCGTGTTGAATGGGCTCGTGTGACCGTGCACAAGCCGGATGCGCCGATCCAGGCGACGTTCGCCGACGTACAGCTCACCGTCACCCGTCGCCGCGCGAGCGCTGCAACGGGAGACCGAACCGGAAAGGCAGAGGGCCCAGCATGACCGAGACCCCCAACCCGAACATCATCGACGCAGACACCCTGACCGGGGAGATGCGGCCCATCCGTCGGGTGGTGATCGGCCTCGGCTCGAACCTCGGTGAACGGTTCTCGAACCTCCAGGGTGCGGTCGACGCGCTTGCCGACACCCCCAACGTGTGGGTCACCGGCGTCTCTCCTGTCTACGAGAGCGAGCCGGTCGACTGCCCGCCGGACTCGGCGCCCTTCCTCAATGCGGTCGTCCTCATCGACACCACCCTCTCGGCCCACCGCCTGCTCGATCGCGCGCTGGCCATCGAGGATGCCTACGACCGGCTCCGCAGCGAGGTCAAGAACGCGCCGCGGACCCTCGACGTCGACCTGATCGCGGTCGGTGACCGCCGCAGCGACACCGAGGACCTGCGCCTGCCGCACCCCCAGGCGCACGAGCGTTCCTTCGTGCTGAAGCCGTGGAGCGACCTCGAGCCCGACGCTGAGTTCCCGGGCCTGGGTCCCGTCTCGGAGCTGTTGGCCAAGGCAGGCTCCGATGGCCTGACGCCGCGCGCCGACCTGGTCCTCGAGTTCGAGTGACCTGAGACCTGAGTGAGGACCGAGGGCCCCGACAGGGATCCTGAACACGGCACCCTGCGGCCCACCCCGCCGCTCAGCCTGCTGGGCTGGGCGCTGGTGGGCCTCGTCGGCGGCTGGGCGGTCCACCCGCTGTGCGAGCGGCTCAGCGTCGTACCCCCGCTGGTGTCGGCGGCGCAGCCGCTGGCGTTGCTGTTGCTCGCCGCGATCCTCGGGTACGTCGCCTGGGCGACCCATCGCGCGGTCCACGTCCGGCACGAGCGGCTCGAGCCCCACAAGGCCGTCAACCGGCTCGTGCTCGCGAGGGCGAGCGCGATCGTGGCGGCGCTGGTCGCCGGTGGGTACGCCGGCTACGCCATCAGCTGGATCGGCGACCCGGCCGAGCTGGCCGACGAACGTCTCGTGCGTTCGCTGGTCGCAGGCGGCTGCGCGGTGGCCGCCGTGGTCGCAGCGCTGCTGCTGGAGCGGGCCTGCCGGGTGCGCAAGGACGACCCCGGGGCGACCTGAGATCAGCGAAGCCTTGAAACTCGTGTGACTGTTGGGACGCAAGTGTCAAGCGTGTCGTCCGTCTCATCGCCCGCCCGAGGCTTACCGTTCGGACATGACTTCCCCAGTCGGTAACCGTCGTCGTCAGCGGTCCACCCGCATCATGGTGGCCGTCTTCATGATTCTGTCCGCGGCACTCGCCGTCGTGGGCACTGCTGTGACCGGATCCTGGCTCCTCGTCACGCTCGCCGCTGTCAGCGCCGTCGTCCTCGGCGCGACCGCCACCAAGATCACCCACTCCGAACTGATGGCCTCCCGCAAGGAGGCCGCGCGCGACCGGGCCGACCAGGCCAGGTCCTACGCTGATCTCACGGAGGTCCGCACGACCGAGAACGTCGAGTTCGCGGCCGACATGACCGGCAAGATCGCCAAGCGCGATGCCACCATCTCGCGGCTGGAGAAGCGTCTCGGTGACGCTGCTTCCGAGCTGGCCGACGCCCGCGAGGAACTGTCCGCCGCCCACGACCAGGCCGCCGAGGCCCAGCGGGTCGCCGAGCGCCTGGGCGAGCGGCTTGCCGACGCCGAGGAGCGTGCGGGCCAGGCCGTCGTTCGGGTGGCCGAGCTCGAGGCCGAGCTCGACGTCCTGCAGAGCGAGTGGCAGCTGCTGGACGCCCGTTCCCGTGATGGGGTGCGCAAGGCCGTCTGACCGATCGACCAAGGCAGAACCTGTCACCCGGTGATGCGGTTCGCGCGCGGCTGGATCGTTAGGATCGACGTCTCCCCCCGACCGTCGACCATCCGCCGTCCCTGAAGGATTCACCCCTTGGCCTACGACCGCGTGCGAGCCCAGCAGTCCCTGATCCGACTCGCGAAGTCCGGGCCGGGACGCGTCAGAGGCCCCGTAGGACGCGCCACGCGGCGGTTCCGCAACGACTTCAGCGGCATCCGGGTGAGCGTCGTACTGCCGCTCAGTGACGACGAGACGACCCGCATCGGGCCCTGCCTGGACACGCTGCGGGCGCAGTCCCACCGCAACCTCGACATCATCGTGGTGCCCTACGGCCGCCACGACACGGTGCTCGGCATCGCCCGGCGCCACGCGGCGGAGGACTGGCGGATCCGGGTGCGCTCGCGCGTGGAGCCGACCCTGGCCGCGGCCCGCAATGCTGGCGTCGACGCGGCACGCGGTGGCCTGGTCCTGGTCGCCAGCGGTGGCGACGACTTCCTTCCGCGCGGCATCGCCCGCCTGGTGTCGGCCCACGAGGAGTCCGGTTCGGCGCTCGTCGTCGGGCGGATGAAGGAGCCCGAAACCGTGGGGTGGGTGCCCGATTCGCCGTTCGACGCTGCTCACCGGGTCGACGCCGCCCGGACCACCCTCGCCGCGTCCCCGTTCGCGATCACCGACCTGGGCCTGGGCAACAAGGCCTTCACGCCGTCCCTGTGGCGCCAGTCCGGGCTGCGTTTCACTGACGGCCTGCGCACCGGAGCCGACGTGGCCGTCGGCCTGTTGCACCACGCGGGTTCCTTCGACCTGCTCCAGGAGCCCACCTACGTCCCGACCGCGCGCCGGGACGGTGTCGGCGTCGGCACGATGCACGACGTCCTCTCCGGGCTGGACACGTGGATCGACCAGCACGAGCGCACCTGGACCGCGGTCACCGCGCTGGATCGCCCCGATGTGCGCGCCTGGTGGCTGTGGGGTGTCCTCGACGCCGCCGTCCAGCCGCTGCTGGCCGATGTCGAGCGGGCCGACGAGCGGCAGTGGAAGACGCTTCGGGAGCACGTCTCGATGCTTCTGGAGTCGGCCGGCGACAATGTCTGGTCGACCCTGTCCTCCGAGTCGCGGATCCAGCTGTGGCTGCTGCAGCACGGCCACCGCGACCAGTTGGAGGAATTCGCGGCCGACCGGCTCTTCGCCGCAGGCAGCCGCCCCACGATCGTGCGAGACGGCCGGATCTTCGCCCAGTACCCGTTCCACGACGACGTCGACCTGGCGATTCCCGCCGAGTTGTTCGAGCTCTCCGAGGAGGAGACCCGCCTGCGGGTCGTGCTGCGCGACGTTCGGTGGACCGACGGCGAACGGATCGAGATCCGCGGCTCTGCCGCCATCGACTTCGTCACCATGACGGCGCCGCCCACCATCGTGTGCACGTTGGTGGATCCCGCGTCGGGAGCGCGGGTGGAGCTGGACGTCGAGCAGTACCGTGACCGCCGCGCCAACCAGGGCACGGGCTCGGGGCTGCGCCGCCACCAGGACGCCTCGTGGGGTGGCTTCGTGGCGGGTGTTCCGGTGGCCGACCTGGTCGGAACGGGAGCTGCTTCCTGGGAGCTCGAGGTCAGCCTCGCCACGGACGGTGTGACCCGGTCGGGTCCTGTCAACGAGATCGAGGTTCACGGCTCGGCGGACTACCTCGGGCGGCAGTACCTCGCGCCCCGACCGGTGGCCGGTGCGGTGGTGGGCTTCAGCCCGCGCGGTGCCGTCTTCGGCCTGCGCATCGAACCGGACGCCGGCCCGCGCCTGCAAGCAGTCGAGATCCTCGACCGGACCGTCACGTTGACCCTCGACCCGACCGGTCCGAGGGTCGCAGCCGTGCGCGCCGGCGTCGGCAATCGGCAGGTCCGGGGTGAGGCGACCGCGGGCGCCGACGGCACCACCACGTTCCGCTTCGACCTGCCTGCGCCGTGGACCGGTCAGAATCGCTGGTCACTGACCGCGATCGCCACGGACGGTGTCGAGCACCCGATCGGCTGGCCCGCGGTTCAGGACCAGTGGCTCGGCGTTGGTGCCGGCGAGCTGGTGCTCGCGCGGACCGATGACGGCGCGACCGAGGTGTGGGAGGCAGGTGCCACGCTCGTCGTCGACGACGTGCTGGTGGACGACCTCGACGTCACCCTGACCGGTCGCTGGCTCGCGGCCGAGGCGCCCGGCGACGTACGGATCGAGCTGGTCAGCCGCAAGGCCAGCCTGCCGGGCAGAATCGAGGCACCCGACAGCGGCGGTGCGGTCGTGGTCCGGTTCCGGCTCGTCGTCGACCCCTGGGGGCTCGGCGAGAGCCCCGCGCCCGGCGGCATCTACGCCGCCCGGGTCTTCTCGGGTGGTCGTTCCGCGATCCTCCCGCTCGGCGAGCGCGCCCTGGCCAACCTGAACCAGTTCGTGGTGAGCGAGCACCACTCGAGCCGGGTCCTCAACTTCGGACTGGACTGCAACCTCGAGCTGCAGCGCCCGATCGCCGAGGACGAGCGTGGATCGGCAGCGCAGATCGAGCTCCAGCAGTGGTACGCCGCCGCGGACTTCCCGCTGGAGGAGAACTCCGTCTACCTGCAGTCCTACGTCGGTGCGTCGGCCACCGACAGCCAGCTGGCGATCCACCGGGAGCTGCGTCGTACCCGCCCGGACCTGACCATCTACTGGGGGGTCGCCGGATCCTCCTCCTGGGTGCCGGAGGGCGGCATCGCGGTCACGATGAACTCGCGTGAGTGGTATCGCGTCATGGCGAGCGCGAAGTACCTCTGCATGAACATCGACCCGGAGCGCTGGTTCCACCGCCGCCCCGGTCAGAAGCTGCTGCAGACCTTCCACGGCTACCCCGCCAAGTCGATGGGGCTGCGCATGTGGCGGGCCAAGCACTACACGCAGAAGCGGATCGAGAGCGAGCTGGCCCGCACGTCGGGGGAGTGGGACCTGATCCTCACGCCCGCTCCCGCGATGGACGAGCACTACCGCCGTGAATATGCCTACGACGGCCCGATCCACAGCCACGGCTACCCCCGCGACGACGAACTGGTCAACGACGGTGCCGATGCCCTGCGCGAGGACACCCGGCGGCGACTGGGGATACGCCCGGGCCAGAAGGCCGTGCTCTACGCCCCCACCTGGCGCGACGACCTGGCCACCAACTGGCGTACGGCCGAGCTGGTGCAGCACCTCGACCTCGAGGCGGCCAGCCGGGCGCTCGGCCCCGACTACGTCCTGTTGATGCGCGGTCACCGGTTCCACTCGGCGGCCTCGTCGCCCTTGAACGACGCGACCGCCCGTTTCCTCGACGTCACCGACTACCCGGAGATCAACCACCTGATCCTGGCGGCCGACGCGGCCGTGCTCGACTACTCGTCGCTGCGCTTCGACTTCGCGCTGACCCAGCGACCGATGATCTTCCTGGTGCCCGACCTCGACACCTACGTCGGCGGCGTGCGCGGCTTCCTCTACGACTACCGCGACTCGGCCCCGGGCCCGCTGGTGGACACCGCGGACGAGGCCGTGCGCCTGCTGCGCGACTTCGGCGCCCTGGAGCGTGCCGTGGCGCCCGAGATGGCGCGGTTCCACGAGAAGTACAACCAGCTCCAGGACGGTCGCTCGGCCGAGCTGGTCGTGGCTGAGTTCTTCGCCTGAGGGCAGAGCTGGCGGGCCCCGCCCATTCGGCGGGCGCCGAGCCCGACAAGTAGCCTGTCGGCATGTCGACTTCCGTGAAGAACGTGGCCGTCCTCCTCGCCGGTGGCGTGGGCAGCCGGGTGGGTCTCGACATCCCCAAGCAGCTGATCAAGGTCGCCGGCAAGACGCTGCTCGAGCACACACTGGTCGCACTGCACGACCACCCCGACGTGGACGAGGTCGTCATCATGATGACGCCGGGCCACACCGACGCGGTCCGCGAGATCACCCGTGGTGACGCGTACCCGAAGGTCACCGAGATCCTCGAGGGCGGCGACACCCGCAACGCCACCACGCAGCGCGCGATCAGCCACCTGCAGGCCAATGCGGCCGGCGCCGACGTACGGATCCTGCTGCACGACGCGGTGCGCCCGCTCGTGACGCCGCGGATCATCGGCGAGTGCTTCGCCGCGCTGGAGTCCTACCCGGCGGTCGATGTGGCGATCCCCTCGGCCGACACGATCATCGAGGTCGCGCAGGACGACACGATCCGCAGCATCCCCCCGCGTGCGTCGTTGCGTCGTGGCCAGACCCCGCAGGCCTTCCGCCTCGACGTGCTGGCCAAGGCCTACGAGCTCGCCGACGCCGACCCGGACTTCACGGCCACCGACGACTGCAGCGTCGTGCTCCGCTACCTCCCGGACGAGCCGATCATCGTCGTGCACGGCGATGACCGGAACATGAAGGTCACCGAGCCGATCGACGTCTTCATCGCCGACAAGCTGTTCCAGCTGACCGGCATCGACCTGCCGCGCGCCAAGACGGAGGCGGGCTACAAGGACGCACTCGCCGGCAAGACGATGGTGGTCTTCGGCGGCAGCTACGGCATCGGCGCCTACATCGCCGCGCTCGCCGCGTCGTACGGCGCCACGGTGCTCACGTTCAGCCGCTCGACCACCAACACCGATGTCGGCCGTCGCTCCGACGTCGCCGCCGCTGCGAAGAAGGCGATCGCCGAGACCGGCTCGATCGACTTCGTGGTCAACACCGCCGGCGTCCTGCCCCGCGGCGAGCTCCTCGAGACCAGCGAGGAAACCGTCTACGCCGCGACCGAGATCAACTACCTCGGGCCCATCTTCATCGCCCAGGAGTTCTTCCCGCACCTGGCCGCTTCCCGCGGGGCGCTGCTGCTGTTCACGTCGAGCTCCTACACCCGCGGGCGCGGCGGCTACAGCCTCTACTCGTCGGCCAAGGCCGCGACCGTGAACCTCACCCAGGCGCTGGCCGACGAATGGGCCGACGCGGGCGTGCGGGTCAACTGCATCAACCCCGAGCGCACGGGCACCCCGATGCGCACCAAGGCCTTCGGCGAGGAGGCCCCGGGCACGCTGCTGGACTCCCAGGTCGTCGCCCACACCTCGGTCGACGTGCTGATCTCGGAGCAGTCCGGTCACGTCTACGACGTGCGCAAGGACGACCCCTTCACCCTGGGAAGCTGACGGCACCTCATGCGAACTCGCTGGTGGAGCCTGTCCGCTGCTGCCCTGTGGTTGCTCGCCATCGTCGTGGCGGCGCTCAGCTCCGACCTCGACTGCTGGCTGATCGCGCTGGTGGCCCTGCTGGGGTTGATGACCCTCGCGAGCACCGTCGTGAGCCTGACGGCGCTGCGTGCCCTCGCGCGGGTCGAGGCTCGGCTCGCGCGCCCGCTCCCCGTGGCGCGGAAGGCCGCGGCGAAGCCCAAGGCGCCGGCGGGCACACTGACCGACAAGGACCTGGCCCGGGTCCGTCGCGTCGTCGGCGCCGACATCCAGCGCACGTTCCGCCAGAGCGAGGCGCTGACCAACCTCTACGCGATGCTGCCGATCCAGCACGCACTGCCGGCCTCCCGCGGCTTCCCGGCCTCGCCGGACGTGCTGCTGTTCCTGGTTGACCTGGTCGACCGCCAGCGCTCGAGGGTGATCGTCGAGTGCGGCAGTGGCCTCTCCACGCTCTGCTTCGCGCTGGCGCTGCGCCAGTTCGGCATCGACGGCCGGGTGATCGCCCTCGAGCACCTCGAGCCGTACGCCGAGCAGACCCGCGAGCTGTTGCGTCGCCACGGCGTCGATGACATCGCCGAGGTGCGCACCGCGCCACTCGAAGAAGTCACGTTCGGTGACGAGGTCACCAGCTGGTACGCCCGGTCGGCCTGGGAGGACCTCGCCGATGTCGATCTGCTGTTCGTCGACGGACCGCCCGCGACCCTGGGTCCGCTGGCCCGCTACCCCGTGATTCCGTTCCTGCTCGACACGTTGACGCCCGACGCGCAGATCGTGCTCGACGACTACAACCGCGCCAAGGAGCAGGCGATCCTGCAGCGCTGGCAGGCCGAGCACCCCGGCCTGTTCGAGGTGACGTCCATCCCGCTCGAGAAGGGCGCCGCGCTGGTGACCCTCAACGGCGCCTGAGGCGGTCGGCGAGGCGTCGGGCCCGGGACACGGGTTCGCGCGGCGTGGCGGGGTCCTGACGGGTCACCACGACCTGGAGCGCCCCGGAGGCCGTGACGCGGCTCCGAGCGGCCCAAGGGGCCGATGGCGGCTCTGCTGCGGTGTCGTTGCCGCGACCGCTCGGCGGCACGACGAACCGTGCCGTGCTCGCGAAGTCCTCGCGGCGGAGCCGGATCCGGACCTCCCAGGTTCCCCGGGGCAGGGGTCCGCCATCCGCGACGGTCCGCAGGTCGATGTGCGCGTCGACCTCGGTGTCCGGTCCGCGCGTGGCCGCGACGGCGTACTCCTGCGGCTTCTTGCCCGTACGGCGCAACACGATCTCGGCCGCGTCGTCGGGCGCGGTGACGATGCGGGTGAAGCGCACGGTTCCGGCGAGGTCGAGCACCCCGTCGTCCAATGCGTACGACGCCAGCGACTGCCGCAGCGCGACCCGGTCGGTGACGTCGTACACCCGGTCGGGCACGCCCATCGCCGGGTCGCGGAGGTACGGAAGGCGCGCCAGGACCCGGCCGCCGTCGACCATGGCCTCGATCGGCCCGGCGGCTTCGAAGGCGGCTGCGGCGAGGGTCTCGGTGAGCAGGCCGCGCCCAGCGAGGTGGTGGACGAGCCTCGCGTCGTGGGACAGCCTCTGCTCGACGTCGGGGTCGAGGTGGGCCCGGACCAGGTCACCCGTGCGCGCGAAGAGCTCGGCCCGCTCGTCTGCAGGACTGTCCTTGAGCCGCCGCACCACGGTGAGCAGGTCGACCTGGAAGTGACGCGCCAGCAGCACCGCTCGCCTGGCCGGATCGTCGACCTCGCGGGCGAGGAGGGCGCACATCTCCTCGACGATCAACAGCCGCTTGGGCGTGGACCCCCGCACCGTCACGTGGTTGCCGTCGTCCCGCAGCACCACGGAGTAGAAGTCGTAGTCGCTCAGCACGCTGATCCGACCGGCGCGCAGGTAGGCCAGCGCCGTGAACGGCTGGTCGGACCCGATCGGCAGGTGCGTGGGGAAACGGATGCGGTGCTCCTCGAGCAGGGAGCGCCGAAAGAGCTTGAGAGCGGTGAGCGTCCAGTAGATCCGCGACGTGTAGAGATCGGCGTCGAGGTCGTTGCGCCGGAACATCGACTCGGGCACGCCGCGGGTCCCGGTGCTGACGAGCTTGCCGAGCACGATGTCGGAGCCCGTCTCGTCAGCGGTCGCGACGAGACGCTCGAGGGCCTCCGGGCCGAGGTGGTCGTCGGCGTCGAGGAAGTAGACGTAGCGGCCGCGGACCAGGTCGAGGGCCACGTTGCGCGGTGTCGCGGGACCGCCGGAGGCAGCCTGGTGCACGACCCGGAACAGGCCCGGATGTGCGTCGGCCCAGCGGTCGAGCTCCTCGCCGGTGCCGTCGGTCGAGCCGTCGTCGACGACCACGACCTCCAGCCGGGTCAGGTCGATCGTCTGCCCGACCAGCGACTCCAGGGTGCGCAGGACGTACGGCATGGCGTTGTGCGCCGGGATGATGACGCTGACGTCGGGCACGCCGGACTCGTCCACGGGGCGGTCATCCTCGCTGATGCTGACCGCGATCGGTCACAGACGCACCGCGTGCAACTTCGTGCGGCGCTCGATG
The DNA here is from genome assembly GCA_026392415.1 of Propionibacteriales bacterium. Classification (GTDB taxonomy): domain Bacteria; phylum Actinomycetota; class Actinomycetes; order Propionibacteriales; family Nocardioidaceae; genus Nocardioides. Next base: position 15,113 of record JAPLCC010000058.1, read on the forward strand.
CGGAAGTCCTTGCGGCCGGCGAAGTACTCGTCGGTGGCCTGGCGGCAACCGGACCAGTAGTAGTAGTCGTCGAGGACGATGCGGCCGCCGGGGACGACCAGCGGGGCGATCCGCTCGAGGCAGACCATGGTGGAGTCGTACCAGTCGCCGTCGAGGTGGGCGAAGGCCACGGGCTCGTCGCCGAGGTCGATGGTGTCCTGGAACAGGCCCTGGACGAGGTCGACGTTGTTGGCTCCCACCTCGACACCGTGGCGGGCGAACGAGGCGGTCACCTCGCCGTAGAGGTCGTCGCGGTAGCCGTAGTAGGTCTCGCCTTCGAGCCCCTTGGACTCGCCGGCCTTGATCTTCTCGTAGCGGGCCTGGATGTCCACGCCGTCCTTCTCCGAAGGCTCGGGGATCATGCCGAAGACGTCGTAGACCTTCATCGGGCGCGACGGGTCCTTGGCGGCGGCCATCGCGATCGCGGAGCCACCGAGGGCGGTGCCGGCCTCGATGATGAGGCCCTTGCGGCCGTCGCGGTCGGCGGCGACGACCTGGCGGGCCAGCATCTGCAGGCTGGCGACCTTGAGGTAGCTCAGGTGCTCCTCGCGGACGGCGTGGATGACCTGCTCGACGCGCGGGTCGAGGGCGAGGTCGGGCTCCGGGTCGCGCAGCGTGGCGCGGGTGCGGACCAGTTCTTCCTTGAGCTCGGCGTTGGCTGCCTTGAGCTCGTCGACCTTCGTGCGGAGCTTGTGGTTGCGCTGACGGGCGGCCTTGAGCTCCTCGGGGTCGATCGGCTCGGTGGTCAGGCGGTTCTTGACCCGGGCAGCCTTGCCGGCCGCCCGCTTGAGGACGTTGTCGTTCATGGCGTGGCTCCTGGACTCAGGGGTTCATGGGCAGGCGGGCGAGGGCCGGGTCGGTCACGGCCGACCGGTCGGGGAGGACGTTCCAGCGCTCGGGTACGACGGCCCGGTCGGGCCCGACCACGGCGTGCAGGGCACCCCGGTAGGTCAGCCCGTAGTGCTCCATCCAGCCGGCGAGCGTGGCCAGCAGGCCCTGCTCCCGTGCCTGGGCGGCATCGACGACCATCAGGTCGGTGTCGAAGGCATCGAAGTCGAAGGCGTGCTTCTGGTGCACCGACCGGCGCAGTTCCGCTGCGCGGTCGGCGCGGTCGGGGAGCTTGGTGCTCCCGAGGTTGCGGGCGCCGGAGTGGATGACGTGGAAACCGCTGATGCCGCGTACGCCGACCGCCGTCGCCGCCGCCACGAGGTGTCCGCCGAGGTCGGTCGCCGCCAGCGTGGCGAGGTCCTCGGACAGCACGCTCGCGATCGGGAGTACGACGAACCGGTCGACGTCGGCCAGCAGGTCGGTCGTCACCAGCCTGAGGACCTGGCCGGCGTCGGCGGTGTTCCCGTCGGGCTGGACCATGTCGACCGCGAGGTCGCCGAGGTCGACGTCGGTGGTCGTGATGTTGCCGTGGGCGAACTCGGCGACCTTCGGGTCGAGTCCGCGGTGCAGCACCCATACGTGGACCGGAGCCGTGGTGTGTGCGGCCACGGAGTCGATCAGTCGGCGCAGCACGGGTCGCTGACCCTTGCGCATCTGGACCACGACGTGGATGGCGTCGGCGGGCACGTCGGCCGGCGTCGCGACCCGGCGTGCCGCCACCTGGGCGGGCAACGTGGTCTGCAGCGGGGTGGTCGCGGGGGGAGCGTCGAAGCGCGCCTGCGCTGCGGCGACGAGCGGAGCCGTCACCTCGCGCCAGCGGGTGTACACGTCCTCGACGCTCGCACCGCTGAATGCCAGCGGCAGGACCTGCTCGAGCAGGCCGTCGATGCCGTCGCGGATGGCCGCGAAGCCCTCGGTGGTCAGCGGGTTGAGGCCGACGAACCGGGGGTCCGCCAGGTTGCCCGGCCGGAAGTCGATGTCGATCCCGATGCTGCGACCGGGGAGATAGGTGTGCAGCCGCGAGGTCACCATCTGGCGGTGGTTGCTGCGGTAGTCGTCGAGCATCTTGACGGCGATGTCGATGTTCTTCACGAACGGCGTGAACCGCACGACGTCCGCGCTCTGGCGGTAGAGCGGCGAGCCGATCGGGACCTTCGAGAGGTCCACGTCGACGTACCCGACCAGTGCGTCGGCCGGCGGCGGCGTGGTCAGGTCAGGGAAGAGCGTGGTGACCGTGGTCGTGATGCAGCCGGAGAAGAACGCCGGGACTCCCGCGGAGAGCAGGATGTCGACGGTGGTGTGGTCACGGCAGCCGATCGGGCCGTACTGCTTGAGGTAGTCGATCGCCTCGGGTGTCAGCAGGTCGCGGTTGTTGCAGTGGAAGGACACGAACAGCGGCCGCAGGTTCTTGTGGAACGGGAAGCCGCACCGCATGCCGAAGATCGGGTGCATGTACCAGCCGAACCCGATCATCCAGGTGTCCGGCGGGATCTCCTGGTAGGTCGACGCGTCGCGCTCGAGCGTCATCAGCTGGACGTTTCCGGCCGCGCCGTTGCGGACCCGGTCGGGCCGGACCCGCGCGCCGAGGCGGCCCGCCAGGTCGACGAGCTCGGGCTCGCCGGAGTAGGTGAGGTCGCGGTGGCGCAGCACGTGGCCCAGCGAGGCGATCGTCTGGACGTGGTCGCCGATGTTGGCCGAGGCGCGGGCTCGGCCGGGGTGGCCGTAGTCGACGACGGCGTAGGAGACGGTGCCGGCGGGAGCGGCCGGGGCGTCGGGGGAGTCGTTGGACGCGGCCACCCACGAGCGCAGCCAGTCGCGGGACTGGACGACGAACTTGTCGACGCCCCTGCCGTCGCCGACCGACGAGTCGAGGCGAGCCCACAGGGCGCGCGCGAGCTCCTGGTCGCCGTACCCGAAGACGCGGGAGCACAGGGCGAGCCAGGACTCCGCCGGGATGTCGGCGCGCTGGTCAGCAGCCAGCGCGCGGATCGAGCGCAGCGCGGCCTCGGGATCGACCGTCAGCCCGGATCGGGCATAGGCATCGGCCGCTTCGGTCGACCACGTCTCCGTGGGAAGTCCCTGCAACAGCGCCCAGGCCCGCTCGAGGAACCCGCCGCGCTCGGCGGTCAGCCCCCAGACGAGGTCGGGGCCGGCCACGAGGGCCGGGACGGATGTTGCAGAACCGGCAGCGGAGGAGCCGTCGACAACGGAAGCCCCCCGCGCGCGGAGCAGACGGCGGGCCAAGGTGCGGGCCGATGTCGCCAAGGGACTCCTTCATTGAAACCTTCGAGACTCGTGCGCCCGAAACCCTACACAGGTGCCGGGACCGGGACCGCTTATGCTCCCCGCATGCCTGACAGTGGAGTCGAGAACGTGAAGATGCCGGATGGTGTGTATCTGACGCTGACCGACGAGGTCCGGGCGTCCGCAGGTGGCCAGACCAGGGCCATGATCATGCGGAACCGGCTGATCACACGGCACACGGGCATCCCCACGACCGTGCTCACGGTGGAGTCGAAGCCGATCTACCCGGAGCAGCGCGCCGGGCTGGTCGAGCAGGGCGTGCTGATCGACGGCATGCGCCTTCTCAACATCTACGAGTGGTACCGCGAGCAGACGATTCCGGACGTCGAGCCGACCGAGGAGGCGCGTGCCCTCGGAGGGGCCCTGCCCGAGCTCGAGGGCGTCGACCGCACCCTCGACGAGATGCACCCGGACGGCACCGTCTACTACACGCGGCACCTCCGCGGCGGCCAGGAGGTCGCGCACGACTACCGCCGCGCCGATGGCTCGGTCTTCCTGCGCCGGCCCGCCGGCCCGACGGCCAACAGTTTCCCGGTGACGCCCTACGTCGTCGTACGCGAGGACGGCGTGCCGGTCGACGCCTCGCCCAACATCGGCGGCTGGCACTGGCACTGGCTGCGCTGGCTGGCCGGCGACGCCGAGCGGGTCTTCCTCGTCACCGACTCCAGGTTCGCGCTCGGCCGGATCCTGCCGCGCGCCGATGACCGGTTCTTCCTGCTGCACCTGATCCACAACAACCACACGGTCGGCCAGCGTCGCTGGGACTCCCAGCTCTCGCCCGACTACGCGCCGCTGTTCAACCGGATCAGGTTCGTCGACGGCCTGGTCACCCTGACCCAGCGCCAGTCCCAGGACGTCGGTCAGCGCTTCGGCCACACCAACAACCTGTTCGTCGTACCGAACCCGGTGGAGCTGCCCGAGCTGCCCGAGGTGCTCCCCGAGCGGGAGAAGGCGTCGTTCGTCATCGTCTCCCGGCTGGAGAAGCAGAAGCGGTTGCACCACGCGGTGGAGGCGTTCGCGAAGGTGGTTGCCGCTCGTCCCGAGGCCACGCTGCGGATCTACGGCCACGGCAAGCTCGGTCACACGGTCGAGGCGGCGATCGAGGAGTTCGGCGTCGGCGACAACGTGAAGCTGATGGGCTTCGATCCGGGAGCCAAGCACGAGCTGATCCGGGCCACCGGCTTCCTGATGACCAGCACCCACGAGGGCTACCCCCTCGCGACACTGGAGTCGATGGCGTTCGGCTGCCCCGTGATCAGCTACGACGTCCGGTACGGCCCGCGTGACCAGATCGAGGACGGCGTCGACGGCTTCATCGTCCCGGCCGAGGACATGGACGCCATGGCCGAGCGCTGCATCCGGATGATCGACGACCCCGCGCTGGTCGAGGAGTTGTCGCGCAACGCCTACAAGAAGGCCGCCGACCACGACTGGCGCCGCTTCCTGCGCGACTGGAAGCACGCCTTCGAGACCGCCGTCGAGCAGCGGGTTCCGCGCGTCGACCAGGCCACCGGCATCCTGCACGTCCACGAGCTCGGCTGGGCGCCGCCCCGGACGCTCGTCCGCAAGGTCCGCGACCGGATCAGCCCCGACCCCGCGGTCCGCACCGCGTCTGCCGCCGTTGACGCCGGCCTCCTGGTGTTCGCCGGGACCCTGCTGATCAACGGCGAGTGGGACCAGGGGGCGATGGACGAGCGTTCGATCACGATCGACGCGATCTCGCCGCAGACCGGTGAGGTCGTCACCCTGCCGGTCGAGGACGAGCACGTCCGCGGAGGGGAGTTCAACGTGTGGACCCGCTTCGACCTCGCGGACGTCTTCGCCGGGATGTCGCCCGAGGCGAAGTCGGTCCGCCTGGAGTTCCGCTTCACCGCGCGCAACTTCCACTGGGCGACCGATCTCCACCGTCGTCCCGAGGACCGCCCGTCGTTCGAGGTCAGCTTCGGTGGACCCAGGGACGCGATCACGATCACGCGCAGCTGACCTCTCGCCCGGGCGGTCGAGGCGGGGTGTGACGCGACCCACGAGACGGACCCATTACGGGGACCCGCCCGGGGGGCGTACCGTTGTCGTGTCCCGGAACCCCGGGCACTGAAATGAGCACAACGTCCGGTACCCACCCCGGCTCCGCCCGCGAGGGAGGAGTGGTCGGAGGGACGGGAACGAAAGGTTCAAGAATGTCCCCCAAGTTTCGCGTGGGTGTGATCGGCGCGGGCCGCGTCGGCGCTGTCCTCGCTGCGGGTCTCCACGCCGCCGGTCACCACGTCGTGTCCGCTGCCGGCGAGTCGGACGCATCGCGTCGCCGTGCAGCTGACCTGCTGCCCGGCGTACCCCTGCGCAAGCCGAGCGATGTCGCGCGCGACGCCGACCTGCTCCTGCTGACCGTGCCCGACGACATGCTCCCCAACGTGGTGCAGGTCCTCGCTGCCAGCGGCGCGCTGCGCGAGGGCCAGATCGTCGCCCACACGTCCGGACGTCACGGCCTGGCCGTGCTCGCTCCCGCCGTGGCCGTCGGCGCCCGCGTGATCGCGCTGCACCCCGCCATGACCTTCACCGGCACCCTCGTCGACCTGGAGCGCCTGCACGGGTGCGTCTTCGGCCTCACCGCCGGCCTCGCTGAGCGGGCGATCGCCGAAGGCCTCGTCCACGACCTCGGCGGCCGCCCCACGTGGGTGCCCGAGGAGATGCGCACGCTCTACCACGCTGGTCTCGCGCACGGCGCCAACCACCTCGTCACCCTGGTGAGCGAAGCGATGAGCATGCTCGCCGCTGCCGGCGTCGACGACCCGTCCGGCACCCTGCGTCCGCTGCTCGACGCTGCCCTCGACAACGCTCTCGCCCACGGCGACGCCGCTCTCACGGGCCCGATCGTCCGTGGCGACGTGCGGACCGTCGCGGCCCACCTCAAGGACATCTCCGCCAACGCACCCGACACGCTGCCGTCGTACGTCGCGATGGCGTGGGCGACCCTCGACCGGGCCGTGACCGACGGGCGCCTGATCCCGATCCGGGCGCACAAGATGGCCGACGTCCTCGGGGCGTACGGCGACCGCGGCCTCGACGAGCGCTTCACCCGCACCTCCGCCACCGGCGACGCCGGAGCCGATCAGGCGTGACCACGGTGACCACACCGGCGCTCGCGCGCAGCCGGGAGGATCTCTCCGGCCTGCTCGGGTCTCGAGACGGTCGCAGAGCGACCTCCTCGACCAACGGAACGGGCCCTGTCGTGCTCGTGCCCACCATGGGCGCCCTGCACGAGGGTCACGCGACCCTGATGCGCGCCGCGCGTGAGCGGGCCGGTGTCGACGGTGTCGTGGTCGTCTCGATCTTCGTCAACCCGCTGCAGTTCGGCGCTGGCGAGGACCTCGACCGCTACCCCCGAACCTTCGACACCGACCTCGAGATGGCGGCGGCCGAGGGCGTCGACGTCGTGTTCGCTCCGGTCATCGCCGAGATGTACCCCGACGGCGTACCGCACGACGGCGAGGTCTCCCAGGCCGTCACCGTCCAGCCCGGTCCGCTCGCCGACATCCTCGAGGGCGCCAGCCGTCCCGGCCACTTCCGCGGTGTCCTCACCGTGGTCGCCAAGCTCTTCGGCCTGGTCCGCCCCGACGTCGCGATCTTCGGCGAGAAGGACTACCAGCAACTCAGCCTGATCCGCCGCATGGTGGCCGACCTCTGCCTCGGCATCGAGATCGTCGGTGCCCCCACGGACCGGGAGCCTGACGGGCTCGCTCGGTCCAGCCGCAACCGCTACCTCGACGACGAGCAGCGCGAGCACGCCGCCACGTTGAGCCGTGCGCTCCGTGCGGCCCAGGAACGGACGTCGTACGGCGTCCCGGCGGCCCGCTGGGCAGCCATGAGCGTCATCAAGGAGGAGCCGGGTGTAGAACTCGACTACCTCGCACTCACCGACCCGGGCCTCGGCGAGCTGCCCGACTTCCCGGAAGCCGGCACCGAAGGCCGGATCCTCGTTGCAGCCAGGGTCGGGACGACCCGGCTCATCGACAACATGACCCTGCAGTTCTGAGCAGTTCGATCTCCTAGGGGGAACCCCAATGCTGCGCACCATGATGAAGAGCAAGATCCACCGTGCGACCGTCACGCAGGCCGACCTGCACTACGTCGGCTCGGTCACCGTCGACGAGGACCTCCTCGACGCGGCCGACCTGCTTGCCGGCGAGCTCGTCCACATCGTCGACATCGACAACGGCGCCCGCCTCGAGACCTACACGATCGCCGGCGAGCGCGGCTCGGGCGTGATCGGCATCAACGGTGCCGCTGCGCGTCTGGTGCACCCGGGCGACCTGGTGATCCTCATCGGCTATGGCCAGATGTCGACCGAGGAGGCCAAGGAGTTCAAGCCCAGCGTCGTCTTCGTCGACGCCGACAACAAGATCATGGCCACCGGTTTCGACCCGGCCGAGACCTTCGGCGACCCGAGCCTCGAGCGCGGCGACGTCACCGCGGCGCGCTGACCCCGGCGTCGATCAGTAGCCTGCAGGAATGTCCGACCACGTGCCCCCGGCCGCCGTACGACGTCTTCCGGGACGCCTGCACGCGCCCGGCCCGGGCTGGTCGACCGAGGCCGACGTCGTCATCGTCGGCTCCGGGATCGCCGGGCTGACGGCGGCGCTGCGCCTGCGCGAGCACGTGGACAAGATCCTGGTCGTCACCAAGGACGTGCTGGCGGCCGGTTCGACCCAGTGGGCGCAGGGCGGCATCGCCGCCGCGCTCGGTCCCGGTGACACCCCTGAGGAGCACGAGCTCGACACCCTCGTCGCGGGCGCGGGCGCCTGCGACCTGGACGCAGTACGGGCACTGGTGACCGAGGGCCCCGAGGCGGTTCGTGAGCTGATCGCCCTCGGCACGAACTTCGACCACACCGCCGACGGCGAGCTGTCGCTGACCCGCGAGGGCGGCCACCACCGCGACCGGATCGCCCATGCGGGTGGCGACGCCACGGGTGCCGAGATCCAGCGCGCCCTGATCGCGGCGATCGAGGCGGCCCCCGACATCGAGGTCATCCAGCACGCGCTGGCCGTGGACCTGCTGCTCGGTCCCGACCCGGCCGACCCGACGGGTCCGCTCGGTGTGGCCGGGTTGACCCTGCACGTCATCGGCGAGGGTGAGCGCGACGGCGTGGGCGCCGTCCACTGCCGCGCGGTGGTGCTGGCCAGTGGCGGCCTCGGGCAGGTGTTCTCCCAGACCACCAACCCGTCCGTCGCCACCGGCGACGGCATGGCCCTGGCGCTGCGCGCCGGTGCGACGCTGCGCGACCTCGAGTTCGTCCAGTTCCACCCGACCGTGATGTACCTCGGCCCCGACTCCCGCGGGCAGCAGCCGCTGATCTCCGAGGCGGTCCGTGGCGAGGGCGCGTTCCTCGTCGACGACGAGGGCAACCGGTTCATGCAGGGCATCCACGAGCTCGCCGACCTCGCCCCGCGCGACGTCGTCGCGAAGGCGATCATGAAGCGGATGCTCGACACCGGGCGTCCGCACATGTGGCTCGACGCACGGCACCTCGGGCAGGCCTTCTGGGAGAAGCGCTTCCCGACGATCCTGGCGACCGCGCGCTCCCACGGGGTCGACCCGGTCACCGAGCTGATCCCGGTCGCGCCGGCGTGCCACTACGCTTCCGGTGGCGTCCGCACCGACCTGCACGGTCGCACCGACCTGCCCGGGCTCTACGCCACCGGCGAGGTCGCCTGCTCCGGTGTGCACGGCGCCAACCGGCTCGCGTCCAACTCGTTGCTGGAAGGACTGGTCTTCTCGCGGCGGATCGCTGACGTGCTGCCCGGCGAGCTGGCGCCCTGGCGCGAGCCCGGCACCGATCGTCGTACGGCCGGACTGGTCTCCGGCGACGTACGGCGCGAGCTGCAGGAGACGATGTCCTCGAAGGTCGGCGTGCTCCGCACGGCGCCGGGCCTTGCTGAAGCGGCTGTCGTGCTCGACAAGCTCGCCGGCGTCGCGGCCGACGCTGTCGGCCAGGCCGCGTGGGAGTCGACCAACCTGGTCACCATCAGCGCTGCGCTCTCCGACGCCGCAGCGCTGCGCGAGGAGACCCGCGGGTCACACTGGCGCGAGGACTTCCCCGAGCGCGACGACGCCCAGTGGGCCGGCCACTTCGACGTACGGATGGCTGACGGCGTCACCACGGTGGACTTCGCGCGCTCGCCGGCCACCGACGGCGCCGTCGACGGAGGTGCCCCATGATCGCGCGCACGCCGTACGACGCACTGCCGGCGGCCCTCGTCGAGGAGATCGCAGCCGCCGGGCTCGACCCGCGCGCCGTCCACGACCACGTCGCCCGCGCTTTCGAGGAAGACCTGCCCGGCGGCGCCGACGACATCACCAGTGCGGCGATGCCTGACATGGGCACGGCAGTCGCCGACTTCGTGGCCCGCGAGCCGGGTGTGGTCGCCGGCCTCGCGATTGCCGAGCTCGCCTTCGTCTACGCCCTCGGCGACACGGTCGAGGTCAGCGGCCGCGTGCCCGACGGCACCCGCGTCGTCCCGGGCGACGTCGTGCTGACCGTGTCCGGTCCGGTCAAGGGCGTGCTGACCGGCGAACGCACCGCCCTCAACTTCGCCTCGCACCTCTCCGGAGTCGCGACCGCGACCGCCGCATGGGTCGACGCCCTCGCCGGCACCCACGCCCGCGTGCTCGACACCCGCAAGACACTGCCCGGCTGGCGTGCCCTCCAGAAGTACGCCGTCGCCTGCGGCGGAGGCGTGAACCACCGGTTCAGCCTCGTCGACCGGGCCATGGTCAAGGACAACCACGCGGTCGCGGCCGGTGGCGTCGTCGCTGCCTACGAGGCCGTCGTCGCTGCCAACCCCGGCCTGCGGGTGGAGGTCGAGGTCATGGACCTCGACGAGCTGCGAGCGGTCCTGGCCGCCGGTTGCACCGAGATCCTCCTCGACAACATGAGCACCGCTGACATGGCCGAGGCCGTCCGGATCAACAAGGCCGAAGGCGGTCGGGCGACCCTGGAGGCGTCCGGTGGCCTCACGCTCGAGCGCGCCCGCGAGGTCGGTGAGACCGGTGTCGACTTCATCTCGGTCGGCGCGCTGACCCATTCGGTCAACGTCTTCGACCTCGGCCTGGACTTCCGGACCGGCTGATCAGATGGCCCTGCTCGCCGCCGACATCGGCAACGCCCACACCGTCCTCGGACTGCTCGAGGACGGTGAGGTGGTCGCGCACTGGCGGGTCTCGACCGACGAGCGCCGCACGGCCGACGAGTGGTCGGTGCTGATTCGCGGCCTGCTGGTCGAGCACGAGGACGACATTTCCGGAATTGCGGTGTGTGCGACGGTTCCGGCGGGGCTCAATGCGTGGCGGGAGATGCTCGCTTCGCATTTCGCCGATGTCCCGCTGGTGATCGTGGAACCCGGTATTCGCACCGGTGTGCCGATCATGGTCGACAATCCGCGTGAAGTCGGCACCGATCGCATCATCAATGCCCTTTCCGCGGCCGCCGACTATTCGGGACCCGCGATCGTGGTCGACTTCGGCGGCACGGCCACGACTTTCGATGTCGTCGATGCGCAAGGTCGATATGTCGGCGGTGCGATCACGCCCGGCATCGAGATCTCCCTCGACGCCCTGAGCCGTGGAGGAGCCCAGCTCCGCATGGTCGAACTCGTGCGGCCCCGCGGGGTGATCGGCAAGAACACCGTCGAAGCGTTGCAGTCAGGCATGGTGTTCGGCGTCGCTAGCCAGGTCGAAGGAATGGTCGAGCGCCTCATTGCTGCACTCGGGTGCGCGACCGAGGACGTCGCGGTCATTGCGACCGGCCATCTCGCGCCGCTGGTCATTGAGGACTGTCGCTGTTTCACCGACCATTCCCCGTGGCTGACCCTGCGCGGACTGGAAAAGGTGTTTCTCCGCAATCAACGTTGATCCAGACATTGACTGCCGTGTGCTTTGATCTTCGCAATACGACTCGTTCGTCGAGTTGATTCCGATATTGCGACGAGAAGGAGATTCTGCGATGGCGCAGAAAGTCAGCATCACCCTGGTGGACGACATCGACGGCACCGAAGCCAGCCAGACGGTGGTGTTCGGTCTCGACGGGACCAGCTACGAGATCGACCTGAACGACAAGAACGCCGAGGCGCTGCGCGAGTCGCTGGCGACCTACGTCGGCCACGGCCGCAAGGTCGGCCGTGCGGCTCGCCGCGGAGCCCGTGCCGCGGCGTCCTCCGACGGCGGTGCCTCCGCCAGGGAGATCCGCGAGTGGGCCCGGTCCAACGGCCACAGCGTTCCCGAACGCGGCCGGATCCCCGCCGACGTACGCGAGGCCTTTGATTCGGCGAACTGAGGCCGACTGACAACAGGGCGGTCCTTGTTCGCTGTCAGCGGACTGGAAAGGACGCCGTACAAGGAACGCGTAGGCTGTTGGAAGGGTTGTACCCAACAGAACTTCCCTGTTGCTGAGGAGCGTGCTGATGTTCGAGCGGTTTACTGACCGAGCCCGCCGGGTGGTGGTGCTGGCCCAGGAAGAGGCCCGCATGCTCTCCCACAACTACATCGGGACCGAGCACATCCTGCTCGGCCTGATCCATGAGGGCGAGGGCGTCGCTGCGAAGGCGCTCGAGTCCCTCGACATCTCGCTGGAGGCGGTGCGCGCCCAGGTCGAGGAGATCATCGGTCAGGGCCAGCAGGCGCCGTCGGGACACATTCCCTTCACGCCCCGCGCCAAGAAGGTCCTCGAGCTCTCACTGCGTGAGGCGCTGCAGCTCGGCCACTCCTACATCGGGACCGAGCACATCCTGCTCGGCCTGATCCGCGAGGGCGAGGGTGTCGCTGCCCAGGTGCTGCAGAAGCTCGGCGCCGACCTCAACCGGGTCCGCCAGCAGGTGATCCAGCTGCTCTCCGGCTTCCAGGGCAAGGAGAGCGGCGCGTCCGCCTCGGCCTCGGGCAGCACGAGTGGTTCGGACACCCCGTCGTCGTCGCTGGTCCTCGACCAGTTCGGTCGCAACCTGACCCAGGACGCCCGCGAGGGCAAGCTCGACCCGATCATCGGCCGTGCGCCGCAGATCGAGCGGGTCATGCAGGTGCTGTCGCGGCGCACCAAGAACAACCCCGTCCTCATCGGTGAGCCCGGTGTCGGCAAGACGTCGATCGTCGAAGGCCTCGCCCAGGACATCGTCAAGGGCAACGTGCCGGAGACGCTGAAGGACAAGCAGATCTACACCCTCGACCTGGGTGCGCTCGTCGCTGGTTCCCGCTACCGCGGTGACTTCGAGGAGCGGCTGAAGAAGGTCCTCAAGGAGATCCGCACCCGCGGCGACATCGTGCTGTTCATCGACGAGATCCACACCCTCGTCGGCGCCGGTGCGGCCGAGGGCGCGATCGACGCGGCGAGCATCCTCAAGCCGATGCTGGCCCGTGGGGAGCTCCAGACCATCGGCGCCACGACCCTCGACGAGTACCGCAAGTACCTCGAGAAGGACGCCGCTCTCGAGCGCCGGTTCCAGCCGATCCAGGTGCCGGAGCCGTCGATCGCCGACACGATCGAGATGCTCAAGGGCATCCGCGACCGCTACGAAGCGCACCACCGGGTGACCATCACCGACGAGGCGCTGGTCTCGGCCGCGACCCTGGCCGACCGCTACATCTCCGACCGTTTCCTTCCGGACAAGGCGATCGACCTGATCGACGAGGCCGGATCGCGCCTGCGGATCCGCCGGATGACGGCGCCCGCCGACCTGCGCGAGTACGACGACAAGATCAACGACGTCCGCCAGCGCAAGGAAGCGGCCATCGACGGCCAGGACTTCGAAGCCGCCGCGCGCCTGCGCGACGAGGAGAAGCAGCTGATCCTGGCCAAGTCCGACCGCGAGAAGCAGTGGCGCTCCGGTGACATGGACGAGGTCGCCGAGGTCGACGAGGAGCTGATCGCCGAGGTGCTGGCGGTCGCGACGGGCATCCCGATCGTGAAGCTCTCCGAGGAGGAGTCCACGCGGCTGCTCAAGATGGAGGACGAGCTCCACAAGCGGGTCATCGGCCAGGACGAGGCCGTTCGCGCCCTCAGTCGGGCGATCCGTCGTACGCGTGCCGGACTGAAGGACCCCAAGCGTCCCGGTGGCTCGTTCATCTTCGCCGGTCCGTCCGGTGTCGGTAAGACGTGGCTGTCCAAGACGTTGGCCGAGTTCCTCTTCGGTGACGAGGACTCCCTGATCCAGCTCGACATGTCGGAGTTCAGCGAGAAGCACACGGTCTCGCGGCTCTTCGGTTCGCCTCCGGGCTATGTCGGCTACGAAGAGGGCGGCCAGCTCACCGAGAAGGTGCGCCGCAAGCCGTTCTCCGTGGTCCTGTTCGACGAGGTCGAGAAGGCCCACCCCGACATCTTCAACTCGCTGTTGCAGATCCTGGAGGAAGGTCGCCGGACCGACTCCCAGGGCCGGGGCGTCGACTTCAAGACCACCGTCATCATCATGACCACCAACCTCGGCACGCGCGACATTGCCAAGGGCATCAACCTCGGCTTCCAGCAGGGCAGCGACACGGCCGGTTCCTACGACCGGATGAAGGCCAAGGTGCAGGAGGAGCTCAAGCAGCACTTCCGCCCCGAGTTCCTCAACCGTGTCGACGAGATCATCGTGTTCCCGCCGCTGTCGCAGGAGCAGATCATCGTGATGGTCGACAACATGATCGCGGGCGTCGAGCTGCGGCTCAGGGACCGCGACATGCAGCTCGAGCTGACCCAGGCCGCGAAGAACCTGCTCGCGACCCGCGGGTTCGACCCCGTGCTGGGTGCGCGTCCGTTGCGCCGCACGATCCAGCGCGAGATCGAGGACACCCTCGCCGAGAAGATGCTCTTCGGAGAGGTCGGCCCCGGCCAGATCGTGCTCGTGGGCGTCGACGGCGAAGGCCCGGATGCGTCGTTCACCTTCGAGGGGCAGAAGATCAACACGATCCCGGACATGCCGCCGCTCGAAACCGTCTCCGAGGGTTCGGTCGACACGGCCGAGCTGCCCGGCGACGCGGACCCGCTGGCGGGCAACGAATAGAACGACTCGATCCGACCCGGTCCGTCATCGACGGGCCGGGTCGGACCTGCTTTGATCGGGTCATGGCAAGCATTCCTGACTACCGCTGGGGCACGGAGAACGCGGTGGTGCAGGGCGTGGCCGTCCGCATCGCGGCCAGCAAGCCGGGGTCGTTCCTGATCCGCAAGCTGATGCCCCTGGACCGCAAGGTCCTGTTGCGCACCCGTGGTCGTCGTACGGTCCTCGGGCCCATCGGACTGCCGACGCTGCTCCTGGAGACGATCGGTCGGAAGTCGGGTCAGCAGCGGCTCAGCCCGCTGCTCTACGCGCGAGACGCCGGCGAGTCGGTGATCGTCGTCGGTTCCAACTTCGGGCAGCAGCATCATCCGGCGTGGACGGCCAACCTGCTCGCGCGGCCGGAGGCGCGGGTCATCAGCGGTGGCAGCGAGATCCCGGTGGTCGCCGAGCTCCTCGGGGGAGCCGAGGCCGATGCCGGTTGGCAGAAGATGGTCGATCTCGCCGGCAACTACGCCGTCTACAAGACCCGCACCGACCGGGAGATCCGCGTCTTCCGGCTCACCCCGGTCTGAGCTCTCTGCGGACCGTCCCGGTCAGGGCAGGGCGTAGCGGCCGTCGGCGGCGAGCACGACCAGGCCGTCGGCGAGCAAGGAGGTGAGCGCGCGCTCCCGCTGGACCGGCTCGTCCCAGGCGGCGTCGAGGCGCGCCTTCGCAACCGCGCCGGGTGCATCGCGGAGCACGGCCAGCAGGCGCCCGCGGCACTGCCGGTCGGTCCCGGCGTACCCCTGGACCGGACGAGGTGGGCCGTCGTACGGCGGTGCGCCGGCCCGCTGCCAGGCGCAGTCGCCCCGCACGGGGCAGTCGGCGCAGCGTGGCCGGTCCGCTGTGCAGACGAGCGCGCCCAGCTCCATCACTGCGACCGACCAGGTGGCGGCCGTGGGCGGGTCGGCCGGCAACAGGGCCGCGCCGAGGTCCCGTTCGGCACGGGTGACCGACCGTGGCGGGAACTCGACACCGGTGACGCTGCGGGCCAGGACCCGACGGACGTTGGTGTCGAGCACGACCTGGCGCTGTCCGTGGGCGAACGCAGCCACCGCCGCTGCGGTGTAGTCGCCGACGCCGGGCAGGGCCAACAGGTCGTCGTACGACGAGGGGACCTCACCGCCGTGGTGCTCGGTGATCGCGACGGCGGCCGCGTGCAGCCGCAGCGCGCGCCGTGGGTAGCCGAGCCGGCCCCAGGCCCGAACGGCCTCGCCGGAGGAATCGGCAGCAAGAGCGCCGGGTGTGGGCCAGCGCTCCATCCAGACCTCGTGGATCGGGAGAACCCGCACGACCGGGGTCTGCTGGAGCATGAACTCGCTCACCAGGACCGACCAGGGCGAGGCCTCCGGGCAACGCCACGGCAGGTCGCGGGCGTGCTCGTCGTACCAGCGGAGGATGGGGTCGACCAGGTCTCGGCCGTCGCCCGCAGTGCTCGTCGTCATCGCAGACCCATTGTGACTTCGACCCCGCACGGCGGGTCAGCCGGGATCGCGGCGCGCGGCTGACTACCGTCGGACCCATGTCGTCGCAGCGCCGTCCCACCAGCGCCGGCAGCCGGACCACCCGAGGCCCCTTGCCCGCCGACGTCTACTGGCGCCGCCGGTTCTTCGTGCTCGCGGTCGCCTTCTCGCTGGTGTTCGTGATCGCACGCTGGCTGAGCGCCGGCAGCGACGGCGAGTCCGACCAGGTTGCGGTCGCAGAGCAGGCGGGCGCCCAGGTGTCGGCCACCCAGACGGTGACCGTCGGTGAGGAGCCGGCCACGGAGACCGCCTCGCCGGGCGCCAAGAGCACCCCGACCCTGGCGGCACCCGAGGGCACCTGCGATGCCGCCGATGTGGCGATCACGCCGTCGGTGGCGAAGTCCTCGGCCGCTGGCAGCGACGTCACCCTGACCCTGTCGCTGCAGACGCTCGAGTCAGAGGCCTGCACCTGGCAGGTCTCCAGCGACAACGTGACGGTGCGGATCGCCCAGGGCGGCGAAGAGGTCTGGACGACGCGGCAGTGCCCGAAGGCAGTGCCTTCCGAGTCGGTCGTCGTACGACGGGCCGTGGCCACTGTCGTCGAGCTGACCTGGGCTGACGCCCGGGAATCCAACGCCGGCTGCACCAGGAAGGCTGGCTGGGTGCTGCCCGGTGACTTCACGATCGCGGCCGCTGCGTTGGGTGGCGAGCCCGCAGAGGCCGAGTTCACGCTGGTCAGTCCGACGGCCGAGACCGCCGAGAAGCAGGCCTGGCAGACCTTCGAGTAGAGGTCCCGCGGACCTCAGACGTAGCGTTCGAGGATCGTCGACTCGGCGAGGCGGCTGAGGCCCTCGCGAACGCTCCGGGCGCGGAGTTCGCCGACACCCTCGACGGCCTGGAGGTCGTCGATGCCGGCCGAGAGCAACTTCTGCAGGGTGCCGAAGTGGTCGACCAGGCCTTCCACGACGTTGGTGGGCAGGCGCGGGACCTTCGTGAGCAGGCGGTAGCCGCGCGGCGCGACGGCGCCGTCCAGGTGTTCGCCGGTGCCGATGCCGAGGACCTTCGCGACGGCCGACGGGTCGACCAGGTCGGTTGCGGACAAGGCTTCGAGCTTGCCCAGCAGCTCGTTCGGGTCACGGCTGCGACGACGCGAGGGGACGTAGTCGCGGATCACGAGCTCGCGCTCGGTGTCGACGCCGGTGATCAGCTCCTCGAGCTGCAGCGCGAGGAGTCGGCCGTCGGTGCCGAGCTCGAGGACGTAGTCCTCGATCTCGCTGGCAATCCGGGTCACCATCTCCAGGCGCTGGGCGACGACTGCGACGTCGCGGACCGTGACGAGGTCCTCGATCTCCAGTGCGGACAGGGTGCTCGAGACCTCGTCGAGGCGGAGCTTGTAGCGCTCGAGCGTCGCCAGCGCCTGGTTGGCGCGGGACAGGATCTGGCCGGAGTCCTCGAGCACGTGGCGCACGTCGCCGACGTAAGCGGCGATGATCTGCATCGACTGGGACACCGAGATCACGGGGTGGCCGGTCTGCTTCGCGACGCGGTCGGCCGTGCGGTGCCGGGTGCCGGTCTCCTCCGACGGGATGCTGTGGTCGGGCATCAGGTGGACGGCTGCCCGGATGATCCGGGTCAGGTCGCTGTCGACGATGATCGCGCCGTCCATCTTCGCGAGCTCACGCAGACCGGTGGCGGTGAAGGGGACGTCGAGCTCGAACCCGCCGGTGCACAGGGTCTCGACGAGCCTGTCCTGGCCGAGCACGATCAGTGCGCCGGTGCGCCCCCGCAGGATGCGCTCGAGACCGTCGCGCAGCGGTGTGCCGGGAGCGATCAGGGCGAGCGTCTCGCGGAGTCGGGGGTCGGCCGACGTGATCACGAGGGCTCCTCCCTGTGGCTACGAAGATCTGTGGTGAAACGCGGACGGTCGTACCTTATCCACGACCACCCCCATCGGTCCGGTGGTTATCGCACCCCGCGCCGTTCGTGACCTGTTCGGTACCCGCGCCAGCGCCGCGTCAGTCGGCCGCTTCGAGGACCTCGAGTGCGTGCTTGGTCCGCCGGTCGAGGTGCAGCAGCCGCAGCGCCGCGGCGACATCGGGCGCCTCGACGACCCGCATGCCGTCGACGACCCGGTCGCTGCCGGCCCGGCGCGCGCCCTGGGCCGTGCCGGGATCGGCCGGCACCACGGCCATCTGGAAGCCGAGCCGCGCTGCCTCGGCGAGCCGCTGGGGCAGGTCGCGGACTCGTCGGAGCTCACCGGACAGGCCGATCTCGCCCATCGCGACGACACCGGCCGGCGGGGCGCTGACGAAGGTGGCCGAGGCAATCGCGACAGCGACGGCGAGGTCGCTGCCCGGATCGGTGAGGCGGGCGCCACCGACGGTGGAGGCGAACACGTCGTGCTGGTGGAGCTTGATGCCGCAGTGCTGCTGCAGGACCGCGAGCACCATGGCCAGACGGGAGCCGTCGAGACCGGACGTCGTGCGCCGCGGGCGCTCGGCGGGGGAGACCGTCACCAGGGCCTGCACCTCGGCGAGCAGCGGACGCCGCCCCTCCATCGTGACGGCGACGCAGGTGCCGGCCACGCGCCCGTGGTGGCGCTCGGTGAAGATGCCGGTCGGGTCCTCGACCGCGCGAATGCCGTCGGGGCCCAGGTCGAAGCAGCCGACCTCGTCGACCGGGCCGAACCTGTTCTTGACGGCGCGCAGCATCCGGAAGCGCGAGTCGCGGTCGCCCTCGAAGTGCAGGACGACGTCGACGAGGTGCTCCAGGACGCGAGGACCGGCGATCCCGCCGTCCTTGGTGACGTGCCCGATCATCACGACCGTGATGTCGCGGCTCTTCGCCATCCGGACCAGCGCCTGGGCGACTTCCTTGACCTGTGTCACTCCGCCGGACACCCCGTCCACCTCGGCGGCACTGATGGTCTGCACCGAGTCGATGACGACCATCTTCGGGCGGACCTGCTCGATGTGGGTGAGGACGGCGCCCAGGTCGGTCTCGGCGGCGAGATAGAGCTCGTCGTGGATGGCGCCCGTGCGGTCGGCGCGCAGCCGCACCTGGGCCGGGGACTCCTCGCCGGTGACGTAGAGCGTGCGTTGCTTGCGCTGGGCGGTGCGCGCCGCGACCTCGAGCAACAATGTCGACTTGCCGACACCCGGCTCGCCCGCCAGGAGGACGGCGGCGCCGGGCACCAGGCCGCCGCCGAGCACCCGGTCGAGCTCGGGCACGCCCGAGTGGTGGTGCACAGCAGTGTCGGCCGAGACCTGACCGATCGGCACGGCTGCCGTCGTCACGGGCGTGGCGGTGCTGCGACCGCCACCACCGCTCGGCGGACCCGCGACCTCCGCGACCGACCCCCACACCTGGCACTCACCGCAGCGGCCCACCCATTTCGCGGTGGACCAGCCACACTCGCCACATCGGTAAGTCGAACGTACTTTCGAACCAGCCATGTTCCAGACCGTAGGTGATGGCACCGACTGTTCTCGCGAGGCACGCCCGTCATGGGAGAATCACGCTGTGGAAAACCCTCGGGCTCCGGCGACCCTCGCCGACGTCGCCGCAAGGGCGGGTGTCTCCCGCCAGACGGTTTCCAACGCGATCAACAGCCCCGACCTGCTCCGCTCCGACACCCTCGAGCGGGTGCGCGCGGTCATCGACGAGCTCGGCTACACGCCCAACCAGGCCGCGCGACAGCTGCGCACCCGCTCCTCGCGCCTGATCGGCCTGCGGCTCACGCCCCCGCAGGAGTTCACCGCCAACATGGCCATGGACCGTTTCGTGCGCAGCCTGGTCGAGGCGTCACGAGTGGTCGGGTATCACGTGCTGCTGCTGTCGACCGGTCCTGTCGCCGAGGGCTCCCGGCCCGAGCCGATGGCCGGGTACGACGACCTGCTCCGCTCCACGGCGGTCGACGCGTTCGTCGTCACCGACACCTATCTCGGCAACCAGCAGACCGTCGGCCTGGCGCAGAGGCGGGCGCCCTTCGTCGCCTTCGGTCGGCCCTGGGACGACCCCGACGCCACGCACCCGTGGGTCGATGTCGACGGCGCCGCAGGCGTCCAGGTCGCGACCGACCACGTGCGCGAGCTCGGACACGAGCGGATCGCGTGGGTCGGTTGGCTTCCGGGATCCAGGCTGGGCGAGGACAGGCGGGGAGGATGGCACCGCGCGATGACCGCCCACGGCCTCTCGACCTCCGGCCTCGAAGCCGCCGTCGAGGACACCGTGGAAGCGGGCCGTGACGCGGCGGCCGAACTGCTCGACGCGGGTGGACCGACGGCCTTCGTCTGTGCCTCCGACACCCTGGCCGTGGGCGTCCTGCAGACACTTGCCGAGCGCGGTCTGCCGGTGGGGCGCGACCTCGCCGTCGTCGGGTTCGACGACTCGCAGGTCGCCCAGGTGATGGGGCTGACCTCGGTCCGGCAGCCGCTCGAGCAGGTGGCCGTCGAGCTCGTTCGCGCTCTGGCCGGACTGCTCGGCCCCGACGGGTACGACGCCGGCGGAGCCCTGCTGACGCCGACCCTCGCCGTTCGGCGTACGACGTCGGGCTGACCTGCGCAGAAGACCGCCGAGCCACGGCGAAGGGGATGCGGACGCGCTCGACGCCGTCCAGTGCTGGCGGGTCAGTAGGTGCGCGACCACAGGTTGACTGCGTAGTCGACCTCGAGGCCGTCGTGGTGGATCAGGATCTCCTCGGCGAGCTCGGGCTTGAACTCGATCCGGACGACGGCCTCGAGGTCGGCGCGCGACGAGAACCGCCAGCCCATGTCGACGCGGTCGAGCGTCCAGCCGCGAAGACTCCAGAACCGCTCCATCTCGGCGGGGGAGTCGAGGTGCGGATAGCCGCGCCGGAACCACGCGCCGAAGGTCGACCGGGAGCCGTCGTTGTCGATGACGAGCGCGGTGCCGCCGGGGCGGAGCACCCGGTCCAGCTCCACGAGACCGGGCTCGCAGCCGCGGCCGAAGAAGTAGGACCAGCGGGCATGGACGACGTCGACCGAGGAGTCCGGCAGCGGGATGTCCTGGGCTGTCCCGGACAGCACCTCGGCGCGGGTGACTCCGCGCGAGTGCAGTCGACGCTGCGCCAGCCGGACGAGACCGGGGTGTGGTTCGACGCCGACCACGCGCGCCGCCGTACGGGCGAAGAGCGGCAGGTGGAAGCCGGATCCGCAGCCCAGGTCGAGGACGACCTGGCCGGACCAGTCGACCCGGGCCTCCATGGCCGACCAGAGGCGGCCGTCCGGGTCGGCGGCGAGGTTCTCGAGCTCGTAGGTGGCGGTGTGGTGCCAGATGTTCGGGCTCGGGATCGCGCCCGGGTGCGCCTCGACCACTGCGTCAGATGCGGACGATGCCGTTCGGGGTGAGGACCTGCGCGGCAAGGATGCCGGGGGTGCCGTGCGGGGCGACCCACTCGACCTTGACGTCCTCGAGGGGGGCCTCGACGGTCTCGCCGAGCCATTCGCTGACCCGCTGGGGGTCACCGGCGATCTCGATGCCGGCCAGGGACACGTTGCCGTCGGCACCGGCCGAGGGGTGCAGCTCGGCCGGCACGCCCCAGTGGATGAAGAACGGGAGCTGCGGGTCGGCGATCAGGCCGTTGATGCCGATCTGCTGCCACTTCAGCGACGTGCCGTCGGGACGGTGCCGCGAGCCGGGGGCTGCGGCGCGACCGAGACGCTCCTCGACGACGGAGATGTCCGGAACCGCGACGGCCCAGCCGAGCCAGCCGCCGCCGAGGGCGGAGCGGGCCTTGACTGCCTGACCGAACGGGGCCTTGTCGGACGCCGGGTGGTCGAGCGCCTGGACGATCTCGAGGTAGATGCCGTCGGCCAGCGGCAGGATCATGTTGCGCGTGCCGAAGCGGGGGTGGACGCCGCCGTCGACGAACTCACGACCGAGGGCCGTCCCGAGGCGCGCAGCGGTGCTCTCGAGTCCGTCGGGTCCTGCCGCGTAGGAGAGATGGTCGAGGCGCATGTCAGACATTCTGAACTTGCGCTGAGAGAACGAAACCAGCGGGGTCCCGGTGTCTTGATGTCGAGAGGTGGACGTCACGTCCAGTTCGGGTTCAGCGCGGGTCGGCGGGATGCAGCGCGAGCGCCGAGCGCGACCGCAGGTGCGCCTCGCAGTGCCGGACGAGTTCGTCGTACCCCTTGCGGCCCACGAGGGCGACCAGCTCGGCCTCGTTGGTGACGTAGACCGGCTCCATGGCGACGTGTGCCTCGGTGTTGCCGGAGCAGTACCAGTCGAGGTCGTGGCCGCCCGGGCCCCAGCCGCGTCGGTCGTACTCGGTGATGCAGACCTCCGTGTACGACGACCCGTCCATCCGCTCGACCTCGCGGAAGGTACGCCGGATCGGCAGCTGCCAGCACACGTCCGGCTTGGTCTCGAGCGGGTTGCGTCCCTGGTCCAGGGCCAGGCCGTGGAGCGCACATCCCGCTCCACCCCCACCGTTCGGCGGAGCGAAATTGTCGCGGTTCGCGAACACGCAGGAGCTCTGGCCGTCGACCTTGTGGGCCCGGGTCTTGCGCTCGCCGTCGTCGTCCTTCTCGACCCAGTCCTTGCGCTTCACCGGACGGCCCGGGTGGTGCTGCCACTGCTCGGGCGTGAGTTGTTCGACGAAGCCGGCGACGCGCTCCTCGTCCTCCTTGTCGGCGAAGTGCGCGCCGAGGGTGCAGCAGCCGACGTCAGGGGAGTCGGCGTAGATGCCGGCGCAGCCGCTGCCGAAGATGCAGGTGAACGAGGAGGTCAGCCAGGTCAGGTCACAACGCAGGATCTCGGTCTCGTCGGCGGGATTGGTGAACTCCACCCACGCACGGGGAAAGTCGAGCGGGACCTCAGGCATCCGCCCAATCTAGAGGACATGTCAGAGCAGACGGCCCGGCGCCGAGTACCGTGGACGCATGCGGCTGGGCGTCCTCGACATCGGTTCCAACACCGGTCATCTGCTCGTGGTCGACGCCCACGACGGCGCCGCCCCGCTCCCGGCGTACTCCTACAAGGAGCCGTTGCGTCTCGCCGAGCACCTCGACGAAGCCGGCGGCGTGTCGCCGACCGGCATCGACGCACTGACGGCCTTCACGGCTCAGGCGGTCCGGGTCGCCGAGGAGAAGGGTTGCGAGGAGATGCTCTCGTTCGCGACCTCTGCCGTCCGCGACGCCGGCAACTCCGAAGCGGTGCTCCGTCACGTCGAACAGCAGACCGGGGTGCGGATCGAGGTCCTTCCGGGCGAGGACGAAGCCCGGCTCACCTTCCTCGCCGTACGCCGATGGTTCGGCTGGTCCGCGGGGCGGCTCGCTGTCTTCGACATCGGCGGAGGATCTCTCGAGATCGCCGCCGGACCTGACGAACGGCCCACCGTTGCCTGGTCGCTGCCGCTCGGCGCTGCGCGGCTGGCCCGGGCCGACTTCGCGCAGGCACCGGACGAGGAGCACCTGCGCCAGATCCGGCGCCGCATCCGTTCCGAGATCGCTCGCGACGCCGGCCACCTCCTGCGTGCGGGCACCACCCACCGTGCCGCTGCGACGTCGAAGACCTTCCGCTCGCTCGCGAGGATCTGTGGGGCGGCTCCGTCCGCGGACGGCCCCCGCACACCCCGGTCGCACCCCCTGGCCGAGCTGCGCCAGTGGATCCCCAAGCTGGTCGCGATGACGCCCGAGGAGTTGGCCGACCTGCCCGGCGTCTCGCCGAGTCGCACCCACCAGATCGTTCCTGGCGCGCTCGTGGCCGAGGCGTGCATGGACATCTTCGACATCGCCGAGCTCGAGATCTGTCCCTGGGCGCTGCGCGAAGGCGTGATCCTGGAACGCATCGACAAGCTCGGCGTGGCCGACGGGCCGTGACCGCCCCCGTGAACCGCCCGCGGATCGGACTGTCCACCAGTTCGGTCTATCCGGAGTCGACCGCGCACGGTTTCGCCTACGCCGCCAGCGTCGGTTACGAGGCCGTCGAGGTGATGGTCGGCATCGACGCGCTCTCGCAGCAGGTGAGCGCGGTCAAGCACCTCTCCGAGCACCACCAGATGCCGGTGAGTGCGATCCACGCGCCCTGCCTGCTGTTCACGCAGGCGGTCTGGGGAGTCGAGCCCTGGGGCAAGCTCGAACGGTCGGCGGCGATGGCGCACGAGGTCGGCGCCGAGGTGGTCGTGGTCCACCCGCCGTTCCGCTGGCAGAAGGAGTACGCCCGCGACTTCGTCAACGGCATCGCCGCTCTGGAGGAGTCCTCCGGCATCGCGTTCGCCGTCGAGAACATGTATCCGTGGCGTGCCTCGCGTCGGCAGATGGAGATGTACCTGCCCGG
Source organism: Propionibacteriales bacterium (assembly GCA_026392415.1). Lineage (GTDB taxonomy): Bacteria > Actinomycetota > Actinomycetes > Propionibacteriales > Nocardioidaceae > Nocardioides. The sequence continues at coordinate 39,168 of JAPLCC010000058.1, forward strand.
GTGGGATCCGTCCGACGAGCCGTACGCCAACACCACGATCGACCTGTCCCATGCGGCGATCGCCCGATCGGACCCGATCGCGATGGCCGAGCGACTCGGCGCGCGGCTGCGCCACATCCACCTGACCGACGGCACCGATTCGGCGAAGGACGAGCACCTGGTGCCCGGCCGCGGCGACACCGGGGCGGCGGCGTTCCTCCAGCACCTGGCGCGCACGGGTTTTGCCGGCGAGGTGGTGCTCGAGATCAACACCCGGCGCTGCGCCGACCGCGAGGAGCGCGAGGCCGACCTGCGCGAGTCGCTGGAGTTCGCGAAGGAGCACCTCAGCGTCGTACCGGTGGAGGATCGTTCGACGCATGGCGAGTGATGCGGTCGTGACGCTCGAGGCGCTGCGGGTGGTCCGCAGCGGCAAGGTCGTCCTCGACGGCCTCGACCTCGAGATCGGCCCCGGCGTCACGGGCCTGCTGGGTCCGTCCGGCTGCGGCAAGTCGACGCTGCTGCGCAGCATGGTCGGGGTCCAGCGCACGGAGGCCGGCACGGTCACGGTCCTGGGTGTGGCGGCCGGAAGCGCTGCCGTGCGTGACCGCGTCGGCTTCCAGACGCAGTCCTCCAGCGTGTACGACGACCTGACCGTGACGGAGAACCTCCGCTTCTTCGCGCGGGTGCTCGGCAGGCCGGCCGGTGCGGTCGATCGAGCCCTGGACGCGGTCGATCTCGGCAGCCATCGCGACGACGTCGTGTCCCGGCTCAGTGGCGGCGAGCGATCGCGGGTCGGACTGGCCGTCGCCCTCCTGGGCGATCCGGAGCTGCTGGTGCTCGACGAGCCGACGGTCGGCCTCGACCCGGTCCTGCGGCGCGACCTGTGGGCGCTGTTCCACCGGATCGCGGACGCCGGCACGGCCGTGCTCGTGTCCAGCCATGTGATGGACGAGGCCGAGCGTTGCGACCACCTGCTGTTGATGCGGGAGGGCCACATCCTGGCCGACGGCACGCCCGCTGCCATCAAGGAACGAGCGGGCGCCGCCGACATCGAGACGGCGTTCCTCACCCTCGTCGAGTCCGGTGGCCCTGCATGACGCCCCGGGTGACGCTGGCGATCGCCGCACGGGTGCTGACGCAGTTGCGTCGTGACCACCGGACCCTGGCGATGCTCCTGGTCCTGCCGTGCCTGCTCCAGGCGCTGCTGTGGTGGGTCTTCAAGGGCAGTCCCCTGGTCTTCGACCGGATCGGCCCCGCCCTGCTGGCGATCTTCCCGTTCTTCGTGATGTTCCTCGTCACCAGCGTGACCACGCTCCGTGAGCGGTCGAGCGGCACGCTGGAGCGACTGTTCACGATGCCGATGGGGCGCCTGGACTTCCTGCTCGGCTACGCGCTGGCGTTCGGTGCGGTTGCGGCGGTCCAGGCATCCGTTGCGGCCGGTGTCGCGATCGGCCTGCTCGACCTCGACATCCGTGGCGCGGCCTGGTTGCTCGTCGTGGTCGGCGTCGCCGATGCCGTGCTCGGCACGGCCCTCGGCCTGTTCGTCTCCGCGTTCGCCCGCACGGAGTTCCAGGCCGTCCAGTTCCTCCCGGCCATCGTGGTGCCACAGATCCTGTTGTGCGGGCTCCTCGTGCCACGGGAGCGGCTGCCGCAGGTGCTGGAATTCGTGGCCGACCTGCTGCCGCTGTCCTATGCCGTCGACGCGATGGAGCACCTGGCCACCTCGACCCGGTCGGGCGAGGTCTGGCGCGATGTCGCGGTCGTGGCCGGGTTCGCACTGGTGGCGCTCGCCCTCGGTGCGGCGACGCTGCGGCGTCGTACGGACTGATCGGGCGGATCGGCGTGGGGTTGATCTCACCGCCGTACGAGGATGAAACCCCCATTCCGTGGGCCCTTTGCGTAGGTTGGGGCCATGCGACCGGTTCGGGATTCCCTCCTGCTGTTGTCGCGCAGCGGAGCCGTGAAGAAGATGGTCACGACGCTCCCGATCACGTCCTCGATGGTGCGCAACTACGTCCCCGGAGAGACGGTTCGCGAGGCCTTGCGGGCTGTTGAGGAGCTAGCCGCCCACGGCATCGACACCACCATCGATCATCTCGGCGAGGACACGACCGAGGTCGACCAGGCGACGGCCACCGTGCAGGCGTACCGGATCCTGCTCGACAAGATCGCCGACCAGCACCTGGGGCACCGCGCCGAGGTCTCGGTCAAGCTCACCGCGATCGGCCTGCTGCTCGAGGACGGCGAGCGGATCGCGCTCGCGAACGCCCGCAAGATCTGCCGTGCCGCCGCGGGTGCGCGCACCACGGTCACCATCGACATGGAGGACCACACCGTCACCGACGCCACGCTCGGCATCGTGCTGGCGCTGCGGGAGGAGTTCCCGACGGTCGGTGCCGTGGTGCAGGCCCACCTCCACCGGACCGAGGCCGACTGTCGGACTCTCGCGTACGCCGGCAGCCGGGTGCGGCTCTGCAAGGGCGCCTACGACGAGCCCGCCGACGTCGCCTTCACCGACGCGGGCGACGTCGACCGTTCCTACGTCCGCTGCCTCAAGGTCCTCTTCGCCGGGGACGCCTACCCGATGATCGCGACCCACGATCCCCGCCTGATCGAGATCGCCGCCTCGCTGGCGAGCCGCTACGGCAAGGCACCCGGCACCTACGAGTTCCAGATGCTCTACGGCATCCGTCCGGCCGAGCAGCAACGGCTCGCCACGGGCGGCGAGAAGGTGCGGGTCTACCTGCCGTACGGCGAGCAGTGGTACGGCTACCTGATGCGGCGACTGGCGGAGCGTCCGCAGAACCTGTCACTCTTCCTGACCTCTCTGCTCTCGAAGCGGTAGAAGTGGCTCTGACCTGCGCAAACTCTCCCCACCTTGGGAAATGCGGGTCGGGTGTTCCGAATCCATTCCGATCATCAGTGGTGTTTCAGTGATCATTGGTTGCTTGTTTCGGAACCATTCGGAACGGAACGGGAACGGAACTGGACCACGATCGAGGAGGTGAGCACGACCGCCAAGGAGGCGACCGTGTTCACGCTGTACACCCACAACTACAAGCACTTCAATCCGAAGGTCGGGACCGCCGTCCAGACCAGCATCGGGTCCCCGCGCTGGCCGCTCCGGTATGCGCTGGACTTCAGGATCAGCGAGCTGATGCCGTCCAGGTCGATGCTCAAGCTCCCGTACGAGGCGTACGCCGACCGCTACGTGGCACAGCTCGAGGAGATGGGCGTC
>JAPLCC010000008.1 GCA_026392415.1 Propionibacteriales bacterium
GGCCGTGGTCGACGGTGACGCCGACCACCCGCAGGCCAGGCTTGCGGGCCTCGAAGACGGTCGCGCTGAGCAGAGCGAGCGAGTCGGCTCCGCCCGAGCAGGCGACCAGCACGGTCATGTCGCGCTCCCAGGACCACAGGGAGCGTCGTACGCCCTGACGGACCGCGTCGACGGCCGGGTGGAGGCCCATCAGCTGAGGACGCGGCGGACCCAGCCCTCGGGGTCGCTCAACTCGGCCTTGCTCGGGAGGTTCTCGGGGCCGGCCCACACGGCGTTGAACTCCTCCATGCCGACCTTGTCGACGACGGCGCGCACGAACTGGGCGCCGTCGCGGTACTGCGCCATTTTCGCCTCGAGGCCGAGCAGCCGCCGCAGAATGCGGTCCAGGGTGCCGACGCCCTTGCGGCGCTGGGTGAACTTGGCGCGGATCTTGTCGACGCTGGGAATCACGGTCGGGCCCACGTCGTCCATCACGACGTCGGCGTGGCCTTCCAGCAGCGACATCATCCCGGTGACGCGGTCGAGGACCTCCCGCTGCTCGGGGGTGCTGAACATGTCGACGATGCTGCCGCCGTTGCGGGCCGCCTTGACCGCCTCGGCGAGGCGGCCGGTGTCGAGCAGGTTGCCCGGCTCGACACTGTTGCCGATCGCGGCGATCTCGGAGAACAGGTGCTCGCGCATCCACGGCACCGCCGTGAACTGCACCCGGTGCGTCTCCTCGTGGAGGCACACCCAGAGGCGGAAGTCGTGGGGGTCGACGCCGAGCTCGCGCTCGACGTGGACGATGTTGGGCGCCACCAGGAGCAAACGGCCGTGCGGCTCGTGGAACGGGTCGAACTGGCCGAGCACCTTGCCGGCCAGGAAGCCGAGCAGTCCGCCGACCTCGGCGCCCGTGATCTTCGAACCGATCCGGGCCGCCAACGCACCCGGCGGCTTGGACTCGATCAGCTTGTCGACCATGGGCCGGGTGGCGATCTGGAAGCCCTCGGCGTTGGCCTGCACCCAGCCCCGGCGGTCGACGACCAGGATCGGCGCGGTGCCGTCGGGCGCATCGAGTCCGGTGAACTCGCGGACCAGCCCGGTGGACCGGTTCGCGCCCGCGCGCAGCTCGGCCACCGCCTCGTCGGCCTCGGTGCGCGACACCACCGGCCCCTCACCCGCCAGGCGCGCCCCGATCGACACGGCGAGCCCCCAGTCGATCATCGGGGGAAGCTCAGCGGTCGGGTCGGCCATGCAACGAAGCGTAGGCCGTCGCCCCCAGCCCGCTCCGCGAAGTGTCGGCGATGGCGGCTCGAGGTGTGCTCACCTTCCGCAGGAGCAGGCGCCGAGGCCGGCGGCCGCGTTGTCCAGGGCGGTCTGGGCGAGCGTCTCCTTCGGGCCCTTGACCTTGTCGGCCATCAGCGCGAAGGCCATCAGGTTGCCGTCGCGGTCGACGGCGATGCCGGCGAGGGACGAGACCCCGGACAGGGTTCCGGTCTTGGCGCGGACCCGACCGCGGCCAGCGGGCGGACCTTCGTCCATCCGGTTGGTGAGCGACCCGGTGAACCCTGCGACAGGCAGGGCCGCCAGGAGCGGGCGCAGTTGCGGGTGGGCGTCCGCCGCGGCCAGCCGGATGACTCCGAGCAGCACCGAAGGGTCCAGCCGGTTCTTGCGCGAGAGCCCGCTGCCGTCGTACAGGACCGACGCGCCGAGGTCGATGCCATTGGCTTCCAGGACCCGCTCCACGCCGGCCCGGCCGGAGGCGAACGAGCCGACGCCCTGATCGGCGACACCGATCTGGCGCAGCAGGACCTCGGCCGCGGAGTTGTCGCTGACCTCGATCAGGCGCTGCACGATCTGCGCGACCGTCGGACTGCTGACGGAGCCGACGGTTGTCGCCGTCGTCGGCGCAGAGTCGTGCGCCGTCCTGCCGACCACCGTGACGCCGTACGTCGCCAACGCCTTGCGGAACTCCTGTGCCGCGACCGGCGCCGGGTTCAGCACCCGGCCCGTGCCATCGGCCTCGCGGCCCTGGTCCACCCAGAGCGAGGAGATCGGTGCGATGTCGTCCGGGACGTAGCCCGGCTCCCAGGTCGGGCTGACCGCCGGCCCGGAGAACAGCGAGTCGTCGTAGGCGAACGCGACCGACCGGATGCCGTCCTTCTTCAGCGCGACGGCCGTACGCCGCGCGAGCGTCTTCACGTCCGCACGCTTCGGCTGGTAGGTGCCTGACAGGTCGGACGCCGCGTCGGCAGGCACGGGCGCGCGGGCGAGGAACGGGTCACCGCCGCCGACGAGCACCAGCCGGGGCGTCGTACCGCTCCGGTCGAGGACGGTGGTGGTCTCGAAGACCTCGTCGGGGCCGAGCAGGAAGAGCGCGACCGCCGAGGTGACGATCTTGGTGGTCGAGGCCGGGATCGCGACGCCGGCACCCTCGGCCTTCTCGTAGGCGACGCCGGTTCCGTTCAACGCGCCCACGATGGCAAGGACGTGGCGGCCGAGGTCGGGATCGTTGAGCTCGGCCAGCGCCTTCTCCAGCGACGTCGGATCCAGTCGGGCCAGGCCGTTGGCCGGTTCCGCCACCGCTTCGGGCAGGACGACGTCCGGCACATCGACCTCGGGAGGAGGCGCGACCGCGGCCGGATCGGCCGGTGCACCGGAGTTCCCCTTGCGGAAGTCGCGCCACTGCTCCTCGGCCCAACCGGTCTGCCAGGCGACTCCGCCCGCTGCCACGAGGGCGACCACGACGAACGCTCCGAACACCTTCTTCAGGCGCCCGGATCCCCGCTCCGCGTCAGTGCTGGCCACAATTCCCTCTCCCCGACTGCACGTTCGGAGCCATTGTGCGGGACAATGACGCCGTCAACGACGCGGGGCAGGACTGAACCAACGAACGGCCGCCCCGGGCCGGCCCCGGAAACGGGCCAGAGATTTTGTGGAGGAAAGCCAGTGCTGGAGTTCGACGTCCTCGTGGAAATCCCCAAGGGGAGCCGCAACAAGTACGAGGTCGACCACGAGTCGGGGCGCATGCGCCTCGACCGGTTCCTCTTCACCTCGACGATGTACCCCGCCGACTACGGCTACATCGAGGACACCCTGGGTCAGGACGGTGACCCGCTGGACGCCCTCGTGCTGCTCCAGGAGCCGACGTTCCCCGGCATCCTCATCAAGTGTCGCGCGATCGGCATGTTCCGCATGACCGACGAGGCCGGCGGCGACGACAAGGTCCTCTGCGTCCCCTCGGGCGACCCGCGCATGGAGCACCTGCGCGACATCAACCACGTGGCGAACTTCGACCGCCTCGAGATCCAGCACTTCTTCGAGGTCTACAAGGACCTCGAGCCCGGCAAGTCCGTCGAAGGCGCCGACTGGGTCGGCCGCGTCGAGGCCGAAGCCGAGATCCACGCGTCGTTCGAACGCTTCAAGCTCGACCCGCACTGAGTTGAATGGGCCGAGTAGGCCCTTTGTCCCGCCGAGTGGGCCCTTTGTTCAATCGAATGGGCATCTTGTCCGGACAAAGTCACCACTCGCCTGAACAAACTCCCCATTCGGCGGGACAAGACCCCTACTCGCGGTCGTGGGGGGCAAGCAGTGACGACAGTCCGGTTGCGATTGCAGCCGGGCTGTCGTCGTACTCGGGGGGCATCGCGACGAAGCTGACCGCGATCCGGGCGATGGTGCGCGCCAGGGTGCGCGCCCGGTCGGGGTCGACGTCGGGCCAGGCGGCGGCCACCGCGGTCTCGAATCGGGCGCCCACGTGGGTGAGGAGCTTCGCGGCGTCCGACGTCACCAGCCGGACCAGGTCCGGGTGGGCGTCGCCGGCGCGCACCCGCTGGATGAGCGGGTCTGCGGCGGCCACCTCGAGGTAGGTCCGGATGCCGTGCTCGAGGCCGGCGCGCGGATCGTCGCCGTGTTCGGCGAGGGTGGCGGCGACCAGGTCGCACAGCGCGTCGGCCAGGGCGATCGTGTAGGCCTGCGCCAGCCCGTAGCGGGAACCGAACGAGTTGTAGAGGGTCTGGCGACTCACCCCCGCTTCGCCCGCGACGGCTTCGAGGGTGACGTCACCCCAGGGCTTGGCCAGGAGCAGTTCGCGCAGCGCCGTGAAGATCGCGTCCCGCCGAGCCGCACTGGATCGCCTCACCCGCGCTTGACCCCCCGGAAGTAGGCGATCGCTCCACTGTTCTCGAGTACGACGTCCGCGATCCCCTGCCCCGCCAGCCAACCCTGGAGATCACGACTGGTGCAACCGGGACCGAGCACGCTGACGAGCCGCCCGATCCGCCGCATCGGCTCGAAACGCAGCCCGGTGTCGTTCAGCAGGGCGCTACCGGTGAGCACGCCGCCGGGCTTGAGGACCCGCGCCATCTCGACGACCGCCCGGGCGGGATCGGGGAAGCAGTGCAGTCCCGTGAACGTGACCACCATGTCGAAGGACGCCGCCTCGAAGGGCTGGTCGCCGACGTCGGCGATCCTCGGCACGACCTGGTCGGCGAGCCCGCGAGCCGTGGCCACCCGCATGGTGCGGTCGAGCATCGCCTGCGAGATGTCGCCGGCGACGTACTCGACCCCCTGGCCGGGCTGCAGACCACGCAGGGCCACGCCGCCACCGCACGGGATGTCGAGGATCCGGCTTCCCTCGACCTGGCAGCCGATCTCTGCCGCGGCCCGGTAGAGCCGACCCAGGTCGCTGTTGATCCCGGCCCGCCACAGGGCACCGCCGGCGCGCGGGTGCTCGACGGTCCAGTCGTAGATCGAGGCCCACAGCGGGTCCTCGTCCCAGTCGCCGACACCGGGGAGCCGCGACAGTGTCTTGCGGATCAACGCTCGCCGCCGATCAGCGCCGGCGCGCGCAACAACTCGGCCGGCACCGCGAAGGAGTCGACCAGGTCACCGGCGATCGGGCGCACCCGTCGGCACAGGTCACCGATCTCGCGGGTGATCTGCTTGGACCGCTGGGTGGTGAGTCGACCGTGCTCCATGAACCAGGCGGCGTCGGCCTCGATGCTGGACAGGGCATAGAGGTCGCAGAGCAGGTTGAGGGCCAGCTTGTTGTCGCCCTCCTCGAGTGTCTCGATCTTCTCGACGAAGGCCTCGAGCACCAGGCGCTCGACATGCGCGCGAGCCGTGGAGATCACGTGGTCCTGGACCCGGGAGAAGACCTCGCCCGGGTTCATCCCGGAGTCGACGCCCCGCTTGAGGCGTCGGGCGACGCCACCGATCCGGTGCTCCTCGCGGAACCGGAACATCGCGAGGTGGTAGCTCGGGTCGAGCAGGCCGCTGTCGGTGTCGGCGTCGTCGCGGTCGGGCAGCGCATCGCGGATCTGCTGCAGGAGCTTGTGGACACGGGTCCGCTCCAGCACCGTCTCGACCGCGACGCTCGCCACGAACTTCACCATGCCCAGCTGGTCGAGGTCGGAGAAGTCGCTGGCGTAGTCGGTGAGCAGCCCCTTGCCGACCAGCTGCAGCAGCACGTGGTTGTCGCCCTCGAACGTCATGAAGACGTCCGTGTCGGCCTTCAGCGCCGCGAACCGGTTGACCGACAGGTAGCCGGCACCGCCGCAGGCCTCGCGGGACTCCTGGATGACGTCGGTCGCCAGCCAGGTTGCCAATGCCTTGGTGCCGGCGGCGCGGGACTCCAGCAGGCGCCGCGACTCCTCGTCGGTCGTGATGCCCGAGAAGACGTCGTGCAGGCGACTGGCCAGCACTTCCTGCGCGAAGTGCAGGGCATAGGTCCGGGCCAGCCGCGGGAACAGCCGACGCTGGTGGAGGCCGTAGTCGAGCAGGAGCTGCTCGGTGCCGGGGTCCTCGGTGCCGGTCTCGAACTGCCGACGCTGCAGGCCGTAGCGAACGGCGATCGTCAGCGCCACCTTCGCTGCACTGACCGCGGCGCCACCGACCGAGACCCGGCCCTGGACGAGGGTCCCGAGCATCGTGAAGAACCGGCGACCCGAGCTCTCGATCTCGCTGACGTACGTGCCGTCCTCGGTGACGTCGGCGAACTGGTTGAGCAGCGCCTCGCGCGGAACGCGCACACCGTCGAACCAGATCCGGCCGTTGTCGACGCCGTTGAGGCCCATCTTGTGGCCGTCGTCCTCGATCCGGATGCCCGGCAGGACCTTGCCCGACTTGTCCCGGAGGGGCACCACGAACGCGTGCACGCCCTGGCCCTCGCCGGCCACCTCGAGCTGCGCGAAGACGGCAGCGACCTCCGCGTGCTTCGCGGCGTTGCCGATGTAGTCCTTGCCCGCGTCGTGCGTGCTGGTCGTGATCACGAACTCGCTCGTGGCGGGGTCGTACGTCGCGATGGTGCCCAGCGCCTGGACGTTGCTGCCGTGGCCGGTCTCGGTCATCGCGAAGCAGCCGAAGAGCTTCCCGCTGATGATGTCGGCCAGATAGGCGTCGTGATGCCGCTTCGTGCCGAGCTGGAGGATCGCACCACCGAAGAGGCCGAACTGGACACCGAACTTCACGAGCACCGACAGGTCGCCGTACGCGAGTGTCTCGAAGGCGGCGATCGAGGCGCCGATGTCGCCGCCGCCGCCGTACTCCTCAGGGAAGCCGACGCCCGGTGCTCCGGTGGCCGCGATCTCGAGCACCACCTCGCGGACCCGTTCGCGGAACTCGTCGCTGGTCATCGTCTCGGCGTCCTCGAGGACCGAGGCGTACGCCGGCAACAGCTCCCGCACCGTGGCACGCATGTCGGCGTACTTGCCGTCGAGGACGCTGGTGAGTGCCGCGACGTCGACAGTCAGGGTCGGGGGCGCGGTGGTGGTCGTCTCCTCAGCCATGCGCCGAACCTAACGGACCCGACCGAAGCGCGTCTCGATACGCGGCTCGCTGGCGCTCGCTGCTACTCGACGACCTTGGGCGTCAGGGTCGTGCGTAGAAGTCCGGGGTTCTCCAGTAGTAGAGCGATTCCTGGGTCACCGGGCGGCCGGTGCGGGGCGCGTGGATGATCTGCCCGTTCCCGGCGTAGAGGGCGACGTGGTAGATCGAACCCGGGTTGTTGCCCTCACCCCAGAACACCAGGTCGCCGGGGCGCAGTTGGCCGGCCGAGATCGGCGTCGACACGTCGTACTGGGCGACGGAGTAGTGCGGGAGGCTCTTGCCGCCGGCGGCCCACGCCTGCGCGGTCAGGCCGGAGCAGTCCCACGTGCTCGGGCCGGACGCACCCCACTGGTAGGGCTCGCCGAGCTGGGCGCGAGCGAAAGCGATGGCTGCCCGGGCGCCGTTGCTCGGCGCGGGCGGGTTGTCCGGTGTGGGCTCGTTCGGCTCGTTCGGCTCGTTCGGCTCGTCAGGCGCCGGCTGGGGGTCCGGCTGGGGGACCGGCGTGGCGACGGGCGTCGCGGCGACCCGGGCGGCCCGGCGCTCGTCCTCGAGGGCATCCTGGCGGCGCTGTGCGAGCTTGACGCTGACGCCTTCGAGACGCGCGAGGGTGCGCAGCAAGCGGGCCTTGCGGCGTTCGATGCGGCCTGCGGTCGCACTGGCCGTGTCGGCGGCCGCCTGTGCCTCGTCCCGTGCGACGCGGGCGTCGGCAGCCGCCTGTTCAGCGCGCTCGGCTGCCTCGGCGGATGCGGCCGCTGCCTCGTCAGCATCGTTCGCGGCGGCGATGAACTCGTTGCACTGCTGGTCGAACATCGCCTGGATGTGGTCGTACGCCGCCGAGCGCTCGATGAGCGACTCCATGCCGTCGGCGGACACCAGGGCCCCGATGGCGGAGAGGTCGTATCCCATCGCGTCCGCAGTGATCACGGCGTCGCGATAGTCGGCCTTCTGCACCTGCAGGGTCTGCTCGGCCTGCACCGAGGCCGCGACCGCCGCCCGCTTCGCCGTCCGCGCCTGGCGGGCCTCCCAGCGAGCACCGTTCCACGCCTCTGCGGCCTTGGCAGCCTCGACCGACGCGGCCTCGAGCTCGGCGGCGGCCTTGTCGAGCTTGTCCTGGAGCCGACCGACGGCGCTCTTCGCGACGACCGCACGATCCTCGGCAGCCCTGATCTCACTGACCGAGGGCTTGTCGGGATCCGATGGATCCGCCCCGGCGCCGGGCGCGAAAGCCGCCGCCGTCAACACCAGCGCAAGAAGACCTGACCCGAGAGTTGGAGTGCGCACTCGCGTCACCGTAGTGCGATTTCGTCACATCCGAAACAAAAACCCCAACTTTTTCATCCGGCACCGGCGTGTCGGCTTGACGAACTACAACGATGTAATTCGTCAGTCGACGTCGACGGGCACCTTGGACGTGGTCGTCGTGGGGTGTGAATGGAAGCCGCGATCGAACTTCTGACCGCTCGCGATCCCGCCGATGTAGAAGGACACGACGGCGATCGCGATGCCCGCGATGTCGTCGGCGACGTAGTGCCATCCGAAGTAGAGCGTCGCCACGACGGTCAGTGCGAAGTTCACCCAGAAGACGATCTTGAGGACCCTGGACCGCAGCGTGTACTGGACCATCAACGCGAACAGCAGAGTGATCGCGCAGTGCAGGCTGGCGAACCCGGCGATGGAGTTCACCGATTCGGTGGCGCCGCCGTACAGCACATTGCCTCGGGCGCGCACGATCGCATTCATCAGGTCCGTCGTCCCCGTATGGGCCAGACCACCCGCGCCGAAGTACTCCGACTGGTTCCAGATGCCCGGGCCGAGCGTCGGGAGCAGGTAGTACGACAACGTGCCCAGGGACCAGGCCAGGCACTGCGAGGTGACGAACCAGTACCCGAAGGACATGTTGCGCGACCAGACCAGCCAGGCCGTGACGCCGAGCGGCACCAGCGGCAGGAACATCAGGTAGATCGGCGAGAGCACCTCGGCGGTGATCGACTTGCCGAGCAGACCGTGCAGGACATCGCTCGGGTCGTGGCCGAAGAAGATGACCCGGTCCATCAGGTGCAGCTCGCGGTCGTACGACAGCGCCTTGACCTCTCCTGGCGCGGCCGACGGGTCCGAGCGGACGAACGGCAGGAACGACTTGAGGTTCCGGTAGCTGACGTAGGTCAGGTAGAAGCTGATGACACCGATGGCGACCAGGGTGAAGCGTTCCCGTGTCCAGTGCGTCCGCAGTCGGTGCCGGACGATGGGCAGCACCCGGCTCGGGCGACCACGCGCCTTCCACAGCGTCAGCGGCAGCAGGTCGAGCAGCAGGGCCCCGATCAGGAGCAGCGGCAGCCGGATGTACGACGGCCCGAGGAAGCTGCCTTCCGGGTCCAGCAGGCGGCGGTCGAGCTTGACCGCGGAGAACACCGCCAGGCCCAGCATGAGCGCTGCCGTCCCGATGAGAAGGCTGTAGGCGCGGCGGTACACCCGCAGGAGTCTAGGGCTTCGTGCCCAAGCCCCCGTCCATCGAGGGCCGTACGACGATGCTCACACCGGACTCGGGCGGCAGCCCTGCCGCAGCGAGGATCCGGGCCGCCTCCTCCCCCGTGAAGCGGCGCCGGGCGCCGAGGAACTCCCTGGCCTCTTCGTCCACGGGGTGTGCCCAGACCTCGGCCACGGCGCCTTCCTGCACCAGCCGGCCGCTCCGCATCAGGGCGACCCGATCGGCCACGGCGAACGCCTCGTCCTGGTCGTGGGTCACCATCAGCGCCGTGGTCCCGGATGCGGTGAGGATCTGCCGCAGGTCCGCCGCGAGTCGCACCCGGAGCTCGGCGTCGAGCGCACTCAGCGGTTCGTCGAGCAGCAGCAGCCGCGGTTTCGCTGCGAGCGAGCGCGCCAGCGCGACACGCTGCCGCTCGCCGCCGGACAGGGTGCGGGGCAGACGGTCACCGAACCCCGCGAGCCCGACGAGGGTCAGCAGGTCGTCGACCTCGGCCCGGACCTCGCTGCGTGGCAGCCCCCGCAGCCGCTGGGCGTAGCCGACGTTGCGCGCGACCGTCAGGTGGTCGAAGAGCTGGCCGTCCTGGAACATCAGGGCGAAACCGCGTCGGTGCGTGGGCGTGCCGCCGAGGTCGGCGCCGTCCCAGGCGATCGACCCTGAGGTCAACGACTCGAGACCGGCGACCGCGCGCAGCAGGGTCGACTTCCCGCAGCCCGACGGCCCGAGGACAGCCAGCACGGCGCCGTCGGCGACGGTCAGGTCGACGCTCTCCACTGCAACGGTGCGGTCGAAGGCGACCGTGACGCCCGTGAGCTCCAGCATCAGGTCACCATGCTCCTGTTCCCGGCACCCGAAGCCGCTCGACGACAAGGATGACGGCCGCGGTGACGGCAGCCAGGACGACCGAGGCCGCCATGGCGGTGCCGTAGTTCAGCGCACCCGGGTGGCTCAGCAGACGATAGATCGCGACCGGCAGCGTCGGCTCGGCCGGGCGGGCGATGAACGACGTGGCACCGAACTCCCCCAGCGACACGGCGAACGCGAAGCCCGCGGCCGCGAGCAGGGGCCGCCAGACGACGGCGAGGTCGACGGTGCGGAGGGCGCGCAACGGCCCGGCGCCGAGCGACGCAGCGGCCTGACGCTGGCGGTCGTCGATGCCGGCGAGCACCGGCACCAGCGTGCGCACCACCAGCGGCAGCGCGACCAGCGCCTGGGCGATCGGCACCAGCAGCGGACTGGTCCGCAGGTCCAGCGGAGGCTCGTCCAGCGCGATCAGGAAACCGAAGCCGAGCGTGACCGCGGAGACGCCCAGCGGCAGCATGAAGAACCCGTCGAGCAAGGTCCGCGCCCGCCGCCCGGCGCTCGTCCGGGTACGCCGGGTCACCACGAAGGCAACGATCAAACCCAGCGACAGCGACATCCACGTCGCATCGACGGCGATCCGCAACGAGGCCAGCAGTGCGTCGGTGACCGACACCTGGAGCAGGCCGTCGCCCGACCCCTCCAGTGCCCGGTAGTGGTCGAGGCTCCACCCACCGTCGCGACGGAAGGACGCCAGCACCAGGGTCAGGACCGGCAGCGCCACGGCCAGGAGTGTCAGCCCCGTCACCAGCGCCGCAGGCGCGTCGCGCCACTGCGGTCGCGCGGGGGCAGCCACGGATCGTCGTACGGTCGGGTCCGGGACGGCCCGAAGCCGACCGACCACGACCAGCAGGACGACGACGGCCACCATCTGCACCAGCGACAGGGCCGCCGCCGCCGGCAGGTCGAGCAGGTCGGCGGTCAACAGGTAGATCTCGGTCTCGACCGAGGAGTACCGCACGCCACCGAGGACCAGGACGACACCGAACGCCGTCGCGCAGAAGAGAAACACGACACTGGCGGCTGACACGATCGCCGGGCGCAGAGCGGGGAACGTGACCGTCCGGAACACCTGCCACGGTGTCGCGCCGAGCGCCGACGCGGCCTCCCCCGGGCGCCGGTCGAGGCCTTCCCAGGCCACCCCGACGGTGCGGATCACGACCGCGACGTTGAAGAAGACCAGGCCGATCAGGATCGCGACCGGACTGCCGTCGAGGCCGAGGAAGCCGAGCGGGCCCGAGGACGAGATCAGCTCTCGCACAGCCAGCCCGACGACCACGGTCGGCAGCACGAACGGGACCAGCAGCGCCGCGCGGACCAGACCCCGCCCGGGGAACCTCAGCCGGTGCAGGACGTAGGCGGCCGGCACCCCGAGGAGGACCGAGACGAAGGTGGCCACTGTGCTCGTCCAGACCGTGAACCACAGCACCCGACCCGTCCGCGGCCGCTGGAGCACGGCGAGCACGGCGCCGGGGTCGAAGCGACTTCCACCCGGCTGGGCCGTCCAGAGGCCGCGCTCGAGCATCGCGCCGACCGGCAGCACGAAGAAGACCGCGAACACCGCCACCGGCACGGCAGCGAGGGCCGCGAATGCGACCCTCCTGCCCACGCCGGCGGCCGTCGTCATCGCGAGATGATCTCGGTCCACTCCTCCAGCCACGCCTGGCGGCTGCTGGCGATGTCGGACGGAGCGACCTGCTCGGTCTCCGTGGGCCGCTTCGCGAACCTCGCCCACTCGGCCGGCAGCTCGATGCCGTCGGCGACCGGGAAGACGTACATCTCCGGCGGCAGGGCAGCCTGCACCTCGGGGGTGAGCAGCCAGCGGATCAGCGCCTCGGCGCCCTCGACGTTGGTCTCGTCGCCCTTGAGGACTCCGGCGTACTCGACCTGTTCGAAGCAGCTGTCGAGCAGGGCGCTCGTCGTCGATTTCGTGCCGGCCTTGTTCAGCGTGAAAGCGGGCGAGGAGTCATAGGACACCACGATCGGCCGGTCGCCGCCGGAGAAGGTGAAGTCGGTGAAGTACGCGTCGGACCAGCCCTTGACGATCTTGGCGCCGTTGGCGTCGAGGGCCTCCCAGTAGCCGGGCCACTCGTCGCCGTACTCACCGATGGTGGCGAGCAGGAAGGCCAGTCCGGGCGAGCTGGTGCTGGCGCCGGGGATCACGAAGAGGTCCTTGTACGTCGGCTTCGTGAGGTCGTCGAGACGGGTCGGCGCGGGGATGCCCTGCTTGCGGAACCACGCGTCGTCGACATTCACGCACACGTTGCCGGTGTCGATCGGAGTGAGGGCGCCGTCGTCGTCGCCCTCGAGCTCGAACTTCTCGGCGCCGGCCGGCAGCATCGGTGAGTACGACGCGAAGACGTCCTCGTCGATCGCTCGCGTGGCGAAGGAGTTGTCGATGCCGAACACGACGTCGCCGACCGGGTTGTCCTTGCTGATGACGAGCTGGTTGGTCAGCGCCCCGGCGTCCTCGAGCTTGCTGATCTTCAACGTGTAGCCGCTTTCCTCCTCGAACGCCGCGACGAGCTCGTCGGGCAGGGCGAAGGACTCGTGGGCCACGAGCGTGACGGTGGTGTCGTCAGCCTTGTCGTCCTGCTCGGTGCCGATGAGTGAGCAGCCGGAGGCCAGCAGCACCGCCGAGGTGAGGCCGATGACCCGAGTGACGTGAATGCGCGCACGCATGATGAGAATGACTCCCTTCGCCGGTGTTAGCCGGAGCAGGTTCAGAGGGTCTGCGGCGGATCCGCACTCTCAGCACCCTGCGGTGCTCCCCTGTCTGTGCTGCGCAGTCTACGTTCGCCTCAGCAGGCGGCGTAGATGACCCCGTCGGGGTGGTCGGTCTCCGTCGCCTGGCCGCGGGCGACGAGCAGATCGAGGTGGGCCTTGGTCTCCATGGCCGCCATGCCCTGGCTGAAGACGTCAAGGTCCTCGAACGCGTGCTCGTGGCGAGTCCAGCCCAGGTCGCGGGCGACCACGATCGAGGTCACCTCGCCCCGTGCCCGGAGCGAGGCCAGACTCTGGTCGAGTCGGGTCTCGTGGTGGGCGAGCAGCTCGTCGACACGGGCGTACGACGACGGCGCCACCGGTCCGTGCGCCGGGAGGATGCGCAGGTCGGGCAGGGTGCGCACCTTGGCCAGGGAGGCCATGAACTGACCCAGCGGCTGCTCCACCGCCGGCACCGTGAACCCGATGGACGGCGTGATCGTCGGGAGCACGTGGTCGCCGGCGAACAGGACGCCCTCGACCTTGTCGGCGTAGACGTAGTGGCCGGGCGTGTGGCCAGGGGTGTGCACGGCGTCGATGGTGCGGCGGCCCACCTCGAAGGAGCGGTCGCCCTCCAGCCAGAGATCGGGGAAGGCCCAGTCCACGACGTCGGGAAGCGCGCCGTCGTGGCCGGCAGCCCACAGCTCGGCGATCTCCTCGGCACCTGCGGTGCGGAGCACGGCGAGGAACGGGCTCTCGCCGATCTCGGCCCGGGCCGCGCGGTGCAGCAGCTCGAGCGCCGGCTTCTCGTCGACACCGAGCGCCACCTGGGCACCGAACTCCTGGCCCAGGACGGTCGCCATCGTGAAGTGGTCACGGTGCACGTGCGTGACGAGGAACTGCTTGATGTCCCCGAAGCCGGACCCGATCGATCGCAGGCTCTTGTCGAGCAGTTCGCGCGCGACCGGGATCGACCAGCCGCCGTCGATCAGCGTCAGCCCGTCGTCGGCCTCGACGACGTACACGTTGATCGCCTTGAGGCCATCCATCGGCAGCGGCAACGGGATCCGGTGGATGCCGTCGGCCACCTGCCAGGCTCCCTCGTCCGCCCAGTACCGGCCTGAGTCCGGCGAAACGGCGTAGCCGGTCGCAATGCCTCCCGTGGTCATGGGGCCACCTTAGGAAGGGGTCTCCACAGGAAGGCCACCGGGGACCAGGTCGGGCAGGCCGAGGTCGAGGTTGGGCTCCTGGATGCCGCCGTCGACCTCGAGCAGCTTGCCGGTGACGAACTGGCCGGCGCGCGAGGACAGGTAGAGCACGGCTGCCGCGATGTCCTCGGCCTCACCGATCCGCCCGAGGGGCGTGGCCTCCTCCATCTGCTGCTTCATCGCAGGCACCCCGGCGACGAACTCGAGTGCACTGGTCATGACCGACCCCACGTAGACCCCGTTCACCCGGATGCTCGGGGAAAGGTCGGTCGCCGCCAGCCGCGTCCAGTGCGCGAGCGCCGCCTTCGCGACGCCGTACGCGAGGTAACCGCGGGCCGCCGTACGCCCCATCATCGAGCTGATCGACGTGATCGACTTCTGTCGTCCCTCACCGGTCGAGGCCAGCATCAACGGCACCGCGGCCCGGCTCAGGGCGTGGGCGGTGGCGACGTTGAAGTGGAAGGACTCCTCCAGGTAGGCCACATCCGTGTCGAGGAACGCGTTCGGGATGGTGCCTCCGACGTTGTTGACCACGATGTCGAGGCGTCCGAAGGCGTCGTACGCCGCCTGGGCCAGCCCGGCCACCTCGTCGGTGCGCGCCAGGTTCGCCGGCACGACGATCGCCCGGCGTCCGAGTGCTTCGATCCGCGCCGCGACGTCCTTGAGCTGCCCCTCGGTCCGTGAGGAGATGAGCACGTCCGCGCCGGCCTCGGCCAGCGCGATCGCGGTCGCTGCGCCGATGCCCCGGCCGGCGCCGGTGACGACGGCGACATGGTCGGTGACGGTGAACCGGTCGAGGATGCTCATCGCGTGACCAGCCCTCGGCCGGTGACGAGCGGCAGGTCGAGCGCGGTCAGCAGCCCGGGGCGGGCGGCGACAACCGCCGGCACGGCGTTGATCAGGCGCTGTGCGGTGACGATCATCCCGGACACGTTGTGGTCGCCGTGCTCGCCGTGGTGGGTGAACTCCACCTTCATGCAGGGCTCGCCGGTGATCTCGATCCGGTAGCAGCCGTCGCCCTCGTTGGGCGTCGGCCAGTCCGGCTCGGCCGCGGCGTCGGTGCGGGTGACGTGTTCGAGGGTGACCCGCGGGACACCGTCGACGGTGCCGATCACGCGGAACAGCACCGAACCCATGGTGCCCTCCTCGACGTCGACCGAGTGGGTCTTGACGGTGCGCGGGGCGGGTCGGCGGGTGACCTCCTCGACCAGTGGCTCGTCGAGGGTGACGCCGAGGCCGGCGGCGATGACGCGCACGACCGGGCCCCACGCCGTGCTCAGGATGCCGGACTCCCAGAGCATCGGGCGGGTGTCCATCGGCTGCCCGAAGCCGAAGATGTCCTTCATGACGACGGGCTGGTAGTAAGTGGAGTAGTCCGCGATCTCGCTGACCTTGATGTGGTCGATGCGCTGGCTGAGGCTGGTCATCACGAGCGGCAGCACGTCGTTCGCGAAACCCGGGTCGATGCCGTTGACGTGCAGGCTGGCATTGCCCTGGCGGCCGGCTTCGTCGATGCCGTCGATCATGTCCGCGGGCAGCGTGCCGTCGCGGTGCAGCAGGATCACCGGCCCGGAGGACACGACGTTGACCCCGTCGCGGATGAACCCGGTCAGGTCCTCGATCGACTCGAAGAGCCGGTCGTCGGTCATCGCGCCGTGCACGATGCAGTCGGGGCGGAGGGCGATCAGCTCGTCGCGGTCGGTGGTCGCGAGGACACCGAGTTCGCGATCGAGGCCGGCGAGCTCGCCGGCGTCCTTGCCGTGCTTGTCGGGTGTGGAGGTCCACACGCCGACCAGCTCGAGGTCGGGATGGGCGTCGACGCCGGCGATGGCGTGGCGGCCGATCGTGCCCGTCGACCAGACGACGACACGCAACGGCTTCTCGGGGATGACTTGCGACATGCGGTCAATGTAGAACAGGTTCTAGTTTTGCGGAAGGGCCGGGACGGGAATCTCCTCTCCCGGAGCCCACTCCGGGCATCGGGTGCCGGAGTAGATCGTCGGCATGCAGCGGTTGCAGTGGATGCAGATGCCACCGCTCGCGGAGCCCGCCTGCAACCGGTTCACCAGGTCGGGCTCGCGCAGCAACGCACGCCCCATCACCACGAACTCGAAACCGTCAGCCATCGCCTGCTGCATCGTCTCGAGCCGGTTGATCCCGCCGAGCAGCATCAGCGGCGTCGCCACGGCGGCCCGGAACTGGAGGGCCTTGTCGCGGAAGTACGCCTCCTGGAAGTCGTACTCCTTGAGGAAGGTGCGCCCCATCGGACTCCGCATCCCCCACTTCACCAGCGTCGGCATGGTCGCGGCGAACTCGTTGACCGGCGCACCGCCGCGGAACAGGTACATCGGGTTCATCAGCGACGAGCCACCCGAGAGCTGCAGCGCGTCGAGGTGTCCGTCGGCCTCCAGCATCTGCGCGAACTCGACGCCCGCTTCGGTCGTGACACCGCCGGGGAATCCGTCGGAGACCGAGATCTTCGCCGTCACCGCCACCGCGTCCCCGACCTCCTCGCGTACGACGCGAGCGACCTGGCGTGCGAGGCGTGCCCGGCGTTCAAGGGCTCCACCCCACCGGTCACTGCGGCGATTGAGCGCGGGCGCCAGGAACGAGGAGATCAGGTAGGAGTGCGCCATGTGCAGCTCGAGCACGTCGAAACCAGCGGTGACGAGGGTGCGCGCGGCATCGACGTACGCGCGGGTCACCCGGGTCAGGTCCTTCTCGCTCGCCGAACGGATCATCTGCATCGACAGCGGGCTCGGCATCCGGCTCGCCGCGATCGCGGGCACACCGTTGGAACGGCCGTTCGCGACCGGGCCCGCATGGCCGACCTGCGCGGAGATCTTCGCCCCGGTCGCGTGGATGGCGTCGGTCAACCGGGTCAGGCCGGGCAGCGTCGGCTCCCCCACGACGATCTGCTCGTTGTGCGTCCGCCCGTCGGGCGCG
Organism: Propionibacteriales bacterium; assembly: GCA_026392415.1. Taxonomy (GTDB): domain Bacteria; phylum Actinomycetota; class Actinomycetes; order Propionibacteriales; family Nocardioidaceae; genus Nocardioides. The sequence goes on from JAPLCC010000008.1 coordinate 17,008, forward strand.
ACGGCGAGGTAGGCGACCGTCGTCAGGCCGACACCGCCCTCGGCCGGCGCCCGGTGATAGGCGATCAGCTCGTCGGTCACCTGACCGTTCGGCGTCCGCCCCTCGAAGGTCGCGGCCTTGACGATGCGATTGCGCAGGCGCACCGGCCCGAGGTCGGCGGGGCTGAACACGTCAGGGGCAGGCATCCCCGCACCCTAGCGGCAGAACTGGAACACGTTCTCGTTTCCGGTGCGGTCACTCCACGATGATCGACGCGGTCGCGCCGGAGACGTCCTCTTCGACCGAGTAGGTCCCGGCGACGTCGAAGCGGTAGTACTCCTTGAGACCACCAGAGATCGTCACGCCGTCGAGGCCGGCGACCTCGACCGCGCCCACCTGATCTCCGGTGTTGACGAACTCGACGGTCTGACCGACCGAGATCGTGATCTCGGACTGATCGAACTCGCCTTCGCCCAACGTCTCGGAAGCGAAGGCGAGCGTGACGTCTCCCGGGCCGTCGGTGAAGACCGGCTCGGCGGGGTTCTCGGCGACGTCGCCGTCGCCTTCCTCCGCGTCATCACCGTCGTCGTCACCAGCAGTGTCGTCACTCTGGTCGGACGCTGCGGGCGTGTCCTTGGCACCGCTGTCGGAGTCGGACTTGTCGTCACCACAGCCGGTCACGCCGAAGGCGAGAAGGACAAGGGCAAGCAGGAGTGCAGCGGTGCGTGTCATGACGCGAACGCTAACGGAGCCAGCGGCCCGTCGTGGTCGGGTTTTGAAGCAATCAGTTGAACTTCGGGGCACGCTTCGCCACGAACGCAGCGACACCCTCGATGCCGTCAGGCGATCCGGCCTGGTTGCGGATCGACAGCGTCTCCTTGCGCAGGGCCGCCTCGGGCGCGGGCGCAGCGACCTCGCGCAGCAGGCGCTTGGCCGCACCGTTGGCCGAGGCCGAACCTGCGGCAAGCACGCCCACGACCTGCTCGACGGTGTCGGCCAGCTCGGCGGCCGGGACGACACGCGCGACCAGCCCGGCGTCGTGTGCCTCCTGAGCGGTGAGCAGGTCACCGAGGATCGCCAGGCGCAGGGTGCGGTGCAGACCGAGGGTGTTGACGAGCAACGAGCTGCCACCGTCGGGCGAGAGGCCGACCTTCGTGTAGGCGAGGCTGAACTTCACGTTGTCAGCGGCGATCACCACGTCGCCGACAGCGGCCAGCGGGAAGCCGGCACCGGCGGCCGTCCCCTGGACCACGGTCACGACGATGGCCTCCGAGCGGATCAGCTCTCCGACCACACGGTGGAGTGCCTCGGCGAGGTCGTCGATGAAATCGGCCGGGCTGTCGGCGGACTCGAAGGCCGCCAGGTCGCCACCCACCGAGAAGAACCGGCCCTCGGCAGCGAGCACGATCACCCGGGCGCCGTCGCTGCCAGCGCGGCGGACGGCGTCGAACAACTGGGCCACCGAAGCAGCGTGGATCGGGTTGCCGCGGTCGCCGTCGACGAGGGTGATCCGGGCGATCCCGGCGTCGTGGGCGTAGCTGACGTAGGTCTCGGTCACGGGGTCAATGATGCCGGAGCGTTCAGGCGGCGCAGTCGCCGGTGTCCTTCTCGCTCTCCTCGGCCCGACCGGCCTCGGCGCTCGCGGCGACCTGCTTCGAGGTCAGTGCGTAGCCCGTCTCCGGATCGGTGACCGAAGCCGCGAACACGACCCCCGCCACGTCGCCCTCCGGCGTGACGATCGGCCCGCCGGAGTTGCCGGGACGCACCAGGCCGCGCAGCGAGAACACCTCGCGCACGACGGTGCCGGAGCCGTAGATGTCGGGCGAACGAAGGTTCTGCATGGAGCGGACCCGGCCGGTCTGGACGTCGAACGGGCCGTCCTGCGGGTAGCCGACGATCGCGATGGGGTCCTCGGCCTGGACATCGGTGTCGAACTCCAGCACGTCGGCGCTGCCCGTGTCGACGGCGAGGACGGCGATGTCGAGCTCCTTGTCGTAGAGCACGACGCGAGCCAGTTCGGTGCCGCCGCCGATGCTCACCTCGGGGTCATCGACGCCGGCCACGACGTGGGCGTTGGTCATCACCCGGTCGCGGGCGTAGACGAAGCCGGTGCCCTCGACGCCGCGGCCGCACGAGTTGGCGCCGCGGATCTTGACCACGCTCTGCCGGGTGGCCTTGACGGCCGCCGAACCGGGCAGGTCGGCCGGGCCGGGCGCGACCTCGACGATCTGCTCGGGCGCGAACGGTTCGAGGTAACGCGGGAAGAAGCCGGTGCCGACGACGTTGTTGAACGCCTGCAGCACGTTGGGCGCCGAGGACGGCAGCGCCTCGTTGACCTTCGACAGCACGGTCGAGCTGCGCACCATCGAGGTCACCGAGCCGATCCGGGTGCCGGAGATGGCAACGCCGAGGGCCCACGCCACGAGCAGGACTGCGAGCGCGCTGAGCAGGGCGCCGCCGATCGCGTCGAGCGCCCGCGCAGGCTGCCAGGTGATCCGCTCCCGGACCCGCGCGCCGGCGTACTGCAGGAGGGCCTGGCCCAGCGACGCGCACAGGATGACCACGAAGAGGGCCCCGAGCGAGACGGCCAGGGAGGGATCCATGCTGCCGAGCAGGACCGGCGCGAGCAGGATCCCGGCCAGGCCGCCGGACAACAGGCCGACGGTCGCGAAGGCGCCCGTGACGAATCCCTGCCAGTAGCCGGAGAGGGCATAGGCAAGGACGAGCAGGACCAGGAGCCAGTCGAGGAAGTTCACGCGGTCACTGGTCCGGTTCGAGGAGATCCATGCCGTCGTCCCCCACCCCGTCGTCACCCGTCCGCGACGTCCGGTTGACGTACTCGGCGAGCATGTACTCCGGAAGATCATGCACCGGCGGGTCGTCCACCGGGGGGAGCCACCCGAGGAACGAGAAGAACCGGGTCAGGATGCCGCCCGTGAAACCCCACAGGATGACGTCCTTGTCGGGGCCGATCAGGAAGCCGGGACCGTTCCAGCCGGCGGGGTGTCGAACAGCAATCCGGTGCTCGGGGTCGACCAGCTCGCGCAGCGAGACCCGGTGGATCTGGTGGACCTCGTCGGGCGAGGCGACGCGCACCGGACCCGGGTCACGCCACCAGCCCAGGATCGGGGTCACCGCGAAGTTGGAAGGCGGCAGCCACAGCTCGGGCAGAGAGCCGAAGATCTCGACGCTGCCGGGATCGACACCGATCTCCTCCCACGTCTCCCGCAGGGCGGCTTCGACCGCGGACTCTCCCGCGTCGATGGTGCCGCCGGGGAAGGACACCTGCCCCGGGTGCGACCGCATGTGGTGGGCGCGCTCGGTGAGCATCACGTCGCCCCCGTCGGTGCCCTCTCCGAACAGCATCAGCACAGCACCGCGGCGCAGGTCGGCGCCCACGGGCGGCAGGAACTGGGTGAGCTCGATCCCCTCGATCTTGCGCGCACCCTCCGCGAGCGGCCGGAGCCAGTCGGGCAGGTCATCGGGCAGGGTGTCGGGCACCCGTTCGGTCATCCGGGCCCGCACGTCGTCCGGCATCGGGGTGCTCATCGGTCCCCTTCCTTGGCGGTGACGTCGATCGCGAGGTGCTTCTCGACCAGGGCGACCAGCTCGGCGACCGAGTCCACGCCGCCTGCGGACTGCTGGATCGATCCGTCGGCGGCCACGAAGACGAACTGTGGCAGACCCTGGACCACGAGGTCGGTCTCCTGGAGGTCACCGCACGCGTCGGCGAGGGACGGATAGGTGACGCCGCTCTGCCGGGCCAGGTCGATCGCGGCGCCCGGATAGGTCTCGAGGTAGTCGACGCCCAGGACCGCGACCTGGTCGCCGTACTGCTCGTGGAACGCCTGGAGCACCGGGAGCTCCTTGCGACACGGGCCGCAGTTGGACGCCCAGAAGTTGATCAGCGCCGGGCCGCGCACGTCGGCCAGCGACCGGGACGTCGTGCCGCCGAGACAGTCGAGCTCAAGGCCCGGAAGGGCTGCCGCCGGGGCCGCGTCGTCGACCTCGAAGTCGCAGTCCTCGATGCCGGCCGCTTCGCGGTCCCGCACCAGGTCGGGTGTGTCGACGTCGACCTTGCACGCCAGCGCCGGGGCGACGGAGTCACAGCCGGTGAGCAACACGCAGGCAGCGAGCAGCGCGCCCAGCGCAGCCGACGCCCTCCTCAATTCGGACCCTCCGTGCGCAGCAGCTTGTCGGCCTCGCCGGGGTCGGTGGGCCCTTCGCCGTACGACGGACACCAGCGCGCCACCGGACAGGCGCCACACGCGGGCTTCTTCGCGTGGCAGCAGCGGCGGCCGTGCCAGATCAGGTGGTGCGACAGCATCGTCCAGTCGCGCTTCTCGAACAGGGCTCCGACGGCGTGCTCGACCTTCACCGGGTCCGTCTCCTCGGTGAGGCCGAGGCGCCGGGAGAGCCGGCCGAAGTGGGTGTCGACGGTGATGCCGGGGACGTCGAACGCGTTGCCGAGCACGACGTTGGCCGTCTTGCGGCCCACACCGGGCAACGTCACGAGGTCCTCGAGGCGGCCGGGCACCTGGCCGTCGTAGCGCTCCATCAGCGCAGCACTGAGCTTGAGCAGCGACTCCGTCTTGGCCCGGAAGAAGCCGAGCGGACCGACGATCTGCTCGAGGTGGGCGCGGTCGGCGGCGGCCATCGAGGCCGGGTCGGGGTAGGCGGCGAACAGGATCGGGCGGACCAGGTTGACCCGCTTGTCGGTCGTCTGGGCGGACAGCACCGTCACGACCAGGCACTCGAAGGCGTTGTCGAAGTCGAGCTCGGCCTTCGCTTCGGGATAGGTCTCGGCGAGCACCCGATCGATCTTGCGGGCCCGCCGGACCCGCTGGGTGGGAGTTTCGTCCTCGACCGCAATCGCCCGCTTGCTCTCCCGCACGAGCCCAGCGTACGGGCGCATGCCGACACAGGCTCGCGGCCCGTTGACTAGGTGTGAGATGCCCCACTGGCTAGGATGCGGTCCGAGCGTGTCGGTGGGTCGAATCCGTTCCCCTGGGGGGCGGGCCCATGATGCGTAATGACTTTGGAGGAAGCGTGGACAACGACGTACTCCGTCAGGCGCCACTGTTCAGCGCGCTCGACGACGAGGCCATGGCCGCCCTGCGCACGTCGCTGGCGACCACCCGGCTGCGGCGCGGTGAAGTGCTGTTCCACGAAGGCGACAGTGGCGACAAGCTGTACGTCGTGCTCGAGGGCAAGGTGAAGCTCGGCCGCACGTCCTCGGACGGGCGCGAGAACCTGCTCGCGATCATGGGCCCCGGCCAGATGTTCGGCGAGCTGTCCCTCTTCGACCCGGGCCCCCGCTCGGCCACCGTCACCGCGGTCACCGACGCCGACTTCGCCTCGCTGTCCCACGAGGACCTGCTGCGCTGGCTCGAAGGCCGCCCGGTCGTCGCCCGGGGCCTGCTCACCCAGCTCGCCGGCCGCCTGCGCAAGGCCAACGACGTCGTCGCGGACCTCGTGTTCTCCGACGTCCCCGGTCGCGTCGCCAAGGCGCTGCTCGACCTGGCCGACCGCTTCGGCCGCACCGCCGACGACGGCGTGCACGTGCACCACGACCTCACCCAGGAAGAGCTGGCCCAGCTGGTCGGCGCGTCCCGCGAGACGGTCAACAAGGCGCTCGCCGACTTCGCGTCGCGCGGCTGGCTGCGCCTGGAGCCGCGCTCGGTCGTCATCCTCGACGTCGAGCGGATGGGCCGCCGCGCTCGCTGAGCCTGCTCAGTAGCCGTTGAGGATCTTCCGGGTCGCCTCGTCGGCCGGGTAGAACGCCTCGATCGCCAGTTCCGACAACGTCACCTCGCGCGGCGTACCGAAGACGGTCGTGGTGGAGATGAACGACAGCACCGTGTCCTCACCCACCCGCAACTCCAGGGGCACGACGAGCGCGGAGGAGTCGATCGGGTCGACTCCGTCGCCGGTCACCTCGGCCGCGAGTTCGCCGATGAAGGGGTCACCCGTGGCGTCGTACTCGTGGCGGAGGCGTTCGGCCAGGTGGGCCCGCCACTCCTCGAAGTTCACGACGCGGGGTCCCAGGCCGCGGGGGTGGAGCGAGAGCCGGACGACGTTGATCGGTGGCTCCAGCAGGTCCGGGTCGATGCCGTCCATCAGTGAGTACGCCGCGTCGTTGGCGCTGATCAGCTCCCAGCGCCGATCGACGACCAGCGCCGGGTAGGGGTGGTGAGCCGCCAGGATCGCCTCCAGCGCGGCGTTCGCCTCGGCCATCGGCGGGTCGGTCAGCTGGTGCTCGGGATGGGCAGGCGCGTGGCCGGCCGCGAGCAACAGCTCGTTCTGCTCGCGCAACGGAACCTCCAGGTGGTCGCAGAGCCGCAGCACCATCGAGCTGGTCGGCCGCGAACGCCCGGTCTCGATGTAGCTGAGGTGCCGCGTCGAGACGTCGGCCCGGCTGGCGAGCTCGAGCTGGGACAGGTGCCGTCGCTGCCGCCAGTCGCGGATCAGCTCTCCTGCAGGTGCGTTCACGTGCGCCAACCTAGTCAGCGCGCGGCAGCAGGGACATGACCTCCGAGGTCATGTCCCTGCTGCTTCGGCGTTCGACTCAGACCCGTCGGCGCAGCACCAGCGCTCCACCGGCAGCCAACAGGAGCCCGGCGAGCAGCAACGGGCCCGTCAGTGACGGCGCACCGGTGTCGGGCAGGGCTTGCGGAACGCTGTCGCCACCCTGGCCGCCGACACCCTCCTCGGCGCCGCCCACGTCGCCGGCCTCGGTCACCGTCACGGTGAACGAGCCCGAGGTCTCAACAGCACGAGCGTTGCGCAGGAGGATGATTCCGTCGACCGCCGCGCAGGTGACCTCGGTGGTGCCGATCGGGAACGTGGTCCCGGACTCCGAGGAGCAGGTCACCGGCACCGGGCCGACCACCAGGTCCGTCGCGCTGACCTCGAACTCGACCGCGGCGCCGTCCGGCCCGGTGGCCTCCACCGTGATGTCGTCGGGAAGCGTCAGGACCGGTCCGGTGGTGTCGACGACGGACACCAGGAAGTTGTCCGCGGCCTCGCCTCCCCAGCTGTCCTCGACATTGCAGCTGACCTCGGTGGTGCCGAGCGGGAACGTCGCACCCGAGGAGACCTCAGCGCCCGGTCCGCCGTCCCACAGGCGGCAGGTGGGCTCGAGGGCGGTGCCGACGAAGTCGGACCCGCTCACGGAGAAGGCGGCCGGGGCCCCGGTCGGGCCGGTGGCCTCGAGCACGAGGTCGTCCGGCACGGTGACGCTCGGCAGAGGCGCCGTCACCGTGACGTCGAAGCTGTCCGAGGCCACGACGTCGCGGGAGTTCGTTGCCTCACAGGTCACGGTGGTGACGCCGATCGGGAAGGTGTCACCGGACGCCACGGGGACGTCGTCGGGCACCGTGCAGGTGACCGGGAGGACGCCGTCGATGACGTCATTGCCGCTCACCGTGAAGTCGACTCCGACACCCGTGGCGTCGACTGCGACCTCTTCCAGGTCCGACGGCACCGACACGGTCGGCAGCGGGTCGGTGACCTCGACGGTGAACCGGTGGAACTTGAACTTGAAGATGTTCGCCAGCGTGAAGGGCGCCCACAGGCATGCGCCGTGGTAGGACCCCACCGGCAGTTCTTCGGTGACCGAGAACGACGTACCGAAGGTGTAGCCGAGGAAGTCCAGCTGACCGAACTCGGCGATGGTGTCGACGTAGACGTCGCTGATGGCGCAGGCACCGACGATGACCGGACCATCGCTCCAGGCACCGCTGATCGAGAACTCGATCGGCACGTCCGCGCCGGCAGCGCTGGTGGCTTCCACCACGATGGCGGAGTTCCCCGACACCACGAGGGGGCCGGCCGCTGACTGGGGCCCGTCCGGCTGACCGGGCTTCGGCGGGGCCGCCTCCTCGTCCTGGTCCTCGTCCGAACCGGTCGCGTCGTCCTGTCCGGCGCCGGGCCCGTTGTCCTGCGGGGATGCGGGGGCCGGCTCGGGCTCCGGCTCCGGCTCCGGCTCAGGAGCAGGCTCGGGATCAGGCTCGGGGGCCGGTTCGGGCTCAGCGGCAGGAGCGCTCTCGCTGCTGTCAGGGACGTCGACGTCGTCGGCGAAGGCACCGCTGGGGGTCAGGGTGCTGAGAAGCACGAAGGCCGTCGCGGCAAGCGCTGTCGATGGGCGGAATCTACGAAGTGGGGGGAGCATTCGCCCACCCCACCAGACCTCGTGGCCCCCCGTCCCGGGAATTGGAGATCTCTTTACCTTCGTGCGCAACCCTCGGATCCGCGGGTCCCGGTCGGTCGGGCCGCTCACCCCGGGCGACGGCTCGCTCGCCGCGGCCCTAGCCTTGGCGGGTGAGCCCGTCGGTCGCCACCACCAGGGGGCCCTACCCCATCTGGATCGTCGGACTGCTCGTCTACCTGCTGGCGGTCTTCCACCGCTCCTCGCTCGCCGTCGCGGGCCTCGACGCAACCGAACGCTTCGACATCGGCGCCTCGCAGCTGGCGACCTTCACGATGCTCCAGCTGCTCGTGTACGCCGCGATGCAGATCCCCGTCGGCCTCCTCGTCGATCGCTTCGGACCGCGCCAGGTGCTGCTGACCGGAGCCGTGGTGCTGATCGTCGCGCAGGCCGGCTTCGCCTTCGCCGACAGCTACGCCCTGGCCCTGCTCGCGCGACTGTTCGTGGGCATCGGCGACGCGATGACCTTCATCTGCGTGCTCCGACTGGTGACGACCTGGTTCGCCCCGCGACGCATTCCGCTGATGACCCAGCTCACCGGCGTGCTGGGACAGCTCGGCGCGATCCTCGCCGCCGTGCCGATGACCTGGGCGCTGGGCAACCTCGGCTGGACCCGCTCCTACCTGCTCGCAGCCTCGCTCGGCATCGTGCTGGTGTTCGGGCTGCTGTTCGTCGTCCACGACGCGCCGACCTCACGGTCGATGCGCGGACCGGCCCTGTCGTGGAGCCAGATCCGAACGAGTCTGGGAGCGTCCTGGGCGCAGCCCGGCACCCGTCTGGGGTTCTGGATGCACTTCTCGACCCAGTTCAGCGCGACCACCCTGGGCCTGTTGTGGGGCTACCCGTTCTTCGTCCAGGGCGAGGGCCGGTCCGACCACGTGGCCGGGCTGTTGCTGACGCTGATGGTCATCGCCGTCATGGCCACGGGCCCCGTCCTCGGCTGGGCGATCACACGCCACCCGTGGCAGCGCTCAACGATCGTGATCGCCATCGTTTCGTCGATCGTGGTCGCCTGGACCGCGGTGCTTGCCTGGCCCGGGCAGGCGCCCCTCTCACTCCTCGTCGTGCTGGTGATCGTGGCCGGCATCGGCGGCCCGGCATCGATGATCGGCTTCGACCTCGGCCGTACGTCGAATCCTTCCGACCGGCTCGCCAGCGCCACCGGCATCATCAACCAGGCCGGCTTCATCGCCAGCCTGCTCCTGGTCGTCGGCATCGGCGTGGTTCTCGACTGGCGCACGCCCGGGTCGAGCACCGACTACACACCCGACGCCTTCCGAGCGGCGATGTCGTGCCAGTACCTGCTCTGGGGTGTGGGCCTCGTGCAGATCTGGCGTTACCGGGTCAAGGCACGGGCCAAGATCATGGCTGAGGAGCCCGAGGCGTACGGCCGGGTGCCGGACGAGCTGGGTTAGCCGCGCTGCGCCAGGTGAGCCAACTGCGCACGCACCGACCACTCGGCTGCACCCCACAACGCCTCGTCGACGTCGGCGTAGACGACCTCGACGACCTTGCGCGGCAGGTCCGGGTCCTCGGCGACGTCGGGAGGCAGCTGCGCCGGCACCATCCCCAGGCGGCCGAGCGCGGCCTCGACCTGGGCGAGCCGTTCGCGCCGGTGCACCACGTAGTGGTCGAGCACGCCGGCCGCGTCCGGCAGCACCGGACCGTGCGCCGGCCACAGCGACTGCGCCCGACCATCGGTCACGAGCGAACGCATCTTCGCGATCGAGTCGAAGTAGGAGCCGAGGTCGCCGTCGGGGTGAACGATCACGGTCGTGCCGCGACCGAGCACCATGTCGCCGGTCAGCAACGCCTTGTCGGCCTCGACCAGCAAGGACACCGAGTCACTCGTGTGGCCGGGCGTCGTCAGCACCTCGACCGCGAGACCGCCGACCGACAGGACCTCGCCGTCGACGATCGGCTCCGATCGCCAGCACTGGGCCGGATCCAGGCCGCGCACGCCGCAGCCCATCCGCTCGGCGAACGAACGCGCCGCCTCGGTGTGGTCCAGGTGGTGGTGGGTGACCACGACGGCGTCGACCTGGCCAGCGGCGGCAGCGACGGCGTCGAGATGCTCGTCGTGCAACGGCCCCGGGTCGACCACGATCGAACGGTCGGCACCGGGCTCGCGCAGGATCCAGGTGTTGGTGCCGTCGAGCGTCATGATCCCGGGGTTGGGGGCGAGCACGCAGCGCCCGCGGGCGCCGTACTCGCCGCCGCTCCAGGGTTGGGCGCTCATCGGATCAGGACCTCCGCGCAGCCACCAGCGGGCGCAGTTCGTCGGGCATCGACAACGTGAACCCGTCACCGAGCGGTTCGACCTCGGGCATGAACATCTCGACGGTGCGCCCTTCGCTGGCGGCCATCACCGCGTCCAGCCCACCGATCGTGCCGATCTCCAGGCAGGTGAGGTACGTCGGCGGGAGCATCGCGAGCTCGCCACCGTCGGCCTGGTCGGCGGCCTCGGCGGCCGGCAACCACACGACCTCCGACGACTCCGAGGAGACGTCGCGGGTGCGCTGCCCCTCAGGCAGGCGGGCGACGAAGAACCAGGTCCGATAGCGCTTCGGCTCGAAGACCGGCGTCAGCCAGCCCGTCCAGGTCCCGAGCAGGTCGGTGCGCAACACCAGGCCGCGCCGGTCCAGGAAGTCGGTCATCGACTCGGCGCGGGACTCGAGGGCGACCCGATCGGCCTCCCAGTCGTCGCCGGTGACGTCCGCGATGACGCTGTCGGCCGACGTACCGGCGAGCAGGACGCCGGACTCCTCGAACGTCTCGCGCACCGCGGCGCACACCAGTGCCCGGGCGACGTCTTCGGTCGTGCCGAGTCGCACGGCCCACTCAGCGGGCGAGGGGCCGGCCCAGGCGACGGTGTGGTCGTGGTCGCGCGGGTCGACGCCGCCACCGGGGAAGACGCACATGCCCCCGGCGAAGGCCATCGAGGTCTGGCGACGCAGCAGGTAGACCTCGGGCGCATCGTCGGCATCCGGACGCAGCAGGATCACCGTCGCGGCGTTGCGCGGTTCCGCAGCATCGCGACGCCCATCGGCGTACTCCTGGGCGAGCTCGGCGAGCTCCGCCGGCAACGCCACGGGGGGCAGCGGGATCCTCAACCGACGACCTCGGCGATGACCTCGACCTCGACGGCCGAGTCGAGCGGCAGGACGGCGACCCCGACGGCTGAGCGCGCGTGCACGCCGAGCTCCCCGAAGACCTCACCGAACAGCTCGGACGCACCATTGGCCACCGCGGCCTGGGCGGTGAAGTCGGGTGCGGAGGCGACGAAGACGCCCACCTTGAGGATCCGGACGCCCTCGAGAGTGCCGGTCACCGAGCGGATCGCGGCCATCGCGTTGAGCGCGCACTGCCGGGCGCATTCGTACGCCGTCTCCTGCGTGACGTCGGCGCCGACCTTGCCGGTGGCGACCAGGGAACCCTCACGCATCGGGATCTGGCCGGCGGTGTAGACCATCGCGCCACTGCGGACAGCAGGCAGGTACGCAGCCACCGGCGGCACGACGTCCGGGACGCTCAGACCGAGGCCGGCAAGCCGCTCCTCCGGAGTCGACATCGCGGTCAGCCCTGGGCGGGACGCTTGAAGTACGCGATGTCGTTGCCGCCCTGGCCGGGAATGAGGGTGACGAGCTCCCACCCGTCCTGGCCGAAGTTGTTGAGGATCTGCGCCGCGACATGGTTGAGGACGGGCGCTACCTGGTACTCCCACTTGGTCATGCTCCGCACGATACCCACGACAGCCGGGCCGGCCGCCGGTGCCCGACCGGAGCAACGTCCTGTGGCCCACGTCACAGTCGGGCAACGATGCTGTGGTGTGCTGCTGGCAATCGGCTTCTTCACCTGGATCGTTCTGGCAGACAGGCTTTCCTGAACCACTAGGCTTCGGCCCGTGAGTGACTGGTCGAAGGTGCGCCTGCACATCGTCTCCGGCAAGGGCGGCACGGGGAAGTCGACCGTCGCCTCCGCGCTGGCGCTGGCGCTGGCCGGCAAGGGCAAGAACGTCCTGCTCTGCGAGGTCGAGGGCCGCCAGGGCATCGCCCGGATGTTCGACGTGGACCCGTTGCCATATGTCGAGCGTCGGCTGACGACAGGCCTCCCGGAAGAGGACGGCGGTCGCGGTGTCGTGCATGCACTGCACATCGACGCGGAGTCCGCGCTCCTCGAGTACCTCTCCATGTACTACCGGCTCGGCCGTGCAGGCAAGGCGCTCGATCGGTTCGGCGTCATCGAGTTCGCCACGACCATCGCTCCCGGCGTGCGTGACGTCCTGCTGACCGGCAAGGTCTACGAGGCGGTCGAGCGCAACAGCCGCAACAAGGGTGCGATCACCTACGACCACGTCGTCCTGGACGCTCCGCCGACCGGTCGGATCTGCCAGTTCCTCAACGTCAGCGACGAGCTCGCCGGACTGGCGAAGGTCGGCCCGATCAAGGCCCAGTCCGACACCATGATGACCCTGTTCCGCTCCCCCCGTACGGCCGTCCACCTGGTCACCGTGCTCGAGGAGATGCCGGTGCAGGAGACCATCGACGGCATCTCCGAGCTCCGCGCCAACCGGCTTCCCGTCGGTGGCGTGATCGTCAATCTCGCGCGACCCCAGGACCTCACGGCCGACGACCTCGCCGCCGCCCGGACCGGCAAGCTCGACCAGGCCCGCATCGAGAAGGACCTCGCAGCCGGCGGCCTGACCGTCACTCCGACCCTGGTCGACGATCTCGTGGCCGAGGCGGCCGACCACGCCGAGCGACGCGCCCTCGAGGACTCCCAGCGCGACCTGGTCGCCAAGCTGGACGTCCCGTCGTACGAGTTGCCCCGCCTGGCCGGCGGCATCGACATCGGCGGGCTCTACGAACTCGCCGCCCACCTCCGAGCGCAAGGGATGGCCTGAACGCCATGGCCCGCAGCACCACCCAGCGACAGACCCGCGTCGGCCCCGCGACCCCGCCCGCCCGGCGCGCGGGCAACCTCGACATCGACGCCCTGCTCGACGACCCGAAGACCGGGATCATCGTGTGCTGCGGCTCCGGCGGCGTCGGCAAGACGACGACGAGTGCCGCACTCGCGCTGCGGGCTGCCGAACGGGGTCGGAAGGTCGTCGTCCTCACCATCGACCCGGCCCGACGACTCGCGCAGTCGATGGGTATCGCGGAGCTGGACAACACCCCGCGGCCCGTCAGCGGCGTCCAGGGCGACGGCAGCCTCGACGCGATGATGCTCGACATGAAGCGCACCTTCGACGAGGTGGTCATCTCCCAGGCCAGCCCGGAGAAGGCGAAGCAGATCCTGGCCAATCCGTTCTACGTCGCGCTGTCGAGCTCGTTCGCGGGCACGCAGGAGTACATGGCGATGGAGAAGCTCGGCCAGCTGCACCGCGACTCCCGCGCGGCCGGCACCTACGACCTGATCGTCGTGGACACGCCGCCGTCGCGGTCGGCGCTCGACTTCCTGGACTCCCCCGAACGCCTGTCGAGTTTCCTCGACGGCAAGTTCGTCCGGCTGATGATGGCGCCGGCCAAGGGACCAGCCAAGCTCATGTCGGCCGGCTTCGGCCTGATCGTGAACGCCATGACCAAGATCCTGGGCGCCCAGTTCCTCAAGGACCTGCAGACGTTCGTCACTGCGCTCGACACCGTGTTCGGCGGATTCCGCCAGCGGGCCCAGCAGACCTACTCGCTGCTCAAGGCCGACGGTACGGCGTTCCTCGTCGTGGCAGCACCCGAGCCGGACGCCCTGCGCGAGGCGGAGTACTTCGTGGAGCGCCTCAGCGAGGACGGGATGCCCCTCGCGGGTCTGGTCATCAACAGGGCCAGCCCGGAGCCGGCCGGTGCGCTGTCGGCCGACGAGGCCATGACGGCAGCGGAGCGCCTGCGCCAGCAGGACGCGGGTTCACTGACGGCGGGCCTGCTCCGGCTGCACGGCGACCGGGTCCGCATGGTGCAGCGTGAGGGCATGCTGCGCGACCGGTTCGCGACCGCGCACCCGCAGGTGTCGACGGTCGTGGTGCCGGCGCTCGCCGGCGACGTGCACGACCTCGATGGCCTGCGCACGGTGGGCGCCCTGCTCGCGCAGGGCTAGTTCAACCTCAGATCGCGGGCGCGCCCTGGTTGTCGCGCGCGTCCTCGAGGACCTTGCGCCACGACGCACTCGGGCGGCGACGCAGGAGCGCGCGGCGTTCCCGTTCCGTCATGCCGCCCCAGACACCCCACTCGATCTGGTTGTCGAGTGCCTCGGCGAGACACTCGGTGCGCACGCCACAACCCGCACACACCTGCTTGGCCTTGTTCTGCTCTGCGCCCCGAACGAAAAGCTGGTCCGGTTGCGCGTCTCGGCAGGCTGCACGAGGCGCCCAGTCATCAACCCACATGTTGTCCCCTGGTGGTTCCCACATCCGAGAAGCCAGCACCCCCACAGCGCATGGTCTTCTCGACGTGACCAAAGTAAAGGATGATGACCCCTCACCGATATCACTCATTGGGCCCAACCTGTCTAGTCACATCTGACTAGACCGCCTCCTGGCGATCTGGTTCTGCCGGGCGTCACGAGTCGGGACTGCGCAGGTCCGTCACGTACTCTGGCGCCATGTCTCGCACCCGGTTCGACGGCCTGCCGCCTGGCAAGGTCGCCTCCCATCTCGGCGTGATGCTGCTGGTCTCCGCCGTCCTCGGGGTCGTCGTGTCCGGGCTCGCGATCCCGTTCGCCGGCGTGCTCGGCTTCACCGCCCGCAACGTCGCCGAGTCCGTCGACGACCTGCCCCAGCAGCTCGAGACCGAGCAACTGCCGCAGCGCACCGAGATCAAGGACAAGGGCGGCCGCACGATTGCCACCCTGTACGACCAGAACCGGGTCGACGTACCCCTGCGCCAGATGTCGCGACGGATGGTCGAGGCCATCGTCGCGATCGAGGACTACCGGTTCTACCAGCACGGCGCGCTGGACGTGAAGGGCACGGTCCGCGCCCTCTTCACCAACCAGGCGGCCGGCGGCGTCGCCCAGGGCGGCTCGTCGATCACCCAGCAGCTGGTGAAGCTGACACTCCTCAACCAGGCCAAGACCGACGAGGAGCGCAAGGCAGCGACCGACGACACCTACGGCCGCAAGCTCCGCGAGCTCCGCTACGCCATCGCCCTGGAGAAGCGCCAGAGCAAGGACTGGATCCTCGAGCGCTACCTCAACACTGCCTACTTCGGCGACGGGGCGTACGGCGTCCAGGCCGCCGCCCAGCACTACTTCAGCGTGAACGCCAAGGACCTCAACCTGCGCCAGGCGGCCATGCTGGCCGGACTGGTGCAGAGCCCGGAGGCCTACAACCCGACCAAGAACGCTGCCCAGGCGACGGTCCGGCGCAACATCGTGCTCGGCCGGATGGCGCAGCTCAACGTCATCACCGACGAGCAGTCGGACACCGCGAAGAAGAAGAAGCTCGGCCTCAAGGTCCAGGAGCAACCGAACGGCTGCGTGAACTCCGCAGCCCAGTTCTTCTGCGACTACGTCATCGAGTGGCTCAAGACCGACCCGGCCCTCGGCGAGACGCCCGACGAGCGCGAGGCCGTGATCTTCAACGGCGGACTGACCATCAAGACGACGATCGACATGCGCTCCCAGCGGGCCGCGCAGGATTCGGTCAGCTCCCAGGTCTACAAGGACGACTCGGCCATCGGAGCGATCGCCCTGGTCGAGCCCCGCAGCGGCGACGTCCGCGCGCTGGCCCAGTCCCGACCGATGGGCAAGAAGAAGGGGCAGACCTTCCTCAACTACACCGTGCCCACGAAGTACGGCGACTCCGCCGGCTTCCAGCCCGGGTCGACGTTCAAGGCGTTCACCCTTGCGGCCGCGATCGAGAAGGGCATCCCCCTCAGCCAGACCTTCCCGGCGCCGAACCCCGGATACTTCCCGGTCAGCGAGTTCTCGAACTGCGAAGGTCCGATCGCCAGCAGCGAGATCTACACGCCGAAGAACTCCACGAGCTCCTCTCGCAACCCGAACCTCTACGAGGGCACCCAGAAGTCGGTGAACACCTTCTTCATCAACCTGGAGAAGGAGATCGGGATCTGCGAACCGTGGAGGGTGGCGAACCGGCTCGGGATCAAGTTGCCCAAGAGCTACGCAAGCTTCCCGTCCTTCACTCTCGGCGTCGCCAGCGTGAGTCCGCTGGACATGGCGCAGGCCTACGCCACGTTTGCCGGCAGGGGAATGCACTGCGACGCGCGGCCGGTCACCCAGATCGAGGACGCGGACGGCAACGTCCTCAAGACCTACGACAAGGCCTGCAAGCAGGTGCTCGCGAGCCCGATCGCCGACGCGGTCAATGACGTCCTCCGCGGCGTCGTGGAGCCCGGCGGCTTCGGCGCTGCTCTCAACCCCGGCCAGCCGGCGGCAGGCAAGACCGGCACGACGAACGACAACCTGTCGGTCTGGTTCGCCGGCTACACGCCGACCCTGGCCGGCGCGTCCGTCGTCGCCGGCGTCAAGGCCAACGGCAACCAGGACACCCTCGACGGCAAGTCCATCGGCGGCTACGTCCGCGGATCGACCTCCGGCTCGACCACCGCCGGCCCGATCTGGGGCGGGACCTTCCAGGCGATCGCCGAGTTCCTGCCCGACGACGACTTCGTCCGCCCGTCCTCGACCGACATCGCGGGTGTGCTGGTCCCCGTCCCTTCGGTGGCCGGCCGGTCCTACGACGACGCACAGGCGGCGCTCGAGGCGCTCGGCTTCGAGGTGGCGCGGGGCGGCAACGTGGACTCCGGCTACCGCCGCGGCCTGGTCGCCTATTCCTCCCCCGGCGCCGGCGCCAGCCTGGGCTCGGGCGACACGGTCACCCTCTTCATCTCCGACGGCACCCCGAAGAAGGCCAGGAAGAAGAAGAGGAAGCCCGGCGGCAACGACTGAGCGCAGCCCGGCTCAACCGAGCTGGCGGCGCACCTCCGCAGCGACGGCGGCACCGTCGGCGCGGCCCTTGACCTGCGGCGTGACGATGCCCATCACCTGGCCCATGGCCTTGGGGCCGGCCCCGGCGGCGCCGATCTTCTCGACGGCGGCGGTGACGACGTCAGCGATCTCCTCGACGCTGAGCTGCTGGGGCAGGTAGTCCTGCAGCACGGCGGTCTCCGCGCGCTCCTTGGCGGCCTGCTCGGGCCGGTTGCCCTCCTCGAAGGCAACCGCAGCCTCGCGCCGCTTCTTCGCCTCGCTCGAGAGCACCGTCAGGACCTCGTCGTCGGTGAGCTCCTTGGCGGCCTTGCCGGCCACCTCGGCGTTGGTGACGGCGGTGAGGACCATCCGGAGGGTGGAGGAGCGGATCTCGTCACGGGCCTTGATGGCGGTGGTGAGGTCGGCGCGCAGACGGTCCTTGAGGGTGCTCATGTCCTGATTGTGCCTGCCATGTGTGAGGCTTGCCGAATGGGATTGGCGCGAGCACTGCTGCGCACCGCGGGCCTCGGCGGGGTGTTCGGGGCCGCCGTGACGTCGTACGCCGCCTGGGAGGCCCGCCAGTACACGCTGCGGACCTATGACGTGCGGCTGCTGCCGGCCGGAATGCGGCCACTGCGGGTGCTGCACCTCACCGACATCCACATGACGCCCGGGCAGACCCGCAAGCAGCAGTGGCTGCGCTCCCTGGCCGCACTGGAGCCGGACCTGGTGATCGACACCGGCGACAACCTCGCGCACCGTGACGCGGTGCCGGTCGTGCTCGACAGCCTCGGTGACCTGCTCCACGTGCCCGGCGTCTTCGTCCACGGCTCGAACGACTACTTCGAACCGGGGATGCGCAACCCGTTCGCCTACTTGCGGCCCGACACCGGCAAGCGGCACACCGACGTCCCCCAACTGCCCTGGGGCGAGCTGAGCGCCGGGCTCGCGGGGGCCGGCTGGCTCGACCTCACCAACCGTCGTTCGCGGCTGACCGTCGGCGAGACGACGATCGCCTTCGCTGGCGTCGACGACCCCCACCTCGGCTACGACGACCTCGCCGCGGTGGGGGGCCCCGCAGACTCCAGCGCCGACCTTCGCCTGGCGGTGGCGCACGCGCCGTACCTCCGGGTGCTGGACCGATTCGCCGCCGACGGCTACGACGCGATCGTCGCCGGTCACACGCACGGCGGCCAGGTGCGCCTGCCCGGGCTCAGCGGGTCGCGTGCCCTGACCACGAACTGCGACATCGAGCCGGCCCGCGCCCGCGGCCTGCACCGCCACCCCGCCGACTCGCAGCCGGGCGACGACGGCTCGTCGGTCCTGCACGTCTCGGCCGGCATCGGCACCAACCCCTACACCCGGGTCCGGATCGCCTGTCGCCCCGAGGCCGTCGTCCTCAACCTGCTGCCGGTCTCCTAGGAGATTCGTGGCGGCAGCCCGACCTCGATTGCAGGTCGGGGTCGCGCCTCCGCTATGCTCCCGTGCTTGTGAGCCGCCTCTTCCGGGGGTCGGTGATCGGCGGGCTGTGGCGCAGCTTGGTAGCGCGCTTCGTTCGGGACGAAGAGGCCGCAGGTTCAAATCCTGTCAGCCCGACCATGTGATCTCGCAAGAGATAGGAAAGATCCGAACCCTCATTGGGGGTTCGGATCTTTCTGGTTTTTGGGTTGATAGTCGCGGTTGGTGTTGATGGTGAGTTCGCGGAGTAGCTCGCCGGTGATGGCGTTGACGACGCGG
>JAPLCC010000048.1 GCA_026392415.1 Propionibacteriales bacterium
TCGAACCCGCTCTCCGACCTGACCGACCAGCTCCAGAACCTCCTGGGCGGCGGCCTGCCGGGCACGGCCAAGGCGGCCGCGCCGGCAAATCCGCTGTCGATGATCGTCGATGTCGACGGCTACGTCTCGGTGAGCCGGATGACAGCCGTGGACGGCCCCGTCGTCACCGCGTCCCGGTCGACCCTGGGGGAGGTCAAGCTGCTCGGCGGCCTGATCACCATGGGTGGCATCGAGACCGTCGCCCGGGCGTCGACGGACGGCGTGAAGGGCGCGACCTCCGGCAAGGCGACCTACGGCAAGATGGCCATCGCTGGTCAGGAGTTCTCGATCGGCCCCGACGGGGTCGAGGCCGCGGGCACCACCTCGCCCATTCCCGGGCTCAAGGACCTGCCTGCCGACGCCCTCGAGCAGCTCGGCGTCACGATCATCGTGCCCAAGCAGGTGCGCGATGTCGACGGTGACCAGGCCCGCTCCGTCTCAGCGGGTCTGCAGGTCGTGATCAACACCAAGATCCTCGCACCGCTCCTCAAGGCACTGCCCGTGGGCGTGCTGGCCGAGCTGATCCCGGCCGAGGCCGGCCCGCTCAAGGGCGTCGTGGCCGGGTTGTCGAACCTGGCGCCGACGATCGTGCTCACCCTCGGGGTCGCGACGGCGACCGTCGACACCGTGCCGCCGATCGATGCGATCGCTCCCGTGGGTGTTCCCCCGGCAGCAGGGGTGGTCGAACCGCCCAAGGCCGGCAGCGTCGGCGTACCCCCGGCCGCCGCCGGTGGAGCCGCCCCGGTCAACGCCGCTCCGCCCGCCGACGGTGCCCCGGTCGCCGACCTCGTGGACGCCGCCCCTGCCAGTGCCGGACTGCCCGACCTGTTCTCGATCCCCGGGATGCTCCTGCTCGCTGCCTTCATCGCGGCCGCCCTCGCCGGGAGTTGGTTCCGGCGGCTCGGCGTCGCAGCGCTCGGCGCAGGCGCTCCCTGCAGCTATGGCCTCGACAGCGGCCTCCCCGACCTTCGAAAGGCGTGATCCGATGACCACCGTCCCCCGTTCCGCGACCGCACTTCCCCGCGCCGGAGAGGCTTCGCGTTCCGGCATCGCGCCGCTGAAGAACGACCACGCGGTCCTGCTCCAGCTGGTCCTCTTCTGGGCGGGTGCGATCATGCTCCCGCTCGGCCTGGTGGTGATCGTGCTCGGTTGGTACGGCGCCGCGAACACGCCGTACCAGTACGACCAGCTGTCCTACCTCGTCTCCGGCGGCCTGCTCGGCCTCGGCCTGACGTTCGTCGGAGGGTTCCTCTACTTCGGAGCCTGGCTGGCCCGGATCGCGGCCGACGGGCGTGAGTCCACCAAGCGTCTCGCCGACACGCTCCTGTTGCTGGCCGAGGTCACCGCCAGTTCCGCCACCGTCGATGTCCGGGGCGCCGACCTCGGTGCCATCCCCGTGGTCGCCGGCGACGGCACCACCATGCACCGGCGGGACTGCTCCCTGATCGCCCACCGCGACGACCTCGCACCGGTGGGTGAGGACAACGGGCACCTGGTGCTGTGCCGGGTCTGTCGTCCGGGATCTGCCGGCTGATCACCGCCCGTCGGGAGGACTGAACCAGCGCGCCAGCGGGATCAGCGCCAGCACCAGCACCATCGGAACGACGAACCCGAAGCGCAGTTGGTCCTTGCCCACCACGCCGGTGAGCACGGCGCCGAGCAGGCCGCCGACGTAGTTGAACTGGTTGAACCGGGCAATGACGGCGTCGACGCGCTCGGTCGACCCGCCGGCGAGTCGCGCTGCCGCCGAGAAGCTGAGCGGGGCGACCACCGAGATGCCCGTTCCGACGATCGTGAAGCCAAGGACGGCGATCGGCCAGGTCGGTGCGAAGGTGACCACGGCGAGTCCGCAGCAGGCGACGACGGCACCGATCCGCAGGACCGGCGGGGCGCCGTACTTCTGGACCAGGCGGTCGCCGGCCAGGCGTACGACGAGGCTGGCGAGGAGGTAGGGCAGCGTGGCCAGCGCGACGAAGCGGGACGGCGCGTCGAGCACCTCGTCGACGTAGACGGCGCCCCACGTCTGGGCGGCCGTGTCGACCATGTAGAAGACGACCATGCCGAGCCCGACCATCAGGATCGGCCGCCAAGGGATGCCGAGGGCGGCGTCGGGATGGGCGGCCGCCCGGTCCTCGGAGGCGGTCGCCGTGCGCGGCAGGAATGCTCCCGCTGACATCAGGACCGGTACGACGGCGATCGCCGCGGCCCATGCCAGGTCGAGGTCGGCCGTGGCGAGGGTGACGCCGGCGCCCAGCAGGCCGCCGAAGGTCCAGCCGCCGTGGAAGCTCGGCAGGATCGGGCGCCCGTAGCGGTGCTCGAGGGCGACGGCCTGCATGTTCGTGGTGGCGTCCACGACGCCCAGCCCGACGCCGTACACACCGACGCCGGCGAGGAAGGCGAGCCAGGCCGGCGAGGCGAGCATCAGGGCGGAACCGACGGCGACCAGGACCAGCCCGATGCGCAGCAGGGAAGCGCTCGAGGCGCGGGCGGACAGCTTCTCGGCGAGCACGGAGCCCGCGCCGGCGAGCAGCACGATGCCCAGCAGGACCCCTGAGACGCCGAGCTCGGTGAGGTCCCAACGGTCCTTGAGATCGGGGAGCCGGGTCGTCAGCCCGATGAAGACGAAGCCCTGGGTGGCGAATGCGGCCGCCACGGCGAGGCGATGACGCGCGAGAACGCGCTGGTCGTGGGGGGCCATGGCGGGATCCTGTCACCCCCGGGCGCCCACTGGCAGGATGTCGCCATGGCCGACTCTGCGTACCTCGTCCGCCACGGAGCAACCGAATGGAGCGTCTCGGGCAAGCACACCTCATCGACGGACCTGCCGCTGCTGCGCGACGGCGAGGAGGGCGCGCGTCTGCTGGCTCCCCGGCTCGCGTCGGTGGCGTTCGCCGAGGTGCTGACCAGCCCGATGCAGCGCGCGCGGCGTACGGCGGAGCTCGCCGGCTTCGGCGACGCGGAGGTCTGCGCCGACCTCGTGGAGTGGGGGTACGGCGAGTACGAAGGCCGCACGACGCTGGAGATCCGTGAGGAGGTGCCCGGTTGGACGGTGTGGACCCACGGTTGTCCGGGTGGCGAGAGCGCGGCCGACGTGACTGCCCGGTGCGATCGCGTCATCGAGCGGATCCGGGCCGCGTCGGGGCCGGTGCTGCTGTTCGCGCACGGCCAGTCCCTCCGGGCCCTGGCAGCCCGCTGGATCGGCCTGACCGCCGGCGACGGCCGGATGTTCCGGTTGGACACCGCCACCGTTTCCGAGCTCGGCCACGAGCGCGAAACGCCGGTCCTGTTGCGCTGGAATGCTTGACTCGCGGGCCGTGGCGCAGGACGGTGGCCACCATGTCGATCGATGAACCCGGCGGCGGGGCGGGTGCGGCCGTCCGGGTCGAGTGTCCACGCTGTCCGGCGCCGGTCGCCGAAGTCGGCGACGGCACGTGGTCGTGCCCCGAGCACGGCGTGGTCGACCCGCTGTGGCGTCCGCACGCGCCGTCGTACGACGCGTTCGCGGGGCACCTTCGTCGGGTCGGCGAGTTTCCGACGTACCTGCCGTGGCCGCTGGGGCCCGGTTGGACGGTCAGCGACTTCGCCGCCGTCGCCTCGAACGCCGGACCCGCCTCGGCCACGCTGACGTGTGTCTCCGGGGCCAGCCAGCTCGACGGACCGGTCGACGTGATGGTGATCAGCGAGGAACCGGGCACCGGCTTCGGTGCCCGGGTGGCGGGACTGACCGGGGACGGCGCGGTGGAGCGACTCGATCCCGGGCAGGAGATCGGCGAGGGCCCACCGCCCGTGCGCGTGCGGGTCGACCAGCACCCGGTCGGGCTCTGGTCGGTGTCGGTCAGCGGTTCGCCGGGGGAGTGGGATCGCTCGGTCCTCGCCGGTGAGGCCGGCGGGCGCTGGTTGTGGCTGGTCCTGCGGCCCGCCTCCGCGATCCTGTTGCTCCGCGACGACTGGATCCTGCGCGACGTGTCGGCAACGGGACCGCAACTGGTGGCCCTGCCCTTCGGCGGTGCGGCGCCGGCCTGGTGACCTCGGGACTTTCCCCATTCTGCTGACTGTCCGGCCCTGATAGGCAAGCATCCCTCCGGTGAGAGGGAGGTCTTGATGGCACGGACTGGTCAGGAAATGCGGCGGCGTACGGCCAAGGCGATCGGGCAGCGGACAGAAGCGCCGCGGAGCACGGGGTCCCCGGCGACCGGGTTGAGGGCCCAACTGCGCTACGGCTTCGACAACACCATGTCGCGAGGAACGCCCGCGCTGGTCGGATGGCTGTTCGCCGTCACGCTGGTGCTGGTGTTCTTCTTCGCCGTCATCGATGTCATCTCGAGCCTCCGTGACGAGGACCTCGGCTTCTGGAAGGCGTCCTTCCAGGCGTTGATGCATGCGCTCGACCCGGGCACGGTCGCCGGTGACACCGGCAGCTGGCAGTTCCTCGTCACGATGCTCGTGCTCACCGTCGCCGGGCTCTTCATCGTCAGCGCGCTGATCGGTGTCATCGCCGCAGGGATCGACGCCCGGATCGCCGACCTGCAGCGTGGGCGGTCGGTGGTGCTCGAGTCCGGGCACACGGTCATCCTGGGCTGGTCCGACTCGATCTTCACCGTGATCAGCGAGATCGCGATCGCCAACGAGAGCCGTCGCAAGCCGGTCATCGCCGTCCAGGCCGACCGGGACAAGGTCGAGATGGAGGAGGACATCCGCGCCAAGGTCGCCGACCTGCGCGGAACTCGCGTCGTGTGCCGGTCCGGGTCTCCGTCCGACCTCGACGACCTCGCGATCGTGAGTCCCGGCGCCTCCCGCTCCGTGGTGGTGCTGTCGCCGGACGCGCCGAGCGGCCGCGAGGGGTTCGACCCGGACCGCGAGGTGATCAAGTCACTGCTCGCCCTGCGGTCGACCGATGACGGTCCGAACGGCCCGCGGGTGGTCGCGCAGCTCCGTGATCCGTCGAACCTCGAGGTCGCCCGGCTGATCGGCCGCGACCGCGCGGCCGGCCTCTCGCTGCTCGACGTGCGCGAGACCGTTGCCAAGCTCGTCGTCCAGACGTCGCGCCAGTCCGGAGCGGCGGCGGTCTACCGCGAGCTCTTCGACTACGACGGCGACGAGATCTACTTCCTCGAGCAGCACGGCCTGGCTGAGGCGACGTACGCCGATGCCCAGCTCCACTTCGAGACCCTCACCGTGATCGGCGTGGTCGGGCCCGGCGGTGTCCGGCTCAACCCCGCCGCAGGCACGGTCGTCGGTGCACAGTCGCTGGTGGTCGTCGCCGAGGACGACTCGATCCTGGCGGCGGCGCCGCAGTCGACCGCCACCGTTGATCGCGGCGCTTTCGCCGTACGGCCGATCGAGGAGCCTCGCCCGACGCACGGCGTGGTCCTGGGCTGGAACGAACGGGCTCCGATCATCGTCAGCGAGCTGGACCGGTACGCCGCTCCCGGCTCGACACTCACCGTGGTGACGTCGTACGGCGCGGAGGGGCTGCCCGCCACCGCGAACCTGGTGGTCACCGTCGTCGAGGAGAGCACGACGCGCCGCGCGGTGCTCGACACCCACGTCGCCACGCACGTCGATCAGGTGATCGTGCTGTGTTATTCCGACGACCTCGATGCCGAGGCCGCGGATGCCACCACCCTCATCACGTTGCTGCACGTGCGCGACATCCTTGCCCTGGCGTCGAGCCAGGCCCCGGTCGTCAGCGAGATGATGGACGACCGGAATCGTGCTCTCGCCCAGGTCGCCGACATCGACGACGTCGTCGTCAGCGGCGAGATCGTCAGCCTGATCGTCGCCCAGCTGGCCGAGGACGACCGGATCGAGCCGGTCTTCCACGATCTGCTGCAGGCCGACGGCAGCGAGATCTACCTCCGGCCGGCGAGCTGGTACGTCGTTCCCGGGCGCGAGGTCGACTGGGCCACCGTGGTCGCGGCCGCGAGCGAGCACGGCGAGACGGCCATCGGATTCTCGTCGGCATCGCTCGCCGAAGGCGGCTCGCGGTTCGGGGTCGTGGTGAACCCCGCGAAGAGTGATCGGGTCGAGGTCCACGAGGGTGACCGGGTCGTGGTGCTCGCTGAGCTCTGAGTGATGCCGCTCGGCCAGTGATGCCGGCAGCGCGGCGAGAGGCGTCATCTGCGAGCTTGCTCGCCGCCCGGCGCCGAAGACGCGCTCGGCCAGTGATCAGGATGACATCGTCGCCGGATCGTTGTCAGACAATCCGCGGGACTAGCCTTCTCCAGTGACGATTGATCTGCACACCCACTCGCGCGTGAGCGACGGCACCGAGTCGCCTGCCGACCTGGTGCATGCCGCCGCGGCCGCGGGGCTGCACGTCGTCGCCCTGACCGACCACGACACCACGGCGGGTTGGGACGAAGCCGTGGCCGTCGCCGAGGACGCCGGCATCGCGCTGGTCCGCGGGATCGAGATCAGCACCCGCTTCCGTGGCGCCGGGGTGCACCTGCTGGCCTACCTGCCCGACGCCGCCGACGCTGCCCTGCAGGCCGAGCTGGGCCGGATCGTCGACGGCCGCGAGGACCGCGTTCCGGCCATGCTGGCGCGGCTGCGCGACCTCGGCATCCCCGCCACCGCGGAGGCACTGGCCGAGGTCTCCGGCGGCAACACGGTCACCGGCCGCCCGCACATCGCGGACCTCCTCGTCCGACTCGGCGTCGTGGCCGACCGTGACGAGGCGTTCACCGGCTACCTCACCGAGGGTGGCCCGGCGTACGTCG
Organism: Propionibacteriales bacterium; assembly: GCA_026392415.1. Classification (GTDB taxonomy): domain Bacteria; phylum Actinomycetota; class Actinomycetes; order Propionibacteriales; family Nocardioidaceae; genus Nocardioides. The sequence continues at coordinate 6,762 of JAPLCC010000048.1, forward strand.
ACAGGTACGCCACCGACCTCGTGGACATGATCGCCCTGGTGAACGGCGCCCGTGGCGTCGCGGTGATCGCCCACCCCTGGGGCCGCGGTTCGGCCGGTGTGCTCGACGAAGCGGCCTTCGGCGTACTCAAGGAGGCGGGGCTGGCCGGGATCGAGGTCGACCACCTCGACCACGACCCGCACGCGCGCGACGGCTTGCGCCGGATCGCCGATCGGCTCAACCTGATCGTCACCGGCTCCAGCGACCACCACGGCGCCGGGAAGGTCGGCCACGACCTCGGTTGTGAGACCACGGCGCCCGCTCAGTTGCAGCGGATCGTCGACCGCGCTGCGGCGCTCGGATCGCCGACCACGGTCGTCGGAAAGGTGAGCTGACATGCTCGAGTACGTCCTGCTCGTCGAGGTGTTCGTGACCCTGTTCGTGATCATGGACCCCGTCGGCACGGTGCCGATCTTTCTGTCGCTGACCGCCGGCCGCAGTCCGTCGAGCGCGAAGCGCCTCGCCTGGCAGGCGGTGGCGGTGTCGTTCTTCGTGATCACGCTGTTTGCCTTCTTCGGCCAGCAGATCCTCAACTACCTGCACATCTCGCTGCCTGCGTTGCAGTGCGCAGGCGGCCTGCTGCTCCTGCTCGTCGCGCTCGAGCTGTTGACCGGCAACGAGAAGGAACAGAAGGCCAGCGGCGACACCAACGTCGCGCTCGTACCCCTCGGCACCCCGCTGCTCGCCGGCCCGGGCGCGATCGTCGCGACGATGCTGTTCGTCCAGGACATCGACAGCTGGATGAGCGGCCTGTCCGTCGCCCTCGGCGTCGTGGCGGTGCACCTCGCGCTCTGGGCCGCGATGCGTTACTCCCTGCCGATCCTGCGCGTCATCCGCGAAGGCGGCGTCCTCCTCGTCACCCGCATCGCCGGCCTCCTGCTCTCCGCCATCGCCGTCCAGCTCGTCGCCGACGCCGTCCGCGCCTTCATCTCCGGCGAAGGCTGAGGCGCGAAGTGTGGCTCGTGGTCACGCGAGGTGTGGCAAATGGTCGCGAGGCGTAGCCAAACCCCGCACCTCGGATGACCAATCTCCACACTTCGCGCTACTTGCGGCCCAGGCCCTGAAGACGCTGGAGGGCGCTGCGGGGGACGAGCTTGCTGCCGGTGACGATGGCCTTGTAGCGACGGGACGGGATCGACAGGGCGCGGCCCTTGTCGAAGTCGGCGAGGGCGTCGTGGACCAAGCGGTCGGGTTCGAGCCAGAGCAGCTTCGGGGCCGACGAGTCGCGGTCGACACCCAGGCGCTCGTGGAACTCGGTCTTCACGAAGCCGGGGCACAGGGCCATCACGGTGACGCCGCGCTCGGCGTACTCCGCGTGCGCCCACGCACTGAAGGAGTTCACCCACGCCTTCGCTGCGCTGTAGGTGCCGCGAGGCAGGAAGGCAGCGACGCTGGAGACGTTGATGACGCCGCCGTGGCCCCGCTCGACCATGCCTGCGAGCGCCGCGTGCGTCAGTCGCAGTACGGCGCGCACCAGCACGTCCTGTTGCGCTTGTTCCACGTCGATGGGGTTGTCGAGAAAGCCGTTCTTGAGGCCGAAGCCCGCGTTGTTGACGAGCAGGTCGACCGGCCGGTCGCGGTCCGCAAGCCGTTGCTCGACGAGCCCCAGCTGCGCGGGATCGGTGAGGTCGGCAGCGAGCACCTCCACCTCGACGGAGTAAGACGTGCGCAACTCCGCAGCGACGGCATCGAGGCGTGCGGTGTCGCGTGCGACGAGGACGAGACCGTTGCCCCGTCCGGCGAGCTGACGGGCGAACTCCAGGCCGATCCCGGCGGTGGCGCCGGTGACGAGTGCAGTGGGCATGGTCGTAGTCAATCAGCGACGCGCACCCGATGCACCGCCCATCCACCCGGACTGCGGCAATGTCCGGCATGATGGTCCTGATGAAGATCGACAAGGCTCCCCGCACCACGATCCTCGCCGTCGCCAACCAGAAGGGCGGCGTTGCGAAGACGACCAGCGTGGCGTCCGTGGGGGCGGCCCTGGCCGAACTCGGCCAGTCGGTGCTGCTCGTCGACCTCGACCCGCAGGCGTGCCTGACCTTCTCCCTCGGCATCGACCCCGAGGACCTCGAGCTGTCCGTCCACCACGTCCTGACCAAGGGCACCGCGATCAGTGAGGTCATCATCGCGACCGAGGACGGCGTCGACCTCCTCCCCGCGACGATCGAGCTCGCCCGCGCCGAGGCTGACCTGCTGACCCGCACCGGCCGCGAGCACGTCCTGCGCGGTGTGCTCGAAGATCTGGCAGCCACCGGCACGCACTACGACTGGGTGCTCCTCGACTGCCCGCCGTCACTCGGTGTGCTCACCGTCGCCGCGCTCACCGCGGCCACCGGGGTCCTGATCCCGCTCCAGTGCGAGACCCTGTCGCATCGAGGCGTCGGCCAGCTCCTCGACACCGTGCACGACGTACGCCGCTTCACGAACCGTGACCTCGAGGTCTGGGGCGTCCTGCCCACGCTGTACGACGGCCGGACCAACCACGCGCGCGCCGTACTCGACACCATCTCGGAGACCTACGACCTCGAGGTCGTCGAGCCGCCGATCCCGAAGACCATCAAGTTCGCCGAAGCACCCGCTGCGGGCCGCTCGATCCTCGCGACCAGCCGCACCAGCAAGGGCGCCCAGGCCTACCGCGACGTGGCCGGAACGCTGCTCAAGCGGGCGGCGCGCTGACCCGTGAAGCACGTACGAGAGACGGCTGGACGACATCGGGCGGCGGCACGCCCCCGATACGGCCGGATCTCCGTGCTGGGAGCTTCCGTCGCGGTCACGGTCGTCGCGGTCGCGGGCGGCTTCGGATTGTTGCCGAACGGGCCTGATCGATCGGACGCGGCCAGTTCGTTGAGCGCGACTGACGCGCGCGACGACACCGACACGACCGCGCTCGACGCGGCGGCCTCGGACGACGAGCAGGCGCCGGCGACCGGACTGGCCGACGCTGACGGCAGCACCCGGATTGCTGCCTCGACCGAATCGACGAGTCTGCCGGCACGGTCGGGCACCGGTCGACGGATCGTCTTCAGCGAGAGCCGCCAGCGGGTGTGGCTCGTCGACGGTGACAACGACGTCGTGCGGACCTACCTCGTCTCCGGCAGCATCGAGGACAACCTCGACCCGGGCACCTACGAGGTCTACTCCCGTAGCCGCAACGCGGTGGGCATCGACGACTCCGGCACGATGGAGTACTTCGCCCGGTTCACCCAGGGCACCCAGGGCGCCGCGATCGGTTTCCACACGATCCCCGTCGACGACGGCGCACCGGTGCAGACACTGAAGCAGCTCGGCACCCCGCTGTCCCACGGCTGCATCCGCCAGAAGCGCAGTGACGCGATCGCGCTGTGGGACTTCGCGCCGACCGGGACGACGGTCGTCGTCACTGCCTGAGGCGGTGGGTTGGCGAAAAAGCGCCGATCCGGGCCACGGTGTGCGTGACCCGGATCGGATGCGTTCGAGGTGTGAGCCTCAGGCGGTCTGAGCGGTGTCGCTCGCGCCACCGGCGCCACCAGTGCCACCGGTACGGCGACGGCGACGGCGGTTGCGGCTCGCGCCGGCCGGACGCTCGGCGCCCTCGGCCGTCGTACCCTCGGCCGCCGGGGCGGCTGCGGGCTTGTCGCCCTCGGCGGTGACGCCGCTGCGGGTGCGGGTGCGCGTGCGCTCGCCACCCTCGCGGGGCTTGCGCTCGCCACCCTCGCGGGGCTTGCGCTCGCCACCGCGACCACCACGGTCGTTGCCGCCACGACCACCGCGGTCGCCGCCGGCTTCGGCGCGTTCGCGGTCGGCCCTGGAGACGTGCGGCGGGGCCGGGATGAGCCGACCCTTGGTACCGGGAGCGATGCCCTGGTCGTGGTAGAGGTGCTCGGAGGTGGAGTAGGTCTCCAGGGGCTCGTCGAACGGCAGGTCGAGCGCCTTGTTGATCATCTTCCAGCGGTGCACGTCGGTCGCGTCGACCAGCGTGATCGCGATGCCCGAGGCGCCGGCGCGGCCGGTGCGGCCGATCCGGTGGACGTAGGTCTTGTCGTCCTCGGGGCAGGTGTAGTTGACGACGTGGCTGACGCCGGAGACGTCGATGCCTCGAGCGGCGACGTCGGTCGCGACGAGGACCTGGATCTTGTCCTCGCGGAACTTGTTGAGTGCCTTCTCGCGCGCGACCTGTGCCATGTCGCCGTGCAACGGGCTGGCCTTGAAGCCGCGCTCGACGAGCTCATCGGCGATCCGCTGCGCCTGGCGCTTGGTGCGGGTGAAGACGATCATCTTGTCGGCGTCCTCGGCCTGCAGCAGGCGACCGATGATCTCCGGCTTGTCGAGGTCGTGGGCGAGGTAGATGAACTGGGCGGTGGCAGGCACCGTGGAGTTCTCGTACGACGACTCGGCCCGGATGTTCATCGGGTGCCGCATGTGCGTGCGGGCCAGTGCGACGATCGCCGCGGGCATGGTCGCCGAGAACAGCATCGTCTGGCGGGTCTCGGGGGTGAGGCGCAGCAACTTCTCGACATCGGGCAGGAAGCCGAGGTCGAGCATCTCGTCGGCCTCGTCGAGGACCAGTGCGTGCACGTGGGAGAGGTCGAGCACCTTGCGGTTGGCGAGGTCGATGAGCCGGCCCGGCGTACCGACGACGATGTCGACGCCGCTCTCGAGCGCCTCGATCTGGCCGTCGTAGCCGACGCCGCCGTAGATCGTGAGGACGCGCAGGCCGCGGTCACGGCTGGCGAGCTCGAGGTCGCTGGAGACCTGGATGGCCAGCTCGCGGGTCGGCGCGACGATCAGCGCCTGCGGCTTGCCCTCGGCGATCTCGATGTAGTCGGGGTCCTTCGTCGCGATGCTGCGCTGCAGCACCGGGATGCCGAAGGCGAGGGTCTTGCCCGTGCCCGTGCGGGCCTGCCCGATCAGGTCGGTGCCGACCAGCGCGACGGAGAGGGTCATCTCCTGGATCGCGAAGGGGTGGACGATGCCGCCGCGCTCGAGCGCGTCGCAGATCTCCGAGTGGACGCCGAGGTCGCGGAAGGTGATCCCGGGGACCACCTCGACCTGCTCCTCGGTGAGGGTTTCGATGCCAGCCGCCAGAACCTCTTCGGTGGTGACGTCGCTGGTGGGTTCGTTCGTGGAAGTGCTCAGGGCCGTGTCGCTTTCGTGAGTGTCGTCAGCCGCGGTGACAAACGCCATCAATCAATGCGGCTGTTTCACACTCAGCCGCGCACATACGTGGGCAGGTTGCCCGGGGCGGGCCTTCTCGCTCGGCCTCCACGGTGGCGTGGGGCGGGTCGGGCAGGCGCTCGCGCCTCTCATGGTACTTGTACCCTGCCCGCATGGCTGAATCCGTCGACGCGCCCGCTGCTGCGGCCCCACCGGTGCCCGACACCGACCCGGCCTACCGCGAGGCCGTCATCGACCTGCTCGGCGCCATCTCCTACGGTGAGATCTCCGCCTTCGAGCGGCTGGCCGAGGACTCCAAGCTCGCCCCGACGCTGCCGGACAAGGTGGACCTGGCCACGATGGCGAGCATCGAGTTGGCCAAGGTGCACCGCCTGCACGACCGGATCCGGGCCTACGGCGCGGACCCGTTCGCGGCGATGGCACCGTTCAGCGCGCCCATCGACGAGTTCCACGGCCACACGGCGCCGGCCGACTGGTACGAGGGCCTCGTCAAGGCCTACGTCGGTGACGGGCTCGCCAACGACTTCTACCGCGAGATCGCGGCCTACCTCGACCCCGAGACCCGCGACCTCGTCGTGTCCTCCATGGAGGAGGGCACCCACTCGGCGTTCGTGGTCGACCGGGTCCGGGCCGGCATCGTCCAGGACGCCCGACTCGGCGGTCGGCTGGCCCTGTGGGGACGCCGCCTGATGGGTGAGGCGCTCACCCAGGCCCAGCGGGTCGCAGCGGACCGCGACGCGCTGTCCGCGCTCCTCGCCGGCGGCGTGGACCGACCGGGCCTCGACCTCGCCGCGCTCGGTCGGATGTTCACCCGGCTCACCGAGCGGCACATGGCCCGCATGGCCGAGCTCGGCCTCGAAGCCTGAGCGCCGATGGTCGACGACGCCCGCCTGATCGAGAAGCTGCTCTTCACCTACGCCGACGGCGTGGATGCCGGTGACCTGGCTGCGGTCGGGGCGCTCTTCCGCCACGGTCGGGTCTGCGGCGAGACGCCCACGGGACCGGTGACCCTCGCGGACGGGCCGGACGCCGTGGAGGCGTTCTACCGCTCGATCATCCGTCTGTACGACGACGGCACGCCCCGCACCCGGCACATCACCACCAACGTGGTGGTCGACGTGGATCCCGAGGCGGGCACGGCGAGCGCCGCGTCGTCGTACACCGTGTTCCAGGCGACGGAAGGACTGCCGCTGCAGGCGGTCATCATCGGGCGCTACGCAGACACCTTCCGGCGGATCGAGGGCACCTGGTGGTTCGAGACCCGCACGATGCGGGCCGACCTGACCGGCGACCTCAGTGCGCACCTGCTGCATCGCCCGTGACGTTCGCCGCGGCCTGAGGGTCGGCGCCGAGCGCTGAAGGCGCCCAGCCCGGCGGACCGAACAGGTAGCCCGCCTTGTCGCGCCAGCTGTCGGCGGAACGGACGTTGCGGGTGATCTGCGCGTAGTCGCCGTACTGGAGCTTGAGCAGGTTGTAGGTCTCGACCTTCTTGGTCAGGCCGTACGTCGGACGGTGCAGCTCGGGCTGGAAGGTGCCGAACATGCGGTCCCAGATGATCAGCATCCCGGCGTAGTTCTTGTCGAGGTACTCCGGGTCCGAGCCGTGGTGAACCCGGTGGTGGGAGGGCGTGTTGAACACGAACTCGATCGGCCGGGGGAGCTTGCCGATGGTCTCGGTGTGCACGAAGAACTGGAAGATCAGGTTGAAGCCGAAGGCGACGTAGATGGTCCACGGCGAGAACCCGAGGAAGGGGAGCGGGAGCCAGAAGAAGAACTCGAACCACGGGTTCCACTTCTGTCGCAGCGCCGTCCCGAAGTTCATGTACTCGCTCGAGTGGTGGGCCTGGTGTGCTGCCCAACCGACGTTGACACGGTGCACGAACCGGTGCGAGCAGTAGAAGCCGAGGTCGACGCCGATCAGGACCAGCGGCCAGTACCACCACGCGTCGATCGAGAGGTGGAACGGCGCCAGGTGCACGAAGACCAGGGAGTAGACCAGGAATGACCCGACCTTGAACGCCAGTGTGAAGACGAGGGAGATGAGTCCCATGGACAGGCTCGCGCGGGTGTCCTTGCCGAAGTAACCGGTCGGAGGCTTGCCGGTCACGGGGTCGTCGTCGTGGTCGAGCCACTTGAGAGCGGCGAGCTCGATAAGGAGCGTGAGCACGAAGAACGGGATCGCGTAGGTGACCGGGTTCTTCATCGGGTCGAGCAGGTGCTCCATGACGTCTCCTTTGATGTGACTCGGGAGTAAGTTACCACGAAGTCAATTGATCGGCTAGGGTCGTGACATGACCTCCGCCACGTCCGCCGCCCCGGCGTCGGTACGCCGCTCCGGCACCAAGGGTGTGGCCCGCGCAGATCGCGAGCAACAGATCCTCGACGTGGCCGGTCGGGTCTTCGCCGAACACGGCTTCACCGCGACATCGGTCGCCGACATCGCCGAGCGGGCCGGCATCTCCAAACCGCTGATCTACAACTACTTCGGTTCCAAGGAAGGTCTCTTCGAGCGCTGCCTGCAGGTCGCCTCGGAGTTGCTGGTCGCCGAGATCGAGCGCACCGCGCAACTGGACGTCGTCGGCATCGACCGCGCGCTGGCCACGCTCGACGGGGTGTTCAGGGTGCTGGCGGGCCGCCCCTGGGCCTGGCAGATCGCCGACGATGCGACGGCCCCGGAGGTGGGTCTGGCCCTTCTCGACTCCTACCGGCGTCGGCTGGAGGACATCGCCGTCGTCGGGGTCGGTCAGCTGCTGACCCTGGCGGGGGACCACGACCCGCTCGACCTCGAGGCGCTGACGGCGGTGTGGAGCAGCGTGTTCAGCGCGCTCGTCGCCTGGTGGATCGAGCATCCCGACGTGACCCCTCAGGAGATGACGTCTCGGTGCGGCCGCTTGTTCGGTGCCGTCTTCGGAGTCGTTCCGGCAGCGCCCGACGCCTGATCAGCGGCCGAGGAAACCGGCCGTCAAGGCGGCGGCGAGCAAGATGCCGAGGGCCAGCAGGAACACGAGTCCGCCGGTGAATCCTGGTCGAGGGCCGCCGGTGCGCAGGGCGATCTCCATCCGGGTCCAGCGTTGCCAGCCGACGCCGAGCGCAGCGGCGCTGACGGTCAGCAGGCCCAGGGACAGCAGCACGCGGGCCGTCGTCGAGAACTCCAGGGCCGGTGAGGCGACCGCGACGGCACCGGCGACCAGCGCGAGCGAGGTGCGCACCCACGCGAGGAAGGTCCGCTCGTTCGCGAGCGAGTCGCGTGCCTCGGCATCGACTCCGACGTCGTAGACCCGGCGGGGTCGACGCGGTGTCGGAGGTGGCTGTGCGGGAGTGTCGGGCGCGGGCACGAGGCCAGCATGGCGGGTCCGGCCGCCGCACGTCCGGGGAACGCACGGTGGGTGCTGCCCGATCTGGTGCCCTCCGCGGTCTAGGCTGACGCCGACGACAGCCGTCCCAGCAACTCAGGAGCAGCACACGTGGCAGCGATCGAAGCCGTCGGAGCCCGCGAGATCCTTGATTCTCGAGGCAACCCCACCGTCGAGGTCGAGGTGCTTCTCGATGACGGGTCCTTTGCACGAGCGGCGGTGCCCAGCGGTGCCTCCACCGGCGCCTTCGAGGCGGTCGAGCTCCGTGACGGTGGCGACCGGTACGCCGGCAAGGGTGTCCAGCAGGCCGTCCTGGCCGTCATCCAGAAGCTCGGCCCCGCGATCGAAGGCCTCGATGCAGCTGATCAGCGGCTGATCGACCAGACCATGCTGGAGATCGACGGCACGCCCAACAAGGCGAGCGTCGGCGCCAACGCGATCCTGGGTGTCTCGCTGGCGGTGGCGCGCGCGGCCGCGGACTCCGCGCAGCTGCCGCTCTACCGCTACGTCGGTGGCCCCAACGCACACGTGCTGCCCGTGCCGATGATGAACATCCTCAACGGTGGCGCGCACGCCGACACCAATGTGGACATCCAGGAGTTCATGATCGCGCCGATCGGCGCCCCGACCTTCCGCGAGGCCCTGCGGATGGGCACCGAGGTCTACCACGAGCTCAAGGCCGTGCTGAAGAGCCGCGGGCTCGCCACCGCCGTGGGCGACGAGGGCGGCTTCGCCCCGGACCTCGAGTCCAACCGAGCGGCTCTCGACCTGATCGCCGAGGCGATCGGCAAGGCCGGCTACGTGCTCGGCAAGGACATCGCGCTCGCGCTCGACGTGGCCGCGTCCGAGTTCTGCGAGAACGGCTCCTACACCTTCGAAGGCGCCCAGAAGTCGGCGGCCGAGATGACGGCCTACTACGCCGAGCTCGTGGCGGCGTACCCGATCGTCAGCATCGAGGACCCGCTGGACGAGGACGACTGGGACGGCTGGAAGGCCATCACCGACGAGCTCGGCACCAAGACCCAGCTCGTCGGCGACGACCTGTTCGTCACGAACGTCGAGCGGCTCCAGCGTGGCATCACCGGGGGCCAGGCCAACTCGCTGCTCGTGAAGGTCAACCAGATCGGGTCGCTCACCGAGACCCTCGACTCCGTCGAGCTCGCCCAGCGCAACGGCTACCGCTGCATGATGAGCCACCGATCGGGCGAGACCGAGGACACCACGATCGCCGACCTCGCGGTGGCGACCAACTGCGGCCAGATCAAGACCGGCGCCCCGGCCCGGTCCGAGCGGGTCGCGAAGTACAACCAGTTGCTGCGCATCGAGGACGAGCTCGGTGACGCGGCCCGTTACGCCGGCGCGGCCGCCTTCCCGCGGTACGCCGGCTGATCGACCGATGGCCTGAAGAGGACACGACCATGGCTGCGTCACAGGGCGAGCGCCGCAGGTCCCGCAAGCCGGGCCGTTCCCAGTCGGGACGGTCGGGGCCGCGGTACGCCGAGCGCCTGAAGGTCGAGCGCAAGCTCGCGGCACGTGATCGCCAGGCAGCCCTGGACCGTGCTCGGGTCGAGCACCAGAAGAAGTCGCGGCTGACCGGTCGCGCCGCGATCCTGGTCCTCGTGCTCGCCGTGCTCGCCGTGTCCTACGCGTCGTCGCTGCGGGCCTACCTGCAACAGCGCAGCCACATCGAGGCGCTCGAGAGCCAGATCGTCGAGCGCGAGTCCGACATCGACGACCTCGAGCGCGAGAAGGCTCGCTGGGAGGACCCGTCGTACGTCGCCCAGCAGGCGCGGGTGCGGTTCAACTACGTCATGCCCGGTGAGACCCCGTTCATCGTGCTCGACGCCGACGGCAACCCGCTCGACGCCTCGGCCGAACTCGGTGACCCGTCCACGGTCGCCGACCCGGACGACCGCGTCTGGTACGAGGATGCGTGGGATTCGATGAAGGTCGCCGGCAACCCGCCGACCGACGTGCGTGCGCCCAAGGACCAGATCCGGGCGCCCAAGGAGGACCTGGACGAGTGAGCACCGACGAGGCCGTCATTGCCGCACAACTCGGTCGGCAGCCTCGCGGGGTGCACGCGATCGGGCATCGGTGCCCGTGCGGTCATCCCGACGTGGTCACCACCGAGCCGCGGTTGCCGAACGGGACGCCGTTCCCGACGACGTACTACCTCACCTGCCCGCGGGTGAACTCCCGCATCGGCACGCTCGAGGCATCCGGGTTGATGAAGGAGATGCAGGACCGGCTCGGCACCGATCCCGAGCTCGCTGCCGCCTATCGGGCCGCGCACGTCGCCTACCTCGCCGACCGTGCAGCGGTCGCGGAGTCCGGTGGCTTCGACGTCCCAGAGATCGACGGCATCTCGGCCGGCGGCATGCCCGATCGGGTCAAGTGTCTCCACGTGCTCGCGGGGCACGCGCTCGCTGCTGGCCCCGGCGTCAACCCGCTCGGTGACGAGGTGCTCGAGATCCTCGGCGACTGGTGGGCCAAGGGCCCGTGCGTCTCCGTCACCGATGACTGACGAACGGATCGCCGCGATCGACTGCGGCACCAACACCATCAAACTGCTGGTCGGTGACCCTGCCGGCGACCCCGCGGGTGTGCGCCGCGAGAGCCGGATGGTCCGGCTGGGCCAGGGCGTGGACGCGACCGGCCTGCTCGCCCCCGACGCGCTGGCCCGCACGTTCGCGGCCATCGACGAGTTCGCCGCGATCATCCGCGAGGCGGGTGTCGAACGGATCCGGTTCTGTGCGACCTCGGCGACCCGCGACGCCGGCAACTCCGCCGAGTTCACGGACGGAGTGGTGTCCCGACTCGGCATCGTGCCCGAGGTGCTGTCGGGCATCGAGGAGGCGCGGCTGGCCTTCGGGGGAGCGGTGCGCGGACTGGCCGCGGCGGGCCTCGCGAGTCCGGTGCTGGTGTTCGATGTCGGCGGCGGCTCCACCGAGCTGATCCTGGGTGATCCTGCCGAGGGACCGACAGGTGCGCACTCGATGGACATCGGCTCGGTGCGCTTGCACGAACGGCACGTCCGCCACGACCCGATCAGCGCCGAGGAGGTCGCTGCGGTCGTCCGCGACATCGACGCCGCCCTCGACGCCTCGCCCGTCGACCCGGGCGCCGCCGCAGTCGTGATCGGCATCGCCGGCACGAACACGACGGTCGCGGCCGGCACCCTCGGCCTGGCCGCCTACGACCGGACGCTGATCCACGGCCAGGTGCTCTCCGTCGACGCCGTCCAGGCGCACGTCGAGGCGCTCCTGGGCATGACGGTCGCCGGGCGACGCGAGCTCGGCTGGATGCACCCGGGTCGTGCGGATGTGATCGATGCGGGGGCCTTGATCGTCTCCCGGGTGCTCGCGCGGGTTGGCGTACCGACGATGACGGTGGCGGAGACCGACATCCTCGACGGCATCGCCTGGTCACTGGTCTGAGCCGACCCGATCCGATCCGGACTGCCATCCCCGATGAGCGGGGACTGGAATGATGGCGGCGTGAGCACCGACCTCTTCGCCGTCACCGTCCTCGGTCACGATCGTCCCGGCATCATCGCGGCGACCACTGCTGGCCTCGCCGAGCTCGGGCTCAACATCGAGGACACCACGATGACGCTGCTGCGCGGGCACTTCTCGATGATGCTGCTCTGCCGGGGTTCTGCCGGCCGGGCCGAGATCGAGGCTGCGCTCGCTCCGCTGGCCGCAGACGGTGACCTCGACGTCGCCGTGCGGCCGGTGACCGACGAGCCGTCGCACGCCAGTGATGGCACCCCATGGGTGTTGACCGTGCACGGCGGCGACCGCTCGGGCATCGTGTCGGCGATCGTGGCCGAGGTCGCGGCCATCGGCGGCAACATCACCGACCTCACCACCCGTCTCGCCGGTGACCTCTACCTGCTCGTCGCTGAGCTCGACCTGCCCGCCGGCACGGATGCGTCCAGGCTCGACGCGACGGTGAGCGCAGCCGCAGCGGGCCTCGGCGTCACCGCTTCGTTGCGGCCGGTCGAGGCCGACGATCTGTGAGCACTCCCGTGGACACGGAGCAGGGGAGTGCGCGGCTCGCGGCGTGGTCCGAAGCCGAGCTCGGCGTCGAGGGCGCCGTGCTCGACGTGGTCCGGGCGCCGGCCGGTGTGCTCTCGGCTCGGGGCGACGACGTCGACCCGACCGCGCCCGAGGTCGTGCAGCTCGCCGCCGACCTGGTCGCGACCATGCGGGTCAGTCCGGGCTGTGTCGGCCTCGCAGCCAACCAGGTCGGAGTGGGCGCGCGGGTCTTCTGCGTCGACGTGTCCGACCACCCGAAGGCGCGCACCCGGCACGGCACCTTCGTGCTCTGCAACGCCGAGGTCGTCGAGGCGAGCCGCAACGAGAAGGCGCGGGAGGGATGCATGAGCGTCCCCGACTTCACGGGTGACGTGAAGCGCGGCTCGCGGCTCGTCGTGCGGGGCCAGCTGCCGGCCACCGGCGAGGAGGTCGTCTTCGCGACCGACGCGTTCGAGGCCCGCGCGCTGCAGCACGAGATCGACCACACCGACGGGCTGTTGTTCCTGGATCGGGTGGCCGGTGCCCACGCCATCTATCCTCGCCAGACCTACTTGTGAGGGAACGCCCCCGTATCCCAACTGGCAGAGGACGCCGGCTTAAAACCGGCACAGTCTGGGTTCGAATCCCAGCGGGGGCACCGTTCAGAAGGTCCGGGACTCGACGAGCGTCAGGATCCGCGGTTCGCCGTGTGCAGCCAGCTGCTGCTGGGACTGCGGCGTCTGCCAGACTTTCTGCAACAACTGGCCGAAGGCCTCGGCGACGCCGGTCGTGTCGAAGTCGAGCTCGACAATCACCTCGTGCGGGTCGTCGGTGCGTCGGGTGACGCGGTAGGAGCGGACCCCGTTGTCCGCCCGGAATCGGTCGAACCTGTCGAAGGCCTGCTTCCAGCTGTCGTAGTCGTGGACGGTGTTCTCGATGTGGAGTGTCGTGGTCATGGGGCAAGCCTGCGCGGCTGTGACGACCTCGAACATCCCCGAACTCGGGGATCCTGCGGTTGCTCGAACCGTCCTACGCTGCAGGGGTGGACCTGATCGCGCGCGCCGAGCAGCACTGTCGCGCGGGGCTCTCCGACCGCGTGTTGCGCGAGCGACTGCTCGAGACCATCCGTTCCGCGGTGCCTTTCGACGCCCACGTCTTCGCCCTCACCGACCCGGTCACCGGGGTCGGGAGCTCACCCCATGCCACCGTTCCGGGTGAGGCGATGGTGCAGTTGCGCGACGTCATTCGCCGGCGTTACCGGGGTCTTGACCCCGGCGAATGGCTGTCGTGGCTCGGCAGGTTCGCCGTCACCGATGTCGCCCTGGTGACCTTCGCCGACCGGTACGGCGCCTGGGGCTGGCTGGAGCTCTGGCGGACCGGCGGTACGCCGTACCGACCCGAGGAGCGTGCCGCGCTCGACGCACTGCGCCCGGTCGTCACGACCGGGTTGCGCCTCGCCGCGGCGCGGACCTTCGTCGATCCTCCCGACGACCTGGTGCAGCTGGAACCCGGCGTCGTGCTGCTCGACGGTGCCCTCCAGGTCCGGTCGCAGACGGATGCGGCTGGTGAGGCGCTGCTGCGGCTGCTCCCGCCGGAGGAACCCGTCCCGCCCGTGCCCGCAGCGGCGTACAACGTGGGCGCGGCGCTGCTCGCTCGCGACGAGGCTGGCCGACCGTGGGAGCCGTCGGCCCGTGTGCACCTCGGGGCCAACCGCTGGGTCAGCGTTCGCGCCGCCCGTCTGGGTTCGGAGATCGCGGTCTCGATCGGGCCCGCCACGGCCGCGGAAAGGACTGACCTCCTGGCCCGGGTGCACGGGCTCTCGCCGCGCGAGACCGAAGTGCTCGGGCTGGCTGTGCACGGCCTGGACACTCGGGCGATCGCCGAACGCCTGGTCATCGCGCCGACCACGGCCGAGGACCATCTCCGGGCGCTGCTCGCCAAGACCGGTTCCGCTTCGCGACAGGTGCTCATGTCGCGAGCCCTTGGCGTCTGACACCCTCCTTTCTTGACTTCAGGTCGACCTGAAGCGGGAGAGTGTCTCCATGCGCCACCACGACCACAAGCACTCTCACGACGACGACCTCGACACGCTCCGCCAGGCCCTGACCGCCGAGGCATGGAACGAGCGGTACTCCGGCAGTGACCGGGTCTGGAGCGGCAAGCCCAACCAGCGCCTCGTCGAGCAGGCCGCCGACCTCGATCCCGGCACCGCGCTCGACGTCGCCTGCGGGGAGGGCGGCGACGCGATCTGGCTCGCCCGCCAGGGTTGGGAGGTCACCGCGGTCGACGTGTCGGAGGTCGCCCTGGAGAAGGTCGCCACGCATGCGGAGGACGCCGGTGTCTCCGGCCACCTCAGGATCGGCCTGTACGACGCGCTGCGCGAACCCCGGCCCGCGGGCCACCACACCTTCGACCTGGTGACGGTCAGCTTCCTCCACGTCCCGGTCCCCGACTTCGACGTCATCTACCGGGGCATCGCCGAGGCGGTCGCGCCGGGCGGGCGGTTGCTGGTCACCGCGCACCACCCCCACGACGTCGAGTCGGGTGCCCGCCACTCGCACGGCGACGGGTTGCTGTTCGAGCCCGAGCGGGTGCTCGAGGCGCTGGGGGTAGCCGCGGACGGCTCTCCGTGGGTGGTCGAGGTCGCCGAGATCCAGGACCGCGAGCAGGCGATGCCGGACGGACCGATGAAGGTGCGTGACACCGTCGTGCGACTGCGCCGCGCGGGCTGAGGATCACCTTCGCGCGGTCGGCTCGTTGAACGAGCGTGCGGACTGGAACGCGTTCTATCGTCCTGGCGGTCACGGCTGCCCTCCTCGCCGGCGGGCTCACCGGCCTGAGCCCGGCGCGCGCCCAGGAGTCGGCTCCGCTGGCGGGGCCAGCGGCCGTCGAACGAGCGCAGGCGGAACCGGCGCAGCCACAGCTGCGCCGCAAGGGCCGCTGGCTGGTGGACGAGCAGGGTCGGGTCGTGATCGTCCACGGCTTCAACCTGGTCTGGAAGCTCGACCCCTACGTGCCACCGGACACCGCAGAGGGATTCACCGAGGCCGACGCCGAGTGGCTCGCGCAGTACGGGTTCAACGGCGTACGCCTCGGCACCTTGTGGGCGGGCCTGACCCCGGACGCCCCCGGCGTCGGCGACCCGGCGTACCGCGACGGTTGGCAGCGGGTGATGGACCTGCTCGCCGACCGCGGCATCTGGATGCAGCTCGACATGCACCAGGACCAGTGGCACGAGACCTATGGCGGCGAGGGCGTCCCGGACTGGGCGCTGCACCGTCCGAAGCTGTTGAGCCTGCTTCCGCCGATCAACCTGCCGTTCCCGATGGGTTACTGGACGCCGGAGAACTCGCTGGTCTTCGACGAGTTCTGGGCCAACAAGCACCACGGCGTCGACGACTGGGCCGCCGCCTGGCAGGTGGCGGCGGGTTGGTGGAAGAACCAGTCGCACCTCATGGGCTACGACCTCATGAACGAACCGTGGATGGGTCTGGAGTGGCTCGCCTGCTTCACCGGCGGGTGCCAGAACGCCTACGTGAAGGAGCTCCAGCCGGCCTTCGAGAAGGCCACCCGCGCCATCCGTCAGATCGATCCCGACAACGTGGTCTGGTGGGAACCCCAGCAGCTCGCGGCCGGTCGACCGGTGCCGACCTTCCTCGAGCCGATGGCGGGGGAGGACCAGCTCGGCTACTCGTGGCACAACTACTGCCAGGACGTGTTCCTGGAGTCGCAGGGCCTGCCCTTCGGCAACGTCGAGAACTGCTGGAAGTTCAGCCAGGAACGTACGTCGACCGCACTCGCCCAGGCCAAGCGGATCAACGCCGCGCCCATGATGAGTGAGTGGGGCGCGACCGACAACCTTCGCGCGATCGAGATCGACGCGGCCGTGGCCGACCAGAACCTGATGGGCTGGTCGCACTGGGCCTACAAGCAGTGGCAGGACCCGACGACCGCCGATGACGCACAGGGGATGTTCCACGACGACACGGACTTCTCCTCGGTCAAGCAGGAGAAGCTGCGGTTGCTGGTACGGACCTACGCACAGGCCACGGCGGGGGAGCCGCTGTCGATGAGCTTCGACGCGAAGACGGGGGACTTCTCCTACAAGTACCGCGCCAGCGGCATCGAGGCGCCGACCGAGATCTTCGTCAGCCCGCTCCACTACGCCGACGGCTACCGCGTCGAGGTCACCAACGGCACCTGGGCACCCGGCCCGGCCGGTCGGATCCTGGTGCGCCCGGTCACGGCGGGCAGCGAGGTCGTCGTCCGGGTCACGGCACGCTGAGGACTTTCGCGGGAACGTTCCTACCCGGCTGAGCGTTTTCTCTTCATCGAGCCACCTAGACTGGTGGTACAGACGAAAGCGTGACCAGGGCAGCCACCGTGGCGGTCCGGCAGACGCCCGAGCCTGCGGAGGAGATCATGCGCAGCAACAACCCGGTGTTCAACCGCTCGGAGGAGTTCAACCGCTCCGGTGGAGCCGCCTACCAGGACTTCGGTCAGCAGCAGTACCCCGGCTACTCGCAGCCGGGTAGCCCCACGACCGAGTCCCGCCAGGGCCGGATGACGATCGACACGGTCGTTCAGTCGACGGCCATCACCCTCGCGGTCACGATCGTCGTCGCAGCGGCCACGTGGTTCCTCACCCCCGACATCGAGGACGACGCAGCAGTCGCCGCGCTCGGCACTGCCCTGCTCGTGGGCTCCGGTGCCGCGTTCATCCTGTCGCTGGTCAACTCGTTCAAGAAGGTCATCAGCCCGGCGCTGGTCATCGCTTTCGCCGTCGCCGAGGGTGTCGCCCTCGGTGCGCTGAGCAAGTTCTACGACGCGATGTTCCCGAGCGACCAGTACGGCGGCATCGTCGTGCAGGCCGTGATCGGAACGTTCGCTGCCTTCGCCGGCACGCTCGCCGCCTACAAGTTCTTCGACATCAAGGTCGGCGACAAGTTCCGCACGTTCGTCGTCGCGGCGATGTTCGGCATGGTGGCCCTCGGCCTGATGGAGCTCGTGCTGAGCATGTTCGGCAGCCAGCTCGGTCTCTTCGGATTCGGCCCGCTCGGCCTGGTCTTCGCGATCGGTGGTCTGGTGCTCGGCGTGTTCATGCTGATCCTGGACTTCGACTTCATCGAGCGGGGTGTTGCTGCTGGCATCCCCGAGCGTGAGTCGTGGCGTGCGTCCTTCGGGCTGCTCGTCAGCCTGGTCTGGATCTACACCAATCTGCTCCGGATCCTCGCGATCCTGCAGTCCGACTGATCTGAGGGCCGACTACTCGTCGGACCTGACGGCCTCCGGCCCACCTGTGGTGGGTTCGGGGGCCGTCGCCATTTCGTGGGCCTCGGGGGCCTCGCCGGGCACGTGCTGGCGGCTGCGACGGTGCCGCAGCTCCACCCACAGGCCGCGAACGCCAGCCCGCAGGCCGCCGATCTCGGTGCCGTCCAGCTCGGTGCCGGGTTCGTTGACGGCCTGGATCGCTGCCCGGCTCACCGGCATCACGCCCTCGCCACGGAACGCCTCGAGCTCGGCCTCGGCGGCCGGGACCTGCTCGAGCGCGGCCAGCACCGAGGGGACGAGGACTCCGGCGAGCGCCTTGTAGCCTTCCACCGACGGATGGAACTGGTCCGGTCCGAAGAGGAGCGCCGGTGCGGCCGCGAACTCCGGGCCGAGCACGTCACCGAGGGACACGGTCCGGGCACCCGCTTCGATGACCGCGATGGTCTGGGCGGCAGCGAGCCGACGCGACCAGGCGCGGGCGACCTGTCGCAGCGGGGGAGCGATCGGCTGCACCGTGCCCATGTCGGGGCAGGTGCCGACGACGACCTTCGCGCCGGCATCCATCAGTCGCCGTACGCCCTCGGAGAGGTAGCGCACCGAATGCGAGGGCCGCATCGTGTGGGTGACGTCGTTGCCCCCGATCAGGATCACGGTGACGTCAGGCTCGATCGGCAGGGCCCGGTCGACCTGACGGGCGAGGTCCGAGGACTTCGCGCCGACGACACAGAACTCCTTGAGGTAGACCCGTCGATCGGCGTGCTCGGCGATCGCGCTGGCGATCAGCGCTCCCGGCGTCTGCTCGACCCGATCGACGCCGTAGCCGGCGGCGCTGGAGTCGCCCAGGAGTGCCACCTTGATCGCCGGGCCGGGGCGGCCCCGGCCGTACCAACCCGTGGCGTCCGGCGGCGGCTCGTCGCGTGCCGGGCCGATCGTCCGGCGGGCCAGCCTGGCCTCGGCGCTGAGCACGCCGTAGAGGCCGGCGCCGAGCGCGGACAGGCCGCCGCCGCCGTACAACGCGGCGGCGGCCAGCTTGCGGGCTGCAGCGGCTTTGGTCACGCGGGCAACCTTAGGAGATGCGTCCTACGGACGGACGGCTACGGTGAGGTCATGGAGTACGTCGAGTCACTGCTGGAGCTCATCGGGAACACCCCGCTCGTCCGGTTGAACAAGTCGCTGGACCTGCCGGGTGACGGGCCGCTGGTCCTCGCGAAGGTGGAGTACCTCAACCCCGGCGGCTCGGTGAAGGACCGGATCGCGTCGCGCATGATCGAGGCGGCTGAGGAGTCCGGCGCGCTCCTGCCCGGCGGCACGATCGTCGAGCCGACGTCCGGCAACACCGGCGTGGGGCTGGCGATGGTGGCGCAGCAGAAGGGCTACCACTGCATCTTCGTGTGCCCCGACAAGGTCAGCGAGGACAAGCGCAACGTCCTCAAGGCGTACGGCGCCGACGTGGTCGTGTGTCCCACGGCTGTCGCGCCGGAGCACCCCGACTCCTACTACAACGTCAGCGACCGGCTCGCCTCGCAGCCGGGTGCCTGGAAGCCCGACCAGTCCTCCAACCCGCACAACCCGCGCTCCCACTACGAGGAGACCGGCCCGGAGATCTGGCGCCAGACCGAAGGCAGGATCACGCACTTCGTCACCGGCATGGGCACCGGCGGCACGATCAGTGGTGTCGGTCGCTACCTCAAGGAGCAGAACGCTGCTGTCCAGGTGATCGGCTCCGACCCGGCCGGCTCGGTCTACTCCGGCGGCACCGGTCGCCCCTACCTCGTCGAGGGTGTCGGTGAGGACTTCTGGCCCGAGACCTACGACCGCGACGTCGCCGACCGCGTCATCGAGGTCTCCGACGCGGACTCGTTCGCCTTCACCCGACGCCTGGCCCGCGAGGAGCAGATGCTTGTCGGCGGCTCCTCCGGCATGGCCGCGTTCGCCGCCCGACAGCTGGCCCACGAGCTGGCCGCGGAAGGAAAGAACGACGCGATCATCGTCGTCCTGCTGCCTGACTCCGGGCGCGGCTACCTCAGCAAGGTCTTCAACGACGACTGGCTGGCCCAGTACGGCTTCAGCACCGGCCTGCCCGCCCCGGCCCGGACCGTCGGCGAGATCCTGCACAGCAAGACCGAGGGACTGCCCGCGCTGGTGCACACCCACCCCAACGAGACCATCGCCGAGGCCGTCGCCATCCTCCAGGAGTACGCCGTCTCGCAGATGCCGGTCGTGCGCGCCGAACCGCCGATCGTTGCCGCCGAGGTCGCCGGCTCCGTCTCCGAGCGGGCGCTGCTCGACGCCCTCTTCACCGGCAAGGCCAAGCTGACCGACCCGGTCGAGGCGCACATGTCGCCGGCGCTGCCGACCATCGGGTCGACCGAGGACGCCACCGATGCAGTGCCGCTGCTCGAGTCCGCGGATGCGGTCCTGGTGCACGAGGACGGCAAGCCGATCGGCGTCCTCACACGCCACGACCTGTTGATGTTCCTCGCCCGCGGCTGACCCGGTGCGCCTGCCTGACGGCGTCCGCGAAGCCACGCCCGCGGACGTCCCCGACATCCTGCGCCTGATCCGTGAGCTCGCCGCCTACGAGCGCGAACCCGACGCGGTCGAGACGACGGAGGCGCTTCTCCAGACCTGGCTGTTCGAGTCGGACCCGGTGGCCTCGGTGCTCGTCGCGGAGGCCGAGGGCCGGGTGGTCGGGATCGCCCTGTGGTTTCGCACCTACTCCACGTGGACCGGCGTGCCCGGCATCTACCTCGAGGATCTGTACGTCGAGCCGGGCCGGCGAGGCAGCGGGCTCGGCAAGGCGCTGCTCGCGTCGCTCGCCCGGATCGCCGTTGACCGCGGCTACCGTCGGGTGGAGTGGGCCGTGCTCGACTGGAACACCCCGTCCATCGAGTTCTACCAGGCGCTCGGTGCCCGCCCGATGGCGGACTGGACGACCTACCGGCTGACCGGCGACGCGCTCGAGGAGCTGTCGGGGCTTGGCGGCTCGTAGTAACGACAGCCGTGGTGGGGCGACAGGCCGAGTGCTGCCCACAGGGCCTGCCCGTCGGTGTTGTCGGTCTCGACGTGCAACCAGGCGGTCATCGCACCTTGTTCGGCGCCCCATTCGAGGAGCTCGCCCACGACGGCCGTGGCCAGTCCGCGGCGGCGGTGCGTGGGGTCCACGGTGATGCCGTGCAGACCGAGCCAGTCGCCGTCGATGGCGGCGTGTCCCTCGGCGAGCGGATCGCAGCCGGAGCCGACACTCGCAACGGCCCGCGGACCACTGACCACGAGCTCGACAGGTCGCACGGGCGGCGGCAGCGATCGTCGGACGCGGGAGAGGGAGGCGAGCCAGAGCTCGGACTCCCCGTGGTCGAGCGGCCGCCAGCCGGCGGCCCGGAAGACGTCCTCCTCGGGTGACCCGAGCTCGACCTGTGCCAGCGGGTCGCGCCCGCGCTCGGCATAGAACGCCTCGATCCCCGCAACGGCCTCGGCCATGGGCAGCCCCGGCTCACCCATGGCCAGGCACGAATTGGCGCGCTTGAGCACGCGACCGACCGGCGCCGGGTCGAAGCGCAGTTGCCACTCACCCAGCGCGACCCGTTCGACCGTTGGCCACAGGGTGGCAGTGTGCGACTCCGACTCCCGGGCCGTGACCCGGTGTCGCACGGAGGGCCGGGGCGGCACCGGCTTGCCCGACACGATGTCGACGAGCGCGATCGTGACCGCGTCGCCGGTCTCGGGCTGCACGACACAGACGCCGTCCGCCCAGGCCGTGCAGACACCGAGCAGGTCGGTCATCGCCGGCCCACCGCTGGGACCGGTCTCGCCACGCACGATCCGTCGTACGACGACGCGCTGACCGACCACGTGCGGGCCCAGAGTGTGGCCGGCGGGATGGTCGGGCGACGGATCTTGTCCAGAAGGGGAGGGTCTGCGCGCGGAAGGCACGGTGGGGATACTAGGCTGACCCCCGGACACGAAAGCCATTCGTATTGGTCGCAGCCGTGTCGCCCCCGCAGTGTCCGCAGTTGAAGGCCTTGTCCAGGAGGAACTCGATGACCTACATCATCTCGCAGCCGTGCGTCGACCTGAAGGACCGTGCGTGCGTCGATGAATGTCCGGTCGACTGCATCTACGAAGGCAAGCGGATGCTCTACATCCACCCCGACGAGTGCGTCGACTGTGGTGCGTGCGAGCCCGTGTGCCCGGTGGAAGCCATCTTCTACGAGGACGACGTCCCGGAGGAGTGGAAGGACTACTACGACGCCAACGTCAAGTTCTTCGACGACCTCGGCTCGCCCGGCGGTGCCGCCAAGATGGGCGAGATCGACAAGGACGCCGAGCTCGTGGCGGCGCTCGAGCCGCAGATCCACGACGAACACTGAGTCGTGACCGAGCCTGTCTCGCGGCGGCTTCCCGACTTTCCCTGGGACCAGTTGACGCAGTACGCCGAGCAGGCGCGCGCACATCCCGACGGGATCGTCGACCTGTCGATCGGCACACCGGTCGACCCCACGCCTGAGGTGGCGCAGGCTGCGCTCGCGGCGGCGGCCGACTCGCCCGGCTACCCGCTCACCATCGGGATCCCCGAGGTCCGGCAGGCCGTCGTCGACTGGCTGTCCGGCACGCATGGGGTCACGGGGCTGGGCCTCGACCAGGTCCTTCCGCTGATCGGCTCGAAGGAGTTCATCTCCAACCTGGCCGCCCACCTGGGCCTCGGCCCGGGTGACGTCATCGGCTACCCGGCGCTGGCCTACCCGACCTACGAGGTCGGTGCCGCCTATGTCGGCGCGACCCCGGTCGCGACCGACTCACTGACCAGTTTCGGCCCCGAGACGCCGAAGCTGCTCTGGATCAACTCGCCGTCCAACCCTTCGGGCCGGGTGCTCCCGAAGGAGCACCTCAAGAAGGTCGTCGACTGGTGCCGCGAGCGTGGCGTGCTGCTCGTCTCCGACGAGTGCTACCTCGACTGCGTCTGGGACGGCGACGCCGTCTCGGTGCTGCATCCCGACGTCTGCGGCGGCTCGGCCGACGGCATCCTCATCGTCCACTCGCTGTCGAAGCGCTCGAATCTCGCCGGCTACCGCTGCGGCTTCGTCGCTGGTGACCGCGCTGTGATCGCCGAACTGCTCGCCGTACGCAAGAACCTCGGTCTGCTGATGCCGGGCCCCACCCAGCGCGCGATGGCGGCCGTCCTCGGCGACGAGACACACGTGGCCGAGCAGCACGACCGCTACCTCGCACGCCGTACGAAGCTGCGCGCAGCGCTCGAGGCTGCCGGCTACACGATCGAGCACTCCGAGGCCTCGCTCTACCTCTGGACCACCAAGGGTCCCGACGGTCCCGACTGCTGGTCGATGGTCGCCGACCTGGCCGCGCAGGGGATCCTCGTCGCGCCGGGCGCGTTCTACGGCACGGCCGGCGCCCACCACGTCCGGGTGGCGTTGACCGCCACGGACGAACGGGTGGACGCCGCCGTCGCCCGGCTCACCCCACGAGCCTGACGGAACCGGTCACGGGCCGGACTCCGCCGCAAGCCGACGTCCTTCAGGCGGGGATGGTCGCGAGCTTCTCGAGCATGTGGTTCATCGCCGCCAGGTGCTCGTGCTGGGCACTGAACAAGATCACGTCGGCGTCCTCCTCGACCCGTACGGAGTGTCCGGCCGGCCAGTAGAAGACGTCGCCGCCGCTGCAGGTCTCCTGCGAGTCGTCGGCGTAGGTCACCACGACGCGCCCGTTGAGCATGTAACCCCAGTGCTCGGCCTGGCAGGCGTCGTCAGGCAGGCCCTGGAGCAGCGGCGCGATGTCGACCCCGGCCGCGAGCGTGAAGTACTCGGCCGCGAGCGGGCCGGAGCCGATGCCGAAGTCGGGCAGGTGGCGGGCGGTGGCGCCGAGGGCGTTCATCTTGATCGGGAGATCGGTCTTCGGGAGGTGCATGACGGGCTCCTTGTGCTTGGGAAACTACTTCACCCCTGAGGCGTGACAAGCGGTGTCACAATGCGACAGTGACGACCCAGGACCTCCCCGCCGCCCTTGAGCTGCGGGCGATGCAGGCCTACGCCGCGGGAGAGTTCGAGGCCTCGGTCACCGCGTGGGAGCGCCTGTACGACGTCCAGGAAGCCGCCGGTGAGCCGGTCCAGGCTGCCCGGGCGGCCGCCATGGTCGCGCTCAACCTGCTGTGTGAGACCGGGCTGCTCGCGCCGGTGCGCGGCTGGGTGGTGCGAACGCGGCGATCACTCGGCGAGGCCGAGACCGGTCCGGTGCATGCTCTGCTCGCGATCATCGAGACCTACGAGCGCTTCCTGTCCGGCGATCCTGAAGCGGCGCTGGAGCCGGCGCGGGCGGCGGTCGAGCTCGGCAAGCGCTTCGGCGTCGATCCGGCCCATGGCCTGGGCCGCACGGCATTGGCCCGACTGGCGATCCACGGCGGCGACATCGACCGCGGGATCGCGATGCTCGACGAGCTGGCCGTCGATCTCGGTGCCGGGATCTTCGACCCGCTGACGACGGGCAATGTCTACTGCGAGCTGATCTGTGCCGCCCAGTGGCTCGGGCGTCACGACCGCGCCCGCGAGTGGACCGAGGTGATGGACCGATGGCGCCGGGGCCGCGCCTTCGGCGGACCCAACGGTCGCTGCCGGATCCACCGGGCCGAGCTGCTCCGGGTCACCGGGCCGGCCGCGGCCGCTGAGGAGGAAGCGCTCGCGGCGTGCGTCGAGCTCCGGCCGTGGATGCGTCGCGAGTTCGGCTGGCCGCTGGTCGAGCTGGGCAACATCCGTCTGCGCAGGGGCGATCTCGTCGGCGCCGAGGAGGCGTTCCTCGAGGCACACGAACGTGCCTGGTCGCCGCAGCCCGGCCTCGCGCTGGTGCGCCTCGCGCAGGGCCGGGCCGATGTCGCCGAGGAGATGGTGCGCGGCGAGATCGAGCACCCGATGGAGGTGCCCTGGAAGGAACGCCCGCCCTTCGGCGACCTTCGCCTGGTGCCCCTGCTCGCGGCCCGTTCCGAGATCGCCGAGGTCCGCGGTGACCGGTCCGCGGCACAAGCCGCCGCCGAGGGATTGGCCGCCATTCAGGCCCGCTACCCGAGCCTCGCGCTCCGTGCCGAGGCCGCCCTGGCCCGGGCGCGGGCGGCGCTGGCGGCCGGGATGCCCGACCTGGCCGTCGAGCCGGCGCAGACAGCCGTGGCGTGCTGGGCCGAGCTCGGGGCGCCGTACGACGTCGCGACGGCGCGGGTTGTCCTGGGCCGTGCTCGCCGCGAGTCCGGAGCCGATGACCTGGCACGCATGGACTGGAAGTCGGCAGCCACGGGATTCCGTGAGTTCGGCGCCGAGCACCGGGCGGTCGCGGTGGATGCCCTTCTCGAACCACCGACCGAGTCACCGTCGGTGTCCGTCGGCCCGACGGCGGCCTTCCTGGTCCGGTCCGGCGACCGCTGGGAGATCGGTTGCCGCGACCGGCGGGCCTGGATTCCCGACCTGAAGGGTGTACGACTGCTGGCGACACTGCTCGCTGCACCGGGCCAGGAGTTCCACGTCGTCGACCTGGTCGGCGCCGGCATCGTCGAGGCGGGGCTTCCCGTCCTGGACGACGAGGCGCGGGCGGCGTACCGCCGTCGGCTGGCGGACGTGGAGGACGACCTCGCCGAGGCCGAGCGCGACAACGACGAGGCGAGGCGGGTGCTCGCCGAGCGTGACCGCGACTACCTGATGGCGGAGCTGTCGAGCGCCGTCGGCCTCGGTGGCCGGAGCCGCACGTCGTCCGGCACCGTCGAACGCGCCCGCACCAGCGTGACCCGGTCGCTGCGCTACGCCCTGGCGCGGATCAGCGAACAGTTGCCCGAACTGGGCGGCCATCTCGACGCGGCCGTCCGCACGGGCACGGGCTGCAGTTACCGCCCCGACCCGGTCTCGCCGCTCGACTGGCGGGTCCGTTCCTAACGGAAGACGTCGACGTGCACGTGGTCGCGGTGCTCGAGGATCTTGATGTCGCCCGGGGAGTTGGGCGGGTCGTAGTCCCTCCAGCCCTCGCGGCCGGCGGTCCAGATCCGGTCGTCGAAGATGACCGTGCGTACGTCGAGGCGCGCGGCGTTGGCCACGAGGTAGTGCGCCATGGCCCAGCCGCGGATGTTGTTGGCCTTGCTGATCGGACGCACGAAGACGTCGATGGCACGGCCGTCGTAGTGCGCCGACCCTTCGATGTGGCCGCTGTCGACTCCCTCGGGCGCGTAGCCTCCGAGGGACAGGTTGCCGAACCGCTCCAGGAGTTCCTTGCGCGTGGCATTGGCACGTGCGGTCAACCCGTTGGGAGTGAGGTCGGCGTCGGCCGAGGGCGCCCCGCCGTCGAGGTCGCAGGTGAAGGTCGCGGGGGAGTAGCCCGCGAGGGCCGAGGCCAGGGCCCGGCCGTCGGCCTCGTGGTCGGCGTACGCATCGGGGAAGGCGGAGCGCTGCACCTTCTGGGCAGCGACCGTGATCTCCATGTCCTCGTAGCCGTCGATCTTCACCAGTGCGTCGTAGAACGCATTGGTGGAGTAGACCGGGTCGAGGATCTGTTCGCGGGTGCCCCAACCCTGCGACGGGCGTTGCTGGAAGAGGCCGAGCGAGTCGCGGTCGCCGTAGTCGATGTTGTCGAGCTTCGACTCCTGGTAGGCCGTGGCCAGCGCGATCGACGCGGCCCGTGCGGGCAGCCCCCGACGTACGGCGATGGAGGCGATCAGTGAGGCGTACTCCGCCTGTTCGGCGTCGATCTCGACCGTGTGCTCGTCGACGGTGACGGTGCAGTCACCGTCGGGACCACCCACCAGGTTCTCGGTCACCCTGAGCACGGCGATGCCCACGCCGACGACCGTCGCCAGGGCGGCGATGCCGACGACGACGGTCGTTGCAGTGCGCTTCACGGCTACCAGTCTGCGTGACGGCTGGTGACGGGCCGGGCTGGTCAGTTGGCGTGCAGTGCGGCGTTGAGGGCGATGCCCTCGCCCTGCCACGGCACGGCCTCGACGGCGCCCGAGACCGAGTTGCGACGGAACAGGACGTTGCTTGCGCCGGACAGTTCGCGTGCCTTGATGACCCGCGAATCCTTGCCGGGCTCGAGCACCGTGACCTTGGTGCCGGCGGTGACGTAGCAGCCCGCTTCGACGACGCAGTCGTCGCCGAGAGAGATGCCGATGCCTGCATTGGCGCCGAGCAGGCAGCGCTGGCCGATGGAGACGACCTCCTTGCCGCCGCCTGACAGCGTGCCCATGATCGAGGCGCCACCGCCGACGTCGGAGCCGTCGCCGACGACGACTCCGGCGGAGATCCGGCCCTCGACCATCGAGGTGCCGAGCGTGCCGGCGTTGAAGTTCACGAAGCCCTCGTGCATGACCGTGGTGCCCTCGGCCAGGTGCGCGCCGAGGCGGACCCGGTCGGCGTCGGCGATCCGCACGCCGCCCGGAATGACGTAGTCGACCAGGCGCGGGACCTTGTCGACGCCGAAGACGGTGACGTGCTTGCCTGCAGCCTGCAGGCGGGCGCGGGTGAGCTCGAAGCCCTCGATGGCGCACGGACCGGCCGAGGTCCACACGACGTTGGTCAGCAGGCCGAACACGCCGTCGAGGTTCTGTCCGTGCGGTGCCACCAGGCGGTGCGAGAGCAGGTGGAGGCGCAGCCACACGTCGGTGGTGCCCGCCGGCGCCGTGCCCAGGTCGGCGATCTCGATGAGGTCGACCTTGCGGGTCACCCTGCGCGCCTCGTCGATGCCCTCGAGAGCGAGCAGGTCGGCCGGAGCCTCCGCGTCAGCAGGCTTCTCGCCGAGAGCCGGCGTCGGGAACCAGACGTCGAGAACGGTCTGGTCGGCGGCGTACGTCGTCAGGCCGAAGCCCCATGCGGCAGTCACGTGGATGAATCCTATCCGTTGGCGAGGATGGCGAGCTGGCGGCTCTGGGCGATCAGTCGGCCCTGGTCGTCCCAGAGCTCGACGTCCTCGTCGTGGTAGCCGGCGAGCACGTGGCGGGTCACGACGTGGCCGAGGGCCCACACGGTCTCCGGGCGTCGACGGAAGTGAACCGTGAGCTGGATGGTCGCCGAAGCGAGGTGACCGATCTCGGCGGTCACCGGCGCGAAGGCGTCGACCATCGCACCGGCGAGAAGGGCGTCGACCGGACGCCCGTCGGCGGCGCGGATCCAGCCGAGGGACTCGGTGACGCCGCTCGGCGCGCCGGAGAGCCAGCCCGGGACCTCGGCAGAGCGATAGAGGTACCGGTCGAGGACCGGGACCATGCCCTCGGGCACCAGGGCCCCGAAGTCCTCGCAGTCCTCTGGACGCGGCATGTCCGGAGCAGCGTGTGGGGCGTGCTCGACGGTGCCCGCAGCGTCCCAGTCGTGGGTGCTCACGACCGCGTGGGCGATCTCCTTGCCTGCCTGGACCAGCACGGCGTCGTACGTCGAGACGCGGCGTCCGGCGCGGACCTCTCGGACACTGATGTCGGCCGGACCCGGGCTTGCCGGGCGGAAGTAGGTGATCGCGATGCTGAGAGCGTCGGGGTGGGCCGATTCCTGCATCACGGCATGCAGCAACAGGGCGAGGACGTAGCCGCCGTTGGGGGTCTGGTTCGCGGTGTTCCAGTCGGCCGTGACCTGGACCCGGTGGGTGCCGTCAGCGATGCGCACCGACGCCAACGCGTCGTCGAGGAGATGACTCACCCGGTCATTCTCCCGTGCGCCCGTCGATGCACTCACGGAGCAGGTCGGCGTGGCCGGTGTGGCGGGCGTACTCCTCGATCATGTGCACGAGGATGTCGCGCACTGCAGACGTCTCGCCGTCGCTGTTGTAGACGACCTCGGCGGCCATCGAAGCGTCGTCCTGGGTGTCGAGCCACTCGTCGGCAAGGACGATCTGGTGCCGCCACTCGGCGAAGGCCTCTTCGACGCATGCGGCGGTGCCGATGGCCGCGTTGAAGTCGAAGTCGCGATCCGCGGGGTCGGTGAACGGGCGAGGCTGGTCGAGATTGCCCTGCAGCGCCCGTTGGAACCACGCATGCTCGACGTACGCCATGTGCCGGACCAGGCCCAGAAGACTCAGCGTGCTCGGCGGCACGGACCGCGTTGCCAGGTGCTCGGGGGAGAGGTCGTCGCACTTGCGGGCGAACATCTTCCGGTATTCGCCGAGGTAGTCGCGGTAGTTCGCCAGTTCTCCGGTCATGGCGACCACCGTAGGTCGAATCCGGTTTCCCCATCGGTGGCCCGCCGCCGTAGGCTGTGGACAACAGCGTCTGAGCCGTCATCAGCGGCGAGCTTCGGGAAGAAAAGTCGGTGGTCGAGGAGGTCGCGCAGCGACCGTCTCGAGATCCGGCTCAGTAGAACCCGGCGGGTGGGCCCGTCACAGCCCTGAATGAGTGGTCGTCCCCCGGGTCGGCAAGCGAGGTGGTACCGCGGCAGACGTCGTCCTCGTGCCGATCACGACGACGCAGGAGACCACCCGATGACCTATCCGAAGGTCACCACCGACCCGACCGCCGACCCGAGCAACGGGCAGGGCGCCGTTCCCGGCTCCCCGAAGTTCCCCCTCATCGAGGAGGGGGTCCTGGCCTACTGGGCCGAGGACGACACCTTCCGGGCGTCGGTCGAGCAGCGCGACCCGGGCAAGGGCGGCGAGAACGAGTTCGTCTTCTACGACGGCCCGCCGTTCGCCAACGGCCTTCCGCACTACGGCCACCTCCTGACGGGCTACGTCAAGGACATCGTGCCGCGCTACCAGACGATGCGCGGCAAGCGTGTCGAGCGCCGCTTCGGCTGGGACACCCACGGCCTGCCGGCCGAGCTGGAGGCGATGCGCCTCAACGGCATCAAGACCACCGACGATATCGTCGAGATGGGCATCGACAAGTTCAACGACGCCTGCCGCGCTTCGGTGCTGAAGTACTCCGGCGAGTGGCGCGACTACGTCACCCGCCAGGCGCGCTGGGTCGACTTCGACAACGACTACAAGACCATGAACCCCGAGTTCATGGAGTCGGTCCTGTGGGCCTTCAAGGGCCTGTTCGACAAGGGTCTGGTCTACGAGGGCTTCCGGATCCTGCCCTACTGCTGGAACGACGAGACGCCGCTCTCCAACCACGAGCTGCGGATGGACGACGACGTCTACCAGGACCGTCAGGACCCTGCCCTCACCGTCGGATTCCGCCTCGACTCAGGCGAGCTCGCGCTGATCTGGACCACCACCCCATGGACCCTTCCGTCCAACATGGGCGTCGCGGTCGGCCCGTCGATCGAGTACGTCGTCGTCGAGTCCGACCTTCCGACGGGCACCGTCGAGCGGTACCTCCTCGCCAAGGCCAGGTTGGCGTCGTACGCGAAGGAACTGGGTGAGGAGCCGAATGTCGTCGAGACGCTGACCGGCGCCGACCTCGCCGGGCGCAGCTACACGCCCCCGTTCACCTACTACGCCGGCAGCGACAACGCGCACCGCGTGCTGGCAGCGGACTTCGTCACGGTCGAGGACGGCACCGGACTGGTGCACCTCGCGCCGGGCTTCGGCGAGGACGACAAGGCCGTGCTGGACGCAGCGGGCGTCGAGACCGTCGTGCCTGTCGGCAAGGACGGGCGTTTCACGTTCCCCGTCACCGATTACGAAGGCATGCAGGTCTTCGACGCCAACCCGCAGATCATCGGTGACCTCAAGTCAGGGACGGCGTCGGTCAGCGCGGGCACGGTGCTGGTGCGCCGTGAGTCCTACAACCACTCCTACCCGCACTGCTGGCGTTGCCGCGAGCCCCTGATCTACATGGCGGTCTCGTCCTGGTTCGTCGAGGTCACGAAGATCAAGGAGCGGATGGGCCAGCTCAACCAGGACATCCGCTGGACGCCCGAGCACATCAAGGACGGCCAGTTCGGCCGCTGGGTGGAGAACGCGCGCGACTGGTCGATCACCCGCAACCGGTTCTGGGGCAGCCCCGTACCGGTGTGGAAGAGCGACGACCCGACGTACCCGCGGATCGACGTCTACGGCTCCTTCGAGGAGATCGAGCGTGACTTCGGTCGGCTGCC
This sequence comes from Propionibacteriales bacterium, assembly GCA_026392415.1. Classification (GTDB taxonomy): domain Bacteria; phylum Actinomycetota; class Actinomycetes; order Propionibacteriales; family Nocardioidaceae; genus Nocardioides. Next base: position 37,610 of record JAPLCC010000048.1, read on the forward strand.
GCTCAACGCCCAGGGTGAGCGCGACCTGCACCGCCCGTGGGTCGACGAGCTGACCCGCCCGAACCCCGACGACCCGACCGGGAAGTCGACGATGCGGCGCGTCACCGACGTGCTCGACGTGTGGTTCGACTCGGGGTCGATGAGCTTCGCGCAGGTGCACTACCCGTTCGAGAACACCGACTGGTTCGAGCAGCACTTCCCGGCGGACTTCATCGTCGAGTACATCGGGCAGACCCGAGGCTGGTTCTACACGCTGCACATCCTGGCCACGGCGCTGTTCGACAAGCCGGCGTTCTCGTCGTGCATCAGCCACGGCATCGTGCTCGGCTCCGACGGCAACAAGATGTCGAAGTCGCTGCGCAACTACCCCGATGTGTCCGAGGTCTTCGACCGCGACGGCGCCGACGCGATGCGCTGGTTCCTCATGGCCAGCCCGATCCTGCGTGGTGGCAACCTCGTGGTGACGGAGCAGGGCATCCGGGAAGCCGTGCGTCAGGTGATGATCCCGCTCTGGAACACGTGGTACTTCTTCGCGCTCTACGCCAACGCCGAGCACTACGACGCCCAGGGCTCGACCGACTCCACCGATCCGCTGGACCGTTACCTGCTCGCCAAGACCCGCCAGTACGTCGAGAAGCTCACCGGCGAGCTCGACGACTACGCCATCGCCGATGCCTGTGAGACGACGCGCGGGTTCTTCGACGTGCTGACCAACTGGTACGTCCGCCGCTCGCGCGAGCGTTTCTGGGAGGGCAAGCCCGAGGCGTTCGAGACGCTGGCCGCCGTCCTCGACGTCGTGTGCCGGGCCGTGGCCCCGCTGCTGCCGTTGACGACCGAGGAGATCTGGCGCGGACTGACCGGCGGCCGTTCGGTGCACCTCGCCGACTGGCCCGACGTCTCGGCGCTCCCCGCGGACGACGCCCTCGTCGCAGCGATGGACCAGGTCCGCGAGGTCTGTTCGGCCACGTCGGCGCTCCGCAAGGCCGGCAAGCTCCGCAACCGCCTGCCGTTGGCCCAGCTCACCGTCGTGGTGGCCGACCCGGCGGCCCTCGAGCCGTTCAGCGGGATCATCGCCGACGAGCTCAACGTGAAGTCCGTACGCCTGGTCTCCGCGGAGTCGGGTGAGGCCGCTGGCTATGGCGTCGAGCAGAAGCTCACCGTCAACGCCCGTGCGGCCGGCCCTCGCCTCGGCAAGGACGTGCAGCTCGCGATCAAGGGCTCGAAGTCCGGCGACTGGTCGGTGGCCGACGACGGCACCGTCACCTCGGGCGGCCTCGCGCTGGTGGAGGGGGAGTACTCCCTCGAGACCGCGGCCGGCGATGCCGCCGAAGGTGCCGCCACCGGCATGCTGCCGACCGGCGGATTCGTCGTGCTCGACACCGTCGTGACGCCCGAGCTGGCCGAGGAGGGCCTTGCCCGTGACCTCGTTCGTGCCATCCAGCAGGCCCGCAAGGACGGCGGGCTGGACGTCACCGACCGCATCGAGCTGACCATCGGCGGGACCCCGCCGGTGCTCGAGGCCGCGCGCAACCACGAAGCGCTCATCGCGGGCGAGACCCTGGCGACGTCGTACACGGTCAGCGACAGCGGCGACGCCGACGGCTCGACGGCTGTGGTCGTGGGTGAGGGCGAGCAGGCCGCTGTCCGGGTGACGCTCGCCTGACCAGCGTCAGAAGACGTACGGCTGGTCTCCGCCGTGTCGCGGCGGCGGGGGCGGCGGCACGTACGGGTCCTGCCAACCGAGCTCGGCGCCTTCCAGCTCCTTGAAGTTGGCGCCGAGCTTGTCCTTCGCCCACGCGTCGGTGTCGCGGAAGTAGCCAGCGGCCTCGGCCAGGGCCTCGCCAGCCCGCACGGCCTCAGCACCCGAGTCGTTGAGCAGCGGGATCAGCTGCCAGGCCAGGTCGCGCCAGGCGAAGTAGGGACCGTAGACGCCGTAGCCCACCTGGTAGGGGCGGATCCAGAGGTACTCGGTGTTGCTGAGCTCGATCTGGTCAGCTGCCTTGAGGAAGGCCCGGGCGATGGTCGGCATCGATTCGTAACCGATGTGCTCCAGGGTCGAGTACGTCACGTCGACGATGTCGTCGCCGATGTTGACCTGACCCTTGCCGGGCTCGATATGGAACACCTTGCGGTTGTTGTTGTCGGTGACCGAGGCCAGCATGCTGACCAGCATCGAGTTGATGCCGGTGTCCTGGCTCTTGGCCTTCTCCTCCAGCGTGGTGAAAGCGCTCTGGAAGGCGGCGTAGACGTCATCAGGTGAGCCACCGCTGGTCGACAGCGGGTCCGCCTTGTCCTGGGAGAGCAGGCCCATCGCCGTGCTCAGGAACGACGATCCGGCGCCCAGTGCGCCCACCGCGGCGGCGGCAGGGCCGGTCGCGAATTTGCCCACCAGGTCGGCGGTCGCCGAGACGACGGTGAGGGCCGTCTTGAAGTCGTCGCCGACCGATTGCTGTTCGCGGCTGTCCTTGAAGGCGGTGGCCACGTTTCCGACCAGGTTCGCGGTGTCCTGGCGACACGTGTCGAACAGGCTCTTCTCACCCGTCAGGGCGACGCCGAGGCAGGCAATGGCCTCGCAATGACCTCCGAGGACCGTCTCCAACCTGTCCGGACCGTAGTTGTCGTAGAAGGCGCTGATGGTGTGGCCGGCGTCCTGGCCGTCCGGGATGAACTTGCGGATGTAGCCGATCTTCTCCAGGTCCGGGTTGGGGAACTTGGAGTTGCCGCTGCCACCGGACACCGCGACCATCTGCACACCCAGCTGGCAGGCAGCGATGAGGTCGTCGAGGGTGCTGCCCTTCTCGATGCGGTCCCAGCCACTCACCGTCGTGTCGAGCTTGCCGCGCCACGACGACACCTTGCCCTCGAAGTCCGCCTTGAGCGCCGGGGACTCGACCCAGGGATCACTGGTGCCGCCGCTGTAGCCGCCGCTGTAGGCCTGGCCATCGACAGAGATGGAGCCCACCCACGAGCTCTCGCCGTAGTTCTCGACCTTCGTGACCGAGTTGTTGCCCTGGTCGAGGATCCAGCCGTCCATGTGCGTGTACTCGGCAAAGGCGGCCTCGTGTGCTGCGTTGTCGAGCAGCGTGTCGAGCTGTTCGTAGTCGTAGTCCATGGCGCTGCTCTCCGAGATCAGTGGGGCTGGGGACCGCCGTCTCGTACCCGCGGGCATCGAACCGAAACCAGGGCGGGTCGTGCCGGCCCCGTGCAGCGGACTGGTTGACTGTGACCGTGCCCGTTCTCGACCTGTCCGCCGACGTCGTCACGCTGACCCGGCAGCTGGTCGACATCGAGTCGGTCAGTCGCAACGAGCGGGTGATCGCCGATGCGGTGGAGGCGGCGCTTGCGGCGCTGCCCCACCTCTCCGTCAACCGTCGAGGCAACACCCTGGTGGCACGCACGGACCTCGGTCGGACCAGCCGGGTCGTGATCGCCGGGCACCTCGACACGGTGCCGATCAACGGCAACCTCCCCAGCCGGCTCGAGGGCGGGGTCCTGCACGGTCTCGGCACCTGCGACATGAAGGGTGGCGACGCGGTCATCCTTCGCCTGGCCGCCACCGTGCCCGAGCCGGTGCACGACGTCACCTTCGTGCTCTATGACTGCGAGGAGATCGACTCCTCCCTCAACGGTCTGCGGTTGCTCAGCGAATCCGATCCGGCGCTGCTGGAGGCGGACTTCGCGATCCTGATGGAGCCGTCGAACGCCGGTGTCGAGGCCGGTTGCCAGGGCACGCTGCGCGTCGAGGTCCGCACCCACGGTGAGCGTGCCCATTCGGCCCGTAGCTGGAAGGGCGTCAACGCGATCCACGCGGCGGCCGCCGTACTCACGCGGTTGGACGAGTACGACGCCCGCTGCCCGGTCATCGACGGGCTGGAGAACCACGAGGGACTCAATGCCGTCGGCATCAGCGGTGGCGTCGCCGGCAACGTGATTCCCGACGAGTGCGTCGTCACGGTCAACTTCCGGTTCGCGCCGGACCGCTCCGAGGGCGAGGCCCTGGCCTTCGTGCAGGAGTTCTTCGACGGTTTCGACGTCACCCTGACCGACTCCGCGCCCGGCGCACTGCCCGGGCTCGACCATCCCGCCGCGAGCGCCTTCGTCGACGCGGTCGGCGGCGTGGTCAATCCGAAGTTCGGCTGGACCGATGTCGCGCGCTTCACGGCGCTGGGCGTGCCGGCCGTGAACTACGGACCCGGGGACCCCCTGCTCGCGCACAAGCAGGAGGAGTTCGTCGAAGTGGCGCAGATCGAGCAGTGTGAACGGCAGTTGCGGCAGTGGCTCCTCGGAAACCCCACACGGGAGGATCAGGAATGACCAAGCGAAGCGGCCCCGGACCTCGTCCCAGCAAGGGACGCCCGGAGGGATCCACCACCGACCAGCGGTTGCTCGACAGCCGCGGCGACGGCGGCTGGGTGCACACCGACACCTGGCGGGTGCTGAAGATCCAGGCAGAGTTCGTCGAGGGGTTCAACGACCTCGCCGAGCTGGGCCCGGCGATCTCGGTCTTCGGTTCCGCCCGTATCCCGGCGACGCATCCGGCGTACGACATCGGCGTCCGCGTCGGTGCGGCCCTGGCGAAGGCCGGCTTCGCCGTCATCACCGGCGGCGGCCCCGGCGCCATGGAGGCGGCCAACAAGGGCGCGATGGAGGCCGGCGGCGAGAGCGTCGGTCTCGGCATCGAACTGCCGTGGGAGGCCAGGCTCAACGACTACGTCGGCTTCGGACTGAACTTCCGGTACTTCTTCGTCCGCAAGATGATGTTCGTGAAGTACTCCCAGGGCTACATCGTGCTTCCTGGCGGCCTCGGCACCCTCGATGAGTTGTTCGAGGCGATGACGCTCGCCCAGACCTTGAAGATCACCCAGTTCCCCATCGTGCTGATGGGCGTCGAGCACTGGCAGGGACTGCTGGACTGGATGCAGGGCTCGATGCTCGAGGACGCCCGCATCAAGCAGTCCGACCTCGACATGCTGACCCTGACCGACGACGTCGACGAAGCCGTGGCGCTGATGGTCGCTGCCCGCGAGCGCCACGCCTGAGGAGGAATCTGTGTCCCATCCGATGATGTGGGTCTTTGCCGTCCTCATCGTGCTCGCCATGGGCGGCGTCGCGATGCTGGCCGCCGGACACGGCGAACCGATGGCCCCGGCGTACGACGACCGCCCTGATGCTCTGGTCCCCGCTGATCGCCGGATCGACGCGGGTGACCTGCGTCGGGTCCGCTTCTCACTGGCTTTTCGCGGCTACCGGATGTCGGAGGTGGACGCGCTGCTCACCCGGATGGCCACCGAGATGGAGGCTCGCGTGACGGTCAGAACCCCGGAGTACTGGGGGAAACCGACCGTCGAGGCCCCCGGGGACACCGAAGATCCCACGTCGGACTGAATCCTCGCCGACGAAGCGACACCTACCCGTGGCTGCGCGGGTTGTGTGCCATGGGCGATAATGGTGCAGCGCACAGTCGAGTGCACAGGGCGCACGACAATTCGCGGAAGTTAGTGGAAGAGGGGTGCCGCATGGCGGCAATGAAGCCTCGGACCGGAGACGGTCCGCTCGAGGTCACCAAGGAGGGACGCGGCATCGTGATGCGCGTTCCGCTCGAAGGTGGTGGCCGACTCGTGGTCGAGCTCAATGCCGAGGAGGCCACTGCGCTCGGCGACGCGCTCAAGAACGTGGTCGGGTGACCTCACCCGCTGCCACCAGCCCCCCGGAGTCGGGCCTTCCAGGCCAGGTCTCACCGCCGGAGTTCGCGCTCAGCGACCTCCTGCCCGGCGCCATCATCGGCGTCGATGTCGTCGCGCTCCCGGTTCTGCCGGGTGACGGCGATGTCCCCTTCCTGCTCGGTCCGGGCGCCGCGGAGCTTGCCGACGAGCTCGATCTCGACCTCGTCGGCATCGCCGAGGTCCACGGTCTGACCGGCTCTACCGCCGAGGTCGCGACCGTCCCGGTCCCCGGCGGTACGACGGCCAACCCGGACCTGCGCCTCGTGGTGCTCGTCGGGGTGGGCGCCGCTGCGCCGATCGACCTGCGCCGCGCCGGTGCGGCCCTCGCGCGCGCCACCTTCGACCGGGACGCCGTCGCGACGTCGATCCCCGTCGTCGCCGGCGAGGGTATGGCCGATGCGCATGCGTCGGTCGAGGCCTTCGTGATCGGCTCGATGCTCGGCGGATTCGTCTTCCACTGGCGTTCGCAGGGGCCGCCGCGCACCCCGGTGCGCCGGGTCGTCATCGCCGGTCCCGACGTGGCCGGCGACCGCGCCGTGCTCGAACGGTCGGTGGCGCTGGGAGGTGCCGGCTGGCGCTCGCGTCTGCTGGCGACCGTCCCCTCCAACTTGAAGAACCCCGCCTGGCTCGTCGAGCAGGCCGAGACGATCGCCACTGCGGCCGGTCTCGACCTGCAGGTCTGGGACGAGCAGGACCTCGCCGCCGAGGGCTTCGGCGGCATCGTTGCGGTCGGTGCCGCATCGGTCACCCCTCCGCGACTGATCCGCCTCGACTACACCCCGCGTGGTGTCAGTGCCCGCGCGGCGAAGAAGCTGCCCCTCGTGGTCCTGGTCGGCAAGGGCATCACCTTCGACTCGGGCGGCCTCTCCATCAAGCCGGCCGCCTCCATGGGCACGATGAAGCGCGACATGACCGGCGGGGGTGTCGTCCTCGCGACGATGGCCGCGCTCGCCGACGTCGACTGCCCGGTCCGGGTCATCGGTCTGGTCGCCGCAGCCGAGAACGCCATCTCCGGCAGCGCGCTCCGCCCGGGCGACGTGATCCGCCACTGGGGCGGCCGCACGACGGAGGTGGGCAACACCGACGCCGAGGGCCGACTGGTCCTCGGCGATGCCCTCGCCTATGCCGTCACCGAGCTCGCACCCGACGTCGTCCTCGACATCGCGACCCTGACCGGAGCGGTGAAGGTGGCGCTCGGCCAGCAGGTCGGTGGGCTCTTCGCGACCGACGACGCCCTCGCGGCGGCCCTGTTCGACGCCGGTGAGTGCGCCGGTGAGCCGTTGTGGCGGTTCCCGCTCTACGACGGCTACGAGGACAAGCTCGCGTCCAAGATCGCCGATGCGAGCAACGACCCGGGAGGGGCCGGCGCGATCACGGCTGCGTTGTTCCTGCGGCACTTCGTCGGCGACGTACCGTGGGCGCACCTCGACATCGCCTCGGTCGGCGACGTCGACAAGGACTGGCACGAGTGGACCGCCGGGCCATCCGGTTTCGGCGCTCGCCTCCTGCTCACCTGGCTCGGTTCACCCGAACCCCTCGCCGGCATCGGCGAGTCAGGCCGGTAGCGCGGCGGGAGGCGCCTCCAGGCAGCTTGCTGCCTCGGTCGAGCCGGAGACGCGCTCGGCCAGAACGGTCAGTCGACTTCCGGGATCCATTCCTTCTTGGCGACCAGCAGGCCGTCGCCCACGGGCAACAGCGCCGGCACCAGACCCTCGGTCGCGGCGACCTGCTGCACGAGGTCGCGGATCGCGACCGTCTCCTCGTCGCGCTGGGCCGGGTCGGCGACCTTGCCGTGCCAGAGCGCGTTGTCGAAGGCCACGACGCCGCCGGGACGAAGCAGGCGCAGCGCCTCGGTGAGGTAGGCGCCGTACTCGCGCTTGTCGCCGTCGGCGAAGACGAGGTCGTAGTGGCCGTCGGTGAGGCGGGGGAGGACGTCGAGGGCGGACCCGGCGATCGTTCGGGCCCGCTGGGGTGCCACACCGGCCTCCTTGAAGGATTCGCGGGCCAGCCGCTGGTGCTCGGCCTCCACGTCGACGGTCGTGAGGACGCCGTCGGAGCGCATTCCGCGCAGCAGCCAGACGCCGGAGACGCCGGTGCCGGTGCCGATCTCGACGACGGCGCGGGCCTCCAGCACGGACGCCAGGAACCGGAGAGCGGCGCCGCTGCCGGAGCCGATCGGGGTCACGCCCACCTCTGCGGACCGCGCGCGGGCGGCGGCGAGGACTTCGTCCTCGTCGACGTAGGTGTCGGCGTACGTCCAGCTGGTTGCGTTGATCGGTGTCGGAGCCACGGGTCTCACCCTAAGGCTCGCGGCCGCTCCGGCGGCGGACCCGACGCCGGGGAACACAAGTTCCACTCCATTCGTTGTGGCCAATGTTGAGGGAGTTCACAGGGAACACTCAGGACCCAGCCCTACGGTGAGAGGACCAGACCACCTTGGTACTGACCCAGCGGAAGAAGGCCACGATGAAGGAGCCCGTCGATCCCCAGGTGTCCGAACAGGACCTGAACTGGGAGAGCATCGTCGACCAGCACTCCGATCGTGTCTACCGCCTTGCGCTGCGCCTGACCGGCAACCGCCACGACGCCGAGGACCTCACCCAAGAGGTGTTCGTCCGGGTCTTCCGCTCGCTGCACACCTACTCGCCCGGCACGTTCGAGGGCTGGTTGCACCGGATCACCACGAACCTGTTCCTGGACCAGGCCCGCCGCAAGCAGCGGATCCGCTTCGATGCGCTCTCCGACGAGCGTGCCGCGCGCCTCGCCAGCTCCTCGCCCGCACCCGAGGTCGCCTTCGCCGACCTGAACTTCGAGGACGACGTCGAGGCTGCCCTCGCGTCGCTCCCGCCCGACTTCCGCGCCGCTGTCGTGCTCTGCGACATCGCGGATCCACCGCGGTCGCGCGCTCCTGCGCTCGGCGCTGGCGCACCGCGCCCCGCAGGAGGGTCGCACCCGTTACCTCGGACCCGCGACCGTGTCCCTGGCCGGGGGAGCAACCGCGTGATCGGACACCTCGGCAACCGGATCAGCGCGCTCCTCGACGGACAGTTGTCCGCGAAGGACACCGAAGAGGCGTGGGCGCACGTCTACTCCTGCCACGCCTGCCGTGACCTCGTCGAGCGCGAGGGATGGGTCAAGACCCGTCTCGCAGGTCTCTGCGGGGGCGAGCGCAATGCGCCTTCGGCGCTCAAGGGATCGTTGCTCAGCATGCCCCCGGGCGACGCCTTCCTGGTCGAGGCCGACGCGGGCCACGGCTCACGGCGCGGTGCCGTGTTGATCGGGGGCAGCGCGGTCGGTGCCGCGATGGTCGGCGTCCTCGCGTTCGGCCTGACGTCCGGCGGCGTGCCGCCCGCCGACCGCCGACCGCCGGCCACACAGATCAACACGAGCGTTCCGTCAGCGCCCGCCAGTGGAGCGACCACGCCGGCCACGGGCACAGCGGTCACTCCCATTCGCCGGATGCTTCCGTAGGAGTGGCCGCGTCCGGGTCGGGCTGGGTCGATCAGACATGATGAGTACGTGAACGACGAGTACGACGCCGACCGGGAACCCACCGAGCCGATCGAGGGTGCCCCGCAGTGGGCACCTCCGTCGCCGGGTTCGGAGCGTCCCGCAGCCGCGACACCCGAGCCGACCACGCCGTTGCCGCTCGCACCGTCGCTGATGCCGCCGGCACCGCCCGTCCCGCCGAGCGCCGCCGACCTCTCGATCACGCGACCGGTCCTGGGCGCAAGCCATGACGCCGCGCCCCATCACCGCGGCAACGGCCCGTCCCGTCGCATCTGGCCCGCCATCGTGGCGTTGTCCCTGGTCGTCGGACTCGGCGGCGGCTTCCTCGGTGCCCTGGCCTACGACAAGATCGCGGACGACGGCGCGAGTGGCCCCGGGTTCGCTGACGGTGGGCTCTCGGACGTCGACCTGGAGGACCTGCCGCCGCTCGAGGCACCCGGCTCGATCGCCGCGGTCGCACAGGCGGTGTTGCCGAGCACGGTCCAGATCATCGCGGAGTACGACGGACAGGAGGCCGGCGCGACCGGCTCCGGCTGGGTGATGGACAAGAACGGCCACATCATCACCAACAACCACGTCGTCGCCTCGGCTGCCAAGGACGACGGACCGATCGTGGTCGTCGACCACGATCGCAACCGGTACGAGGCAACGGTCGTCGGCCGTAGCCCGGTCTACGACCTCGCGGTCCTGTACGTGAAGGACTTCGAGGACCTGGTCCCCGCCAAGCTCGGGTACTCCAAGAAGCTGCGGGTCGGTGAGCCGGTGGTCGCCATCGGCTCCCCGCTGAGCCTGCCCGACACGGTCACCTCCGGCATCGTGAGCTACCTCCAGCGGCCGGTCACCACGGGCTCCTCGGCCGACGAGTCGTCGTACATCAACGCGGTGCAGACCGACGCGGCGATCAACCCCGGCAACTCCGGCGGCCCTCTCGTCAACATGCAGGGCGAGGTGATCGGCGTGAACTCCGCGATCGCGACCGCCGGCGGCGGCTCGATCGACTCCGAGGCCGGCAACATCGGCGTCGGTTTCGCCATCCCGGTCGAGCAGGTCCGCACGACCGCCGACCAGATCCTCAAGACCGGCAAGGCGCAGTACCCCGTCATCGGTGCCAAGGTGAAGACGGGCGGCATCCCGACCGGCGAGGGCGCCGAGCTCGACGAGATCCTCGCGAACAGCCCGGCGAAGGACGCCGGACTGCGCAAGGGCGACCTGATCACCCACATCAACGGCGACCGCGTCACCGAAGGCATCGCGCTGATCGTCGCGATCCGCAGCTACCAGCCCGGACAGACGGTGGAGTTCACCATCACCCGCGGCAACACCGAGGGCAAGTTGGTCAAAGTGGTGTTGAACGGCGAGGACGGCTGAGCGTCAGTCGGACTCGCTGTCCACGAACGGGTGCTCGGCGACGTACTGCTCGGCTGACCTGTACTGCTGCTGGATGTACTCCTCCAGCCGCGATCCCTCGACGCGCCACTGCCCGCGGCCGCCGATCTTGATCGCGGGCAGCTCGCCTCGGCGCACCAGGGCGTAGACCTGCGCGCTGGAGGTGTTGAGGACCTCCGCGACGTCGGCGAGCGTGAGGAACCGTGGGGTGCTGGCCATGGCTCCATCGTCGCACCCCGCATCGACCACTGCGTGGTCGGCGCGACGAGTTGTGGACGGCCAGGTGACGTGCGCCGCCGCGGACTGCATGATGTTCGCGTGTCCAGAGATCTCGGGATTTCTCCGGGCACGTCCGTTCCGCTGAATGCCACGCGCGTGGCACGGCCGGGCTGGCGTGACCCCAGGTTGTGGATCGGCATTGCGCTGGTCACCGGTTCGGTCGTCGCCGGAGGCCGCCTGTTTGCGGCCGCTGACGACACGGTGCAGGTCTGGGCCCTCACCCAGGACCGGGGCAGCGGCTCCCCAGTGGTCGAGGACGACCTGACCGTGCAACGGGTGCGGTTCATCGACGGCGCCGCGCTGGGGCGGTACTTCCCGGCCAGTGAGCCGGTGCCGGCGGACCTCGTGCTGACCCGTGCGGTCGGCGCGGGCGAGTTGCTCGCCCGCACCTCCGTCGGCGCGGCCGACCAGAAGGAAGTGCTGCGGGTGCCGCTCGAGGTCGACCCGAACCGGGTGCCACCGGACGTCGAGACGGGGTCGGTCGTCGACGTGTGGGTGACCGACGGCGCCGGTCTCGCCAAGGGTGCGACCGGGCAGACGGCGACCCTCGGGCCCGCCCTCAGCGAGGTCACGGTGGTCGCCGCTCCGGAGTACGACGACACGTTCGCCGTCACCGGTGCGCGGCAGCTGGTGGTCGCCGTCGAGGACCCTGCCGCCGCCGACTTCGAGCGCCTGCTCGGCTCGCTCCAGGAGCCGGTCATCCGGATCCTCCAGAGGTCCTGAGGCCGCGATGATCGTCGTACTGCTGGTGTCCAGTGGCGCCGCCTGGGAGGCGCGCGGTCTCGCGGCGCTGCAGGCCCACCCGGGAACGGTCGTGCTCAAGCGCTGCGTCGACGTCGACGACCTCCTGGCCGCCGCCAGCACTGGTCAGGCCGAGGTGGCCGTGCTGGGCGTCGACCTCCCGGGCCTGGACCAGACCGTGGTCGACGACCTGACGAGGTACGGCGTACGCGTCGTCGGCGTCGCCGCGGACCCCGACCTCACCCAGCCGCGGGCCGCGCGGATCGGGATCGCCACCGTGCTGGACGCCGCGCGGGTCGACGATCTCGGCGCCCTGGTCACCGCGCTGCCCGCCGACGCCACTCTGCCGGCGATCGCTGTGGCGTTGCCGGGCGAGGACCCGCCCCCGTCGCTGGACGGTGCGATGGTCGGTCGGATCATCGCCGTGTGGGGCCCGGGCGGCGCACCGGGCCGCACCACCCTGGCCGGTGGCATTGCTGCCGAGCTGGCGCGCCGGGGCCTCGGGACGCTCCTCATCGATGCGGACCCGCACGGCGGCGCCGTCGCGCAGCAACTCGGCATCCTCGACGAGGTGTCCGGGTTGCTCGCTGCCGCCCGACTGGTGGCCGCAGGCACCCTCGAGCAGCGTTTCGCCAGCGTGCAGCGTCGGCTGTCGGACCAGTTGCGCGTGATCACCGGACTGCCGCGCGCCGATCGTTGGGTGGAGGTCCGGCCGGGAGCACTGACGGAGATTGCTGAGGCCGGTCGGCGTGGGGGACAGGTCGTGATCGACACCGGCTTCAGCGTGGAGCGCGACCTCGCCAGCGACCTGGGCCGGCCCGGTCGCAACGACCTGACCCGCGAGGCCCTGGAGATCGCCGACGAGGTCCTGCTCGTGGGCGCCGCGGACCCCGTCGGTCTCGCTCGCCTGGCCAGGGCGATCACCGAGCTCCACGAGTTGCGACCAGCCGCGCCTGTGCGGGTGGTCGTCAACCGGATGCGCCCCAGCCTCGGCTGGCGGGAGGCCGATGTCCTGACGATGCTCGCCGGCTTCGGCGCCAGCCTCGGCGTGCACTTCCTGCCCGACGACCAGCCCGCCGTCGACAGGGCCCTGGTCGCCGGCCGTCTGCTCGTCGAGTCGGGGGAGTCCGCCCTGACCCGCGCCATCGGTGGGGTGCTGGACGCCATGGCGTCTCGTCGCGCGACCTCGTAAGGAATCAGCTGTCCGCGACGTCATTCGCCTCGGAAGAATCATCATCTGCTGAGGAGCTGCATGTGGACTGTCTGCCCAACACCGGAGGTCCCTCGCTGGCTCTCGCGGGCCTTGCGATCGTGCTGGTCATCGCCGGCATCGCCCTGATCGCCTCCACTCGCGGTCGTGGAGACCGGCTCGCGACCGGGACCGGTGTCGTGCTGGTCGTGGCCGTTGCCGCGGCTTGCTCCGGACTCGTCGAGCCACCTCCGGCATCGGCCACGACCGAGTGTCCCCCGACGACTGCGACCTCCACCTCGACGCCGGGACAGGTGGCTTCGGGCTCGGCGCCCACGGACTCGGCATCCACTCCGACCACCGGTCCTGCCCCAGTCACCGATGCCGCAGTCCTCACCACCAGCACGCTGCTGCAGGGCGGGGGCCTCACCTTCGCCGTGGAGGTCGGCACGGGCCCCGCCGCCGAAGCAGCCACGCCCACGGGCACGAGCGTGCAGATCGAGCTGACGTTCACGCACCCCCGCGGTGGCCCGTCGGTCGACAACACGGTGGTCCTCGAAGGGACGACCCAGGGCATCGACTGCCCTCCGCACAGCACCGGCGACGCGCTGACCGTCCCTGCCCACGGCACCTTGACGATCTCCTGTGTCCTGACTGCCCCGATTCCCATCGGCGGGCCGACGCAGCTGGTGACGTTCGCGACGGCGCCGGGTTGGCAGGGGGCTCCGGCCATCCGGGCGGTGGTCACGGTGCCGAGCGGCCACACGGACGCTGACCCCTCCAACGACACCCACGCGTCCGACATCCCCTGAGGCGGTGGTGCGGCCGCGGGCGGGCTCTCAGGCGCTGAAGAGCAGGTACAACCCACCCGCGGTGAAGCCGACCATCACGATCAGCAACGGCAGCTGCCCGGTGATCTGGTCGCGCTTCGGCAGCAGCGTGAGTGCGCGATCGTGGGCCGCGACGGCGGCCACGACATGGCCGATCACGACCGCGACCACCTTGATGGTGGCCAGCACCGACGGGTGGTAGGAGAACCAGTACGACGGCTCGACGGCCGCAGTGCCGAAGATGTCCCAGCCCTTGCCGAACGGGTCGCTGGCGCGCGCGAGGGTCTGGGTGCCGACGTCGACGAACAACGTCAGGTAGTGGGCGAGGATGTAGCCCAGGATGATCGGCACGATCGAGTGGGCATAGCGCCGTGGCAGCTCGCGGCGCGGTACCTCTCCCTTCGACGAGGTGAGCGCTGAGCCGATCGCGAACAGCAGCCCTGCCGTCAGGCAGAAGCCCAGCAGCGCAACGTTGTCGAGCAGGACCTTGCTGACGGAGGCGTTCTGATAGGTCTTCACCCAGAACGACGACTCCCGGAACGAGTCGAAGGCGGTGCTGCCGAACAGCACCGCGACGACGGCCACCAGACCGGGGCGGGACGGGATGGTCGAAAGGTTCGCGAGCGGACTGCGCAGGACGAGCCGGCCCTCCACGCGCGCCCAGGGGGAGAGCTTGGCGATCAGCGAGGAGTAGACCTCGAACGGATCGGCGTTCTCGTAGAAGCGGTTGCCGAAGACGGCGCCACCGACGAGCATCACCCCGACGTACAGGGCGCACCACAGCCGGACCGAACCGAGCTCGGTCGGGAAACGATAGGCGAGCTCCATCCACACGAAGGCGTAGAGACCGAACGCGGCAGGCCAGTGGCCGAGCCGTTCGGGATAGGTGAACAGCCCGACGTCGGGGTCACTTCCGGCGAGCTTCGCGATGCCGGCATTGATCGTCCGCACCGGACTGATCGCGCGCCAGACCGGCCCGAGCAGGGCGGAGGCGATCACCAGCCCGACCCACCACCAGACGTAGACGATGCCGAAGAACGGGTTGGTGAGGGTGTTCTGGCCGGCCACGGCCGTGGCGACGGTGAACGCGGCGATCAGCAGGCCGAACACCCGTAGTCCGACCCGGAAGTACGACGACGAGGTGACCTGGTCGAGGAACATCGGCACGTGCAGACCGGCCTGCTCGGCGCCGTCGTACCGCGGTCGCCGCCAGGCGACGACGAGGACCGTGAACGAGACCACCAACGCGGCGACCGCGCCGGAGACGGCAAGCTCCAGCGGGATCGGCAGGTCGGCCTGACCGCCGATGCCGTGGGCCTCGGGATTTCCGATCAACCCGCTCGCCCCGGTCAACGGACTTCGAGCTGGACGATGATCTGGTCCAGTTCGTGGGACTCGACGGCCACGACGCCCGGCCGGTCGATCTGGATCGGGAAGGTCTCGGTGCCCGCCTCGTAGGCGAACTCCTGTTCGGGGTCGGAGTGCACGTGCAGCGTCCCGGCGCCATCGGAGGTGACGACCAGGTCGATCGGCTGGCCGGCGCTCACGTCGACACGATCACCGCTCGGCTCGATGGTGCCGTCCTTCTGGGTGATCTCGACGACCACCGTTTCGTCCGTGCTGGCCTTCTTCTCCTCGCCGCAGGCGGTGACGCCGACGAGCAGGGTGATGGTGGCGAGTGCTGCTCCGACGGTCCGCAGCCGATGCATGGGTCCTCCTCGTGACGGGAGCCTCGATCGTGGACCGTGCGGGCCCTGCTCCGGGTTGTCTGTCAGAATCTCACGGTGACCCCAAGGCGTCCGGGATGGGGCCGGTCGTCGTAGCACTGGCGGGTCCGCACAGAGGCTGGAGATACGACGTGGTGGATCGGGTGCGTCCGCGCGACCTGACGTTCCTCGCAGAGGAGACGCCGGAAACGCCGCTGCACAACGCCACGATCGAGATCTTCGATCCGGGCGAGGGCGACGACGTCTTCGATCACGCACGCCTGGTGCGGTTGATCCGCGACCGGATCGCCTTCGTGCCGCGCTACCGGCAGCGTCTCCAGAGCGTCCCCGGCCACCTCGCCAACCCTGTCTGGGTCGACGACGAGAGCTT
This sequence comes from Propionibacteriales bacterium, assembly GCA_026392415.1. Classification (GTDB taxonomy): domain Bacteria; phylum Actinomycetota; class Actinomycetes; order Propionibacteriales; family Nocardioidaceae; genus Nocardioides. The sequence continues at coordinate 53,365 of JAPLCC010000048.1, forward strand.
CGACCTGGGTTTCCACGTACGCCGTTCGGCGCTGCCGCGCCCGGGTACCTCGGAGCAGTTGCTCGAGCTCGCCTCCCGGATCGTGTCACGGCCTCTGGACCGCACCCGTCCGCTGTGGGAGATCTACTTCGTCGAGGGGCTCGAGGGCGGCAAGGTCGCGCTGCTGTCCAAGACCCACCAGGCGCTCGTCGACGGCGTGCACACCGTCGACCTCGGACAGTTGCTGCTCGACCTCCAGCCCGAGGCCCGCGCGCTCGACCCGGACGACTGGTCGCCGCGACGTTCGCCCAAGCCGGCTCGGCTGATCGCAGGCGCCGTACGCGACAACCTGCTCGACGCCAACTCGCTGCTCGACAGCGTGCGCACGGGGTCACGCGCCGTGGCCCGCACGGCCGATCGCCGGTCTGCGCCTGCCCGCTCCTTCCTGGCCGCCGCGACCGGGCGACGTCCGAAGAACCGCGGGGTCATCAACGGACCGTTGTCCCAGCAGCGCCGGATCGTCACCGTGGAGACCCGGCTCGCGGACTACCGCCGGATCCGCGAGGTGCACGGTGGCACCGTCAATGACGTCATCCTGGCCACGCTCACCGGCGCCCTGCGCGCCTGGTTGATGACCCGGGCGGAGTCGCTGGGCGGCATGCGACAGGTCCGTGCGGTCGTGCCCGTCTCGGTCATCGACGAAGAGCTCGAGGCCACCTCGCTCGGCAGTCAGATCGCTGCCCACTTCGTCGACCTCCCGGTCGGTGAGCAGAGTCCGATCGTGCGCCTGCACCAGGTGTCCTACTCCTTCCAGGCGCACAAGGACACCGGCCGCAGCGTCGCCGCCAACCGGCTCGCGGGCATCGCCGGCTTCGCGCCGACGACGTTCCACGCGATCGGCTCACGGGTGGCCAACACCGAGCTCCGTCGTGGCTACCAGCTGTCGGTGACCAACGTGCCCGGCCCCCAGACCCCGCTCTTCGCGGCCGGTGCCCGGATGCTGGCCAGCTTCCCCGTGCCGCCGCTGGTGGCCGGCCACCCGCTCGCCATCGGCGTGACGTCGTACGACGGCGGCGTGTTCTACGGCATCACTGCGGACCGGGACTGGATCCCCGACGTCGACCTCCTCGGCGTCTGTGTCCGAGAAGCGCTCGACGAACTGCTCGATCTCTCCTCGCCGACGCGACAGCGTGCCCCGCGCGGGCGCCGCGGCGTCAAGGCGGTCCCGAAGCCCGGAACCAAGGGCCGGAACTGATTCGTGGTTCCGCAACACCTCGGCACCCTGCACCCGCTCGAACAGGCGATCACGATCGTGCTGGCCTTCGGTCCGTTCCTGGTCCTGGGGGTCGTCATCGCCTTCCGTCGGCGCGCAGAGCGCGCTGAGGAGATGCGGGACGACCTCCAGAACGGCGACTGACCTCGCCGGTCCCGGCTAGCGGCTGAGCCAGGCCTTGCCGGTGCGCTCCTCTGCGCGCAGGGCGCTGCCGATGAGCTTGGCGATCAGTTCCTCGATCTTGCCGCCGACCAGCGGAATCTTCACCGTGACCTGGAGCTCGACCGTCTCGGTGGTGACGCCGTCGACCTCGACGAGAGTGGCGGTGCCGCGCATCTCGCCGGGCTTGCCGGGGATGGTGATGTGGACGTCGCCGTGGGTGGGGCTCGACCACTTCTCGGTCTGGACGATCGTGGTCTCGGCGCCGACGATCTTCTTCGCGAACGAGGGGACCCTGTCGGTCGGCTGGGTCATCTCGATCCGGACGTCCTTGGCATCGACCGTGCCGTCGATCTTCACGTCGAAGGCCGTCGCTCGCTGGTTGGTGCACACCTCCTCGCGGAAGCTGGAGTCGGACAGCATCGCCGCGACGGCGTCGGCCGGTGCGTCGTAGACCATCGTGTGGAGCAGGCGTGTCGCCATGGTCAGTGGTTTCCCTTCAGCCAGGCCACGCCCACGGAGTGCTCCAGGGTCATGCCTGCGTCGATGTTGTCGGCCATCAGTTTCTCCAGCTTGCCCGCGATCAGCGGGACCTTGACGCTCACCTCGAGGTCGAACACGTGCCGGGTGATGCCACCTTCTTCGGCGAGTGCCACGGTGCCGACTGCCTTCGTCGGCTTGCCGGGCGCCTCGATCTCGTAGGTCCCGGAGGTCGCGTCGGCCCATTCCTCGCGCACGATGGCCCGCGTGGTCTCGCCCGTGATCTTCTTGGCCAGGGCAGGCAGGCCGGCCGTGTTCTGCACCTGGTCGATGACGATGCTCATCCCGTCACCCTTCGGTGTGGTGGTCACGTCGATCGACACCACGTCCTGGGCAGCAGCGACCTTCTTGCGGAAGTCAGGATCGGCCAGCATGGCGAGCACTTCGTCTGCCCCCGCGTCGTACGCGAGTTCACGGTGAAACTTCATGGCGCCATCATGGCGCACCGGATCGTTACTCACGGGTCGCCTCGCGATGTTGTCGTGGTCAGGTCCGACCGCCTACGTTGAGATGGTGTCAATGACGACGCTGAAGGCCGCCGTGACCGGGGCAGACCGAGACCGCATTTTCGAGCAGGCTGCCGCGGCAGCCGGACCACCGAAGGGCGGCGGGGGTCCACCTCGTGATGCGCTGTCGGCGCTGCTTCCGGCCTATTACCGGCACGTCGACACCGAGGAGCTGGCGTCGCGCAGCGACGTCGACATCTATGGCGCGTTCGCCTCCCACCACCATCTCGCTCTGGAGCGCAGGCCCGGTACGCCGAAGGTCCGGGTCTTCACGCCGACCGTGGCCGAACACGGCTGGTCCGCGGCCGGGCACTCGGTGGTTGAGGTCGTCTTCGACGACATGCCGTTCCTCGTCGACTCCCTGACCATGGAGCTCGGTCAGCACCTGCGCGACATTCGCACGGTCGTGCACCCGACCTTCGACGTACGACGTGACGAGGCGGGACGCCTGCTGTCTGCCGAACCCGTGACGCCGGGCTCCGTCGCGCCGCCCGAGGGCGCCACCCGCGAGTCGTGGATGCATGTCGAGATCGGCCGCCTCGGCGGCGCGGGCGAGGACGAGAAGGTCGCGGAGGGGTGTCGTCGGGTGCTCCTCGACGTCCGGGCCTCCGTCGAGGACTGGCCGAAGATGCAGGCGCAGGTCGCCGGAATCGTTGCCGGTCTGGCCGAGGAGGCTCCGCCGGTCGATCCGGAGGAGGTCCGGCAGACCTCGGAGCTGTTGTCCTGGCTGGCCGACGAACACTTCACCTTCCTCGGGTATCGCGAGTACGTCCTGGACAAGGCACCTGCCGAGAGCGGCGACGGCGAGGAGGACGTGTTGCGTCCCGTGCCCGGCACCGGCCTGGGCATCCTGCGGGAGAAGGCCGAGGCGGGCGACGAGTCCGTTGCCTTCGGTCGGCTGCCCGACGCGGTCAAGGCCAAGGCTCGCGAGAAGACCCTGCTGGTGCTGGCCAAGGCCAACTCCCGCTCGACGGTCCACCGGCCGGCGTACCTCGACTACGTCAGTGTGAAGACCTTCGACGCGAGCGGCGAGGTCGTCGGCGAGCGCCGGTTCCTCGGCCTGCTGTCGAGCGCTGCCTACACCGAGTCGTTGCTACGCATCCCCCTGCTCCGCGAGAAGGCCGCGGAGGTGCTGCGGCGCAGCGGTCAGGACGCCCGCAGCCACGACGGATCCGCGCTCCTGGACACCCTCGAGACCTATCCGCGTGACGAGCTGTTCCACACGCCCGTCGACGAGCTCACCCCGATCGTCGAGGCGGCCAGCCAGGCCCGGGAGCGGCGTGCGGTGCGCCTGTTCATCCGCCGCGACACCTACGCCCGTTATCTCTCGGTGCTGGTCTACCTGCCGCGTGATCGCTACAACACCGGCGTCCGTCACAGGTTCGTGCAGATCCTGATCGACCAGATCGGCAAGGGCCGGATCGGTCCGGAGAACGTCGAGTTCAACGTCAGCATCAACGAGTCGACGACCGCACGTGTCCACTTCGTCGTCCACCTTCCCAAGGGCGAGCTGATCCCCGACGACATCGACACCACTGACCTCGAGCGTCGACTGGTCGAGGCATCGCGCTCCTGGCAGGAGGACTTCCTCCAGGCCGTGATCGCCGAGTACGGCGAGGAGACCGGTGGCCTGTTGGGTCGCCGGTACGTCGATGCCTTCCCCGAGGCGTACAAGGAGGACTTCAATCCCCGCACTGCCGCCGTCGATCTCGGTCGCGTCGAAGGCATCACCGGTGACAGCGGCATCGACCAGTCGCTGTACGCCGATGTCGACGCCGACGAGGGGGAGGCCCGCCTGAAGGTGTTCCGGGTCGGCGATCCGCTGTCGCTGAGCGGCGTGCTGCCCATGTTGTCCTCGATGGGGGTGGAGGTGGTCGACGAGCGGCCGTACTCCCTGGGCGGCCTGGACCGTCGTACCCACATCTACGACTTCGGCCTGCGATACGCCGGGGCGCTGCCCGACCACGCCCGGGAACTCTTCGCCGACGCACTGCGCGCGATGTGGGACGGCTACACCGAGACCGACGGGTTCAATCGCCTCGTGCTGCGAGCGCAACTGTCGTGGCGCCAAGCGATGCTGCTGCGCGCCTACGCGAAGTACATGAAGCAGGGCAACAGCCCGTTCGCCGTCGACTCGATCGAGCAGGCCCTGGTCGACAACGTCGACCTCGCCCGGCTCCTCGTGCTGCTCTTCGAGACCCGGTTCGACCCGGGCACCGACGATGGGCGGGCCGATCGCGAGGCCGACCTCGTCGCGAAGATCCGGTCCGCGCTCGACGACGTCGTGAGCCTCGACCACGACCGGATCCTGCGGTCGTACCTCACGCACATCCTCGCGACCCTGCGCACGAACTACTTCCAGGGTCTCGAGACGGTTGCTGCGCAACCTCCCCGACCAACGGAGTCGAGGACGACCCCGAGCCCGACACCGAAGCCCTACCTGTCGTTGAAGCTCGAACCGTCGGCCATTCCGGACCTCCCGTCACCGCGGCCGAAGTTCGAGATCTTCGTCTACTCGCCGCGGGTCGAGGGCGTGCACCTGCGTTTCGGTGCCGTGGCGCGCGGTGGTCTGCGCTGGTCCGACCGTCGTGACGACTTCCGCACCGAGGTGCTGGGTCTGGTCAAGGCGCAGATGGTCAAGAACACCGTGATCGTGCCCGTGGGTGCCAAGGGTGGGTTCTACGCCAAGCAGCTGCCTGACTCGAGCGATCGCGAGGCATGGCTGGCCGAAGGCATCGACTGCTACAAGACCTTCATCCGCGGCCTGCTCGACCTCACCGACAACCTCGTCGGCGGCGAGACCGTGCCGCCCCCGCGGGTGGTGCGCCACGACTCCGACGACTCCTACCTCGTGGTCGCGGCCGACAAGGGCACCGCGACCTTCTCCGACATCGCCAACGGAGTCTCCGGAGACTACGGCTTCTGGCTCGGCGACGCCTTCGCCAGCGGTGGCTCGGTCGGCTACGACCACAAGGCAATGGGCATCACGGCCAAGGGTGCCTGGGTGTCGGTACGCCGCCACTTCCGCGAGATGGGCGTCGACTGCCAGACCGAGGACATCACCGTCGTCGGTGTGGGCGACATGTCCGGCGACGTGTTCGGCAACGGCATGCTCTGTTCCGAGCACATCCGGCTGGTGGCCGCCTTCGACCACCGCGACATCTTCATCGACCCCGAACCTGACGCGGCGGCGTCCTTCGTCGAGCGCCAGCGTTTGTTCGCCCTGCCGCGGTCGAGCTGGCAGGACTACGACAAGTCGCTCATCTCCGAAGGGGGCGGCGTCTTCCCGCGGAGCGCGAAGTCGATCCCGATCACGAACCACATCCGTGCTGCCCTCGGGATCGCCGGCCACGTCGAGAAGATGACGCCGGCCGAGCTGATGCGGGCGATCCTGCTCGCGCCGGCCGACCTGCTCTGGAACGGCGGCATCGGCACCTACGTCAAGGCGTCGACCGAGACCCATGCGGAGGCGGGCGACAAGGCCAACGACGCCATCCGCGTCGACGGCGGCGAGCTGCGCGTGCGGTGCGTGGGAGAGGGCGGCAACCTGGGTTGCACCCAGCGCGGACGTATCGAGTACGCCGTCGACGGTGGCCGGATCAACACCGACTTCATCGACAATTCGGCCGGGGTCGACACCTCGGACCGCGAGGTGAACCTGAAGATCCTGCTCGACCGCGTGGTGCTCGAGGGTGACCTGACCGGCAAGCAGCGCAACGAACTGCTGGCGTCGATGACCGACGAGGTCGCCGTACTGGTGCTGGCCGACAACTACGAGCAGAACCTCGCGCTCGCCAACGCCGCACGAAACGCGCCGTCGCTGCTGCACGTGCACGAGCAGTGGATGCACCACCTGGAGACGGAGGGCCTGCTCGACCGCGAGCTGGAGGCCTTGCCCGCCACTCGCGAGGTGAAGCGCCGCCTGGAGGCACAGGGTGCGTTGACCCAGCCCGAGCTGGCGGTGCTGATGGCCTACACGAAGATCGTGCTGGCCGAGGAGCTGCTGGCCTCCGACCTGCCCGAGGACCCGTACCTCACCCTCGACCTCGAGTCCTACTTCCCCGGGCCGGTCCAGTCCGGCTTCCGCCAGCAGGTCGGCGCGCACCCGCTGCGTCGGGAGATCATCGTCACCCAGGTCGTCAACGACCTGGTCAACGGCGCAGGCATGACCTACTGGCCGCGGCTCGCGGGGGAGACCGGCGCGAGCGCTGCCGAGCTGACCCGGGCCAACTTCGTTGCCCGCGAGATCTTCGGCTCCCTGCCATTGCGCAAGGAGCTCGAGCAGTACGACAACGTGCTCGAGGCGGCGGTGCAGACCCGGATGCGGGTCGAGATGCGCACCCTCGTCGAGCGGGCATCGCGCTGGCTGGTGACCAACCGTCGACCACCGCTCGACAGCGGCGCCACCGTCGAGCTGTTCGCCGCGCCGGTGCAGGCGACGATGCTCGAGCTGCCGCAGCTGCTGATGGGCGCCGAGCTGGCCGCGTACGAAGGGCGACGCCGCTCGCTGGAGAGCCAGCAGGTGCCGTCCGACCTCGCGGCCCGCGTGGCGTCGTACGACGTGGCGTACGCGCTGCTCAACGTCGTCGAGATCGCCTCCCGCGACGGACTGCCCCCGGCCGACGTTGCCCGGGTGCACTTCGCGCTGGGCGAGCGGCTCGGCGTCTCGGCGCTCCAGCAGCGGATCGTCGACCTTCCTCGGGCCGACCAGTGGCAGACCATGGCTCGCGCTGCCCTGCGCGACGACCTCCATGCCGTGCACGCCCAGCTCACCGGCCAGGTGCTTGCCGCCACCGCTGCGAGCGTCGAGAGCGCGGACACCGAGGACCCGCGCGAGGTCGCCGACCGGAGGGTCGCGGCCTGGGAAGCCGAGACGGGCGGCGTCGTCGAGCGGGCGGTGGCTTCGCTGACGGCGCTCTGCGCGGACGAGCCGAGCGACATCGCCAAGGTGTCGGTCGGGCTGCGCGTGGTGCGCGGCCTGCTCGACTGACTGCTCGACTGACTGTTCGTCGTTGGAGGCCATGGTTAGGGTCGAGCGCGATGGCTGCGATCAGTGCTCGGAACCTGACCAAGACCTACGGCGACCTCGTCGCCGTCGATGGCGTGTCCCTGGAGGTCGACGACGGTGAGTTCGTCGGCGTGCTCGGTCCGAACGGTGCCGGCAAGACGACGCTGCTGGAGATGCTCGAGGGACTGAGGCGACCGGACGGTGGCGATGTCGAGGTCTTCAGTGAGCCGGTCTGGCCCCGCAATGCGCGGCTCCAGACCCGGATCGGCGTCCAGCTCCAGGCATCGTCGTTCTTCGAACGACTGACCGCACGCGAGCAGATCCGAACCTTTGCCAGCTTGTACGGCGTCGGGCCCGGCCCCGCTGACGACTGGCTCGAGCGGGTCGGGCTCACCGACAAGGCCGACACCCGCGTCGAGGACCTGTCGGGCGGTCAGGCCCAGCGGCTGTCCATCGCGTGCGCGCTGGTGCACGACCCCGAGCTGGTCTTCCTCGACGAGCCGACGGCGGCCCTGGATCCGCAGGCGCGTCGCAACCTGTGGGACCTGTTGTCATCGATCAACGACAGCGGGCGGACCGTCGTCCTGACGACCCATTACATGGACGAGGCTGAGGTGCTCTGCGATCGGGTGGCCGTCATGGACCACGGCAGGATCCTGCAGTTCGACACCCCGGCAGCGCTGGTCCGCGGGCTCGACGCCCCGGCCCGGATCACCGTCGGGCCGGGCACCTTGACGACGGAGCAGGCGGCGGCGATCCCCGGAGTCACGGAGACCGCGGACTCCGTCGACGGTGTGGTGCTCGTGACCCGCGACCCGGCCGGCGTGGTCGCGGCCCTGGCTGAGGGGCACCACCTCGACGGCGTGAAGGTGCAGACGGGCACGCTCGAGGACGTCTTCCTGTCCCTGACCGGACGGGAGTATCGCGCGTGAGCACCCGTGGCCCGTTCTGGGCGCTCTCGATCGCCATCCTGCGGGGGTTCCTGCGCGACCGTGGCGCCGTCTTCTTCGCGATCATCTTCCCGTTGATGTTTCTCGTGCTCTTCGGTGGACTGCTCGCGAACCAGGACCAGTCGAAGGTGGACCTGATCCAGATCGGTTCGGTGCCCCTGGTCGACGACCTGCCCGACGACGCCCGGGGCGCGTTCGACGCGACGTTCGAGGTGTCCGAGAAGGACGACCGCGCAGCAGCCCTCGAGGAGGTGCGCAAGGGCGACGCCGACGTCGCGATCGAGCAGCGGGGTGACCGCCTGATCGCCCACTACACGCAGACCGACGCCGTCAAGGCCGCGGTCACCCAGGGCACCCTGCGCGCGTTCGTCGACGGAGCCAACGTCGCGGCCACGGGACAGGAACCGCGTTTCACGTTCGAGCCCGAGAGCGTCGAGGACGACTCGCTCACCGTGATCCAGTTCGTGACTCCCGGGCTGCTCGGCTGGGCGGTGGCGATGAGTGCGGCGTTCGGTGCGGCCGCGACCCTGCAGGGCTGGCGTCAGTCCAAACTGCTGCGGCGGCTCCAGCTCGCCCCGGTGTCCACGCGCACGATCGTCGCCGCACGGGTCACCGTGACGCTGCTGATCGCCCTGGGGCAGCTCGCGATCTTCCTGGGCCTGGGCGCGGCCGCGTTCGGGCTCACCCTGACCGGATCGTGGTGGATGGCCATCCCGCTCGTGGTCGTCGGCACCCTGTGCTTCATGGCGCTCGGCCTGCTGGCCGGTGCCCTGGCCAGGACGACGGAGGGTGCGGTGAACCTCGCCAACTTCCTGGTCCTGCCCATGGCGTTCCTGAGCGGCTCGTTCTTCCCGCTCGACGCTGCGCCCCAGTGGATCCAGCGACTCTCGGACCTGTTGCCGTTGAAGCACCTGAACACCGGGATGCTCGACGTGATGGTCCGGGGCGAGGGCCCGTCAGCCGCGCTGGTGCCGCTGGCGATTCTCGCCGGGTTCGCCCTCGTGGTGACGGCGCTCGCTGCGCGACTGTTCCGGTGGGAAACCACCTGAGCAGATTGACGGTGCTGCGGGTCGCCTGAACCAATAGGGTTGCCTCGCACCCGACCGAGGAGATGGCACACCGTGTACGACATCACTGTGATCCTGGCGCAGCTCGCACTGATCATCGTCGTGGCCAGGCTGGCCGGTCTCGCCGCCGGCAAGGTCGGCATCCCGCCGGTCGTCGGGGAGATCTTCGCCGGAGTACTGCTCGGTCCCAGCCTGCTGGGCGAGAACATCAGCGGGCACCTGTTTCCCCTGGACACGCTGCCGTTCCTGAAGCTGCTCGCCAGCATCGGACTGGTCCTCTTCATGTTCGTGGTGGGACTTGAGCTCGACGTCTCGCTGGTCAAGGGCAGGGGCCGCGTCGCAGCTTCGGTGTCGGTCCTCTCGATCGCGCTGCCTTTCGCGATGGGCTTCGGACTCGCGCTGCTGCTGCAGGATCTGCGCTACCCGGGCGCCGATGTGGTCCCGTTCGCGCTGTTCATCGGTGCCGCGATGTCGATCACTGCCTTCCCGGTGCTCGCCCGCATCCTCACTGACCGTCGGATGAATCGCACGGAGACCGGCGGACTCGCACTGGCGTGCGCTGCCACCGACGACGTGCTCGCCTGGACGATGCTGGCAGTGGTCATCGGAATTGCCGGTGGAGAAGGTCACGGCCATGGCCCGGACTGGGTGATCTACCTGGCCTTCCCGTTCGTGTTGTTCGCGCTCTTCGTCGTACGGCCGATGCTGACCCGGCTCACTCGGATGTACCGCAAGGCCGGCGAGCTCACGCCGACGATCCTCGCCATCGTGCTGGTCGGGATGCTGGTGTTCTCTGCTGCGACGGAGTACCTCGGCGTGCACTACATCTTCGGTGCCTTCCTGTTCGGCGCGATCCTCCCGCACGAAGACGCCGCCCAACTGCGCCACGAGATCCTGGTCCGGCTCGAGCAGATCTCCGTGATCCTGCTGCTGCCCGTCTTCTTCCTCGTTGCGGGCCTGGACGTCAACATCCGCGGCCTGAGCGGGGAGAACCTGCTGCAACTGCTGGCGATTCTTGCCGTCGCGATCGTCGGGAAGTATGTCGGCGCCTACGTCGGTGCCCGCTCAGCGGGCGTGCCGCACTGGCAGGCGAACGCCCTGGGCATCTTGATGAACACCCGTGGCCTCACCGAGCTGGTCATCCTGGCCGTCGGCAAGGAACTGAACCTGCTCAGTGACGAGCTGTTCACGATGATGGTGGTGATGGCCCTCGTCACGACCGTGATGACCGGCCCGTTGCTGTCGTTCGCCTATCCCCGTCGGCGGGTGGCACGCGACATCGCCGAGGCAGAGCGGGCGGCGCTCGGCGACGAATCCGTGGACCGGATGCTCGTCCTGGCGCGCAACGGCCAGGACAACCGCGTCCTGCTGGATCTGGCCGTCGCGGCGCTCGCCGGGGCGAGCCCGGCCGAGGTCGTGATCACTGACCTCTCACCCCAGGGGCGGCCCCTGGAGGTCGGGAGCGGCATGTCGCTCGACCTCGCCGAGATGGCGGCGTCCATGGAGCGCCAACAGGTGCTGGTCAAGCGTGGCGAAGAGCTGGGCGTGCCGGTCCGCGTCATCGCACACCCGAGCGCCGACGTGGTCCAGGACCTCGTCGAGCTCAATGCCGTCCTGCGCCCGCAAGGCCTCGTCGCCTGGTCCGACGATCCGGCGCTGGACGCGGTCGTGGCGGCCAACGAGTCGCCGGTGGCGGTGGTGCCCGCAGGCACGCCGCTCCCGGATGCCGATGCAGCCGTCGTCGCGCACTGGTCCGGCGAGATCAACGGGGAGGCTGCTGTCGTGCTCGGCGCCCGGATCGCACTCTCGCGGGGCACGACCCTGGATCTGCGCGGAGAAGGCGGTCGTCGGCTGGCCGCGGTGCGCAACACCTTGGCCGAGCGGGGCGTCCGTCTCGCCGAGCCCGGGGCCGACGCCGGCCCACTGGCCGCCGTACCGACCGAGCTCGGTTCGTTCACGTCCTCGGGTACCCCCGGCATCCGGGTGCGCGCCGAACTCGACGCGGCACCGGTCGACTTCGCCGTCGTGCCGCTGGGCGCGATGGTTGGCGCCTGAACGACACCGGACGACAGGACGGCCCGACGCTCAGCGTCGGGCCGTTCCGTGTTGGTGCTGAATCAGCTCGAACTTCCGGCGTGGGTGTTGAAGGCCAGCGTCCGGTGGCCGATCCGCACGCGCGTTCCCTGGACCAGGACCTGCTCGGCGCCCGGAGGCATCCGCACCCAGTCCGGCGTCTTCGGCACGTGGACGAAGGTGCCGTTGGTGGAGTTGTTGTCGATCAGGACGACGTCCCAGCCGCGCATCTCGAGGCGCGCGTGCACCCGGGAGACCTGGTTGGACTGGTCGATGATCGGCAACGGACGGAAGTCACCCGCGTGGATGCGCTCGTCGCCGCTCGGGTCGCGTCCCAGCAGGTACGGCGTGTCGAGCTGGAAGACCGAGCCGTCGTCGAGCACGATCACGCCCAGCGGCGGCCGTGAGCCGTTCACGAGGACGGGCGTCTGCTGCACCATGTTGATGCCGCAGACCGCGCAGAAGAGCACCCGAGGATCATTGAAGTGGCGGTTCTTGCAGTAGACGCCGCGGACCTGCTCGCTCGGGCTGTCCTCCATGACCTGGTCGGCGTGCTCGACGATCGGGAGCGGTTCGAAGTCGTCCATGTCGTCGTCGACTTCGCTGATCAGCACCGACTGGAAGCTGACCTGCTCGTCGGGTGGAACGGGAGGCAGCGGGCGGCCAGCAGGCGCTGCTGCGACGACCGGCTCCGGCACTGCCGCAACCACCGGGGGTGCGGGCGGAGCCGCTGCCTCGGGCGTGGCCGGTGCCTGCGCGTGCAGGTGGTCCTGCGCGTCGTCATGACCATGGCCGTGCCCGTGGTCGTCGGTCATCGCCGCCGCGTCATCGGCCATCATCTGCTCGCTCATGGCGGCGGGCTCGGACATCACCATCATGCTGTCGCCCGCATCCGAGGGCACGGCGAACGATCCGGCCGGGACGACACCGCCGTCGAGCCGGTACGTCGAGCCCTGGGCGGGAGCGGCGGCGCCGGTCATCGTGACGGTCACCGATTCGACCGGCCACGGGATCAGGCGCTCGACCCACGCCAGGGAGTCGGCACCCGAGATCTTCTGGTCGTTGACGGTCACCGTGACGTCGCCGTCGACGAAGACGGCCAGGCCGGTCGTGTGCGGCGCCAGCGCTGCGAAGCCGGGGGACTGCTCGACGGCCGTGGACAACATCAGGGCGTAGCCGCGGACCAGTTGACGTCCCTGTCCGCCGTTGGCGGCCACCATCTGGGCGTGCTCCAGGTAGGGCTTGACCACGCTCGGGTCGTCGGACCCGACGAGCAGGACGACGGGACCGATGCGGGCGAGGGTGCCCTCGCCGGGGCCGGGCACGACGGTCGCGCGCGACCAGTCCTCGGCAGACGTGGCGGGCATGGGCATCAGATGATCCTTCCACCGAAGAAGCGCCACCGGATGAACGGAACGCGCATGGGTCCGTTGGTCCAGATCCAGACCACGAACCAGATGACCGAGAAGTCGATGAAGAAGGCCCAGAACGGCACGCTGTCGGCGTCGATCCCGGGCACGGCGCCGATGTCGACGAGCAACCAGACGAGCGCGCCTTCATTGATCGCGGTGATCAGGCCGAACATCGTCGGCCAGTCCTTCTCCCACCGGAACTGCTGGATCCCGTGGTAGATGAGCTCCCAGATGATCCCGAGCACCAGCACCGTCGCGAGGATGATGTAGGTGGTCTTGTAGTCCGGGTCGTCCGGCAGGATCGGGGTCAGGACCAGGGTGATCAGCCCGCCGAAGACGACGAGCATGAAGATCCGGGTCTGCAGCCGACCGTTGAGGGTGGGCAACATCAGCGGCCTCCGCAGGGGGTGGGGGTCGGGGGAGTCGTGGTCAGGGCGGGGCTCACGGTGCGCTCCCCGCCAGCCACTTCCACCACTGCACGGTGGAGCGGACCGGTCCGATCCGCTTGCCGAACCCGCGCTTGCGCAGATCGGCCTGGATCTCCTGCGCGGCGACCTGCAGCCCCAGGAACGTGTCGACGCCCGGGAAGTAGCCACCGAGGGTCGAGGACCCGGAGGCGTACATCGCGCCGGCACCGGACGCCGTACCGATGAGCTCGAAGGAGCGGTCGACGTTGAGCCGGCCGACCGGGTTCCGGGTGACCCCGCCGTGCTCGAGCAGGTCCTTGAGCAGGCGGTGCTCGGCGATGTCGGCTTCCAGGCCCGTGCAGTCGATGACGAAGTCGGCCTCGATCGGGATGGTGCCCTGGGCGGTGCGGACCTGGTTGACGATCCGCTCGCCGTTCGGCTGCATGTCCTCGACCGCACCGACGACGCAGGTGTACCAGCCCTCGCGCCGGCCCTGGTTCATCTGCTTCTGCCACAGCTTGCGCCACGGGGTGTTGGTGCCGCCCATCCGCTTGTAGATCTCGGCGCGCTGTTCGCCGTCGAGCTTGCGGACCTGGGCCTTGAGCTGGCCGCCCCACACCGACTTCGGGTAGTTGAAGCCCTGGTAGGCCCAGCCGTCACCGCCACGACGGCGCATGAACATCCGTGGCTTGCCGCCACCCGGACGCGGGTCGCCCTCGTTGCCGTAGCCGTCGTTGGGGCCGTTGATGTAGGTCCGGAACAGGTGCACGATGTTGGTCTGCGCACCGTGCAGCAGCCGGTCGTCCATCAGGCGCTGGAGCACGCGCGAGGCCACGATGCCGCCGCCGCGCACGACGACCGTGCTCGGGACCTGCATGAGTCGCTCGTAGACGTGCTCGTGCGCCTCGTAGGCGTTGACGATGTGGCGGTAGTCGTTGTTCTCGGTGCGGTAGCGCTGGAGCTCGGGGAGGAACTTGAGCCCGGGGTAGCCCACGGCGACGTGGACGTACTGCGACCGGAAGGCCACGCGCTTGGTGGCCGAGGCGCCCTCGGGCGGCGTCAGGATCGTGAAGTAGCCGCCGCCGTAGCGTCGGCGTACGACGCGAACGAGGCCCTTGACCAGCATCTCGTCGTACCCGATCCGGTTCTTCTCCCGCTCGAGCTGCTCGAACGCGTTCCCGGCCTTGGGTGTGTAGTAGTCGGCGAAGATCGGCTCGCTGAACAGCTGCCAGAGGATCTTGAGATTGAACTTCCGCACGCCCTCGGCGAAGCCGTACGACGGGAAGCCCCAGATGTTGTCCGGGCGCGACGCCGAGTCGGAGCGAAGTCGTTCGGGTCGCGGCACCTGGGAGACACGGGTGAGGTACTCGTAGGTCTGCCACGGCTTGTCGAGTGCACCGAGCACCCGGATCTGCGAGGTGGGCACGCCTGCGATGCGCAGGTAGTCGACGGTCACGAAGCTGCCGATGCCCGAACCGACGGTCACGAAGGGGACGTCGATGATCGGAATGCCTGCCCCCGCGACCATCTCGTCGGTCCAGAAGTCGGTCTCGAGCAGCTGGTCGGTGAGGTCGCCCGTGATGGCCTGCGCCGGAAGGTACGTCGACGGGTCGGTGCTGGGCACCACGGATGCTGCAGAGGGCTCGATCAACGTGCCTCCTAGGTCGCTGAATGCGTGCGGAACGCTACACCCGGTACCCGATGCCGCGCTTCCCGAATCCTTGCACTTCGGGGCGCTTCATTGAGAGGTTTCTGGGTGTTGGTTCGGTGGCATCGTGCCATGCTGGAGCCCGGTCGCGCCGCGGCCTGCCCGACTGTCATGGAGGATCGAGTGCAGGGAATCGCTGATTACGAGTTCGTGCGCCCCTTGGGCGAGTCGAACTACGGCACGAACTACCTCTCGAAGGCTCCGGCTCGGCTGGGCATCGGGGCCCAGGAAGTCGTCGTCAAGGTGATCGCCGGTCCGACGTCCGACGACGCCTTCCGCCGCGCGACCCGCGAGCTCAAGCACTTCAGCGTCGCGGACTCCGATCGCCTGGTGGCTGTCTACGACGCCGGTCGCCACGGCGGCGCCTTCTACTACGCGATGGAGTACCTCCCGCACGGCTCGCTCGAGAACCCGCACGTGGAGATCGGCACCGGCCGCAGGGTGGCTGCCGTTCGGGATGCCGCGTTGGCTGCGCACGCACTCCACGAGCGCGGCATCGCGCACCGCGACATCAAGCCCGCCAACATCCTGCTCGCCGACGACGGCGGCCGCCTGGCCGATCTGGGGCTGTCCCAGCTGCTCTCGCCCGGCATGGTCACGACCGGCCTGGGCCAGATCGGTCTCGAGTTCACCGACCCGGCGATCATGCTGGGCGCACAGGCGTCGCGGGCCAGCGACATCTGGTCGCTCGGTGCGTCCCTGCACTTCGCGATCACCGGCAAGGGCGTCTACGGCGACCTGAAGGGCACCGAGCCGTTGCTGCTGGTGCGCTCGATCCTCGCGTCCCAGCCGACCCTCTCCGATTCCCTCTCCGCCGAGGCGCGGACGCTGATCCAGTCCTGCCTGAACGCCGACGTCGCTGCCCGCCCGCGCACCGCCGCGGAGGTCGCCGAACGCGCTTCGGGTCTGGCCACTGAACTCGGCTCCCCGGTCTGAGGGCGCCGGCATGGAACTGCACGAGGCGATCCGCGAGCTCGTCGCTGCCCACGGCACGTCGATGTTCAGCGACGCGAGCGGCTTCCGCGGCGTCCTCGACGACGTCCTCGAGGAGGACCAGGCCACCACGGGTGACATCAACCTGCTCGTCGATGCGGTGCGCTTCGACGTACTGACGCCGCTCGCGGCCATGATCGACGGCGGCGCCGACCCGATCCGGGCCGTCGAGGAGGCTGGTCTGCGGCTGGCTCGCGACCGCGGCGGCGACGACCAGGCAGCATCCAGCTGGGCCGCCGCGGTCATCGGCTATGCCGTCGGCAAGGTGCCCGAGGCGGTGATCCTGCGCTACCGGTCGCAGCGCCCGCCCTCGTCCCAGGCGCCGCTTGCCGCGCCCCCGACCGGGCCGCCGCTCCAGTCGCCGCCCCAACCACCGGTCCCGTCGCAGCCCCCGACGGCCTGGCCGCCCCACCCCGGCCAGCAGTCGGGGCCGCCCACCGTCATGCCCGGCTACCAGTCGGCCCCTCAACAGCAGCAGCCCTCGCCGTACGGCATCGCCGGCGGCTATCCGCCCGCTCCCGGCTTCGGCGGCACGCCGCCGAAGAAGAAGGGCGCGGTGCTCTGGATCGCCGCTGCGGTCGCCGGGGTCGTGGTGATCGGTGGCGGCGTCACCGGCCTGGTGCTCGCGAACGGGGGAGACAAGGACCCGGGCAACACGGGCGACGGCAAGTCGTCGGAGACCAGCGAGACCCCTGAGGTGGATGTCGAACCCGCCGCGCTCGACAAGCGCTACACCGCGCTTGCGTCGACGATCAGCTCCGGTGCGAGCGAATGTGCCGCGGCCACCCCGGCAGCGGGCCAGACCGAGGTGATCGACTGCGTCGTCAACGCCGGCAAGCTGCGTCTGGTGACCTACGCCGACGCCGAGACGCTGACCGCGGCACGCAAGACACGCCTCGACTATCGCGCCGGGACGCTGACCGCGGACAACGGAACGACCGCGCTGTACGAGTTCGATCCCGAACGTGGCGGCACCGCCGATCCGGCGATCGTCTACTGGGACAGCTCCTCGGCGCTCCAGTCGGCCACGATCACCGGTGAGGGCAGCGCCAAGGTCGACTCCCTGGTCACGCTCTACAAGGCGACGTCGCCACGGGTTGCCGAGCCGACGGGCCCGCAGCATCCCGTGTTCCGCGACTTCATCAACATCAACATGGACGTCGCCTCGTGCACCCGCCAGCGGACGTTCTTCGCGGGTGAGTCCGAGGAGGCCTCGTGCACGGCGGTCGACGGAATCGTGGTCAGCGTGGGGCGCTACACCACCCGCAAGGGCATGCGCACGGACCGGAAGTACTACAAGGAGCAGTACGACAAGGCCGGCACGAGCGGCGGAACGCAGGGTGGCGGCGGCACCTGGAAGTTCGGTGAGGGCAAGGCCGAGGGCGCCTACTACGCCTACCGCGACAGCGACGGCGAGACGGCCACGCTCTACTGGGACTACGACCTGTCGGACTGCTACTGCTACGGCGTCGCCTGGAACTTCGACGGCAACCTGAAGAAGCTCGAGAACTGGTGGCCCAGCGAGTGATCAGCGGTTGATCAGCGGGTGATCAGTCGGGTGATCAGTCGGGCACCGGCACCGTGTCAGCGAGGTCCGGTCGGCTGATCCCGCCCACGTCGGACCGCACCAGCAGGGCCATGGTCGTGTCGTCACCGCCGATCCGGGCGGGCTCCTCGAGCCACTCGGGGAGTTGTTCGCGCACCCACACCAGGCCGCGGCTGCGGCTGAACTCGAGCAGTTGCTCGCCGGTCTGACGCCACCAGCCGTCGGCGTCGACGCGGGACCGGCCGAAGCCGTCGGTGCACAGGAAGATCAACGCGACGTCGTCGACCCGCGCGTCGACGACGGCGACGCGGAGGGCATCAACGGGTCGGGCCTGGCACAACGAGCTCGTGTGGAGGCCATCGAGGTCGGGGTCCTCCGGCAACGGGCGCGAAGCCTCGCCGTCGGCCGAGACCAGGACCGAGTCGCCGTCCCCGATCTGCAGGAACACGACCATGTCGCCGACGGCAGCCGTGGCCAGAACCGTGGAACCGTAGGCGCGCAGCGGATCGGCGGCAGCGCCGAGGTCCTCCTCGGCCGGTGAGTAGGGATTGGCCTCGATGTGGTGGCGGACCTTCGCGACCCAGTTGTCCACCAGCGCCGCGCCTGCGGTGCTCACCAGGTCGACGGCGGCAGCGTGGTCGGCCGACTCACCAACACCCGCAAGGTCGGCAAGGATCCGGCGCAGCTCCTCGACCGCGCAGACGACGGCGAGAGCGGCACCGGTGTCGCTGCGGAAGTGCAGCTTGTGTCCGTGCCCGTCGGCAACAGCGATGACCGCCTGGCCCAGCTCGTAGTCGCTCCAGGTCAGCACGGAGTCCTGGAGCGGCAGCTGATCACGGACGTGGACGGACCCGATCGTCGTGCCGGACAGCACTGTCCAGCGGTGGGTCATCCGAGGGTGCTCCAGATCGGGTCACCGATCGGGCTCGGAGGTGCCGCGGTCAGCCCGCTGCCCGGCCCGACGACCGGACGCGAGGCCACCTTGCTGGCGGCCTTGGACGCCCAGACGATGTACTCGACCAGCTGCTCGGGGTTGTCGGCGCGCAGCAGCGGAACGTCTTCGTCACCGATGAACCGGCGCAGCGAGTGCATGTCGGCATCGCGGCCGACACCGAGGGCCAGGCGGACTGCCGTGGCACCCCACCTGTTGTTGAGCAACGCCTGCAGGCCTTCGGCGAAGGTCACGCCGCTGCTCTGGGTGGGTCGGCCGTCGGAGACCAGGATGATGGCGGGTGGGAACGCGCTGTGGCTCTCGTCGAGGTTGTCGAGTGCGCTGGCGAGGGTCTGCAGGGCGCTGCCGAGCTCGGTGAAGCCGCGCGGGACCGCCTCGAGGCGCTTCCAGTGGATCTGGTCGACCTGGGTGGGCTCCTCGATGATCCACTGCGGCTCGTTGGCGAACGCGAGGACGCGGATGAGGAGCTCGGCGTGCGGGTTGGCGCGTGCTTCGTCCTTGAGGTGGGGGAGGACCTCGGCGATCGCGTTGTTGAGCGCCTGGATGCGGCCGCCCCGCATCATGGAGCCCGAGACGTCGAGCACGAAGATGAAGTGCAGCGGCTTGCGCGCGAGTGCACCACCGAGCCTGTCGCTCATCGGGGCCCTCCTTCCGATGGGTCGGGGTGGTTGGTCTGACGGGGACGCTGGCCCAACGCTAACGCCGAACCCGTCGGCAGGACTGCGTTTCAACTTCCCGGAATCAGTTGAGGCTATACATTGTGACGCAGGTCGAGCTGAACGATGACGGAGGTCGGGCACACCCATGGTGCTGGCAGAGGGCGTGGAGGTCGATCTCGGCCCGTTGGGGCGTGCCCGGGTGACGTCCCTCCTGGGTCAGGGCGGACAGGGCTACGTCTTCGAGGTGCGCCGCGAGTCGGGCGAGCCCCTGGCCCTCAAGTGGTACAAGCCCGAGAGCGCCACATCGCAGCAGTACGACGAGATGCAGCAACTGGTGGAGATCGGTTCGCCGCACCAGCGCTTCCTCTGGCCGCTGAGCATGGCTCGCGTCGGCACCGAACCGAGCTTCGGCTACGTCATGCACCTGCGGCACCAGCGGTTCCTCGAGCTGAGCTTCCTGCTCCTCAACGCCGACCGTGAGGGCGTGCCGCTCGACGTGTCCTTCTCCTCGATCATCGAGCTGTGCCGGCAGCTGAGCTACAGCTTCCTGCGCCTCCATGCGCGGGGCCTCTGCTATCGCGACATCTCCTTCGGCAACGTGTTCTTCGATCCGTCCAACGGCGACGTGCTGATCTGCGACAACGACAACGTCGGTATCGACAACGGCACCGGCCGGGTCCTCGGTACGCCGTACTTCATGGCGCCCGAGGTCGTCCGCGACACGACCTATCGCACCCTCCCGAACACCGACACCGACCGGCACTCGCTCGCGGTCCTGCTCTTCTACTCCCTCTTCCTCGGTCACCCCCTGGAGGGGGCGCGCACCGACGCGGGCATGCGCGACGCGCACTGGCTGATGACGCACTTCGGCACCGAGCCGCTGTTCTGCATGCACCCGACACGCGCCGAGAACCGTCCGGCGCAGATCGTCCAGCAGTACTGGAACATCTATCCGCAGTTCCTCCGCGACCTGTTCGTCCAGGCCTTCGCCGAGGGCCTGGACAACCCCGGCGCCCGTGTCACCGAGGGTCAGTGGATCAAGGCGATGGACCGGCTGCGCGACGGACTCCTGGCGTGTCCCACGTGTGGAACGACCAACTTCTGGAGCGCGGACGACGAAAGCCTCGTCTGCTGGCAGGACCAGACCGAGGTCCGGCCGCCGTACGTCCTGCAGATCGGGCGCCGCACCGTTGCCGTCGGACCGCAGACCACCATCCGTTCCGACCACCTCACCTCGGGAATCGACCACCCCACCGTCCTCGCCGAGGTGCGCCAGCACCCCGAGGCCCGCGACCGCTGGGGGCTGCACAACGCGTCGGACTTCTCGTGGCCGGTGTCGTACCCGGGTGGCCAGAACTTCCTTCTCGAGCCGGACCGGACCATCGAGCTGGTCAACGGCGCCCGGATCCAGATCCGGAACTCCACCGTTCAGGTGCGCCGACCGGGCGGTTCGACGCCCGGGGCAACCGCATAGGGTGACGCGCATGTCTGCTCTCGTGGTCGAGGTCGACGGACGAGTCCTTCGCCTCGAAGGCAAGTCGTCGTACCGCATCGGTCGAGCCATCGAGGCCGACGTGGTGCTCACCGCAGGTTCGGTGTCACGCCAGCACGCCGAGCTCCAGTCCTCGGAGTTCGGCTGGGTGCTCGTCGACACCGGGAGCCAGTTCGGCACCTACGTCGACGACGAGCGGATCACCGACTACCCGATCGAGCGGCGGATCGACGTACGCTGCGGACCGCCTGCGGCAGGCGCGACGCTGACGATCGTCCCGGCCGAGCAGTACGACGCGACGGCGATCCCTGCTGCCCCGGCCGCGCCACCGCGCCTGCCTCCGCCAGCGCCGCCCTCGCGGATCCCGCCGATGCCGAGCCTGCCTGACGAACTCACCCACCCACCGTTCCCGCTCTCACCGTCGCCGGATCCTGTGGTCGGCAACGAGCGCTTCGCCCCGCCCCCGCTGCCGAGTCCTGGCCCCACCCCTGCTGCCGGTGCGCGACCGCCCGGCGCACCCGGACTGCCGCCGTCCATCCCGGGCAACGACGCCACCCAGGTGCTGGCTGCCGCACCGTGGCCCCCGGCCGGTCCTCCTGGTCACGCCGGTCCGCCGCCGCAGCGCACCGGTCCGGACCTGTTGTTGATGGCTGAGGGCCGCGAGCACCGCTTCCGCCACCCGTCGCAGATCACCGTCGGTCGCCGGAGCGACTCCACGGTCGTGATCAGTGACCCGGCCTGCTCGCGGGTGCACGGCCGGATCGACCCGTTCCCCGGCGGCTGGAGCTACACCAACCTGTCCAACGAGGGCACCTTCGCCGAAGGTCGCCGGGTCACGACGCTCAAGTTCGACGAGCGCATCAGCCTGCGCCTCGGACACCCGGTCGCCGGCCCGGAGCTCACCCTCGTCCCGATCCTCTCCGCTGCCGAGGAGGAGAAGCGGATCGCTCGTCGGCGGTGGGGCAAGCGTCTGGTCATCATGGGCGCGATCGCGGCCGTCCTGCTGCTCATCGGCGGGATCCTGGGCGGGGCCTGGCTGATCACTCGCGACGGCGACGGCGACCGCAAGGCGGACCAGGACCAGTCATCGGACGCCAACGGCGGTACGCCCGACGAGTTCACCGAGAGCGAGCGCGACGCGGCCAAGGCAGCGGTCGTGAAGATCACCGCCGAGTCGTACTTCCTCGACGACCCGACCAGGACGCCTGTCCCGTATGGCGGCTCCGGCTCCATCATCAGCAAGGACGGACTGATCCTCACCAACGCGCACGTCGCGTCCCCGGAGAGCGACGGCCTGGTCGAGCAGTACGGCGAGGATGCCGCGATCGCCAACCCGGAGTTCCTGCTGATCTCCATCACCGACGGGATGAAGGACACCACCTCGGTCCCGCTGTACCGGGCCCGCGTGGTCGAGGCGGACGGCAACCTGGACGTGGCCGTGGTCGAGATCTACGCCAAGGCCGACGGGTCGGATCTCGACCAGGACCTCGACCTGCCGACCATCCCGCTCGGTGACTCCGCCACCCTTCGGTCGGGTGATGACGTCGCGGTGATCGGCTTCCCGGGGGTCGCGATGTCGGAGAACACCGTCACGCTGACCCGCGGGGGCATCGCCACCATCGTCCAGGATCCGTCGGGCGACACGGTGGTCGAGTTCGACACCACGGCCCGGATCTCGCCCGGCAACTCGGGCGGCATGGCGGTCAACAACGATGGCCAGCTGATCGGCGTACCGACCTCGATCTTCTCCGACGGGTCGGTCATCAGCGGCCGGATCCGCGCCATCGACGTGGTCAAGGACCTGATCGAGAAGGCCGAGGCCGAAGCCGGCTGAGGGCCTAGCTGGCCTTCTTCGCAGCCGTCTTCTTCGTGGTGCTCTTCTTGGCCGCGGTCTTCTTGGCCGCAGGTTTCTTCGCTGCCGCCTTCTTGGCTGTCTTCTTCGCAGGAGCCTTCTTGGCCGGAGCATCGGTCTCGCCCCGCGACGTCTTCGCAGCCTCGACGGAGCGCTGGAGCGCGGCGAGCAGGTCGACCACCTCGCCGCCGGTCTTGGCCGACGTCTCGGTGCGTTTGACCTCGCCGCCCTCGATCTTGGCCTTGACCACGGACTCGACGGCCTCGGCGTAGTCGTCCTCGAAATCGGCGGAGTCGAAGTCGCCCGACAGGGTCTCGATCAGCATCTGCGCCATCGCCACCTCGGCGTCCTTGACCTCACCGACCTCGACCTGGAAGTCGGGCACCCGGATCTCGTCGGGCCACATCATCGTCTGCAGCACGATCACGTCGCCGTTGGGTGTGGACCGGACCCGCAGCACGGCCGTGGTGGTGCGCTGGCGCAGCGCGACGGTGACGACCGCCATGCGGTTGGAGTCCAGGAGTGCCTGACGGAGCAGTGCGTAGGGCTTGGCGCCGGTGCCCTCGGGCTCGAGGTAGTAGGACTTCTCGAACAGCATCGGGTCGATCTGCTCGGACGGCACGAACTTCTCGACCGCGATCTCGCGCGAGGAGGTGGTCGGCAGGTTGGCCAGGTCGTCCTCGGTGAGGATGACCATCTCGCCGTCCTCGGTCTCGTAGCCCTTCGCGATGTCGGAGTACGGAACCTCCTCGCCGTCGATGGCACACACCCGCTGGTACTTGATCCGGCCGCCGTCCTTGGCGTGCACCTGGCGGAACGACACGTCATGGCTCTCGGTCGCGCTGTAGAGCTTGACCGGCACACTGACGAGGCCGAAGGAGACCGCACCCTTCCAGATCGCACGCATGGGAGCAGCGTACGCCGCCGCACCGACACGACGGACCGGGTCGGGCTGCGACGATGGGTCCGTGCAGGAGTCCATCGGTGTCGTCGGCGGAGGGATCGTCGGACTCGCGGTCGCCCGCGAACTCACCCTCCGTCGCCCCGGCAGCCAGGTCACGGTCTTCGAGAAGGAGGACCGGGTCGGCGCGCACCAGACCGGCCACAACTCCGGGGTCGTGCACGCAGGCATCTACTACAAGCCCGGCAGTCTGAAGGCAGAGCTGTGCACGCGCGGTCGCAGCCTGCTGCGGGAGTACTGCGCCGAGCACCGGTTGCCGTACGTCGAGTGCGGCAAGGTCGTCGTCGCCATCGATGGCGGCGAGCTGGGCCGGTTCGACGCGCTGGAACGCACCGCCCGCGACAACGGTGTTCCGGGGCTCCGTCGTGTGGACGCCGCCGGACTTTCCGACATCGAGCCGCACGCGGCCGGCATTGCAGCGCTCCACTCGCCCCGCACCGCGATCACCGACTACGTCGCCGTCGCCGAGCAACTCGCCCGCGACGTCGAGGCGGCCGGCGGGCGCGTGCTGGTCGGCGCGGAAGTCACCGGCATCACCCGCCACGGAGGCCGGGTGCGGCTCGCCACCGGCCTCACGTCGTACGACCTCGACCGGGTCGTGCTCTGCGGGGGCCTCCAGGCGGACCGGCTCGGTCGGCTCGCCGGGCAGGCCCCGGAGCCGCGCATCATCGGCTTCCGCGGTGAGTACCTCGCCGTCGCCGCGGCGAAGCAGGACCTGGTCCGGGGGATGGTCTATCCGGTGCCGGACCCGCGGTACCCGTTCCTCGGCGTCCACTTCACCCGCCGGGTGACGGGCGCGCTCGAGGTCGGTCCGAACGCTGTGGTGGCGCCGCACCGGGACGGCTACCGGCGTACGTCCGTCCGGCTCGCGGACGTCGCCAGCATCGCGACCTGGCCGGGCTTCTGGCGGATGGCCGCGACCCACTGGCGCACGGGCGTCACCGAGGTGCGCGGGTCGCTGTCGGTGCGCAGCTACCTGCGCGCGGCCGAACGCTACGTGCCCGAGATCGGCCCCGGCGACGTGGTGCGGGCCGGCTTCGGCATTCGGGCCCAGGCGGTCGAGCGGGACGGCACCCTGGTCGACGACTTCCGGATCACCAGCTCCGACGGCGTGACCAGCGTGCGCAACGCACCGTCGCCCGCCGCGACCTCCAGCCTGGCGATCGCGGAGTACGTCGTGGACCGGATCCCGGCACAATGACCACCGTGATGCTTCCCATGCTCGCCACGCCGGGCACGCACGTGCCGCCGGGGGAGGAATGGCGCCACGAGGTGAAGTGGGACGGAGTCCGCGCGCTGGCCACGATCGACGGCGACGTCACGCTGGTCAGTCGCAACGGCAACCGGATCACCCCCGCCTGGCCCGAGCTCGTCAGCCCACCTGCGGGTCTGGCCGACACCGTCCTCGACGGCGAGATCATCGCGCTCAACGACCGCGGAATTCCTGACTTCCGGGTGCTCGCCGAGCGGATGCACGTCCGCAAGTCCGCCACGGTCGCCCGGCTGGCCGCACAGGTGCCGGCCACCTACATGGTCTTCGACGTGCTGCGTCTGCGCGGCGAGGACCTGTGTGGCCTCCCGCTCGAGGAACGCCGTCGCCGCCTCGCCGGCACCGACCTCACCGCTGCCGGCTGGCAGGTGCCGCAGGAGTACGACGACGGCGCGATGCTGTTCGAGGCGACCCGCACCCAGGGGCTCGAGGGGATCGTCAGCAAACGGATCGACTCCCGCTACCGGCCCGGTGAGCGCAGCCATCACTGGCTGAAGTTCGCGCACCGTCACCGAGGCACGTTCGTGGTGGGTGGCTGGCGTCCACAGACGGGCTCCAGCGACCGGCTCGCGGCCTTGCTGGTCGGCGAGGTGACGCCCGACGGACTGCTCTATCGCGGCCGGGTCGGCAGCGGCATCGGCCCGAGGCAGTCGCGGACCCTCGCTGTGGCACTGTCTTCGCTCGGTCGCACGGGCAGCCCGTTCACGGACGAGGTGCCGCGTGTCGACGCCGAGGGCACGATCTGGGTCGAGCCGGTGGTCGTGGTCGACGTCGACACGCACGGTCTCGGCTACGACCGGCTCCGTCAGCCGTCATACCAAGGCATCCGTGCGGACCTGAGCGTCGACGACCTGGCCATTCAGGTTGCAGGGGACAGCTGATGGCCGGCAAGGCGGAGCACCCGCAGACCGAGGTCCACGTCGACGTGGAAGGTCGCACGTTGCGCTTGACCAACCTCGAAAAGGTGCTCTATCCCGCTACGGGGACGACGAAGGGCGAGGTGCTCGACTACTACGCGCGCATCGCGCCTGTGCTGCTGCCGCACCTCGCGGGACGACCGGTGACCCGGATCCGCTGGCCGCACGGCGTCGGCGACATGAGCTTCTTCGAGAAGAACGCTCCGGCCGGAACCCCGAGCTGGGTGCGCACCGCGGAGGTGCCGACCACGGGCAGCCGTGGCCCGAGCCGGCACGGCGACACGCTGCGCTTCCCGATCATCGAGGAGCTACCGACCCTGATCTGGGCGGTCCAGCTCGCGGCCCTGGAGTTGCACGTGCACCAGTGGACGGTCGACGAGCACGACGAGCCGCTCGGCGCGGACCGGCTCGTGATCGACCTCGACCCGGGCGAGCCCGCTGGCCTGCACGAGTGCTGCCAGGTGGCCCTGCTCGTCCGCGACGCGTTGGCGGAGCGCGATCTCGACGCGCTGCCGGTGACCAGCGGCAGCAAGGGTCTCCACCTCTACGCCCGGCTTCCCGAGCGACGCCCTTCGGACGAGACCAGCGAGCTCGCGAAGGAGATCGCCGAGGAGCTCCAGGCCGCCCATCCGCAGCAGGTCACCGCGACCATGACCAAGGCCCGCCGTCGCGGCAAGGTGTTCCTCGACTGGTCCCAGAACGCCGGCTCCAAGACCACCGTGGCGCCGTACTCCCTGCGCGGCACGCCGCGCCCGCAGGTCGCGACACCGATCACGTGGGACGAGGTGGCCGCGGGGGCGGAGGACCCGCTCGGGCTCGACCAGTTCAGCCCGACGCAGGTGCTGGAGCGGGTCGAGGAGTACGGCGACCTGTTCGACGGCTGAGGTCAGGAGCTCCGTCGGCGCATGCCGTAGACGTCGAACTCCGTGACGACGCCGGCCGGGTCGCCGCCGAGACCGACCGCGCTGGCCAGGTCGTCGGGAGAGGTGGCGTGGTCCGCCTCGTCGAGGGTCGCGTCGATCAACAGCTGGATCTCGGAGGTGGGGTGATCCACCCGGAGTGCGGTCGACTCGATCCGCCAGCCGCGGCGACCGAGGTCGTTGAACAGTCCCATCAAGGTGGTGTTCTTCTCTGCGGCGATGCCCTCGAAGCCGTCGGCGGCCTCGATCAGGTAGACCGGGCGGGTGACGGCGAGCGCGGCGGCGTCGTACAGCGGCACCCACAGGCGCGCGTACTCGTACGTCCGCGATCCACTCACCCTGCCAGTGTAGGACTCGGCGCCGACGAGCGTCGGGGAAGTTTGTCGCTCGGCGAGGGTCAGGCCGACCGCAGGGGTCGCACGGCCGTCGGATCCACGACATTCGCGAGGTCGAGCACGGCACCGATGACCTGGCCGTTGCCGGCCACCGCCGGGGCGTCGACGACGTCGGCCACGACCACCGTGACGTTGTCGCGGCTGCCGCTGTCGAGCGCGGCGCGGACCAGACGCTCCACCGCCATGCTGCGTCCGTCCAGGCTGAGCAGCATCTGGATCGCGGCCGGGGAGAGCACGTCGGTCAGGCCGTCGCTGCACAACAGCACCCGGTCACCGACGAGGAGGTCGAGCGGCATCACATCGGGCTCGGGTGTGTGCTCGCCGTCGACGGCCTGCAGCACCACGTGCCGGTACGGCGACGCGGCCGCCTGCTCGGGCGTGAGTCTTCCGGCATCGACCAGCGACTGGACCATGGTCTGGTCGCGGGTGAGCTGGGTCAGGGCCCCGGCTCTCAGCAGGTAGGCCCGGGAGTCGCCGACCTGGGCCAGCGCCGTCTGCGCGCCGTTGGTAAGGATTGCGGTGAGCGTGGTGGCCATGCCGATCCGACGCGGGTCGGCGGTCACTCCGGCGACGAGCTGGTCGTGCGCCTCGAGGGTGGCCGCCGTCAGCAGCCGGACCGGATCGACTGCCGGATGGGCCAGCGCCCGCGCGCTGACGACGTACGACGTCGTGGCCGATGCCACTTCGCCGGCCGCTGCGCCGCCGACGCCGTCAGCCACGCAGAGCAGGTAGGGACCCGCGAACCCGGCGTCCTCGTTGTTGTCGCGGACAAGGCCGACGTCGCTGTGCGCCGCAAAGCGGAACTGGAGCACCGGGACTCACCTCCGACAGGGACCGGTCGTCACGGACCCTGTGTCCATGGTGCCCGGTCAATCTGTCAAACGTCTGTAGGTGCCCTCAGAGTTCCGCGTGTTCGCAGATCAGCTGCGGAAGCCCACCTGGCCGGCCGTGCTGCGTCCGATCTCGATGTAGGCGAGCTTGGCGACCGGAACCACGGTGACCTTGCCCTTGGTGTCGGTCAGCTTGAGAACGCCGTCGGCCGCAAGCGCGTCGCTGACGAGCGTCTCGATGCCCTCGCTGGTCTCCTCGGTCTCGATGACGAGTTCCCGGGCGGTGTGCTGCACACCAATCTTGACCTCGACGGTCATGGTTGTTCTCCTCGTTCGCGGGGGACGGCCGAGGTTCCCGGCCGTCTCGTACCAAAGCCTAGTCAGGCTTCCTGATGCTCATCGGTGCGCGGGTAGCCACGGATGCCGCGCCAGGCCAGCCCGGACACCAGGGCAACGGCCTGGTCACGGGGCAACCCGGTCAGGCCGCGTTCGGTGTCGGTGAGCCAGAACCGCGCACTGACCTGGGCCATTCCCACCAACGACACCGAGAGCAGGCGAGAGGCGTCCGGCGGAAGACCCGTGTCGTCCTGGATCACCGAGGTGATCAGGTCGGCACACTCGGTGGTCACCCGGTCGATGTGGTCGCGAACAGCGGGCTCGTTGGTGAGGTCGGACTCGAAGACGAGCCGGAATGCGCCCGTGTCGTGGGCGACGTAGTCGTAGAACGCGTCCATCGCGGCAGCCACGCGCTGCTTGTTGTCCTGCGTCGACTCCAGCGCCCGGCGGCAGCTGGCGATCATCGCGTCGCAGGCCGCGTCGAGGATCGCCAGGTAGAGCTCGAGCTTGCCGGGGAAGTGCTGGTAGAGCACCGGTTTGGAGACGCCGGCACGCTCGGCGATGTCATCCATCGCAGCGGAGTGATAGCCCTGCGCGACGAACACGTCGAGGGCAGCAGCAAGGAGCTGCGCACGCCGTTCGCGGCGGGGGAGTCGTACGCCGCGGGGCCGTCTGTCGTCCAGATCGAACTGCTCGGTCACCACACCACGGAGCCTACTCGTTGGTAGGACGGGACGACGTCGCCGCCCGGGCTCAACGGCGTCGGGTCCGGATGACGGGACGTGGTGTCCAGTCCTTGGTCGAGGCAGGGACGATGGGGGGTCGAGGGAACACCCGGGCCTGCACCGGGCGTTGTCCCTTGACTGCCCCCAATCGTTTCCGAGGAGTACGACGTGAGCTTTCCCGCGCTGGTCGAGCCGGCCGCCGAGCTGACCATCGACGAGGTCCGCCGCTACAGCCGCCACCTGATCATCCCTGACGTGGCGATGGACGGTCAGAAGCGACTGAAGAACGCCAAGGTCCTCGTGATCGGCGCGGGCGGCCTCGGCAGCCCCGCCCTGCTCTACCTCGCCGCCGCTGGTGTCGGCACGCTCGGTATCGCGGAGTTCGACGAGGTCGACGAGTCCAACCTGCAGCGCCAGGTGATCCACGGCATGTCGGACCTCGGCAAGGCCAAGGGACTCTCCGCGAAGGAGTCGATCCTCGAGATCAACCCCCTGGTCAACGTCATCCTCCACGAGGAGCGCCTCGACAACGACAACGTCATGGAGGTGTTCAAGGGCTACGACCTCATCGTCGACGGCACGGACAACTTCGCGACCCGCTACATGGTCAACGACGCGGCGTACTTCCTCGGGATCCCCTACGTCTGGGGTTCGATCTACCGCTTCGACGGCCAGGCCTCGGTCTTCGCGCCCACGATGGCCGACGACGCGCCCTGCTACCGCTGCCTCTACCCCGAGCCGCCGCCGCCGGGCATGGTCCCCTCGTGCGCCGAGGGCGGCGTGCTGGGTGTTCTCTGCGCCTCGATCGGCTCGATCCAGGTCAACGAGGCCATCAAGCTCCTCATCGGTGCCGGGGACCCGGCCATCGGCAAGCTGGTCATCTACGACGCCCTCGAGCTGGAGTGGCGCAAGCTGAAGGTGCGCAAGGATCCCAACTGCGCGCTGTGCGGCGAGAACCCCACCGTCACCGGCCTGATCGACTACGACGCCTTCTGCGGCGCGATCTCGGAAGAGGCGGCCGACGCGGCCGTCGACGCGACGATCAGCGTCACCCAGCTCTCCTCGATGCTCAAGGAGCGCGAAGAGGGCTCGCGCGACTTCGTCCTGATCGACGTCCGTGAGGCGGCCGAGGCCCAGATCAACCACATCCCCGGCGCGGTGCTCGTGCCCAAGGGCGAGTTCCTCAACGGCAACGCGCTCGCGCAGCTCCCGCCCGTCGACTCGGGCACGCAGGTGGTCCTGCACTGCAAGAGCGGCGTCCGCTCGGCCGAGTGCCTGGCGATCGTGAAGGGCGCCGGCTACGACGACGCCGTCCACGTCGGCGGCGGCGTGGTCGCGTGGGTCAACCAGATCGACCCGAGCCAGCCGACCTACTAGGTCTCGAGACGGTTGCTGCGCAACCGCCTCGACCACCGACGCAAGCAGGCCCCGCGATCCGTGAGGATCGCGGGGCCTGTTGCGTTCCCCGGTCGTTCAGGTCAGGGGTTGCTGACCTGAACGCTGATGGTGCCGTCGGCGTTCTCCGCAGTGACCGTGGCGGTCACCCCGACTCCAGCGACCTTCACGGAGTTCTGCTCGTTGGCAGCGCTCCAGTAGGCCAAGGGGTTGGTGTCGTTGAACGTCGGGACACCTGCGACGGAAGGCGCGCACGCAGCGAGCGTGTCGTGTCCGCCGGCCGTTGCGACCTGCTTGTGCAGGCAGACCTCGTCGGTCGCCGCGATGCCGAAGGTGGCATCGAACGGCTCGCGGCGGTTGGTCGGGCTGGACCCGTCGGGATAGGTCAGCGAGTCCGGTCGTACGTCGACCGGCAGCGCGTAGCCCCCACCCGGGTGGGCGCTCGTGTTGTTGTCGGCGAACCCGAGGTCGACCAGCCAGACGAGCATGCCGTTCTGGTACGGGAAGTGCTCCACCCAGTCAGGTCGTGTGATGCCCTCGGAGAAGTTGTACGGCCCCACCTGGAGGGTGCTGTCGTACCCGACGTACTGCCGGTTCTCGATGAGGTAGTAGCGCGGCGTCACCTTGGTCTCGGTGCCGGTCGAGGCAGTGAAGCCCTTGACCGCCCAGCCGTTGGCGCCCTTCTCTGCCCCGTCGGTGATCGGCTGGCCGTAGCCCTTGATCACGATGTTGTCGATGAACGCGCCGGCTTCGTTGTAGCCGCCGTCGGTGGCATAGCGCAGCCGGAACAGCGAACCCTTCTTCTTCTTCTTGTCCAGGGTGTAGCGCCAGGTGTGGCGGGTCCAGTCAGCGGTCCCGTCGATGGCTTCGAGTTGCTTCCAGGTGGTGCCACCGTCGACGGAGTACTCCGCGTAGAGGAAGTCGTAGTCGGGCTCGATCTGGTTCCAGATGTCGGCATTGATCTGGACCGACGTCGAGGGCGGGACCTGACGGGTGAGTGTCGCGACCAGGTTGTCACCACGCCCGGAGTACCAGGCGTACTTCCCCTTGGGGGCCTTCGTGTAGACGTTCGTCGTCGTCTTGTCGGGCAGATTGACCTTGATGGCCTGATCCTGTCCGACGGCCGTCTCCTGGGACGGGCTCAGCACGTAGCTGCCGCTCTGGCCGGCGTTGACCTCGGTGTAGTCGAGCCAGCCGAGGTAGTACTTCTCCTCCGGGCCCATCAGGCCCGGTGTGGTGCCGATCGACTCCTGGCCGTGGTTGAGCCAGGAGCCCGAGGACATCAGGGTCCAGAAGCCGGTCCCGTTCTCGCCTCCCGCTGTGTCGTAGAAGTCCGGCAGTTCCAGGTCGTGGCCGTACTCGTGCGCGAAGACACCGAGTCCGCCGTTCTCCGGCTCGACGGTGTAGTCACCGATGAAGTACTTGGAGTCACCGACCTGGGTGCCGCCGTACAGGTTCTGGCTGGTGCCGACGGTGGGGCCGGTCTGGCCGTAGAGGTCGCCGTTGACGAACCAGCGGTGCGACCAGATGGCGTCGTCGCCGGAGCCGGCCTCCTCGCCGCCTCCGGCGTGCACTGCCTGGAAGTGGTCGATGTAACCGTCGGCCTCGTTGAAGTCGCCGTCGTTGTCGAAGTCGTAGCGGTCCCACTCGTCGAACTGGGCGAGGTAGGCGTCGATCTGGGCCGGGGTCTTGCCGGCAGCGACCTGCGCGGCGTACCAGGCGTCAGCGGTGTCAGCGATGAACGCCCACGAGCCGCCGTCGTCCTCGACCGCGTTGTCGCCGTACGTCGAAGCGTTGCCGGGCACGGTCACCCAGTCCTCGGTCGTGACGGTCACGTCGTAGCGACCGCTGGAGACCTCCTTGTAGTAGTTCTTGAAGGACTCTCCGGTGCCGTTGAACATCTCGTCGTAGTGCGCCTTGTTGAAGTCCGGCACCCACTCGGTGGAGTTGTCGACCTCGCGGTCGGGCTCGGGGATCTCGTTGTGCAGCGGGCCGGGGTCGGTGCCCTGGGCGGGCACGTTGGCCGTACCGAACTGGCTGAGCAGGGTGAGCACCTTGTCGCTCTTCTCGACCGGGAACTCGACGTACTCACCGGTGGCGAGCTTGACCGTCGCGCCGCCGTCGGCCCGCTTCTGGAGGCGGGCGCTGCCGTTCTCCACCAGCTCGAGCGCCTTGCGCATCTCACGGCGCTGTTCCTTGGTCTTCGGACCGGGCCGGTCGTGCTTCTTGGCGTGGGCCGGCCGCTGCTTCGCAGGGCCGTCGACGGACGTGTCGGCCTGAGCCGGCTGCAACATCGCGCCACCGAGGGCGAGGGTTGCGGCGCCGGCGATCAGGCCGGATGCCAGTTTCTTCACTGATGCCTCCGAGAGATATTTGTGTGAGGGCACCGAAGAGTCATGGATGACGGAACGTCGCCCGAGACCTGCAGATTTTCGGCGTCCGGTCCGTACCTCACACGAAAATCACTGTCGAACGCAAGGGTTGTGCGAAAACTTGCACAAGGCGTTGCCGAGCACCCGACGACCCGATGACCCCACATGTCCCGCCCGTAACTGTGACGGGCCGTCATCGTTGGTCAAGACATCGCGGTCCTGACGTCCCGGACCGCAGCGAATCGGTCCAAGCGTTATCGCACCGAGGGAGCACCTGAGAGCCCCGTCCCACAGGATGGGGCTCTCGGCGTCTCTCGGGTTGAATGGTCCCGTGGACGAGGGGTACGTCGAGACGCTGCTCGACCTGGTCGAGCGGATCCCGCCCGGTCGGGTGACGACGTACGGCGCCCTGGCAGCGGTGGCCGGGGGTGGGCCCCGCCAGGTCGGCTCGGCGATGGCGAAGTACGGCGGCCCGGTGCCGTGGTGGCGGGTGGTCCGTGCCGATGGCACCCTCCCGCCGAGCCACGACGACCGGGCCCGGGCGCACTACCTCACCGAGGACACGCCGTTGAAGGCCAACGGCGGCCTCGACATGCCGCGGGCGTTCTGGGATCCCGCGACGGGTGACTGACCTGGGTCAGCCGAGTGCCGCGATGGCGGCGTCGTAGTTCGGCTCGGTGCCGATCTCCGGGACCAGCTCGGTGTAGACGACCGAGCCGTCGGTGTCGACGACGACCACGGAGCGGGCGAGCAGGCCCTCGAACTTGCCGTCGACCAGCTTCACGCCGTAGTCGTCGCCGAACGAGGTGCGGAAACCGGAGCCGACCTTGACGTTCTCGATGCCCTCCGCGCCGCAGAAGCGGGCCTGGGCGAACGGGAGGTCCTGGGAGACGTTGATGACCGTGGTGTTGTCCAGGCCGGCGGCGAGCTCATTGAACTTGCGCACGCTCGCGGCACAGACGCCGGTGTCGACGCTCGGGAAGATGTTGAGCACCGCGCGCGAACCCTCGGGGAGGGTGATCGTGCTGAAGTCGGAGCCGACGAGGGAGAAGGACGGGGCAGGGGTGCCGACGGCGGGAAGGTCGCCGACGGTGGTGACGGGGTTGCCGCCGAGTGCAGTGGTAGCCATGCCCTTTGTCTAGCAGGTCGGTAGTCGACCGGGACCGGCGAGGGTCACCGGAGCCGGCCGAGGTAGCCGACGACCTTGCGCACTTCGAGCAGCTGGCGCTCCCAGGTGATGCCCACAACGGTCAGCAGGACGCCGGCGAAACCGATCCACACCCACTTCGGGAAGTCGCCGGCGTAGGGGCCGATCTCACGAAACACGATGATCGCGCCGACCGTGGCGCCGACCATGAGGGGAGCGCTCCAGCGCAGCGAGGCACCGGCGATGGTGAGTGCCAGGCACACGCCGCCGAGGATCAGGGCCCGGAGAGAGGCCGGGTCGCCGACGACCCACAGGAGAGACGGGATCGTGCCGAGGAGCAGGCCGGGCAGCAACGCCTGGGCGGTGCCCACCTCGCTCGACTGCTTCATCCGCCACAGGCCGAAGCCGAGCAGGACGAGGGCGAGCGGGACGGTGTACGCCTCGGGCTCGTGCACCTCGAGGTCGGCCAGCCGTACCCAGCTCGCGAGGAGCAGGAGCGCGCTACCGGCCCAGGCGCAGAACCGGCGCTGCTCATGGATCAGGGCCGTGGCACAGGCGAGGAAGCCAGCGACCGTGAGCCACAGGGCGGCATAACCACCCGCATCGGTCGTGACGTCGAGGGAAGCCGGGAACGCGATGAGCGCGACCGCGATGGCCGGCAGCTCGACCTCGAGGCGCGGCAGCGCCAGTGCGAGCGCGCCGACGGCGAGGAGGACAGGGATCGCCACCCATGCGGCCCCGCCGCCGACGGCGTGAACCGACGCGCACACGGTGAGGGCGAGGAAGGGCGCGGTCGCCAGGCCGCCGATCACGCGCAGGGCCGCGGTGCCGCGGACCGCCAGGGCGATCGCGGCGAGGGTCGACAGCCCCGCGACGATCGCGGCGAGCGGAGCGCTCGGGATGGCGGTGAAGGAGGCGATCGACTCGATGACCACCGCGGCGACTCCCAGGCCGGCGGCCCGGTTGCCGGTCGCCATGAGCGCGAGGGCAGTGGTCCCGATCGCCACGAGAGCGAGCACGGCGACGGGCAGGGCCAGCGCCACGTCGTACGACGCGAGCGTTGCCGTGGCGCCGACGCCGGTCGTGATTGCGGCGACCTGGGCCCAGGCGCCCGCCTGCTCGCGGCCCCGTCCGGCCAGCAGGGCGACGAATGCGAGCACCACCAGCAGAGAGGGAACGAGGAGCAACGGCTCGGTGATCGGATCGG
The DNA here is from genome assembly GCA_026392415.1 of Propionibacteriales bacterium. Classification (GTDB taxonomy): domain Bacteria; phylum Actinomycetota; class Actinomycetes; order Propionibacteriales; family Nocardioidaceae; genus Nocardioides. The sequence continues at coordinate 88,416 of JAPLCC010000048.1, forward strand.
TGCCGCGGATGGTGAGGTCGAAGGTGCGCTCGAAGGCAGTGGACAGGTCGGCCCAGCGCACGAGGGCGATCGCGCCGGTGACGACCGACAGGCCGAGGAGGAGGAGGCTGCCGACGGCGCCAGGAGCGATCGCAATCGTCCGGAACGCCTTCGGAAGGACGGCGAAGGCGAGGACCCAGATGGCCGTGACACCAACGGCCACAAGCCCGAACGTGGGAGCGTCGGTGTCGATGCTCGGCAGCGTGACGACCACCGTGGTGACCATCGCGGCGCAACTCGCGCCGGCCAACAGGAGTTGGTGGTTGCGGACCACGAGGCCGGGAGCCAGCAGGACGACGGCGGAGACGAGCAGTGACCAGCCGGATCCGTCGATCCACAGCTGGTGCAGGTCGGGGTCGGTCAGGGCGTCGGTCAGGGCGAGGGAACCCGCACCGAACCAGGCGATGGATCCGGCGACGGCCTGGCTCCAGGCCAGGACCGGTGTGCCCTGGGCGCGTCCCAGGACAACGATGCCGATCGCCACGGCCGTGAACACATGGCCGACGACGAGCCGGTGGTCGGTGACGTCGAGCGCACCGAAGTAGGCGACCAGGGTGCCGATGCCGGCGATCACCTGGGGCGCGACGAGGCGCGGCTGGCCGCCGATGCGAAGCATGCCGACCACCACTCCAGATGCGGCCACGACGAGTCCGGCCACGCAGGTGGTCACTCCGTCACCGCCGTTCCCGAGCCAGCCGGATGCTCCGGCGCCGAAGACATCGAGTGCGAGGAGGCCGAGTGCCACCACGATCAGTGATTCACCTGCGATCCGCAGTTCGACTCGGTGCAGGAGCAGGGCCGACGCGCCTGCGGTGACGGTCAGACCTGCGAGCACGGCTGTGCGACCGCCCACCCCGAGGGCAGACCACGAGACGGCGAGGAAGATGACGGCCGCGACCAGCAGACAGAACGCACCGAGCCCGAGCAGGATCTTGGGGACCGATGCGAAGGCCAGGCCGTTGCGCTGGTGCGACGGGGGGACCGGAGCCGTGGGGTACGACGGCAGCGGCGGGGCCGGAGGGCCGGGCGGCGGAGTCGGTACGGAGCGTCGGGGGCTCGGGCCCGTGGCCGGAGGGACCAGGGGGCCACCGAGCGTCTGGCCGGTGGCCACGGACGCTGTCGCGGCCGGCTGGCCGTGGAACTCGGTGCTCGCGCCACGCAGCTCGGTGACCAGCGTGTCGGCCTGCCGAAGGGTGCGGAACAGGTCCACGGCGAGCGGGTGCCGAACGAGCAACTGGCACGTGGGGCACACCGGAACGCCCGCAGGAAGCGGGGACCGGCAGTCGGGGCACAGGGCGGGGTCGGCGTAGCGCATGTCTCCATTCAGCCAGACCGGTTGCGCAACGGGCATGCCCGGAGGACTCAGCACGGGTGAGTCGTTGTACTCAGTTGTCCACAGGCATACCCACGGTCTGGGGAGGAACGCACCGAATCTGTGGAGGGCGCCGGGCGTGTCTGTGGACGACACGCCGACGATCGGTGGAGGACGAAAAACCTTCTGCAAACCGGAGGAAAACCCCTTGCCAAGGCTGGATGGACCAGCGTAGAACTTCTCCCACGCACTCCTCCGGGAGAGCGGGATCGCCGAAAGGCAATGATCCAACCGGCCGGACCAGAACCCTTCGGGGTGACGGTGAGGCGGCCCCTCACGGGGACGCTGGCCGCACGAGCCTGGTGACGAGGCGAGTGGGATCAGACGCAGTCGGAGATCGATCGGGAGCGTCACCAGTACCGATCACCCGAAGGGCCCTTGTGACTCATACTCACGAGGGCCCTTCACCTTTTTCCTGGCGTCGACGTTGGTGCGCACCCACGGTCGCGAGACCCTGCAGACTGGGGGCATGGGACGACCTGCGCTTGCCGAGATCCACGATCTGGAGCCGCATCCGGAGGGTGGTTGGTACCGGCAGACCTGGGTGTCGCCGCAGAACGTGAGCCTGTCCGACGGACGGGTGCGGCCGACCGCAACGCTGATCTACTTCCTGCTGCCGGCGGGGGAGTCGTCGGAGTGGCACCGGGTGCGGTCCGACGAGGTCTGGCTCGCCCACACCGGTGTCGTGACGGTGGAACTTGGCGGGGAAGGTCTCGTGCCGGACACGTCGACCGGATCGCGGCTGGTGGTCGGGGACGGCGTACCCCAGGGCCTCGTGCCGGCCGGCGTGTGGCAGCGGACGTTGCCTTCCGACGCTGATGCGCTCGTGAGCTGTCTCGTCTCACCGGGCTTCGACTTCGCCGACTTCGAACTGGCCTGATGCTGCTCGCAGTTGTGTCGGCCGGAGGTGGTTGAGTGACGCTCGTGGAGCAGGGGAGCGGACAAGCCAGGTATCGCCTCGCCGTGCCTTCCCCGGCCGGCCCGGCGCCTGCGCTCGATGAGCACCAGCGCCGGGTCGTGGATCACGCCGGCGGGCCGCTGCTCGTTCTCGCGGGCCCGGGCACGGGCAAGACCACGACGCTCGTCGAGGCCATCGTCGACCGGATCGAGGAGCGCGGTGCGCGCCCCGACCAAGTGCTCGCGCTGACGTTCTCCCGCAAGGCGGCCGATCAGCTGCGGGATCGGGTCAGTGCCCGGCTCGGCCGCACGACCGGCCCGCAACTGAGCTCGACCTTCCACTCGTTCGCCTACGCACTGGTCCGCCGTTACGCCCCGGCCGAGCTGTACGAAGCGCCCTTGCGGCTGCTCTCTGCGCCCGAGCAGGACGTCGTACTCCGGGAGCTGCTGGCCGACCATCCCGAATCGGTCCAATGGCCCGAACGGTTCCGGCAGGCGATGTCGACGCGTGGATTTGCCCGCGAGGTGCACGCCGTTCTCGCCCGGGCCCGCGAGAAGGGGCTGGACGGCGAGGACCTCCGCGCTCTCGGAGAGGCCGAGGAGATCGATGAATACGTCGCCGCAGGACTCTTCCTCGAGCAGTACCTCGACTCGCTCGACAGTCTCGGCGCCACCGACTATGCCGACCTGATCCGGCGTGCGGTGATCGAGGCCGAGGAGAATCGTGCCGAGTTGCGGGCGCAGTTCCGGCACGTGTTCGTCGACGAGTACCAGGACACCGATCCGGGCCAGGTGGCGTTGCTCCGGGCCATTGCGGGCGACGGGCGCAACCTGGTGGCCGTGGGCGATCCGCACCAGTCGATCTACGGCTTCCGTGGTGCCGAGGTTCGGGGGATCCTCGAGTTCCCGACGTCCTTCCCGCGCAGCGACGGAGCGCCGGCCGACGTGGTCGCACTGCGCACGATCCGTCGTTTCGGGCCCGGCATCATGGCGCCTGCGCAACGCGTTGCCGGGCGGATCGGCCTGCCCGGCACCATCCCGGATGACGCCCGCAGGCTGTTCCTCTCTCCGGTCGCAGAGACCGGTCCGCACGGACGCGGCCTCGTCCAGGTCCGCACCTTCGACACCGAGCGGGCCGAAGCCGAGCACCTTGCTGACCTGTTGCGCCGTGCGCATCTCGAGGACGGCATCGCCTGGGACGACATGGCCGTCCTCGTGCGCTCGGGCCGCGCCAGCATCGGGCCGCTTCGTCGGGCGCTCGGCGCTGCCGGCGTCCCGGTCGAGGTGGCGCGCGATGAGGTTCCGCTGGTCCGCGACCCCGCCGTGCTCCCGCTGCTGGACGCCCTGCGCGCCGTCGTGAATCTCGACAACACCGATCCCTCGCACGTCGGGTACGTCGACGTCGGTCGCGCCGAGGCGCTGTTGACCGGTCCCCTCGGCGGCCTTGACGTCGGCGACGTACGACGCCTCGCGCGCGTGCTGCGCCAACGGGAGAAGGATCTCGCCCAGACCGACGGCGGGACTCCGCGCGGTTCGCGTGAGCTGGTGCGGCTGTCCGTGGTCGACGCGACCTTCCTCGACGGACTCGACACCCCCGAGGCCGGGCAGGCTCGTGCACTGGCGATGTTGCTGGCCCGGGCGCGTGCGGATCTCGACGCCGGCGCGAGCGCTGAGGACCTGCTCTGGACCGTGTGGTCGGGCACGAACTGGCCGCAACGGTTGCGCAGGTACGTGGAGGCAGGCGGTGGCTCAGCCCGTCGCGCGCACCGTGACCTGGACTCCATCTGTGCGCTGTTCGACGTGTCGGTGCGAGCCGGAGAGAAGCGCGAACACCAAGGTGTTGCGCCGTTCCTTGAAGGCCTCGTCCAGCAGGAGATCCCCGCCGACACGCTGGCGGACCGTGGGGCCCGTGGCTCCGCCGTACGCCTGCTGACGGCGCACCGGAGCAAGGGCCTGGAGTGGCGTCTGGTCGTTGCTGCGCACGTGCAGGCCGAGGGCTGGCCCGACCTGCGCCGTCGCTCGACGCTGTTGCAGGCCGACCGGATCGGGGCCGACGGGGTGCTGCCGCCGGTCTCGAGCCGCGAGTTGCTGATGGAAGAGCGACGTTTGTTCTACGTCGCCTGCACCCGGGCGCGCGAGCGCCTCGTGGTCACCGCGGTGAAGTCCAGCGAGGACGAGGGAGAGCAGCCGTCCCGGTTCATCGAGGAGCTCGGCAGTTCGATCGAGCACGTCGTCGGTCGTCCGCCGCGCCCGTTGTCCCTGGACGGCCTCGTGGCGGAGTTGCGCCGTACCCTCGCGGACCCGGCGACCGAGGAGCCGCTGCGTGCCGCTGCGGCCCGCCGCCTCGCTCGTCTGGCGCAGGAACGGGTCGGACGCCGGGCGCTGGCACCGGCCGCCGATCCCGCGACCTGGTGGGGCACCCGCGCCGTCACCGTGTCGAACACTCCGATCCGCGCCGAGGACCAGCCGGTCCCGGTTTCGGCGAGCATGCTCGATTCGCTGGCCGTGTGCCCGACGCAGTGGTTCCTGACCCGCGAGGCCGGCGGCCTGGGTCGCGCCCACCAGTCCGCCAACCTCGGTGAACTCGTGCACGCCCTCGCCGAGCGGGTGGCGGCGGGTGATGCGCCGCCCGACCCGGCTGCCCTGATGGCCTACGTCGACGAGGTCTGGGACCGCCTCGACTTCCGGACCCCGTGGTCGAAGGTGCGCGAGCACGAGCGCGTACGCGCGGCCCTCGAGCGGTTTGTGGAATGGCACGAGTCCAACCCGCGTGAGCTGGTGGACCGCGAGGCGAAGTTCTCCACGGTGATCGACCTGGCCGACGGCGAGCGCGTCCAGCTGACCGGGTATGCCGACCGGGTCGAGCTCGATGCCGACGGACACGTCGTGGTGGTTGACCTCAAGACGGGCCGCAAGAAGCCGACGGACACCTCGGTGAAGGGACACGTGCAGCTCGCGCTCTACCAGTTCGCCGTCGACCACGGCGCGCTCGACACCGACCCGGAGGTCCCGCCGCGGCGCGCGGGTGGTGCCGAGCTCGTGCAGCTGGGACTGATGGACGGCGGTCCCGCGGCGACGGTGCAGCAGCAGCCGGTGCACGCCGAGGAAGGGCCCGAACGTGAGGACCTGCGCGGACGACTGGCGAACGCGGCGGCACTGATCCGGGGGGAGCACTTCCCGGCCGTCGCCGGCCAGCACTGCCGCACGTGCTCGTTCGTGCCGCTGTGCCCGGCGAAGAGTGCCGGGGCGGTGGTGGCGCAATGACTCCGATCCGCCCGCCGATGAAGCTCGACACCCCCGCCGACCTGCAGCGGGCCATGCAGGCGAAGTTCCCGCCGAGTGACGAGCAGTGGGCCGCGATCAGCGCCCCGCTGCGCCCGGCGGTGGTGATCGCCGGTGCCGGTTCGGGCAAGACGACGCTGATGGCTGCCCGGGTCGTGTACCTCGTGCTCACCGGCCAGGTGCAGCCCGAGGAGGTGCTGGGCCTGACCTTCACGAGCAAGGCAGCGGCCGAACTGCGCCAGCGGATCCGCACCGCACTGCGTGACGCGGGCGCGCTCGACCTCGCCGTGGGTGGCGAGGACGTCGACGAGGTGCTGGAGCCGACCGTGGCGACCTACAACGCCTATGCGGCAACCTTGCTCACCGACCACGGTCTGAGGATCGGGCACGAGCCCGACACACGGGTCATCACTGACGCCGCGCGCTACCAGTTGGGTGCCCGGGCGATCGACCGGTTCACGGGCGACATCGACCACCTGACCGACCACCCGGAGACGGCGATCCAGAACCTCCTGGCGCTCGACTCGGCGATGAGCGAGCACCTCGTGGCGCCGGCTCAGGTGCTCGCCCACGACGCGGAGGCGCGGCGCGGGTTCGAGCGCGCTCGCGACGAGGAACTGGCCGGCAAGGCGCGCAAGACCTACGTCGAGGTGATCGAGAAGGCGATCTTCGCGATCGACCGGCGCGCCGACCTGCTCAAGCTGGTGGCGTCGTACCGCGGACTCAAGCGCGACCTGGGCCTGATGGACTTCTCCGACCAGATCGAGCTCGGCGCCCGGTTGGCGGCCGAGCGGCCCGAGGTCGGCGCTGTTGAGCGCGGGCGGTTCAAGGTGGTGCTGCTCGACGAGTACCAGGACACGTCGGTCGCGCAGGCGATCATGCTGTCGCGGCTGTTCTCAGGCGAGGTCGACGGTCGCGGGCACGCCGTCACCGCGGTCGGGGACCCGCATCAGGCGATCTACGGCTGGCGCGGCGCCTCGGTCGCCAACATCCTCAATTTCGCCCAGACCTTCCCGGCCGCCGACGGCGAGTCACGCACGCACCCGCTGACCATCAACCGCCGCTCCGATCGGCGCATCCTTGAAGTCGCCAGCCGCCTCGCCGCTCCGTTGTACGACGCCCTGGAAGCCCGCGGCGCTGGGGTGGCACGGTTGCGCGCTCCCGACGATGCCGTCGACGGTCTCGTGACGGCCCAGGTCTTTGAGACGCAGCGCGACGAGCTCGCGTGGCTCGCGGACTCGATCCGCGCGGGTTGGGGCGGGGAACCCGGCGACTGGGCGAAGACCGGCGTGCTGACCCGCGACAACGCCCACGCGGAACTGGTCTTCGACGCGCTGACCTCCGCCAACATTCCCGTCGAGATCGTCGGACTCTCCGGCCTGCTGCGACTGCCGGAGATCGCCGAGATCGTCGCCACGCTCCGCCTGCTCCACGACGTCACCGACAACGCCGCGTTGCTGACCCTGCTCGCTGGCCCGCGCTGGGCCATCGGGCCGCGCGACCTGCGCCTGCTCGGTCGGCGGGCCAGTGAGCATGCCGGGCGGCGGGGCCGCGGCGGCGAGGCGGTGTCGGTGTCCGCGCAACTGGTCGCGATCGCCGACGGCATCGACCCGGCAGAGATCCCGTGCCTCGACGACGCCCTCGCCGACCCCGGCGACGCCGAGTACTCCGAGGAGGCCCGCGTTCGCTTCGGCCTGCTCCGTGAAGAGCTGCGGTTGCTGCGCGCGGCTGTCGGCGAGCCGCTGCTCGACCTCGTCCGCCGGATCATCGACATCACCGGTGTCGACGTCGAGCTCGCGTCCTCGACCAGCCCCGCGGCGGCGGCGCGACGCGACAACCTCGACCTGTTCGTGAAGGCGGTCGCCGACTTCCAGGCCATCGACGGCGACGTGACGCTGCCAGCGCTGCTGGCCTACCTGACGGCCGAGGACGACCAGGGCAACGGACTCGACGTGGCGACGCCCACCGAGGCCGACTCGGTCAAGCTGCTCACGGTGCACCGGTCGAAGGGACTGGAGTGGGAGACCGTCTACTGCGTGGGCGTGGGGGAGTCGCGGTTCCCGTCGAGCCAGGGCCGCACCCTGTGGGTCTCCTCGCCATCGGTGCTTCCTGCCCCGTTGCGCGGCGATGCCGGTGACCTGCCACAGCTGGAGGGCTTCGACAAGGCCGCGCTCGAGGACTACCGGCAGCGGGCCAAGGCGCACGAGGCCGACGAGGAGCTGCGCCTCGGCTACGTCGCCTTCACCCGTCCCGCCCACCACCTGTCGGTCACCTCGTTCCAGTGGGGACCGCGCAAGACGCCCTACGGTCCGTCCTCCTACCAGGAGACGGTGCGTGAACTGCTGACCGCGTGGGACCTGGCGCCCGAGCCGTGGCTGACCCGGCCCGAGAAGGGCTCGGCGAATCCCTACGACGACGAGGATCCGTCCCGGCCCTGGCCGGCCGACGGCTTCGGTGAGGAGGCCCGACTGCGACTGGCCGCCGCTGCGTTGGTGCGCGCCGCCGACCCGGACGCCGAGGAGGACGACCTGGACCTCGTGGCCAGCGCCCGGGTCGCCGAATGGGATGCCGAGATCGACCAGTTGCTTGCCGAGGCCCGCGTTCAGGCCGCCGGTGGTGCCGGCACGGAGGTCGTGGTGACACTCCCGGCCTCGCTGTCGGCGACCGCGATGGGACGGCTGCGGGACGACCCCGAAGGCCTTGCCCGCGACCTCGCCCGCCCGATGCCGCGTCCGCCTGCGCCCGCAGCCCGGTTCGGCACCCGCTTCCACGCGTGGGTCGAGGCCCGGTTCGGCCAGCAGGGCCTCTTCGACCCCGACGACCTCCCCGGTCGCGGCGACGCCGGGATCGACGACGACGCCGATCTCCAGGAACTCATCGCCACGTTCGAGACCGGTCCGTTCGGGTCCCGGGTGCCGCATGCCATCGAGGCGCCGTTCGCCCTCGTGCTCGGCACCCAGGGGGGCGCGCAGCAGTTGGTGCGGGGGCGCATTGACGCCGTCTACCTCGAGCCCGACGGTGAGGGGGAGGGCGCGCCGTCGTACCTCGTCGTGGACTGGAAGACCAACGCCCGCCAGGACGCCGACCCGCTCCAGCTGGCGATCTACCGGCTCGCGTGGGCCGAACTCCACGACGTCCCGATCGATCAGGTGCGGGCTGCGTTCTACTACGTGCGCAGTGGGGACCTGGTCGTCCACGACGACCTCGCTGACCGGGACGAGATCGAGAAGCTGCTGGGCTGAGTCGCGCTCAGGCTCGATCGCCTCACTAGTCTGCAGCTGTGACCTTTCCGCACCTGGATCTCGCCGCCGACCCCCACGAACGACACGGACTGCATCGCAACGACGAGGCGTGGCTGGCTGACCGGTGGGCCCATCCGGACAGTCGGGTCCTCGTGGTCGCCGGGACGCGGGTCCGTCCGGGCCCGGACGGACTGGAGTGGGTGGCGACGGCCGATGCGCCCGACGGCGTACGCGTCCTGTTGGGGGACCACGAGGGAACGACCAGGTGGGCGGTGATCGCGTCGGGCGACCTTGCTCGGGCCGAGGGGGAGACGTGGTTGCCGCTGCGCGGACTGCTGCCGTTCCTCACGGGCGACGCCCTCGGACAGGCGCCGCTGGTCTTCCATGCGCTGGGCCTGGCCGAGTGGCACTGGTCGCACCGGTTCTGCCCCCGCTGCGGCGGTGGGCTGTCGCCGCGGTCGGCCGGGCACGAACTCGTCTGCGTGGACTGCGGCAAGCCTCAGTTCCCCCGGCTGGATCCGGCCGTGATCATGCTGGTCGCGGTCGGTGAGCCGGGCAGCGACGACGAGCGGTGCCTGCTGGGTCGTGGCGCCACCTGGCCCCCCGGCCGGTTCTCCACGCTCGCCGGATTCTGTGAGCCGGGCGAGAGCCTCGAGGACGCCGTACGACGTGAGGTGCTCGAGGAGACTGGGGTCGAGGTGGGTGAGGTGACCTACTTCGGCAACCAGGCCTGGCCGTTGCCGTCGAGCCTGATGCTCGGCTTCCATGCCCGCGCGACCTCCGAAGCGATCCGGCTCGAGGATGACGACGTCGAAGACGCCCGCTGGTTCACGCGTGCCGAGATGCGCCAAGGTGCCGAGGACGGGTCGCTGGTGCTCCCCGGTGGTGTCTCGATCAGCCGGTCGCTCGTCGAGGACTGGTACGGCGGGGCGCTGCCCGGCAGCTGGTGACGTCTCGATACGCCCTCGCCTGGCGGCTCGGGCTACTCGACGACCCTAGAGGGACGCGAGCTTGGCCTTGATCTGGATCACGCTCGGGTTGGTCTGCGCGGTGCCGTCGGAGTAGACCAGCGTCGGCACGGTCTGGTTGCCGTTGTTGGCGGACTCGACGATGGCGGCCGCCTCCGGGTGCTGCTCGATGTCGACGATGTCGAAGACGATGCCCTCGCGGTCCAGCTGGCTCTTGAGGCGCTGGCAGTAGCCACACCAAGGCGTCGTGTACATCGTGAAGGTGCTCATCGGGCTGTGTCGCCTCCGGCGTCTAGGGTCTGTGTCTCCAACCCAACCACGTGCCCGAAGGAGATGTTCCCCCGGATGTCGCAGGCCATCGACCAGCTCCTCTCCGCGCTCGATCCCGAACAGCGCGCGGTGGCCGAGACCCTCCGGGGTCCGGTACGGGTGCTGGCCGGAGCGGGAACGGGCAAGACCCGGGCGATCACCCACCGGATCGCCCATGGTGTCCAGACGGGCGTCTACGCACCGTCCGAGGTGCTGGCGGTCACCTTCACCACCCGCGCGGCCGGCGAGCTGCGCCAGCGGTTGCGGATGCTCGGGGCGCCGGGCGTCCAGGCACGGACCTTCCACAGCGCGGCGCTGCGCCAGTTGCGTTACTTCTGGCCGCACGTCTACGGCACCGAGCTGCCCGTGCTCACCGAGTCGAAGATCCCGATGATCGCGGGCGCCTGCCGCAACATCGGCGTCCGCGGCGACCAGGCCCTGCTGCGTGACCTCGCCTCCGAGATCGAGTGGGCCAAGGTCAGCAACGTGGGCTCGGACGTCTACGCGCGGGTCGCGCCCTCGAAGGGCCGCAGCATCGACGGCCACACGCCCGCCGACATCGCCCGCGTCTTCGCGGCCTACGAGGACGTCAAGCGCGAGCAGGGCCGGATGGACATGGAGGACGTGCTGCTGCTGACGGCCGGGGTGCTGGCCGGCGACGAGCGGGTCGCGGCCCAGGTGCGCCGCCAGTACAAGTGGTTCGTCGTCGACGAGTTCCAGGATGTCTCGCCGCTGCAGTCGGCACTGCTCGACCTGTGGCTGGGAGGGCGCGACGAGCTGTGCGTCGTCGGTGACCCGGCCCAGACCATCTACTCCTTCGCTGGTGCAGACGCGACCTACCTCCGCGACTTCCCGAAGCGCTACGCCGGCACCACGTCCATCGAGCTGGTCCGCAACTACCGCTCGACGCCGCAGATCGTCGAGGTGGCCAACAAGCTGCTGGCCGGCACGCCCAGTGCCGGTGTCGACCTGCGCTCGCAGCAGGCGGCCGGTTCGGCCGTGCGCTATGTCGGGGAGCCCGACGAGGTGGCCGAGGCGGCCGGAGTCGCCGATCGCATCGCGCGCCTGCATCGCGCCGGGACGTCGTACGGCGAGATGGCGGTGCTGTTCCGCATCAACGCCCAGTCGGAGACGTTCGAGGACGCCCTGACCGACCGTGGCATCCCCTACGTCGTCCGCGGCGCGGCACGGTTCTTCGACCGGCGCGAGGTGCGGGAGGCGGTCACCCGGTTGCGTGGGGCCGCCCGCTCGGGGGAGGCCGACTCCGGGCCGTGGCTCGATGTCGTCAAGGCCGTGCTGGCCGCGATGGGTTGGACCGCAGCGCCGCCGACGAGTCGCGGCCAGGTCCGCGACCGCTGGGAGTCGTTCCAGGCACTCGTGGACCAGTCCGAGGAGTTCGCCACCGAGAGAGGGATCGAGGCGTCGGTGAGCTCCTTCGTCGCCGATCTCGAGCGCCGGGCGACCGAGCAGCACGTGCCCACCGCTGACGGAGTGACGCTGGCGACCTTCCACGCCGCCAAGGGACTCGAGTGGGACGCCGTCTTCTGCTGCGGAGTCCAGGACGGCACGCTGCCGTTCGTCTACGCCAGCCAGGAGGGCGCGCCGCCGGGAGCGGTGGAGGAGGAACGCCGGTTGCTCTATGTCGGCATGACCCGCGCGCGCAAGGACCTGATGGTGTCGTGGGCCGCGGCTCGCAATCCCGGTCAGGCCGCGCGCCGCCAGCCCTCGCGGTTCCTCGTGCCGATGCTGCCTGACGCGCAGCGGCCCCAGGCCAACCGACGCCCGACGAAGGTGGCCCGTTGTCGCGAGTGCCTCCAGCCGCTCACCACTGCTGCGGAGAAGAAGCGCGGGCGGTGCACGCACCACCCGATGCGGTACGACGAGGCCCTCTTCGAACGGCTCAAGGAATGGCGCCTGGAGACGGCGAAGGAGGCGGGCGAGGACGGCAAGCCGCTGCCGGCGTACGTCGTGTTCACCAACGCGACGCTGGAGCTGATCGCCGAGCACAAGCCGGCGACGATGGCCGCTCTCGCCAACATCAGCGGGGTGGGCGAGATGAAGATTGCGCGGTACGGCGAGGCCGTTCTCGCGGTTGTTTCAGAAAATCCCTGAAAAACTCGATAAATGATTTGCGCGCCCTGATCCACGGCCATTACGGTCGTCAGACAACATTCGTTGCGCATCAGAGCCTTGGCACGGCTCGCGCTCTCAAGGCACCGAAGGAGGTGGCGACATGAAGAACATCACGATGATCCCGAACTGGCAGCTCACGCTGTCCGCTCTCGTCTGCGCCACCTCTGCTCCGACGGCTCCGAACGCTGCTTTTGCTCCGTTCAATGCCGCCGTTGACGCCGTGGCCATGGACACCAAGGCCGTCACGGCCGTCAAGCGGGAGCGCGCCCTCACCGGCACGGGACACCGCGGTTTCAACGCCGCGTACGTCTCTGGTTTCCCAGCCTGGAGCCCACCGATCTGACCTGAGAATCAGAACGGCAGCCTCCAGGCCGCGGAACCCGAAAAGACCGGGATCCGCGGCCTTCGTGCTTCTCAGACCGAGAACGCGGAGTCGCAGATCCCTCACAGGAAATCGACCAACGCGATCAGGTCATTGAAGAGGAGGTGAAAGCAGATGACGACCAGTGTTCTCGAGCCGACGCTGGACGAGCTGCTGCCGTGCCGGCTGAACGATGCGGAGTTGTGGTTCGCCGAGTCACCGTCGGACGTCGAGTCCGCGAAGGCGCTGTGCCTGGACTGCCCTGTCCAGCAGCTGTGCCTGTCCGGCGCCCAGGAGCGGCGCGAGCCGTGGGGCGTGTGGGGAGGCGAGTTGTTCCTCGCCGGCGTGGTGATCCCGCGCAAGCGGCCCCGGGGCCGGCCGCGCAAGGACGCCGCCGCGTAGTCCGCAGCAGCACCACCAAGAACCAACCACAGACCACTCAGAACGGAAGTACCACCGTGTTTGAAATGATGACCGAACAGTTGGCGCGTGAGCAGATGGTCACGCGCCTGGGAGAGGCGCAGCAGCTGCGCGTGGCCACCCGTGTGGCCCGCGCCCGCCGCTTGAGCCGCAAGGCCGAGCGTGCAGCGCAGCAGGCTCGTCTCGCCCTCGCTCGCGCTCTGTGAGATCTGGCCAAAGATCTCTTGAGACACCTCCTCGGAGGAAACACCTGATCGCGGGTGAAGAAGATGAAGGGGCCGGAACCGACCGCCAGATGGCAAGGTCGGGTCCGGCCCCTTCGACACTTGCTCAGCGAAATGTCCGACGAGACCTACATTGACTCCATGACCGTCACGTGCGACTTCTGCGGCCGTCGGGCCGACGGTGAGGACGCGCCGCTGACCTGGACCACCTCGATCGAGCGTGGCCGGATACGCCGTTTCTGTGACGAGTGCTCACGGGAGTACCTCCGCTCCATGGAGGCCAAGCTCGACAGCGAGTGGTGGTAGGCCCCGAGGCATGCGGGCTCAGGGCAGCTCGGTGATCGCGTCCCAGGCGCAGCCGCAGTCGGGGTGGCGACCCCAACGGGTCCTCTCCGGCGCGTCGACCGGCGAGACGTCGACGGTCGAGGACCACGTGCTGGGTTCGTCGCCCTCGAGGTAGCGGGCAAGGTCGCGCACGGCCCAGGCGAGCGCCAACTGGTCCAGCACCGGGTCCAGGGGCGGCGGACGTTCAGTCGCGGTGGCCGCGGCCTGGGCGAGCAGCAGCGGCCGGCGCGGGTCGTGCAGCGCTTCGTGGGCGTCCACGCACCGCAGGCACGCGGTCAGTCCGGGCTGGACGAAGGGTCCGATGCGGCGGCGGGTGGCCGAACCGCTGACCAGCAGGTGCGGCACCGACCCGCGCACCAGGGAGTCGAGGGCCACGCGATCCAGCGGTCCGGAGGTCACGAACAGGTGCACGGCCACGTTCGGGTCCGTCGCGGAGGCCTCTCGCAGACCGGCCCGCTCCAGCAGCGGCCCGAGCGCCACGATCGACGCCGGATTGCCCCTGACGGCGATCGCGGCCGCCGAGTGGGCCTCCTGGCGTCGTACGGCGTCGGAGCCGAACTGGGCGCGGAGGGTGACCAGGGCTGGATCGGCATGTCGCTCGGCGTCGGAGACGGTCACGAGAAGTCCGGCCAGGTCGAGCCGGGCGAGGACGTCGAGGACCTTCGGAGGCAACTCCTCGTCGGGCGGTACGCCGCTGGGCCGTGCCAGCGCGACCAGGATGCGGCGTACGGCCGGATCGTCGTCAACGCGCAGCGCGGGCTCGTCGAGCCCGACCTGCAGGATGCCGGGGGAGCGCGCCATCACCGGCACGCCGGGGCGCAGGGTCAGGTGTTGGGTCCCGAGAGTGGCCGCCATGGCAGCAGGGTGGCACCGAACGGGCGAGACCGTCGGTCGTCATCCACAGGTGGCGCCGGGTGAAAACCGAGCCGCGGGCGGCCCCACCGAAGTGGAGCCGCCCGCGACAGTCGGTCTGTTGGACTGAGTGAACTCAGGCCTTGCCGAGGATGCGGTTGAGGTTCGTGCCGCACTCGGGGCAGACGGCCTTGGCCATCCGGGTGCCCTTGTCGTTGACCTTGACCTCGCCACTCGCCTCGCGCTTGGCCTTGCACTTCACGCAGTAGAACTCGCCGCTCCAGGTCTCCGCCATGACGGCCTCCTTGCTCAATGTCGTTCGTTCGGTCGTCGCGACGGGGACCTTGGGGGAAGCCCGTCGGAGTTCGGAGACGCGCTCCAAACCTCCTTGACCCTACGGCACGCCGGTGCCGAGTCGCAGTAGCGTGCCCCGCATGTCTGAAACGGCTCCGAAATCGTCCTCCAGCCCTGAACTCACCCACTTGCGCCTCGAGCGGCCCTCGCCGGGCGTTGCGATGCTCGTGCTGGACCAGCCAGACCTGCGCAATGCGATGAGCGACGAGATGACGGTGTCGTGGGTGACGGCGGTCGATCACCTGGCCGCCGACCCGTCGGTGCGGGTCGTGGTCGTGACCGG
The DNA here is from genome assembly GCA_026392415.1 of Propionibacteriales bacterium. Taxonomy (GTDB): domain Bacteria; phylum Actinomycetota; class Actinomycetes; order Propionibacteriales; family Nocardioidaceae; genus Nocardioides. Next base: position 103,497 of record JAPLCC010000048.1, read on the forward strand.
CGAGGGCCGTGCCTTCACGTCGGGCGGCAACCTGGCCTGGCTGGCTTCGCAGCCCGACGCGACGGTCGACGAGTTGCGCAGCCGGATGCTTCCGTTCTACCGGTCGTGGCTCGCCATCCGGAAGCTCGAGGTGCCGACGATCGCTGCCATCAACGGCCCCGCGATCGGTGCCGGGCTGTGCATGGCGCTGGCCTGCGACATCCGGTACGCCGCGCGGGGCGCCAAGATGGGCGTGCCGTTCACCAAGCTGGGCATCCACCCCGGCATGGCCGGCACCTACCTGCTCCCGGACGTGGTCGGGTCGGCGGCGGCACGCGACCTGTTCCTGACGGGGCGGATCGTCGACGCCGACGAGGCACTGGGACTGGGTCTGGTGTCGCGGGTGATGGAGCCCGAGGGATTCCGCGCCGAGGTGCTGGCCGTGGCGGCCGAGGTCGCCGCCACCGCGCCGATCGCGGCCCGGCTCACCAAGCGCGCGCTGCAGCTGGGCCACGCGAGCATCGAGACGGCACTCGAGTGGGAGGCACTCGCGCAGCCGGTCACGCTGGCCACGGCGGACCTGCTCGAGGGCATCAGCGCGGCACAGCAGAAGCGGGCGCCGGAGTTCGAGGGCCGCTAGGCAGCGGCCGGCGCGGTCCATCAGGAACAGGCGGGGCCCCCGGATCCGCAGCGGCTCTTCGCTTGCCTTCCCCTTGCGAGCGAAGAACTGCGGCCCCGGGGGCCTCGTCTGATGAGGACGCTAGGGACCGCGCGGACGGCGGTCAATGCGTCGGGCGCGTCGCCTGTGGACAAGCCTGTGGAGAAAGCTGTGGATGGATCAGAGGTCCGGTGGATGGCCGGGCGAGAACGGTGAGTCGCCTGTGGAGGAACCGGTTCGCTCGGCGGTCCCGCGGACGCCGTACCGTCGGATGACCAGCGAGAATGGAGCCCACAGGCTCGTCCACCGCCTGTGGAGGAAAGAATTGTTCGAGAGGGAATGGTCGTGAGCGAGCAGTACGACGGCACGCCGGTCGCGGCACTGCGCCGGATCGCTTTCCTGCTCGAGCGCGGACGCGCCGACAGCTACAAGGTCAAGGCGTACCGCGGTGCGGCGGCGGCGATCCTCCCCCTGCCCGCCGACGAGATCGCGCAACGGGCCGGGGCGGGCACGCTCACCAAGATCGCCGGAGTCGGCTCGAGCACGGCCCGGGTGATTGCGCAGGCGGTCGAGGGCCAGGTGCCCGACAAGCTCGCCGAGGCGGAGCAGCAGTACGGCGGCCCGCTCACCCGCGACGGCGCGGGGACCGCGCTGCGGGCGCAGTTGCGGGGCGACCTGCACTCGCACTCGGACTGGTCCGACGGCGGCTCGCCGATCGAGGAGATGGCGATGACGGCCATGGAGCTCGGGCACGACTACCTGGTGCTGACCGACCACTCACCCCGCCTCAAGATCGCGCGGGGCCTCTCGGCGGAGCGCCTCACCCGCCAACTCGACGTGATCGCCGCCGTGAACGAGCACCTCTCGGCGGCCGGCTTCAGGCTACTGCGCGGCATCGAGGTCGACATCCTCGACGACGGCGCCCTCGACCAGACCGACCGGATGCTGGAGCGCCTCGATGTGCGGGTCGCCAGCGTCCACTCGAAGCTCCAGATGGACGGCGAGCAGATGACGCGGCGGATGGTTGCCGCCGTACGCAATCCGTTCACCAACGTGCTCGGCCATTGCACCGGGCGCCTGGTCACCGGCAGTCGCGGCACCCGTGGCCAGTCCCGGTTCGACGCACGGGCCGTCTTCGAGGCCTGTGCCGAGGAGGGCGTGGCGGTCGAGATCAACTCCCGGCCCGAACGTCGCGACCCGCCGACCAAGCTGCTCGAGCTCGCCCGCGACATCGGCTGCGTGTTCTCCATCGACAGCGACGCGCACGCACCGGGTCAGCTCGACTACCCCCTGCTGGGCTGCGAGCGCGCCGAGGCCGCTGGCATCGACGCCGACCGGATCGTCAACACCTGGCCTGCCGACCGACTCCTGGAGTGGGCGACTCCGTAGCGCGACCAATTCCCACACTTCGCGCGACCAATTCCCACACTTCGCGTCCCGCGGTTGGGGACGGAGGAGCCGTAGGGTCGGTTCATGGGAGCGCGGAGCAAGCCGCGGGTGGAGGTACGACGGTCGGAGCGCCGGCGTCGGACCGTGTCTGCCTACCGGGACGGCGACAAGATCGTCGTCCTCGTGCCCAACAACCTCTCGGGAGCCGAGGAGCGGGCGTGGGTGACCCGGATGGTCGCGCGGATCGAGCGCAAGGAGCTGCGGTCCGCCGCGCCGCGCAAGTGGACCGACGAGGACCTGACCGAACGCGCCCGGGTGCTCAGCGACGACTACCTCGGCGGGCTCGCCGTCCCGGAGTCGGTGCGCTGGGTGACCAACCAGCGAGCACGCTGGGGTTCGTGTACGCCGCGCGATCGCACCATCCGGTTGTCCGAGCGGCTCCAGCGGATGCCGGAGTGGGTGATCGACTACGTGATCGTGCACGAGCTGGCGCACCTGATCGAGCCCCAGCACGACGAGAAGTTCTGGGGCTGGGTCTCGAACTACCCGGCCGCCGAGAAGGCCAAGGGCTACCTCGCCGGCTGGTCCGACGCGGCCCGGATGCCGCGGCCCCCGTCGGAGGAGATCTACCCGGCCGGCGAGGACGTCGACTAGCGGGTCAGCAGAGCAGGGTGCGGGCGCTGCCGATCAGCTCGATCATGCTCGGCTCCAGCTCGGGCAGGGCGTCGACCGGCCACCAGCGCACCGCGAGGGACTCGTCGCTGACGACCTCCCGGGTGTCGGGCCCGGCCAGCGCGGCGTAGCGAACGTCCAGGTGGCTCACGCCGCCACGCGGGTCGCAGAACGGCACCACGTGCACGTCGAGCTGCAGCGGCTCCGGGTGGAAGTCCAGGTCGGTGATCCCCGACTCCTCGCGCGCTTCGCGCAGGGCGACCGAGGCGAGGGTCGGATCGCCGGGCTCGGCATGGCCACCGAAGGCGAACCATCGACCGGCCTTGCGGTGCAGGTTGAGCAACACGCGGTCGCCGTCGGTCGAGAGCACGATCGTGCCCGCCGTCAGGTGGTCCGGGTACGCCGAACGCCACATGCCGTCCGGAGTCGACTCGAGATGGCGCACCAGGCGGCCGCGCAACTCCTCCTGCGCAGCGTCAGGAGCGCTCCACTCCCGCAGGGTCGCGAGAGCGTCGGCGTGCAGCGTCACTCGGCCGGGGAATCCGGTGCGTCGCCCTCGAGCAGCTTGCGCAGCTCGGCGTCGAAATCGTCCTCGGACAGCGCCTCGGGGGCCGTCGCCTCGGCCCGGAACGACAGCGGGTCGTCCAGGTCGGCCGCGGTCGGCAACAGGTCGGGGTGCATCCACACCCCGTCTCGCGCCTCGTCGCCGGCGCGGGTGCGCAGGCCGCCCCAGAGGGTCGAGGCGTCGCGGAGCCGGCGCGGGCGCAGGTCCAGCCCGACCAGCGCCGCGAACGTCTGCTCCGCAGGACCTCCGGCAGCGCGCCGGCGGCGTACGGCCTCGCGGAGCTTGGTGGCGGCCGGCATCCGCTCGTTCGTTGCCTGGCCGACGACCTCGTCGACCCAGCCCTCGACGAGCGCGAGCGCGATCTCCAGGCGCGAGAGTGCGGCGGTCTGGGCCGCGGTCTGTGGTGGGTCGAAGAGCCCGCCCTCGAGGAGTCCCTGGACGGACTCGACGTTGGTGGGGTCGATCCCGCTCAACTGTTCCTGGACCCGCTCCTGGATCTGTTGGGCGTTGATCTCCAGCCCGCGGGCGTAGTCGGTGACGGCGCCGAGCAGGTGCTCGCGCAGCCACGGCACGTGGGCGAAGAGTCGCTGGTGGGCGGCCTCTCGCAGGGCGAGGTAGAGGATCACGTCGTCCTCGGTGACGTCGAGGCCCTCGGCGAAGGCGCGCACGTTGCTGGTCACGAGGGCAGCCTTGCCCGGAGCGCCGAGCGGAAGTCCGATGTCGGAGGCGGTCAGCACCTCTCCGGCGAGGCCACCGAGGCCCTGGCCGATCTGCATCGCGAGCATGCCGCCGACGGCTTGGCCGATGATGCCGACGAGCGGACCAGCGGCCGCCTTCATCTCCTCGGGCAGCCCGCTCGACAGGCTGGTCACCGACTTCGCCGCCACGGGCTCGACGAGCACCTTCCAGACCGGCTGGGTCTCGACGAGCCACTCCGCGCGGCTCCAGGCGGCCGTCGTACTGACACCAGAGGGGAACTGCGTCGCCTCGTCGAGCCAGTGGTCCGCCAGTCGAACGGCGTCCGCGACGCGGTCACGGTCGCGCTGGCCCGGCGAGGGGTCGGGCTCCGCGGCGATGCCCTTGCGGGCGATGTCGTTGGCGGCGTTCCAGTTCAGCGGCCCTTCGTGGGGCTGCAGCAGCGACTGGATCTGCTGGAAGAAGTCCATGCCGCCGGCCCCTCCGGGGAACCCCGCGGGCATGCCGCCGGGGAAGGCGCCGCCCAACGCGCCGAAGATCTGCTCGAACGGCGTGCCCTTGAAGGGGTTCGGCTGGTCTCCGTCGTCCTGGCCCGGGTTGCCCGGATCGTTGCTCATGCCCCGAATTTACGCCGGTTCGCCAACCCATGGTGTCCGGGAGACCCCTGAATGGACCCCGGACCTCGGGAGACACACCCTGCCCCGGGCACCCGCTCTAGAGTGCAGGCATGACCCAGCCTGCCGTGCGCCTCGTCGCGATCTCGGACCAGCCGCTCTCGGTGAGCGAGGTACTCGACAGCCTCGACGACCCGACGGCCGGGGGCCTGGTGCTCTTCGTCGGTCGGGTCCGCGACCACGACAACGGCCAGGGCGTCACGGGCCTGTCGTATTCCGCGCACCCCACCGCGCTGGACCGGCTGCAGGCCGTGTGCGACCGCGTCGCCGAGGAGTACGACGTCACGGGCGTCGCGGCCGTGCACCGGGTCGGGGACCTGGCGATCGGCGACCTCGCCGTCGTCGTCGCGACGACCTCCGGTCACCGCGGCTCCTCCTTCGAGGCCAGCCGCGCCCTCATCGACACCCTCAAGGCCGAGGTCCCGATCTGGAAGCACCAGCTCTTCAGCGATGGCACGGACGAATGGGTGGGATCGCCCTAGCGCCGCGTGTCCTGTCCGATCCGTGCGGACTGCGGACCTACGCTCGGCCAATGGAGATCCTGTTCTGGCTGCTGCCCGCCGCCGTGGTGACCCTCGCCGCGATGGTGGGGGTCGGCTGGTGGGGTCGCGAGAGCAGGGGAGTGGTCAACGACGCCGGCCGCGAGGCAGCCGCCCGCAAGCTGGGCGAGGCGTTGTCCCGCGAGCAGGTCTCGCGCCCGGGCTACGCCGTGCCCCCGCGGACTCCTGATCGCGCCTCCGGAGTGGCCGTGCGCCCCTCCAAGGTGCGTCCGGTGATCGTGACCGGTCCTGCTGAGGACGCGGTGGAGCCCCCCGTCGAGAAGTCCTTCGACGAGCCCGCCGCGAGCACGCTCGAGCAGTCGACCAGCGACCGCCGCGCGTCCTGATTGGCACCGTCTGAGAAGGTAGGCGCCATGACCCAGCGCCTTGTTGCCGTGTGCATCGCGGCGCCGTTGGTGCTGATCCTCGGGGGCATCGCACTCGCGGTCCCGTTGCCGTACGCCTCCTACAGCCCCGGCCCGACGTTCGACGTGCTCGGCAAGGACTCCGACGCGGCCGAACTGGTCCAGGTCGACGGGCACAAGGCCTACTACGACGACGGCCAGATCCGGTTCACGACCGTGATCGCGTCGTCGTACGGCCAGAAGCTGACGCTCGGCGATGCGTTGGCGCGCTGGCTCGACCCCGACAAGGCCGTGGTGCCCTACGAGGTCGTGCACCCGGAGAACCAGTCGGCTGCCGACGAGGAGGCCGAGGGCGCCATCCAGATGTCGACGTCCCAGGACGTCGCGAAGGCGATCGCTCTGCAGGAGATCGGCATCGAGGTGCCGACAGCCGTCAAGGTGGCTGGCCTGAACGACGGCGGTCCCGCTGACGGCAAGCTTCTCGTCAACGACATCTTCCAGGAAGTCGACGGCACACCGGTCACGAAGGCCGACGACGTCGTCAAGGCGGTCCGCAAGCACAAGGACGGCAGCCTCGTCGAGTTCAAGATCCTGCGCGACAAGCGGGAGCTGAACGTCCGGGTCAAGCCGGTCCTGGAGAAGGGCACGCCCAAGGTGGGGGTGAGCGTCGGCCTCGGCTACGAGTTCCCGTTCAAGATCACGCTGCGCGTCGATCCGTCGGTGGGCGGCCCGAGCGCCGGCCTGATGTTCTCGCTCGCCATCTACGACACCCTGACCAAGGGCTCTCTCACGGGCGGGGCCACCATCGCGGGCACCGGCGAGCTCAACCCCGACGGCACCGTCGGCCCGATCGGTGGCATCGAGCAGAAGATCGCGGGCGCCGAGGACGCCGGGGCCGAGTTGTTCTTCGTGCCGAAGGACAACTGCGCCGACGTGAAGGACCTCGACCCCGACCTGCGCCTGGTGAAGGCGACGACGATGCACGAAGCACGCGTGGCCCTCGAGACCTGGGTCGGCGACCACGACGCCAAGCTCCCGACCTGCTGATCACCGAGAAGAACCGACGAAGCGAGCCCATGGACTACGAGCTGGATGTTGACCTGGCCCTCGCGGCCGCCGTCCTGGAGGTCGAGGGACATCACTCCCGCGCGGGTTGGGACCAGCCCGCGCGCCTGTATGCGCTCGTCGACACCGCGCACATCGTGGAGCACGAGCCTGCACTGGCCGCCCAGCTCGGCCTGGACTCTCCGCTCGAGCGCGGCTCACTGACGCCGATCGAGCAGGACGACCTCCCCGAGGGCGTGGAGCTCGAGGAGGCCCTGCCCGGCATCGTGTGGCCCGAGGTGATCTTCGGTTGTGTGGCCGTCGTGGAGCGCCTCGTGCTGCCTCCCGCGGTCGACGGCCAGGTTCCGGAGGACCCGACTGCGGCCCAGGAGTTCGCCCGCGAACACCCTGACGCCGAGGACGTGCGCATCGTGGCCGGGGTGACGCGCCAAGGCGCGTCGTACTGCGCGCTGCGGCTGCGCAGCGAGGACAACGACAGTGCAGTGATGGGCGGGACCGACCTGGTGCCCGCTCTGCTCGAACTCCTGCGTGGCACGCTGGAAGAAGAACCCATGGGTGGCAACGATGAGTGAACTGTTCGACGAAGAGCCTGACCGGCCGGCGCCCGAGCGCCCGGGCCGCCGAGCGCGCGCGCTGGTGATCACCGGCGTCGTCCTGGTCGTCGGGTTCTTCCTGCTGACCGCATTCGCCTCGATCTACACCGATCGCCTCTGGTACCGCGAGGTCGGTTACAGCCAGGTGTTCAGCAAGATGCTGTGGACCCGGGTCGGCCTGTTCATCGTCTTCGGCGCGTTGATGGCGGCGGTCGTCGCGATCAACATGCACCTGGCCTACCGCTTCCGACCGCTCTTCCGGATGGCCGGCGGTGACGCGAGCGTCGAGCGCTATCGCGACGCCGTCACCCCGGTCCGGGGCTGGCTGCTGGCCGGTGTCGCACTGGTCGTGGGTCTCTTCGCGGGCACGTCCGCCCTGGGCCAGTGGCGGACCTTCCTGATGTGGCGCAACGGCGAGTCCTTCGGCCAGAAGGATGGCTACTTCAAGAAGGACATCGGCTTCTTCGTCTTCGACCTCCCGTGGTGGAACTTCGTCATCGACTTCGCGATGGCGGTTGCCGTCGTCGCTCTCATCGCCACTGCGGTCGTCCACTACCTGTACGGCGGCATCCGACTCCAGCAGGCGCACGACCGGCTGTCCGGGGCTGCCCAGGTGCAGTTCTCCGTGCTGCTCGGCGCGTTCGTGCTGGCGAAGTCGGTCGACTACTTCTTCGACCGCTACGACCTGGTCACCGACGACCACCGCCTCTTCACCGGCATGAACTACACGGCCGAGAACGCCGTGCTCCCGGCCCGCAACATCCTGGTCGCGGTGGCCCTGATCTGCGCCGTGCTGTTCTTCCTCAACATCTGGCGCCGCACCTGGCAGCTGCCGTCGGTCGGACTGGCACTCCTCGCACTCTCGGCCGTCCTGCTGGGAATGATCTGGCCTGCCATCGTGCAGAACTTCCAGGTCAAGCCGTCGGAGGCCGACAAGGAGAACAGCTACATCCAGGCCAACATCGACGCCACTCGCGACGCCTACGGGCTCAGTGACATCACGACCGAGACGTCCTACCAGGGCATCCCGTCCGGCTCGACGTCCGAGGCGACGGGCACCAAGGTCCTCGGCCAGCTCACCACGACGCCCGTGGTCGACCCGCTCCAGGTCCGCGAGACCTTCCAGCAGCGGCAGCGGATCCGGGCCTACTACTCGCTGCCGGCCGTCCTTGACGTCGACCGTTACGAGATCGACGGCCAGGAGGTGCCGCTGGTGCTGGGCGTGCGCGAGCTCGACCAGTCGGGCATCCAGGCCTCCGACCAGAACTGGTCGAACCTGCACACCGAGTACACCCACGGTGAGGGACTGATTGCCGCCTACGGCAACAAGATCGACATCACGGACCAGGCCAATGGCCGGATCGTGTGGGCCGAGGGCATCCGGGGTGAGGACACCGAGGGCAGCAGCGACCTCACCGAGCTGGAGAAGTTCGAGACCCGCGTCTACTACGGCGAGCAGAGCCCGACGTACTCCATCGTCGGCAAGTCCAGCGCCAAGGCCAATGACGTCGAGCTCGGCCTGCCGCGGTCCAACGACGAGTCCGGCGAGCGCCAGACGACGACGTACGACGGCAAGGGCGGGGTCGCTGTCGGAAGCGGCTTCAACCAGCTCATGTACGCCATCAAGTTCGGTGAGCCGAACTTCCTGCTCTCGGGCCGGGTCAACGGCAACTCGAAGGTGCTCTACAACCGCACGCCGCTCGAGCGCGTGGAGAAGATCGCACCGTGGCTGACGGTCGACGGTGACCCGTACCCCGCCGTGATCGACGGCCGGATCCAGTGGATCATCGACGGCTACACGACCACGGACAAGTACCCCAACGCTCAGCGTGAGTCGTTCGACTCGATGATCGACGACTCGCTGCAGCAGGAGACCGGCCTGCAGACGTTGCCGACCGACGAGATCAACTACATGCGCTCGGCGGTCAAGGCGACCGTCGACGCCTACGACGGCACCGTCAAGCTGTACCAGTGGGACGAGACGGACCCGATCCTGAAGACGTGGATGAAGGTCTTCCCGGACTCGGTGACGCCGAAGGACCAGATCTCCGATGAGCTGATGGCGCACCTGCGCTACCCGGAGGACCTGTTCAAGGTCCAGCGGTTCCAGCTCGCGAAGTACCACGTCACCGACGCCGGGGAGTTCTACTCCGGCAACAACCGGTGGGAGGTGCCTGAGGACCCGAACGCCACGCGCCAGGTCTTCCAGCCGCCGTACCGGCTCTTCTCGACGGGTGTCGACAACACCAACGACTGGTCGCTCACCTCGGTCTTCAAGCCCCGAGGCGCGCAGAACACGTTGACGTCGTACCTCCAGGTGAACTCGGACGCCACCTCGAGCGACTTCGGCAACCTCCGCCTGCTGGAGATGGCTGACGAGAACACGCCCGGACCGGGTCAGGTCGCCAACGAGATGCAGGGCGACGAAGCGGTGGGACAGAAGCTGCAACCGTTCCGCGTGCCGGGTGCCACGCCGCCGCGGTACGGCAACCTGTTGACGCTGCCGGTCGACGGGGGACTGATCTACATCCAGCCGGTCTACGCCGCTCGTAGCGCCCAGTCGGCGTTCCCGATCCTCCAGTACGTCATCGTGAAATACGGCGACAGCGTCGGCATCGATCGCGACCTGCCCACGGCGCTGGCCGATGCGCTGGACGTCGACCTCGCCGATGACACCCCGCCCAAGGATCCGGAAGACCCCCAGGGTGAGGACCCGGGCGGCGAGGACCCGAAGCCGGACCTGACGCCAGACCAGAAGATCGCTGCGGCGCTGACGGAGGCCGACGAGGCGTTCAAGGCTGCCGAAGCCGCGCAGGCCAGGAACGACACCGCGGAGTGGGTCAGGCAGCTCGGGCTTGCCGAGGCTGCGGTCGAGGAGGCCGTCCAGCTGGCCAACCAGCGCGACGCCCAGTAGTCAGGGGCACGCGATGCTCCTGACGCTCGACCTCGTCGGGATCTTCGTCTTCGCGATCTCGGGCGGCCTGGTCGCCGTGCGCAACCAGCTCGACATCGTCGGTGTCGTGGGGCTGGCGATGGCGACCGGCCTCGGCGGTGGTGTGATCCGTGACCTGGTGATCGGGGCTGTGCCGCCGCCGGCGCTCGAGGACTGGCGCTACCTCCTGGTGCCGGTCGTCGGTGGCCTGGTCACCTTTGCCTGGCATCCCGCGGTCGAGCGCCTCGAGGGCGTCATCAACGTCTTCGACGCCTTCGGGCTCGGGCTCTTCTGCGTGGCCGGTGCGCTCAAGGCGCAGGAGTACGGCCTCGGACCCGTGCCCTCGGCTGCGCTCGGCATGGTGACCGGCGTCGGCGGTGGCATCATCCGCGACCTGCTGGTCGGACGCGTGCCCGTCATCTTCCGGTACGGCGAGCTCTACGCGATCCCGGCCCTCGCCGGTGCCGCCGTTGCCGCGACCGGCGTCGAGCTCGGGGTCGAACCTGCGGTGATGATCGGTCCGGCGGCCGTCGTCACGATCGGCTGGCGGCTGCTCGCCATTCGCCGGGGCTGGGCTGCTCCGGTGCCGCGCACCTCTGCGCCCCCTGCCCACTGACACCCCGATTTGGCCGCCCTTGGGGCAATGCCCTAACGTTGTCTTCACCGACGCGGGGTGGAGCAGCTCGGTAGCTCGCTGGGCTCATAACCCAGAGGTCGCAGGTTCAAATCCTGCCCCCGCTACCAATGTGATCTCGCAAGAGATAGGAAAGATCCGAACCCTCATTGGGGGTTCGGATCTTTCTGGTTTTTGGGTTGATAGTCGCGGTTGGTGTTGATGGTGAGTTCGCGGAGTAGCTCGCCGGTGATGGCGTTGACGACGCGGACTTCGAGGTCCTGGATGATGAGGATGACGTGGGTTCCGGCGTGGGTTCGACCGATGCCGATGTGGCGGAGTTTCCCGGCTGCGCGCAGTGTCACGGTGCCGGACTTGTCGACCTTGTCGTGACGGATCCGGTCGTGGGTGTCGGCTTCGCGGCTCTCACCGGGCAGGGCCTTGGGGATTGTTTCGTATAGGGCAGTGGGGGTCGCTTGATGCTTCAGTGATCGGTGCGGGCGCCGGTGGTTGTACTCGGCGATGAACTGATCGAGCAGGGTCTGTAGTTCGGTGATCGTGGCCGGTTGGGTCGGTTGGGCGCGGAGCCATTTCTTCATCGTTTGCTGGAAGCGCTCGACTTTGCCGCAGGTGGTGGGGTGGTTGGGTCGGGAGTTCTTCTGGGTCACGTGCCAGGTGCGGAGTTGTTGTTCGAACCCGTTGCGGCCGCCTTGGCGTCCGATGCCGGCTAGGCGGACGGTGTAGACCATCCCGTTGTCGGTCAGTGTTGATGCGGGAATGCCGTGTTGACCTGCGGCTTTGCGGAAGGTGGCGGTCACGATCGGGGTCGTGATTGCTCGATGTGCGGACACGTGCAGGGCGTAGCGGGTGCAGTCGTCGAGCCAGGTGATGATCTCGATGCCCTTGGGGAACGTGGTGGTGTCGGTGAGGGGGTAGTGGGTGAAGTCGGATTGCCAGGTCTCGTTCGGCATTTGGGCCTGGAATCGGATGTAGGACGACTTCGGCTTCTTCTTCGGTTCGGGGACCACGAGTCCGGCGCGGGTCAGGTAGCGGCTGATCGTGGCCACCGAGATGGTGATGTCGTGGTGCTGGGTGAGGTGCCAGGCGATGGTGTCGGGACCGGCGTCCAGACCCCTGGCGGTGAGGTTGTTGCGGAGCTCGATGATCAGTTCGACGGTGCTGGGTGGGGTCGCGGTCGGACTGGTGTGGGGGCGCCGTGATCGTGGTTCGTAGGCGGCCTCGCCCTCGGCTCGGTAGCGGGCGATGAGTTTGCTGACCCAGCTCTCCGAAACACCGTAGGCGCGGGCGACCTCGGCTTGTTGACGGTGCTCGAGGATGACGGCGGTGATGACCAGTCGGGCTTTCGACACGGGTGCAGCGTGGTGGCCGGGTCTTTCCTATGTCTTGAGAGATCCCTTTCCTATGTCCTGAGCCAGAACAC
>JAPLCC010000014.1 GCA_026392415.1 Propionibacteriales bacterium
GCCTGCAGCGCTTCGATCAGCGCGCCCGGATAGCCTTCGGAGCAGCGCGTCGAGGACGTGGTGCGTGACGATCACGGTGGTGCGGTCGGCGAGGACCCTGCGGAGCAACTGGCGCAGCGCCGGCGCGACGTCGATGTCGAGGGCGGCCATCGGTTCGTCGAGCAGCAGCAGCCGGGGATCGGCCGCCAGTGCCCGGGCGATGGCAACGCGCTGGGACTGGCCGCCGGACAGCTGGGCAGGACGGCGCGACGCGAGGTCGCCCGCGTCCACCTCGGCGAGCCAGTGCTCAGCCGTGGCTCGGGCCTCGCGCCGCCCGGCGCCGGTGCTCCGCGGACCGAACGCGACGTTGTCGAGCACGCTGAGGTGGGGGAAGAGCATGGCCTCCTGGGCGAGGAGCGCGGTCCGGCGGGCGTGCGGTCGGACCCAGCGGCCCGGGCCGGTCACCTCGTCGCCGTCGATGACCACGCGCCCGGTGTCGGGCCGGAGCAGGCCGGCGAGCACCGCGAGGGTGGTCGACTTGCCGGCTCCGTTGGGTCCGAGCAGGGCGACGGTCTCGCCCTCGGCGACCTCGAACGTGACATCGAGACCACGGTCGGCGACGGTCGCCTCGATCAGCACGGTCACAGTGCACCTCGCGGCCGGACCAGGCCGATCACCACGACGGCGACCACGACCAGCAGCAACGACATCGCCACGGCCGCGTCGGCGTCGGTGACACGGAGGTTGTAGATCAGCAGCGGCAGGGTCCGGGTGGTGCCCTCGAGGCTGCCGGCGAAGGTGATGGTCGCGCCGAACTCTCCGAGCGAGCGCGCGAAGGCGAGCACCGCTCCCGAGGCGAGGCCGGGCAGGACGAGGGGGAGCGTGACCCGCCGCAGCACGGTCGTGGGTGCGGCACCGAGGGAGGCCGCCACGACCTCGTACTTCTCCCCGGCGGTGCGCAGTGCACCTTCGAGGCTCACCACCAGGAACGGCAGCGACACGAACGTCTGCGCCAGCACCACGGCGATCGAGGTGAAGGCGATCCGCAGGCCGAAGGCTTCGAGGTGTTCGCCGAGCAGACCCTGGCGCCCGAAGGTCGCGAGCAGCGCGATGCCGCCGACGACCGGCGGCAGCACGAGGGGCAGGAGCACGACCGAGCGCACGGCGCTGAGCCCGCGGAACTCGCTGCGTGCCAGCACCGTCGCCAGCGGAACACCGAACAGCAGGCACAGGGCGGTGCTGGCCGCCGACGTACGAATGCTCAGCCCCAGCGCGGACATCGCCGCGTCGGAGGTGACGAGCGACCCGAAGTCCGCCCAGTTGATCCGGGTCGCCAGGGAGGCCACGGGAAGCACCACGAACGCGACGGCCAGCAGCGCGGGCGCGAACAGCCAGCGCGGCAGGCCGACGTGCCGGGTGCGGCTCATGCGGAGATCATGCCGCCGGCGGGCCGAAGCCGGCGTCGGTGAACACCTGCTGGCCCTCCGTGCTGAGGAGCAGGTCGATCCATGCCTGTGCCAGATCGGCGTCATCGGTGCCCTCGACGGCGACGACGGGGTAGTGGTTGAGGACCGTGGCGGCCTCGGGGAACGCGATGCCCTCGACCTTGTCGCCCGCGCCCTTCACGTCGGTCACGTAGACCAGGCCCGCGTCGGCCTCGCCGGCCTCGACCTTGGCGAGGACGTCGGTCACCGACTGCTCCTCGCTGACCGGCGCGAACTCGAGACCTGCACCCTCGGCGACGGTCGCAGCGGCGCTGCCGCACGGCACCTCGGGTGCGCAGACGACGAGCTGCAGGTCGGCCCTCGTGAGGTCGGCGAGTGTCTTCACCCCGGCCGGGTTCCCCGGTGGCACGGCGATGATCAGCGTGTTGGTCGCGAACTCCGACGGGTCGCCCGCGGCGAGGTCGGCGTCGACCAGCTTGTCCATGTTCTTGTCGTCCGCGGACGCGAAGACGTCTGCCTCGGCGCCGTCGGCGATCTGGGCGACCAGGTCCGAGGAGCCCGCGAACGAGAGCTTGACGTCGACTCCCGGGTGCTCGTCCTCGTACTGCTGCTCGAGCTGCTCGAAGGTCTTCGTCAGCGACGCCGCTGCGAAGACGGTGAGCGTCGAGGAGTCGTCCTCGGTCCCGCCACACGCGGTGAGGGGGAGCACGAGGAGCAGGGGGAGCAGTCGTTTCATCGCACAGGCCTCTCGACGACGACGTTGGTGGACTTCACCGACGCGATGGCACGTACGCCGGGTTCGAGGCCGAGCTCGACGGCCGCTTCCGCGCTCATGAGGGACACGACGCGGTAGGGGCCACAGACCATCTCGACCTGCGCCATCACGGTGTCGGCGACGACCCGGGTGACGATGCCGGTCATCCGGTTGCGCGCGCTGACCTGGCCGGCGCGGGTGCGGTCGTGCTCGGCCTCGTCGACGAGCGAGGTGGCCAGTGCGGCGAGATCGGCGCCGGGGATGACCGTGCGCCCGTCCGTGGTGCTGCTGGGCACCCGGCCGGCCTCGATCCACCGGCGCACGGTGTCGGTGCTGACGCCGAGGAGGTCCGCTGCTTCGGCCACGCGATAGTCGGTCACCTGGCCATCCTGCCGCACATACGTCTATTACATGCAGAAAGAGCCGCATTTGCGCCTCAGGCGTCCCCGACTGCTCGCTCGTCACCACCGGTCGCGATACTGGGCGGGTCATGAGTACCCCGCAGCCACAGCCCACCGGCAAGGCCGGCCGCTACCAGCGTTCGGCCGTCGGCCTGATCACCTCGCTGGTCGTCACCGTGATCGGCCTGGGGGCGTTGTTCTACTTCACCGGCCTCTTCCGCAACGACCTCGAGATCAAGCCCGACGCGATCGACTTCGCCGAGACGATCGAGTCGGTCCAGGGCGGCGGCCTGGAGCCCGTCTACCCGGCGACGCTGCCCGAGGGCTGGATCGCGACCGGCATCGACGTCGATCCTGAAGGGGAGCCGGTCTTCATGCTGCGGATGCTGACCGATGACGACCGCTACGTGGCTGTCCGGCAGGAGGATGCGTCGCCGGTGGCACTGGCGCGGGCATCCATCGACGAGGACGCCGTGGAGACCGACGGGTACCAGGTTCCCGGTGCCGTGGCGGACCCCGTGGCCCGCGACTGGAAGGGTTTCTCCGACGACGGCGGAGACCATGCCTATGTCGCTGAGTACGGCGACGACTCCCTGATCGTCTTCGGTTCGGCATCGACCGAGGAATTGCAGCGGATCATCGACAGCCTCGTCACCACGCCGATCGACGCCACCGGCTGACGCGAGCGGTCAGTCCTCGTCGGCCGCTTCGAGAACGGCGTCCAGCCGTGCGCGGGCACCGTCGATCCACTCCTGGCAGACGGTGGCCAGCTTCTCGCCGCGTTCCCAGAGCGCGAGCGACTCCTCGAGGGTGGTGCCACCGGCCTCGAGCTGGCGGACCACCTCGACCAGTTCGGCGCGGGCGTCCTCGTAGGACGGGGTCTCCTCGGACAGTTCACTCACGGGGTCTCCTCGATCGCTTCGGTCGTGGTGGCGGTGACGTGGATGCGGCCGTCGGCCACCCGGGCCGACAGGGTGGCGCCGGCGGCGACGCCGGCGGTCGACGTGACGACGTGGCCGTCGGCGTCCTGGAGTACGGCGTACCCGCGTTGCAGGGTGGCCAGGGGCGACAGGGCCTTGACCCGGGCGCGGCGATGGTCGATGTCGTCGGCGGCCCGGTCGAGCCGCGTCTCGAGCTGACGGCGGATCCGCCCTCGCCACTCGTGGAGCTCATCGGCGCGGGCATCGAGCAGGGTGCGCGGCTCGGCGAGCACGGGGCGGGACCGGATCGCGTCGAGCTGGCCCTGCTCGCGCTCCAGACGCAGGGTGATGGCCTGCCGGATGCGGGCGCGCGCCTCGCCGACCCGGCTGCTCTCCTGAGCCATGTCGGGCACGATCAGCTTGGCCGCATCGGTCGGCGTAGATGCCCGCACGTCGGCGACCAGGTCGAGCAGGGGCGAGTCCGGCTCGTGGCCGATGGCCGACACGATGGGGGTGCGGGCAGCGGCGACCACCCGGATCAGACCTTCGTCGGAGAAGGGCAGCAGGTCCTCGACGGACCCGCCACCGCGGGCGATCACGATGACGTCGACCTCGGGCTGGGCATCGAGGCGGCGTACGGCCTCGATCACCTCGGCCGCCGACTTGTGACCCTGCATCGAGGCGTGGGCGATCTCGAACGCGACGGCCGGCCAGCGCCGGGTGGCGTTCTCGAGGACGTCGCGCTCCGCGGCAGAGTTGGCCGCGGTGACCAGGCCGACGCGCCGCGGCACGGTCGGCAACCGGCGCTTGCGTTCGACCGCGAACAGCCCCTCCGCGGCCAGCAACTGCCGCCGCTGCTCCAGGCGGGCCAGCAGTTCGCCGAGCCCGACCATCCGGATCTCGCGGGCCTGGAGCGACATGCTCCCGCGGTTGGCGTAGTACGACGGCTTCGCGTGGATCACCACGCTCGCGCCCTCGGTCACCGGTGTGGCGAGTCCGTCGAAGAGGACCCGCGAGCAGGTGACCGGCACCGAGATGTCGGCGACGGAATCGCGCAGGGTCAGGAAGACGGTTGCCAGGCCCGGCCGGCGACTGACCTGGGTGACCTGTCCTTCGACCCACACCGCGCCGAGTCGGTCGATCCAGCCG
This sequence comes from Propionibacteriales bacterium, assembly GCA_026392415.1. Classification (GTDB taxonomy): domain Bacteria; phylum Actinomycetota; class Actinomycetes; order Propionibacteriales; family Nocardioidaceae; genus Nocardioides. Next base: position 4,649 of record JAPLCC010000014.1, read on the forward strand.
GAGATGGCATTCGCGATCGCGCGGACCGGGGCCGGCTTCTCGAGCGAGGTCTCCAGGGTCACGGCCGTGAGCCTATTGCGTCGTTCGGAATCCACCGGTCAGGGAGACGCTCGCCCGGGTCCACCTAGGGCAGAGTGGGTGCCGTGACGACAGCCCTGGTGATCGGCGAAGCCGTGCTCGACGTGGTGCACGCCGCCGGTGTGGACCCCGTTCAACGGCCCGGCGGTTCGGCGGTCAACGTCGCCGTCGCGCTGGCCCGGCTCGGACGCCCGGTCCGCCTCGCCACGGCCTACGGGTCCGATGCTGCCGGTGACCTCCTCGCCGGCCACCTGCGTGCCGCCGGGGTCGAGCTCGCCGGTGATCCGCACGTCCTGGCGGCCAGCCCGCGCGCGGAGGCCGTGATCGACGGCACCGGCGCGGCGGCGTACACGTTCGAGGTGGAGTGGCGGCTGCCTTCCGACGTACCGACCGAAGCGCCGCACGTCGTGCACGTGACGTCGCTGGCTCCGTTGCTCGAACCGGGTGCCGACGACGTGTTCGCGCTGGTCGGCCGCCTCGGCCCCGCCACCACGGTGTCGTACGACGTCAACCTGCGCCCGGGCATCACCGGCACCGGCCCCGAGGTGATCGAGCGGGTGACCCGGATGGCGGCGCTCGCCGATCTGGTGAAGGCGTCCGACGAGGACCTGTTGGCGCTGTGGCCCGACCGCGACCCCGGGGAGTCGGCCTCCCGCCTGCTCGAGTCGGGGCCGGCCGCCGTGGTCGTGACGCACGGCGACGGTGGCGCGTCCTGGCACTCGCGCTGCGGCTGCGACTGGTGCACCGGAGGCATCCACGCCCAGCAGGTCGACGTCGTCGACACCATCGGCGCAGGGGACACCTTCGGTGCTGCCCTGCTGGACCACCTCTGGTCACTGCTCGGTGCCGGGGGAGCGGACCGGATCGCCGCCCTCGATCCGGAGGACTGGGTCGCTGCCCTGGAGTACGCCGCCCGGGCGGCCGCGATCACCGTCGGCCGCGTCGGGGCGGACCCGCCCACCCGGGCTGAACTGGCCTGAGCCCCCACTACTCTTCTCGGGTGCGGTTGCGGATCGATCTTGCCTATGACGGCACCGATTTCAAGGGTTGGGCGACCCAGCCGGGGCTCAGGACCGTCCAGGCGGACCTCACCGCGGCGCTGACGACGGTGCTGCGCGTGCCGGACGGTTCGCTGATGGTGACGGTGGCCGGGCGCACCGATGCGGGGGTGCACGCCCGTGGCCAGGTCGCCCACGTCGACGTGCCCGACGACCTGGTGGCCGTGGCACCCGATCAGATGTACCGGCTCGGTCGCCGCATCAACGGCGTCCTGGATCGCGACGTCCGGGTGCATCGGATCGGACCAGCGCCCGACGGCTTCGACGCGCGGTACGGCGCCCTGTGGCGCCGCTACGGGTACCGGATCGCCGACGCGCCTGCCCTGATCGACCCGCTGCGCCGCCGGGAGGTGCTGCGCTGGGGACGACACCTCGACGGCGACGCGATGAACGAAGCCTCTGCCCAGCTCATCGGCCTCCACGACTTCGCGGCGTTCTGCAAGAAGCGCGAGGGCGCGACCACGATCCGCACGCTCCTCGCTTTCGACTGGCGCCGCGACGAGAGCGGGATCCTCGTCGGGCACGTCCGGGCCGACGCGTTCTGCCACTCGATGGTGCGTGCGCTCGTCGGCTGCGTGGTGGCCGTCGGGGAGGGACGCAGGCCGGTCCCGTGGGCGGCCGAGGTGCTGACCGGCCGGAAACGTGACCAGGGCGTGACCGTCGTACCGGCGCATGGCCTGGTGCTCGAAGAGGTCCGCTACCCGGCTGACGGCGAGCTCGCTGCGAGGGCGAAGCTGACCGCAGCCCGCCGTACGTCGATCGAGGCGACCTCATGAGCGACGAGCACTACTTCACCGCCGACCCGTCGGTGCCGTTCCAGCGGGAGGCGGCGTACGCCGCAGTGTGGGGTCTGGAGCTCCAGCTCCAGAGTGGCTCCGGGGTGTTCGCCCGCGGCCGTCTCGACAGCGGCACGTCGGTGCTGTTCCGCGAGACCGAGCCGCCGCAGGGTGGCCGGATCCTCGATCTCGGCTGCGGCTACGGCGTGATCGGGCTCGCCGTGGCGGTTGCCGTGCCGGAGGCGGTGGTCACGGGTGTCGACGTCAACCAGCGCGCGGTCCTGCTCGCCAACGAGAACGCGGCGACGCTCGGCGTCACGGACCGCTTCACGGCGTCGATCCCCGAAGAGGTCGCGGCCGATGCGGAGTACGACGAGATCTGGTCCAACCCGCCGATCCGGATCGGCAAGGAAGCACTGCACGAGCTGCTGCTGACCTGGCTGCCCCGACTCGCGCCCGACGGCCGGGCCGTGATGGTGGTCGGCAAGAACCTCGGGGCCGACTCGCTGCAGCGCTGGCTCGGGGAGCAGGGTTTCCCGACGACGCGGCTGGCCAGTGCCAAGGGCTTCCGGGTGCTCGAGACCCGCCGCGGCTGACCGGCTCGGTTCTGGGCGCCAACTCCTAAGGTGGAGCGCATGGCCACCGAGTTCACCGTCCGCGGTTCGCACATCGCCTACCAGAGCCCCGAGCGCGGCACCGTGCGCGCGACCGTCGGCTTCGAAGGTCCGGCACTCAAGCCGGTCTACGACAAGGTGGTCAGCGACCTCGACGCCGTCAAACAGTCGATCCAGGCGCTGCACAACCCGGAGCACGGACCGGTGACGTGGTGGGCGACCAAGCACATCCGGACCTGGGCCGAGCGCCCGTGGAACCAGGACGGCAAGCAGCTCCCGCTCGTGCACCATGCGAGCATCAGTCTCGAGGTGAAGTTCCGCGACTTCACCAGGCTCACCGACTGGGTCGGGCGACACGTGACCACCACCCAGGGCTTCCGCCTCGACGGTGTGGTGTGGGCGCTGACCGAGAGCAACCGCCAGGACCTCGAGAAGACGGTCCGCACCCGCGCGGTCCAGGACGCCTCCCGCCGCGCCCAGGAGTACGCCGACGCGCTGGGTCTCGGTCAGGTGCAACCGGTCGCCGTGGCCGATGCCGGGATGCTCAGTCAGGGCATCTCGCCCATGAACGGCGGCGGCGCGTCGCCGTACATGCGAGCGGCCAGCATGGCCAAGGACTCCTCCGGCAGCGAGCTGGAGCTCTCTCCCGAGGACATCGAGGTGTCCGCACAGGTGGACGCGCGCTTCATCGCCGAGTGAGCCGTCGCCGGGGTGTCGCAACAGGATCGGGAGTTGCGGCGTTGGAGGTGTGTGGAAGCAGTGATGAAGGAGAGTGGGCCGGACCCGGCCGCGTTCACCGACGCCCCGGAGTTCGATGCGTGGGTCGCGGTGCGCGGGCCGGCGTTGCTGCGCCTGGCGTACGTGTTGACCGGCAACGCGGCCGATGCGGAGGACGTCGTCCAGGACGCGCTCTCCCGTGCCCTTCCGCGCTGGGACCGGATCAGTCGCGTCGAGAACCTCGATGCCTACGTCCGACGGATGGTCGTAAACGCGCACACGTCGTGGTGGCGGAAGTTTCGCCGCCGCGAGTCGCCGTCGGCGTACATCACGAGCGACGAGACCGTCGCCGGTCCCGGGGACGGCCCCGGTCATGACGAGCGGGCGCGGCTGTGGAGTGCGTGTCAGGCACTGCCCGAGGCGCAACGGACCGCGGTGGTCCTGCGCTTCTACGAACAACTGGAGTACGACGAGATCGCTGCGCTGACAGGCGTCCGTGAGGGCTCCGTCCGCTCGCGGGTCTCCCGCGGGATCGCCGTACTCAGGACCGAGCTGGGCAAGGACGTGGGTGGGGACGATGAGTGACATCGAGGAGCAGGTGGGCGCAACGCTCGCCGCCGCCGCGGAGGATGCGCCGGACGCGACCGGGCTGGCTGCCGGCGCTCGCCGTCGTCACCGGGTACGCCGCCAGCGGCGGATCGCCGTGGGGGGAGTCGCGGCTGCGCTCGTGGTCGCGGCGTCGGCTGTCGCGCTCGGGACCCGCGGAGGTGACCAGTCCGACGTCGTCGACGACCCGACCGAGAAGCCTTCGGCCACCTGGCAGACCCTCAGCGAGGGGTCCGCCCTGGCCTCGATCCCGCCGGACTGGCAGCCGTACAGCTGTCCCGGCCACGACGAGGAGCCGGCGAGGCCCGTCTACGCGGCCCCCGGTGAGGACCCGTGTGCCGACGGGACCGGCACGGTCCTCTACGAGAACGAGGGACCTGACCTGACGGTGCCCGCGGGTGTGGTGTCACGCCTCGAGATCGGGGGCGACACGTATTGGCAGGGCTACGTCTCGTTCGACAGGTTCGTCTTCAGTGTGTCCTCGCGGGACCGTGACCTCACTCGCCAGATCCTCGCCACGGCGCGAATGGAGGGTCAGCCCGAGATCGACGCTGCTCAGTGGGTCGAGTTCTCGCGCGGCGTGATCACCTACCAGGTCCCTGCCTTCTGGGGCGTGGGCGAGGACGGTGACCGTACGGGTTATTCCACCTGCGTCGTCGCCGACCCGGCCATCGATTCCAACTCGGACGAGCAGGTGGACGCAAGCCACTTCGTCTCCTTGCGCCAGTTCGGCGGATTCGACGTCACGGTGACGGCACCGACCGAGGCCGTCGCAGATCTGGTGCTGGCGACCGTGACCACCCACTCCGTCTCGATGATGGGCAACTGCACCCCCGAGGACTTCAACCTCGGCCTGCTCCCGCCCGAGGGAAGCGGCGAGCCGCCGGTCGAGAGCACATCGGTGGAGTAGTCCGCTTCCTGGCTCCCGTCCTGACGCGCAAAGACGATGGCCGTCCGGGGGTTTCCCGGACGGCCATCGTCTGTTGATCGAGGAGGTCGCTCAGCGACCGTCTCGAGACCGGCGATCAGCTGTGGTTGGCGCTGGTCATCCGGCGGCGGACCAGGAGCGAGCCCGCTGCGGTGACGAGTCCGCCACCGGCGAGGACCCACGCCAGGTTCATGCCTTCGTCGTCCGAACCGGCACCGGCGTCGATGCGGTTCGGGACCTGGACGTCGTCGGTGTCGGCGGCGTCGTTCTCGTCGGCCGGGACCTCGTCGGCCGGGACCTCGTCAGCGGGGACGTCCTCGGGCTTGTCCTCCGGGTCGCCGTTCGTCAGGTCGCCGGGGCCTTCGGGGTCGTTGTCGTCCTCGCCGTTGGTGAGGTCGCCGGGGCCCTGCGGCTTGGGGTCGTTGTCGTCCTTCGGGATGGCGATGTCGCCGGGGCCCTGCGGCTTGGGGTCGTTGTCGTCCTTCGGGATGGCGATCTCGCCGGGGCCCTGCGGCTTCGGGTCCTCGTCGTCGTGCGGCTGGGCGATGATGATCGGGCCGGGCTCGAAGCCGTCGGCGTGAGCGGTTCCAGCGAAGCCGCCGAAGGCGATGGCGCTGGCGGCGAGCGGGGTGGCGATCAGGACGCGGAGTGCGGTGCGGGTCGTGGTGTTCATGGTGATCTCCTCAGGTGGTGGGGCCCGTTGGTGGTTCCCGGTGGCTTGGTGTTCTTGGTGGTAGGAGCAGGCCGGCCTGAGGACCTTGCAGAAACTTCGAGAACTTTCTGGATTTCTTTTCGGAGCCGTCGATGACGGCTGTGATCGGGGTTGATTGCTGCCACTGGGTGACAGCAATCAACCCCGATGTCCAACCGGGCGACAATCCGGTCGCACGCCCGCGGCCGATGACGGACAATCGCCTCTTGTGGGTCACGTAGAGGTCGCTGGAGTCCGTTACGAGCTGCCCGACGGGCGGGTCCTCCTCGACGACGTCGCCTTCCGGGTGGGCGAGGGTGCCAAGGTTGCGCTGGTCGGCGCCAACGGTGCCGGCAAGACGACGCTGTTCAGGATCATCACCGGCGACCTGTCGCCGCACGCGGGGGTCGTCACCCGATCGGGCGGGCTCGGCGTGATGCGGCAGATGGTCGACCGTGGCCTCGCGGAGCAACCCACCGTCGGCGACCTGCTGCTCAGCCTCGCTCCCGAGCGCGTACGCCGCGCGCAGGCCGAGGTCGATCGCTGGGAGCTCGCGCTCATGGACACCGACGACGAGAAGACCCAGATCTCCTACGCCACTGCACTCTCGGAGTACGCCGACGCCGGCGGCTACGACGTCGAGGTGATCTGGGACGTGTGCACCGTCAAGGCACTCGCGCTCTCCTACGACCGCGCGAAGTACCGCGAGTTGCGCACCCTGTCCGGCGGCGAGCAGAAGCGGCTGGTGCTGGAGTACCTGTTGGCCGGCCCCGAGGAGGTGCTCCTCCTCGACGAGCCCGACAACTTCCTGGACGTGCCCGGCAAGATCTGGCTCGAGCAGCGGATCGCCGCGTCCGACAAGACGATCCTCTTCATCAGCCACGACCGCGAGCTGCTCGCCAACACGGCGACCCATGTCGTCACGGTGGAGCTCGGCGCGGGTGGCGGCGGCAACAGCACCTGGACGCACGCGGGCGGGTTCACGTCGTACCACGAAGCCAGGAAGGACCGCTTCGCCCGGTTCGCCGAGCTGCGTCGCCGCTGGGACGAGGAGGAGACGAAGCTCAAGGCGCTCGTCCTGCGGCTGAAGATCAAGGCGGAGTACAACGACGGCATGTCGTCGCAGTACCGCGCCGCGCAGACGCGCCTCCGCAAGTTCCAGGAGGCCGGTCCGCCGACGGAGCAGCCGCGTGAGCAGCAGGTGACGATGCGCCTGTCCGGCGCCCGCACCGGCAAGCGCGCCATCGTCTGCGAGGACGTCGAGCTGACCGGCTTGATGAAGCCCTTCGACCTCGAGGTCTGGTACGGCGACCGGCTGGCCGTGCTCGGATCGAACGGCTCCGGCAAGTCCCACTTCCTGCGCCTGCTCGCGGCCGGCGGCAGCGACCCGGACATCGAGCACCAGCCCGTCGGTGACGCGGTGATCAACCCGGTCGCCCACACCGGCCGCGCCCGCCTCGGCGCCCGCGTACGCCCCGGCTGGTTCGTGCAGACCCACGAGCACCCCGAGCTGACCGGCCGCACGCTGCTCGAGATCCTGCACCGCGGTGACGGCTCGCCCAACGGGCGCAAGGGCATGGGCCGCGAACAGGCGGCCAGGGTGCTCGACCGCTACGAGCTGGCGGCGAGCTCGGAGCAGAAGTTCGAATCACTCTCGGGTGGTCAGCAGGCCCGGTTCCAGATCCTGCTGCTCGAGCTCTCGGGCGCCACCCTGCTGCTCCTCGACGAGCCGACCGACAACCTCGACGTGCAGTCGGCCGAAGCGCTGGAGGAAGGCCTCGCGGCCTTCGACGGGACAGTCGTCGCGGTGACCCACGACCGCTGGTTCGCCCGCGGCTTCGACAGGTTCTGCGTGTTCGGTGCCGACGGCTCGGTATACGAGTCGGACGACCCGGTGTGGGACGAAGGAAGGGTGGCGCGGACCCGATGAGCACCCTGGAGATCACCGAGCTCCAGCGCGGCGACGAGGCAGGCCTGGCGGCCTGGTCGGACGTGGCGGTCGCCGCAGAACGCCATGACCTCGGCGACCACGCGGAGTACTGGACCCACGACGAGCTGCTGCCCATGCTCGGCGTGACGACAGGCCGACGCCAGTTCCGCCTCTTCAGCGGAGCCCTGGACGGGCAGGTCGTCGCTGCCGGCCGCATGCTGGTGCCGTTGAAGGACAACTTCGACCTCGCGGAGCTGCATGTCGCCGTACGGCCCGACGTACGACGGCGCGGGCTGGGCAGCGAGCTCGTCAGGCACATCGAGGCATGTTCACTGGCTGTCGGGCGCACCCGGCTGGACACCTTTCCCTCGTGGCAGCCCGACGCTCCCGAGGACGGTGCAGGCACCGCGGGTGCCGAGTTCGCGCGGGCCCACGGTTTCACGATGACGCTCGGAGACGTCCAGCGACAGCTCCGACTTCCTGTCGCCGCCGACCTTCTCGAAGCGTTGGCGCGTGAAGCGGCGCCGTACCACCGTGACTACGAGCTGCGGTCCTGGGCGGGGCCGATTCCGGAGGACCTCGTGGTGAGCTGGCTCGAACTGTCCTCGACCCTGGCGACCGAAGCGCCGAGCGGCACCGGAGTCCACGAGAACGAAGCCGTCGACGTGCCGGCGTTACGGGAGTCCGAGGAGCTCCAGGCAGCCCAGGGCCGCACGATGTGGCACACGGTGGCGCTCGACGACACCGGCCGAGTCGTGGCATACACCCAGCTTGCGGAGACCCTCCCCGACAACCCGTTCCTCTTCCAGTGGGGCACCCTGGTCCATCGGGACCACCGTGGTCACCGTCTGGGAATGGCCATCAAGGTGGCCAACCATCGCGCGCTCCAGGCAGGCGGCGACGTGGCGGGTCGCCGTACCGTCACCTGGAACGCAGGGGTCAATGACCACATGATCGCGATCAACGAACGGCTGGGTTTCGTCCGTGGAGCCCGTGGCGGCGAGTTCCAGAAGAAACTGACCTGATCCGCTCCCCGTGGTGCGACTACGGTGGAACCGTCACCGTCCGCACCGAGGAAGGAACGCCCCCATGGCTGCCAGTAACGCGAACGACGACCTCAAGGCCAAGATGCGCGAGGCGCTCGACCGCAAGAACAACAAGGGCAAGAGCCTGACCGAGGAAGTCCCGGGCAAGGAGAAGGCCCACGGGTCCGAAGTCGTCGGCGGAGCTCCGAAGATGCACCGCCGCAAGGCCGGCGGCGGCGGCTCCTGATCCACCGCCCCGACCTGGCTCGGCTCAGCCGTCCGAGCCGAGCTCCAGGTCGGTGCTGCTCTCCTTGTCGCCGCGCAGGTAGGTGATCTTCACGGTCTCGCCCGGGCGGTAGGACCGCACGGTCGCGATCAGGCCGTCGCTGTCCTCGATCCGGTGGTCGTCGATCGCGGTGATCACGTCGCCCGCCTTCAGGCCGGCATCGGCCGCGGCGGAGCCCTTCTCGGTCTCCTCGATCTTCGCGCCCGATGCAGTGGTGTCGCTGGATCCGGCCGTCCCGGCAGCGTTCGACACCTGGATGCCCAGGCGGGCGTGCGTCGGCTTCTCGTCGTTGCGCAGCTGCTCGATGATCGGCAGCACCTCGTCGATCGGGATCGCGAAGCCGAGCCCGATGGAGCCGGACTCCGTGCCAGCGCCCGACCCGGTCGAGCGGATCGACGCGTTGATCCCGACGAGCTGGCCGTCCATGTTGACCAGCGGACCGCCGCTGTTGCCGGGGTTGATCGCCGCATCGGTCTGGATGGCCGGGTAGGCGGTCACGTTGCCGTTGGCGTCGCGGGCCACCTGGACCGGGCGGTCCAGGGCGCTGACGATGCCGCTCGTGACGGTCGCGTCCAGCCCGAACGGCGAACCGATGGCCACGACCTGTTCGCCCACGTCGAGGTTGCTGGACTTGCCGATCGTGATCGGGGTCAGGTTGTCGACGCCCTCGACCTTCACCAGCGCGGTGTCGGTCAGTGGGTCGGTGCCGACGACGGTCGCCCGGGCCTTGGTGCCGTCGCTGAACGACGCCGTCACCTCCGCCTGGTCGGCGTCGATCTCGCCGCCGAGGGTGACCACGTGGTCGTTGGTCAGGATCAGGCCGTCGGCGTCGAGGACGACACCGGAACCGCTGCCCGACGCGCCGCCGCCGCTCACGTCGAGGGCCACCACCGAAGGGAGCACGGCGGCCGCGACCCCTTCCACGCTTCCGGACGAGGCCGGCTGGTCACCCGTGTCGGCGACCTGCAGTGGCGTCGTACGCCCGTTCGAGGCGGACCCGTCGGTGGCCGCGTCGTAGATCGCGGCGCCGCCGACTCCGGCCCCACCCCCGACCAGAAGGGCGCCCGTCAGCACCAGCACGGCGAACCCCGACCGCTTCGGTCGTCGCGTGGGGGGCAACGACCTCTCGGGTGATGCGGGGGGAAACAGCGGCGGCGGGGGCGGGGCCGGGGGGAGGACCTGAGTCATGCCTCCACCCTGCCGAGCATCCCTGTGACTGCGCTGAGACGTCGTTGAGGACTTCCCCTGAGACTTCTACACCTGGCGGTCGCGCGCATCCCAGTAGGGCTTGCGGAGCTCCCGCTTGAGCACCTTGCCGGTGGGGTTGCGGGGGAGCGCCTCGACCACGTCGACCGACCGCGGTGCCTTGAACCGGGCGAGTCGTTCGCGGGTCCACTCGATGAGCTCGATCTCGGAGGTGTCGGCGCCCGGCTTGAGTGCGACGACGGCCTTCACCGACTCACCCCACTGGTCGTCGGGAACACCGATGACAGCGACCTCGAGGACGCCGGGGTGCTCGGACAGGACCCGCTCGACCTCGGGGGAGTACACGTTCTCGCCGCCGGTGATGATCATGTCCTTGAGCCGGTCGGACACGAAGACGTAACCGTCCTCGTCGACGTGGCCCATGTCGCCGGTGCGGAACCAGCCGTCGGCGACCAACACCTCGGCCGTCGCCTCCGGCTTGTTGAGGAAGCCCTTCATCAGCTGCGGTGTGCGCAGCCAGAGCTCGCCGTGCTCGCCGGTCGCCACTTCTTCGAGCGTGGCCGGGTCGACGATCCGCACCTCGCACTCAGGCACCGGCTTGCCCGCCGAGACCAGTCGTTCGGGATGCCCGTCGGCGATCGCGTTGCGGTGGTCCTCGGGCATCAGGTGGGTGGCGACTCCGGACACCTCGGTCAGTCCGTAGACCTGGATGAAGTCGGTGTCGGGCCAGGCCTCCATCGCGGCGCGCAGCAGCGGCGGCGGCATCGGGGCGGCGCCGTACGTGTAGGTCTTGAGGGCGCCGAACAGCTTGACTGCGTCGGGCCCGGACTGCAGGACCTGCGCGAGCACGGCCGGCACGAGGAAGGTGCGGTTGGCGCCGGCCATGATCGCGCCGGCCAGCGACGCGGCGTCGGGCTCGCGCGTCATCACGCTGGGGATGCCGTCGTGGATCCCGAACAGGACGTACGACGACCCGCCGACGTGGAACAGCGGCATCGCCACCATCGACTTGTCGCCGGGCTCGAATCCCCAGCCGTCGTGGGCGTTGACCGTGTGCTTGACCATGTTGCGGTGCGTGAGCATCACGCCCTTGGGCCGACCGGTCGTGCCCGAGGAGTACATGATCAGGCAGACGTCGTCCTCGAGCACGTCGGGTCCGTCGTCGCAGGCGACCGACTCGGCGAGGAACTGTTCGTACTCGTCGCCGTCGGCTCCGTCCGGGGTGACCTCGATGATCTTCCGGACGTTCGGCAGCCGGTCGCGGATCGCCTCGATCGTGGGCATCAGCTCGCTGCCGACGAACAGCACCTGGGCGCCGGAGTCGTTGACGGCGTAGTCGATCTCGTCGCCGGCGGAGCGCCAGTTGATGATCGCGTTGGCGGCGCCGATCGAACCGGCAGCGAGGCTGATCTCCACGCAGGCCGGGTGATTCTTGTCGAGGAAGGACACGACGTCGCCGCGCGCGATGCCGAGCTCACGCAGCCCGCCGGCGGCGCGGTGCACCCGGTCGTGCCACTGCGCCCACGTCCAGGTCCGGCCGAGGTAGGTCATCGCCTCGGCATCGGGCGTCGCTGCCGCCCAGTAGTTGAGGCGGTCGTCGACGTACGTCGGCTCCGTCGGATTGGCCGGGGGCCAGGCACGGGTGGCTGCTGGGGACTCCGTCGTCGCGCTCACGTCCCGGATTGTGTCCCAGGTCACAAGGAAGCACAACGACCGCATCAAGGTGTGGCCACCTTGCGTTCACCTCCGTCCGGAACGATGGAGAGGTGAGTGTCGCGCTGTCGCCCCTGCTCCGTGGCGACGAGGCCGCGGCTCCGAGCACGCTGGTGGAGATCTTCCGACACACTGCGGCCGGGCACCCGGACGCGATGGCGCTCGACAGCGGCAACGACACCGTCACCTACGCCGAGTTCGGCGAGGCAGCTGCGGCGGTCGCTGACGAACTGGCCGACCTCGGGGTCGGCCCCGGCGACAAGGTCGGCGTCCGGCTCCCGTCCGGCACCACGGACCTGTACGTCGCCATCATGGGCGTCCTGTTCGCCGGCGCGGCGTACGTCCCGGTCGACGCGGACGACCCCGAGGAGCGTGCCCGCCTGGTCTTCGGGGAGGCCGACGTGGCCGCCGTCATCGGCACCGGCCTCGTGATCGAAGCACGCCGCGAAGGTGCGCCGGGCGAGCGCCGCGACCCGCTGCCCGACGACGACGCCTGGGTGATCTTCACGTCCGGCTCGACCGGCACACCCAAGGGCGTCGCCGTCAGCCACCGCAGCGCCGCGGCGTTCGTGGACGCCGAGGCCGAGATGTTCCTCCAGGCAGCACCCCTCGGTCCGGCCGACCGGGTGATGGCCGGTCTCAGCGTGGCGTTCGACGCGAGCTGCGAGGAGATGTGGCTGGCCTGGCGCTACGGCGCCTGCCTGGTGCCCGCGCCGCGTGCCCTGGTGCGCAGCGGCGTCGACGTCGGCCCGTGGCTGGTGGCCAATCGGATCAGCGTCGTGTCCACCGTGCCCACCCTCGTCAGCCTGTGGCCCGATGACGCGCTCGACGAGGTCCGGCTGCTGATCCTCGGCGGCGAGGCGTTCCCTCCCGAGCTCGCCGCCCGCCTGATCCGCGAGGGCCGCGAGGTCTGGAACACCTACGGTCCGACCGAGGCGACCGTTGTCGCGTGCGGCGCGCTGGTCACGGCCGACGGGCCGGTCCGGATCGGTCTTCCGCTGGCCGGCTGGGACCTCGCCGTCGTCGACACGGCCGGCCATCCGGTCCCGGTCGGCGAGCGCGGCGAACTGATCATCGGTGGCGTGGGTCTGGCCCGCTACCTCGATCCGGTCAAGGACGCCGAGAAGTACGCGCCGATGCCGAGCCTCGGCTGGGAGCGCGCCTACCGCAGCGGCGACATCGTGGTGCACGACCCCGAGGGCCTGCTGTTCGCCGGCCGCGCCGACGACCAGGTCAAGGTCGGTGGCCGTCGGATCGAGCTCGGCGAGGTCGACTCGGCACTCCTGGCCCTGCCCGGTGTCAGCGCCGCGGCGGCCGCCGTTCGTCGTACGTCGACGGGCAACCAGCTGCTCGTCGGCTACCTCACCACCACCGCGTCGTACGACGCCGCGGCGGCCACTGCGCACCTGCGCGCCACGATGCCGGCGGCCCTCGTGCCCCGGCTCGCCGTCGTCGACGCCATCCCGACGAGGATCTCCGGGAAGGTCGACCGCGACGCGCTCCCGTGGCCGCTGGCAACGGCTGACCCTGCCGACGTGGGCCTGCACGGCACGTCGGCGCGGATCGCCGAGGTGTGGCAGCGGGTGATCGGTGCGACGCCCGAGGGCGCCGACTCGAATTTCTTCGACCTCGGCGGTGGCAGCCTCACGGCCGCTCAGGTCGTCACGATCCTGCGTGCCGACCATCCCGAGCTGACCGTCGCGGACATCTACGAGGTGCCGACGGTCGCGGGCCTCGCCGCACTGCTCGACACGCTCGAGCCGTCGGCGCTCGCCGAGCAGAGCCGCAAGGTCAAGCCGATCCCGCGCAAGACGCAGATCGGGCAGGTCGTGGCCGTGCCCCTCCTGCGGGCGCTCGCTGCACCGCGCTGGCTCGCGGGGACGCTCGCCCTGTCCCGCCTGCTCCATGACGTGCTCGGCGTCGGCTGGCTGCCCGCTGTTTCGTGGTGGGTGCTGGTGCCGTTGCTGGTCGTGTTCGTGAGCCCGGTCGGCCGGATGTTCGTGGCGGCCAAGCTCGCCCGGGCGGTGCTCGACGGCGTGCAGCCGGGGACCTACCCACGCGGCGGCAAGGTGCACCTGCGGATCTGGGCGGCGGAGCGGCTCGCGGACGAGCTCGGCGCGACGCGCCTGGCCGGGGCGCCGTTCATCAGCTGGTACGCCCGGCTGCTGGGCGCGAAGATCGCCCGCGGTGCGGACCTGCACTCGCTGCCGCCCATCACCGGTCACCTGACGGTCGGGAAGGGCGCGTCGGTCGAGCCCGAGGTCGATCTGACCGGGTACTGGATCGACGGCGACACCTTGCACGTGGGCGGGATCCGGGTCGGTGCCCGTGCCCGCGTCGGCACCCGATCGATGCTCTGCCCCGGCGCGGTCGTCGGCGACGACGCCGAGGTGGCGCCGGGCTCTGCTGTCTTCGGCGAGGTGCCCTCCGGGGAGTTCTGGTCCGGCGCGCCGGCCACCCGCGCGAGCTCGGCCGCCCGCGGCCCGTGGGCCGAACGACCGCCGGCCTCGCGCCGCGCCCTTCGTCTGTGGGCGCTCTCCTACGCCTGCGTCGCGGCTGGCCTCGCGGTGCTGCCGTCGATCGCCGTCACCGCAGTGGCGCTGCCGATCCTGTTGCTCGCCGACGTCGACGGCACCGACGGTGCGGGGGAGGCCGCCGGTGCGCTGCTTCCGTGGCTCGTGCCCGGGGTGGTTCTCGGCTGCCTCCTGCTCGCGGGCCTGATCCTCGGCGTGGTCCGGTTGCTCGGTCGGGGCGTGCAGCCCGGTGCCCATCCGTTGCAGAGCCGCCCCGCGCTGAGTGTGTGGGCGACGATCCGGGTGCTCGACGAGGCGCGGACCTGGCTGTTCCCGCTCTACAGCTCGCAGCTCACTCCGATCTGGCTCCGGCTGCTCGGCGCCCGCATCGGCAAGGACGTCGAGGCCTCGACGGTGCTGATGATTCCCTCGCTGACCACGGTGAGCGACCAGGCGTTCCTCGCTGACGACACCCTCATCGGAGGGTACGAGCTCGGCGGTGGCTGGTTGCGCGCCGGCCAGGTGAAGGTCGGGAAGCGGGCGTTCGTCGGCAACTCCGCGATGGCGGCCCCGGGACGCAAGGTCCCCAAGCGGTCGCTGGTCGCGGTGCTCTCGGCCGCTCCCGCCCGCAACACGATGAAGGCGGGGGAGTCGTGGCTCGGCAGTCCGCCCGCTCCGCTGCGTCGCGCCGCCCAGGGTTCGGCCGACGAGCGCACCTATGCGCCGCCGACGCGGCTCAAGCTCGCCAGGGCCTGCTGGGAGATCGCCCGCCTGGTGCCCGTGGCCCTGGCAGTCGGACTGCAGGCAGCGGTCGCCCTGGCCACCCTCGCCGTCTGGGTCGAGTACGGCGCCCTGGCCGGCGTGGTCGTCGTGCCCCTGCTGTTGTGGGGCGCCGGTCTGGTCGCGGCGCTCGTGGCGATTGCGGCGAAGTGGTTGCTGGTCGGCCGCGTGCGAGCCGGCGCGCACCCGCTGTGGAGCTCCTTCGTGTGGCGCAACGAGCTCGCCGACACCTTCGTCGAGGTGCTCGCCACCCCGTGGTTCGCTGGCCTGGCAACGGGCTCGCCGTTGATCAACGTGTGGTTCCGTGCGATGGGCGCGCGGGTCGGCCGTGGTGTCTGGTGCGAGTCCTACTGGCTCCCCGAGCCCGATCTGGTCGATCTCGGCGACGGCGCCACGGTCAACCAGGGCAGCGTCGTGCAGACCCACCTGTTCCACGACCGCCTGCTCGTCACGGACACCGTGCGGTTGCGCCGCGGCGCCACCCTCGGTCCCAACTCGGTCGTGCTGCCTGCCGCGATGCTGGGCCGGCACGCTACCGTCGGCCCGGTGTCCCTGGTGATGAGAGGCGAGACGGTGCCCGACAAGACGCGCTGGATCGGCAACCCGATCGGCCCGTGGGCCGACTAGTGCCCCAGCTCCCCACCGCGGACCCCTATCTCCCCGGTCACGGCGATCCGTCGTACTCCGTGCGGCACTACGACCTCGAGCTGATCTACGTCCCCGAGGGCAACCGGTTGCGCGGCAACGCGGTCATCGACGTGGTGGCGCGGGAGGAGACCGGACGCCTGGTGCTGGACCTCGCGCACCTGCAGGTGACCAAGGTCCGGCTCGACGGTGCCCGGCTGAAGAAGTGGTCCGCGCGTGATCAGCGGCTGGTCCTCCAGCTCGACGGCCCGGTCGCCGTCGACGCCGAGCTGCGCATCACCATCGCGTACGGCGGGACGCCGCAGCCGGTCATCGACGAGCACCACGGTGACGCCGGCTGGGAGGAGCTCACCGACGGCGTGATCGTCGCGGCCCAGCCCCATGGCGCTCCGACGTGGTTCCCCTGCAACGACCGACCCGACGACAAGGCCACCTACCGGATCACGGTGACCGCTCCCACCGGTTACACCGTCGTCGCCAATGGCGCGCTCGCCGGGCACCGCCGTCGGCCCGGGGCCGAGACCTGGACGTACGAGATGGACCAGCCGATGGCGACCTATCTCGCAACGGTCCAGATGGGCCGCTACGTCACCGTGCTGCACAACGACGCCATGCGCACCATCGCACCGCACGACGCCGACCTCGAGGGTTCCTTCGACCAACAGCCGGCGATGATGGAGTTCTTCGAGCGGGTCTTCGGGCCGTACCCCTTCGACGGGTACGCCGCGGTCATCACCGACGACGACCTCGAGATCCCTCTCGAGAGCCAGAGCCTGTCGAGTTTCGGTCGCAACTTCTGCACCGACGACTGGTCGCACGTGCGCCTGATCGCGCACGAGATGGCGCACCAGTGGTTCGGCAATGCCGTGACCCTCGCGCGCTGGCAGGACATCTGGCTGCACGAAGGGTTCGCCTGCTACAGCGAGTGGTTGTGGTCCGAGGAGTCCGAGGGCCCGCGCACCTGCGACGAGTGGGCGCGCCACCACCACGACAAGCTGGCCGAGCTCGAGCAGGACCTGGTGCTGGCGGATCCGGGCCCAGCGCTCATGTTCGACGACCGGGTCTACAAGCGGGGCGCGCTGGCGCTGCATGCGCTGCGCCTCGATGTCGGCGACGCCGCCTTCTTCGACGTGCTGGGCGGTTGGGTCGCCGATCGGGCCGGCGGGTCCGTCACGACCGAGGAGTTCCTCGCGTTCGCGTCCGACCGCACCGGCAACGACGTCGCAGCTCTGCTGCAGCCCTGGCTGTACGACGAGGACCTGCCGCCGTACCCCTCCTGACAAATGGCGGACGCCCCGCGTGGATCACGCGGGGCGTCCGTACCGGGAAGTGGGGGCTCAGGCCCAGCGCTCCGAAGCCGGCACGAAGTCGAGCGTGCGCGGGCCGGTGTAGATCTGCTTGGGACGAGCGATCTTCTGCTCCTTGTCCTGCACCAGCTCCAGCCACTGTGCGAGCCAGCCCGGCGCGCGGCCGATGGCGAACAGCACGGTGAACATCTCCGGCGGGAACTCCAGGGCCTCGTAGATCAGGCCGGAGTAGAAGTCGACGTTGGGGTAGAGCTTGCGCTTGACGAAGTACTCGTCCTCGAGCGCGATCTTCTCGAGCTCCTTGGCGATCTCGAGCAGCGGGTTGACCCCGGTGACCTCGAAGACGTCGTCGCAGGCCTTCTTGATGATCGTGGCGCGCGGGTCGAAGTTCTTGTAGACCCGGTGGCCAAAACCCATCAGCCGCTCGTTGCCGGCCTTCACACCCTCGATGAAGGCGGGGATGTTCTCCTTGGTGCCGATCCGGCGCAGCATCTTGAGCACGGCCTCGTTGGCGCCACCGTGCAGCGGGCCGTAGAGGGCGCCGATGCCGGCCGCGACCGCGGAGTACGGGTCGACCTGCGAGGAGCCGACCGAGCGGACCGCGTTGGTCGAGCAGTTCTGCTCGTGGTCGGCGTGCAGGATGAAGAGCACGTCGAGCGCCTTGGCGATGCGCGGGTCGGCGGCGTAGCGCGTCTCGCTCATCTTGAAGAGCATCGAGAGGAAGTTCTCGGCGTAGGACAGCTCGTTGTCGGGGTAGACGTAGGGCTTGCCCTGCGCGTGCCGGAACGACCAGGCGCCGAGCGTCGGCATCTTCGCGATCATCCGGACGATCTGGATGTGGCGGTTGTCCGGGTCGTCGATGTGGCGCGACTCGGGGTAGAACGTCGAAAGGGCCCCGATCGACGCCATCAGCATCCCCATCGGGTGCGCGTCGTAGCGGAACCCCTGCATGAATCCCTTGACGTTCTCGTGCACGAACGTGTGGTACGTGATCTCGTGCACCCAGGCGTCGTACTGCTCCTTCGACGGCAGCTCGCCGTGGATGAGCAGGTAGGCGACCTCGAGGAAGTTCGACTTCTCCGCCAGCTGTTCGATCGGATAGCCGCGGTACTCGAGGATGCCGCGCTCGCCATCGATGTAGGTGATGGCGCTCCGGCAGGAGGCAGTGTTGACGAAACCGGGGTCGTAGACAGCCAGGCCAGGGTTCTCTTCGTCGGCCTTGATCTTCCCGATGTCGGCGGCCTTGATGGTGCCGTCGACGATCGGGATGTCGTACTCCGCTCCGGTGCGGTTGTCGCGTACGGTGAGAGAGTCAGTCACCCCTGCAACCTAGTCGCCCACGTCACATCCCGGAAAGCCGGCGTCCCGAGGGGTGGGTGGGAGACATCTCACAGGTATGAGGTGTCGGGCTCGGTTCAGGACTTGAAGAAGTGTGCAATTCATGTATTCTGAATCCATGTCCCCCGAGTCGGTTGCCCGATGAGCGTCCCGCTCTACCAGGCCAAGGCGGAGTTCTTCAAGACGCTCGGGCACCCGGCGCGCATCCGGATCCTCGAGCTCCTCTCGGAGCGCGACCACGCCGTGCACGAGTTGCTGGCTGCCATTGCCATCGAGCCCAGCAGCCTGTCGCAGCAGCTCGCTGTCCTGCGGCGCACCTCGATGGTCGTCTCGCGACGGGACAACGGCGAGGTGGTCTACTCGGTCAGCGTCCCGGAAGTTCGAGACCTGCTGGCTGCGGCACGTCAGATCCTGTCGGGGATCATCGCCGCGCAGGGGGACCTGGAGGACGAACTGTCCTCGATGTCCGCTGCACGGTGACGCCCGGGGCGACCGCCCAGGCTGGTGACCTCGCGGCCACGGCGGCGAGGCGGATCGCGAGGATCTCGCCACGTCGGTCGGACTGGCGTCATCTCTCGCCCCGTCGGGACGTGACGGCCGGACTGACCGTGGGGCTGGTGGCGCTCCCGCTCGCGCTGGGATTCGGCGCCAGCGCCGGCATGGGAGCGACGGCGGGCCTGGTCACCGCGATCGTTGCCGGCGCCGTCGCGGCCGTCTTCGGTGGGAGTCGGGTCCAGGTCAGTGGTCCGACCGGGGCGATGGCCGTGGTGCTCATCCCGATCGTCGCGGCCCACGGCGCAGGGGGCGTCCTGGTCGTCGGCATGCTCGCGGGCCTGATCCTGATCGGCCTGGCGCTGGCCGGCGGTGGGCGCTTCATCAAGTACGTCCCGATTCCCGTCGTCGAGGGCTTCACGCTCGGGATCGCGGTGATCATCGCCGTCCAGCAGGTCCCTGCTGCCCTGGGCATGCAGCCGCAGGGGGATCAGGTGCTCCGCGTGGCCGGACATGCCGTGCGCGCCTGGAGCGAGGGTCCGGCCTGGTCGCCGTTGTTGTTGGCATCGGGTGTCGCGGGCGGGATCTTGCTGCTGTCCCGCTTCCGTCCCCGACTGCCGTGGTCGCTGGTGGCCGTGACTGCCGCGACGGCGTCCAACCTGGTGTTCGGGCTGGACGCCGACACGATCGGGGCCATCCCCTCGAGCCTGCCCGTTCCTTCACTGCCCACGGTGCCGCTGGCCGAGTTGAACGCGCTGGTGCTCCCGGCGATCGCGGTCGCCGTGCTGGCAGCCCTGGAGAGCCTCTTGTCAGCGACCGTGGCTGACGCAATGAGCGTCGGGCAGCGTCACGACTCCGACCGCGAACTGCTCGGGCAGGGTCTGGCCAACCTGGCCGCCCCGCTGTTCGGCGGGATCCCGGCGACGGCCGCCATCGCACGGACCGCCGTCAACGTCCGCGCCGGCGCCACGTCGCGCCTGGCGGCGCTCGTCCATGCGGCGCTCCTGCTGGGAGTCGTCCTCGTTGCGGCGCCATGGGTGGGCCGGATCCCGCTCGCAGCCCTCGCCGGCGTCCTGATCGCCACGGCGGTCCAGATGGTCCGGGTGTCCGGCCTGATGGCGCTCGCCCGCTCGACGAAGGGCGATGCGGCGGTCCTCGGCGTCACGACCGTCTCGACCGTCGCGTTCGATCTCGTCACCGCCGTGCTCGTCGGCCTGGTCGTGGCCGGGTTCGTGGCGCTGCGCCAGACTGCCCGGTCCGCCCGGCTCGAGGAGATGCCGCTCGACGAAGGAGACCACACCGCGGAGGAACGCTCCCTCCTCGACGACCACATCGTCTGCTACCGCCTCGAAGGGCCGTTGTTCTTCGGTGCCGCCCATGACTTCCTCCTCGAACTGGCCGAGGTCAGTGACGTCAGGGTCGTGGTGCTGCGCCTGTCCCACGTGGCGAGCATCGACGCCACGGGTGCCCACGTGCTGGCCGACACCATCGACCGCCTCGAGCGCAGGGGAGTGACCGTTCTCCTGTCCGGCGTCCAGGTCCGCCATCGGCAGGTGCTCACCGAGCTCGGTGTGTACGACGGCCTGGCCCACGAGCGACACCTCTTCGACACGACCCCCGACGCCATCGCCCACGCCCGGGTCCATGCGGCACGGGTCGCTCACCAACCCGTCGACTGACCCCACCCAGCGCAACCGCGCGAACCTCGAAGGAAAAGGAATCACGATGCGACTGATCATCATGGGCCCGCCGGGCGCCGGCAAGGGCACCCAGGCTCGCCATGTCGCGGACCGCCACGGCATCCCGGCGATCTCCACGGGAGACATCTTCCGGGCGAACGTCACCGCGCAGAGCCCGCTCGGGCAGCAGGCGCAGAAGTACATGGATGCGGGGGAGTACGTCCCGGACGCGGTCACCAACGCGATGGTTCGCGACCGCCTCCAGCTGCCTGACTGTCGCAACGGGTTCCTCCTGGACGGCTACCCCCGCACCCTCGACCAGGTCGCCGAGCTCGACGACCTCCTCGCCGGTCTCGACGCCCACCTGGACGGCGTGCTCCTGCTGGCGGCGGAGCCTGAGGAGCTCGTGCAGCGCCTCCTCGGCCGGGCGCGCACCGAGGGGCGTGCTGACGACACCGAGACCGTGATCCGACGCCGCCTCGCGGTGTACGAGGAGCAGACCGCTCCCCTCGTGGGCGCCTACGAGGAGCGACGGCTCCTGGTGGCTGTCGACGGACTGGGTGAGGTGGATGAGGTGACCGACCGCATCCATGCGGCTGTCGCACAGCTGCGAAGTGAGTCCGCGGCGTTTTGACCGTCGTGCGGCGACGCCCGTAGTCTTTCCCCTTGCGTCTCCTGCCGCTCCGCGCTGCCGTCTCGTACGGCGCCGGGGCAGTCCCGGATCGCCCAGCGTCTGACCAAGGCGCGGATCGTCGTGAGACGAGCATGTGTGGGCCGGGCTGAGTTCGTCAGAAGACGTCGCCTGCACGGTGCAACCGCACCGGCGGCAGGCAAGCCCGACCGACATTCGTCGAACGGGTCCACGAACTGACCGAGAGAGTGAACGCATCATGCGTACCTACGCTCCCAAGCCCGGCGACGTCGAGCGCGCCTGGCTCGTGATCGACGCGACTGACGTCGTCCTGGGCCGACTGGCCGTCACCGCTGCAGGTCTCCTGCGCGGCAAGCACAAGCCGATCTTCGCCCCCAACGCCGACACCGGCGACTTCGTCGTGATCATCAACGCCGACAAGGTCGCGCTGTCCGGCAAGAAGCGCACCGACAAGATGGTCTACCGCCACTCCGGCTTCCCGGGTGGTCTGACCGCCACCCCGATCGGGCAGGTCATCGACAAGGACGCCCGCAAGGCCGTCGAGCAGGCGGTGTGGGGCATGCTCCCCAAGAACCGTCTTGGTCGCCAGATCATCACGAAGCTCAAGGTCTACAACGGCCCGACGCACCCCCACCAGGCGCAGCAGGCCGTTGCGTACGAGATCACCCAGATCTCCCAGTGACTCGACCGAGCTGACCAGGACTAAGGACTTTCATCGTGACTGAATCGCAGAACACCGAGGTCGAAGAGACCTTCGAGACCGACGACCAGGGCCTCGCCTACACCAGCGAGTCCACCGGCTCCGCGGCCGAGAGCGCCGTTCCGGCGACCATCGCCCCCGGCGCGGCCACCGGCCGTCGCAAGGAAGCCGTCGCCCGCGTCCGCATCGTTCCGGGCACCGGCACGTGGACCATCAACGGCCGCACGTTCGAGGACTACTTCCCGAACAAGCTGCACCAGCAGGTTGCCAACGAGCCGTTCGCGACGCTCGGCCTCGAGGGCCGTTTCGACGTGATCGCCCGTATCCACGGCGGCGGCATCACCGGTCAGGCCTGCGCGCTGCGCCTCGGCGTGGCCCGCTCGCTCAACGCGATCGACATCGACGCCAACCGCCCGGCCCTCAAGAAGGCCGGTCTGTTGACCCGTGACGCCCGCGCGACCGAGCGCAAGAAGGCCGGTCTCAAGAAGGCCCGCAAGGCTCCGCAGTACAGCAAGCGCTGATCCTGCGACGCAGGTCGTAACGACAGGGCCACGCGCCGCATTGGCGGCCCGTGGCCCTGTCGGCCGTTTTGCGGAAGAGTCCGAGACCAGACGAGGGGAGAGACGTGACCCGCATCTTCGGCACCGATGGTGTCCGTGGGCTGGCCAACGCCGAAGTGACGGCGGAGCTGGCTCTGGACCTCGGCATTGCAGCCGCCCGCGTGCTGCGCAGGGAGATCGACGACCACCGCCCGATCGCAGTGGTCGGCCGCGACACCCGGGTCTCCGGGCACTTCCTCGAAGGCGCCGTCGTCGCCGGCCTCGCATCGGCGGGAGTCGACGTCCTGCTGCTCGGGGTGATCCCGACCCCGGCGGTCGCTCACCTCACCGAGGCGCTGGACGCCGATCTCGGCGTGGTGCTGAGCGCCTCGCACAACCCGATGCCCGACAACGGCATCAAGTTCCTGGCGCGCGGCGGGGTCAAGCTCGACGACCACCACGAGAACCTCATCGAGGCCGCGATCGGCCAGGTCTGGGAGCGACCCACGGGTGCGGCTGTCGGACGGGTCTCGACCTACCTCGCAGGTGAGGCCGAGTACGCCGCCCACCTGGTCGCCACGCTCGGGCAACCCGGCGGTACGCCGCTGGCCGGCGTCAAGGTCGTTCTCGACTGTGCTCACGGTGCCGCCAGCTCGGTCGGCCCCCGGGCCCTCGAGGCTGCCGGCGCGACCGTGATCACGATCGGTGCGGACCCCGACGGCCTCAACATCAACGACGGCGTCGGCTCGACCCACCTCGGCGCGCTCCAGCAGGCGGTCATCGAGCACGGTGCCGATGCCGGCTTCGCGGTCGACGGTGACGCCGATCGCTGCCTGGCCGTGGACCACACCGGCGCGATCGTCGACGGCGACCAGATCATGGCGATCCTCGCGCTGGCGATGCACGCCACCGGCGACCTGAAGGACTCCACCCTCGTCGCGACGGTGATGAGCAACCTCGGCCTGATCCAGGCCCTGACCGCCGCCGGCATCACCGTGAAGCAGGCGGCCGTCGGCGACCGCTACGTCCTCGAACAGATGGCGGCGGGCGGCTACAACCTCGGCGGCGAGCAGTCCGGTCACGTCATCCTCAGCGAGCACGCCACCACCGGCGACGGATTGCTGACCGCCCTGCACGTGCTGCAGCGGATGGTGGTCACCGGCAGCACCCTGCGTGAGCTTGCCGGCGTGATGAACCGCCTGCCCCAGGTGCTCGTCAACGTGCCCGATGTCGACCGTGGCCGCACCGACGACGACGAGCTCGTCGCCGCCGTTGCCGCCGCCGCTGCCGAGCTCGGTGACAGCGGGCGAGTGCTGCTGCGACCCTCCGGCACCGAGCCTCTGGTGCGGGTGATGGTGGAGGCGCCCACCGCCGACCAGGCCGACGCGATCGCGCACCGGCTGGCTGACGTCGTACGCCTGCGGCTCGCCCTCCGACGACACTAGGCTCTGCAGCCATGGGCAACATGCCGGGACCGGGTGACACCTTCGGCCGCTACCAGGTCGAGGCAGCCCTCGGCCAGGGCGGCATGGGCGTGGTGCTCACCGCGGTCCACCTGGATCTCGGCCGGCGCGTCGCGCTCAAGCTGCTGGCGCCACAACTGGTCGGTGCCGACGACATGGTCGCCCGCTTCCGTCGCGAGGCGCAGGCACTGGCCCGGCTGGACTCCCCGCACGTCGTGCAGGTCTACGACACCGGTGCGCACGACGGGTGGCTGTACATCGCGACCCAGCTGATCCCCGACGGCGACCTGACCGAGCTCGTCCAGCGCCGAGGTGCCTTGCCGGCGGCCGAAGCGCTCGCTCTGGTCGACCAGGTGCTGTCCGGCCTCGCCGACGCCCACGCCGTCGGGCTGATCCACCGTGACGTCAAGCCCAGCAACGTGCTGCTCCGCAACGAGGCGGCCGGCGTTCGCGCCTTCCTGTGTGACTTCGGCATCGCCCAGGCGCTCGACGTCACCAACGTCGAGAAGACGCAGGGTGTCATCGGCACCTGGGCGTACCTCGCACCGGAACGCTTCGACGGCCATCCGGCCACGGCGCAGGCCGACCTCTACGCGACCGGCTGCCTGCTGTGGTTCCTGGTCACCGCCACGCTCCCCTACGAGGGCACCATGGTGCAGCAGGCGGTGGCCCACCAGACCCTGCCCGTGCGTCAGCTGCCGGGCGGCGACGCGTGGAGCCACGCAGTGAACCAGTTGCTGTTGCGCTCGATGGCCAAGGACCCCGCCGACCGGTTCTCCAGCGCGCAGGAGATGCAGGCCTTCCTGCGGTCCGCGACCGGCGTCGCGAAGGCCGGGGGCTCTGCTGCGGACTCCGGCGACGTGGGCGCCACCACCGTCGTCGCCCTCCCGCCCATGCCGGCCCCGCCGGGCCGGACCGTCGAGTCCACGAGGGCCAAGGACGGCACGACCCAGGAGGCTCCACGCCGTCGTGGCCTGCGGATCACGGCCGTCGTGGCCGTCGTGGTGCTGCTCGCCGGCGCCGTGGCCGGCGCGCTGGCTGCGGGCGGCCTGTTCCAGAGCGAGGACGAACCGACGACTGCCCGGAAGACCGACGGCTCCTCCGGCCCGACGACGGACGCGACCGTCGTCGCACAGGGTCCGCACTGCTGGAGTGACCCCACCACGGTGGTCGCCTCGCTCGACCAGTGCCTGCCGCCGACCGGCGTCAACGGTCTGAAGTGGGTCTTCCCGTCGATCGACGACGACTGCACGGACGTGAAGAAGGTCGACGAGACCATCAACCGGCCCGAGCTGCACGAGTGCCTCGTCACCCTCGCCGACGGCAGCGAGGTGAAGGTGAACTACTCCCAGTGGAACTCCGCTTCCGGGGGACGGGAGGTCTATGACCGCGACCCCGACCTCACGCCCGGACCGGAGATCCGCGCGGACGGCAAGGTCGCCTTCCACCAGTGGTCCGGGATCGGCAAGGGCCTGTTCAAGTACGCCCGGACCTACGCCGACTACGCGTTCGGCTTCACCATCTACACGACCCGCGCCGACCAGGCGCAGCAGGCGATCGACCAGGGACTGGTCTCGTGGCGCGAGCCCGCCGAGGTCCGGGGCTCCAGCAACTGAGCACAGCGACCTGAACGGTTTGCGCGACGCGTCAGATCTTGCGCAGGCGCACGTAGCGGACCGAGTGGTCTGCGGTCTTCCGCAGCACCAGGGTGGCGCGCGACCTCGTCGGCAGCACGTTGCGTTCGAGGTTGGGGCCGTTGATGGCGTCCCAGATCCGGCGCGCCTCGTCGATGGCGGTGTCGTGGCTCAGCGCGGCGTACTTCGCGAAGTAGGAGCTCGGGTCGCGGAACGCCGTCTCGCGCAACCGCAGGAACCGGTCGACGTACCAGTCGCGGATGTGGTTGGTGTTCGCGTCGACGAAGATCGAGAAGTCGAAGAAGTCCGACAGGCCCAGGGTGATCAGGCCGTCGTCGCGCACCCGGGCCGGCTGGAGGACGTTCAGGCCCTCGACGATGACGATGTCGGGGCGCTTCACGACGACCTTCTCGTCCGGCTTCACGTCGTAGACGAGGTGGGAGTAGACGGGCGCCTCGACCTCGTCCTTGCCCGACTTGATGTCGATGACGAACTTCAGCAGCGCACGGCGGTCATAGGACTCCGGGAAGCCCTTGCGGTCCAGCAGCCCGCGCTTCTCGAGCTCGGCGTTGGGATAGAGGAAGCCGTCGGTGGTGACCAGGGCGACATTGGGGTGCTCGGGCCACCGGGCCAGCATCTGCTGGAGCACACGAGCAGCGGTCGACTTGCCGACGGCCACCGATCCGGCGAGGCCGATCACGAACGGTGTCCGCGGGGGAGTGAGGCCGTGGAGGAACTCCTCCTGCTCCTGGTGCAGCTTCGAGGCACTGCTGACCCGCAGGCTGAGCAGGCGGGAGAGCGGGAGGTAGACGTCGCGGATCTCGTCGAGATCGAGCGAGTCACCGATGCCGCGGAGCCGGTCGAGCTCATCGTTGGTGAGCGGGCTCTCGGTCTCCGAGGCCAGCTTCGCCCACGTGGCCCGGTCGAGCTCGACGTACGGCGACGCTTCGCGCGACGACTCCTCGCCGTGGAGGTTGTCCGCCGTACCGGTCACCATGCAAGCGATTGTTCCAGTGTGTCCCCGCGGCCGGTTGGGCGCGTCCACGCCGACAGACCATAGACTCCCTGATCATGTGCGGGATCGTCGGATATGTCGGGCCAAGATCGGCCCAGGACACCGTCATCGACGGCCTGCGCCGACTGGAGTACCGCGGTTACGACTCGGCCGGTGTGGCCGTCGTCAGCGGTGGTGACCTCCACGTCGAGAAGCGCGCCGGCAAGCTGGCCAACCTCGAGAAGGTCCTCGACGAGGAATCCCTCCCCACCGCCGGCATCGGGATCGGCCACACGCGCTGGGCCACCCACGGTCCGCCCAACGACGTCAACGCCCACCCGCACACGGGTGGTGCCCGGCGGATCGCACTCGTGCACAACGGCATCATCGAGAACTTCGTCGAGCTCCGTGACCGCGTCGAGGACGACGACCACGAGCTGCTCTCCGACACCGACACCGAGATCGTCGCCCACCTGGTCGAGCTGCAGGTCGAGTCCGGATTCGACCTGACCACGGCCATGCAGCGCGTGTGCCAGCAGCTCGACGGTGCCTTCACCCTCGTCGCCATCGACAGCGAGGACCCGGACACGGTCGTTGCCGCGCGCCGCAACTCACCGCTCGTGGTGGGCCTCGGCGAGGGGGAGAACTTCCTCGGCTCCGACGTCGCCGCGTTCATCGAGTTCACTCGCGAGGCGCTCGAGCTCGGGCAGGACCAGATCGTCGTGATGACCCGCGACCACGTCGAGGTCACCGACTTCTGGGGCAGGCCTGTCGAGGCCAAGCGCTTCCACGTCGACTGGGACCTCTCCGCTGCGGAGAAGGACGGCCACGACTGGTTCATGCGCAAGGAAATCTTCGAGCAGCCACGCACCGTCGCCGACTCGCTGATCGGGCGGCGTACCAAGTCGGGGCAGCTGCAGCTCGACGAGATGCGGCTGGCCGACGAGGAGCTGCGCGACGTCGACAAGATCATCATCATCGCCTGCGGCACGTCGTTCTACGCCGGCATGGTCGCGAAGTACGCCATCGAGCACTGGACGCGTACGCCGGTCGAGGTCGAGCTCGCCTCGGAGTTCCGCTATCGCGACCCGATCATCGACGCGACCACGTTGATCGTCGCGATCAGCCAGTCCGGCGAGACCGCCGACACGCTGCATGCGATCATGCACGCGCGCGCGCAGAAGGCCAAGGTGCTGGCGATCTGCAACACCAACCGCTCCTCGATCCCTCGGGAGTCGGACGCGGTGATCTACACCCACGCCGGGCCCGAGATCGGCGTCGCGTCGACCAAGGGGTTCCTCACCCAGCTGGTCGCCTGCTACCTCCTCGCGCTCTACATCGCCCAGGTCAAGGGGACCCGCTTCGGCGACGAGATCGACGAGATCATGGAACAGCTCGAGGCGATGCCCGACCACATCGAGACCGTGCTCGGCAGCGCCGCCACGGTCTACGACCTGGCCCGTGCCCATGTCGGCACCCGTTCCGTGCTCTTCCTCGGTCGTCACGCGGGCTACCCGGTGGCGCTCGAAGGTGCCCTCAAGCTCAAGGAGCTCGCCTACATCCACGCCGAGGGTTTTGCGGCCGGCGAGCTCAAGCACGGCCCGATCGCGCTGATCGAGGAAGGGCTGCCGGTGCTCTGCGTCGTGCCGCCCAAGGGCCGTGACCAGCTGCACGGAAAGATGCTCAGCGGCATCCAGGAGGTCCGCGCCCGCGGAGCGCGCACCATCTGCCTGGCCGAGGAGGGCGACGCCTCGATCGAGCCGTACGCCGACGTGCTGATCCGGCTGCCCAAGGTGCCCGTGCTGCTGCAGCCGCTCGTGGCGATCGTGCCGCTGCAGCTGTTCGCCTGTGAGCTGGCGACGGCCCTGGGTCACGACGTCGACCAGCCCCGCAACCTCGCCAAGTCCGTCACCGTCGAATAGGACGTGAACTGATGGCGGTGGTCGGAGTCGGGATCGACGTGTGCGAGATCGCCCGGTTCGAGGAGTCGTGCCGTCGTACCCCTGCGCTGGTGACGAAGCTGTTCGTCGAGGCGGAGCGCGGCCGGCCGATCAGCTCGCTCGCCGCGCGGTTCGCGGCCAAGGAAGCCCTCGCCAAGGCGCTCGGTGCCCCGAACGGGATGGCCTGGCACGACGCCGAGGTCGTCTCCGAGGACACCGGCCGGCCGCGCTTCGTGATCCGCGGCACCGTGCTCGCCGAGGCCGACCGGCTCGGCGTGCGTTCGGTGCACCTGTCCCTCACCCATGACGGCGGCATCGCCTCGGCGGTCGTCGTGCTCGAGGACTGACCGTGCTGCGTGCCCACACCGTCGAGCAGGTCCGCGTCGCCGAGGCCACGCTGCTCGCCCGGCTGCCCGAGGGCGCGCTCATGCAGCGGGCGGCGTACGGCCTGGCCTGCGCGGTGCTCGACTTCCTGGGTTCGGCCTACGGTCGCCGGGTCGTGCTGCTCGTCGGCTCGGGCGACAACGGCGGCGACGCGCTGTACGCCGGCGTGGTGCTCGCGCGGCGGGGTGTGCAGGTGGAGGCGTGGTTGCTCTCGGAGCGGGTGCACGAGGGTGGGGTCGCGGCGCTGCGGGCGGTGGGCGGCCGGGTGCGCTCGTTGGTCGAGGAGGTCGCCCCGCGACCGTCTCGAGACCTGCCGTTCGACGTCGTCATCGACGGGATCGTCGGCATCGGGGGCCGCCCCGGCCTCCGACCGAACGCGGTCGCCGCACTGGCTGCACTCGAGGGCGTCCCGGTGGTCGCAGTCGACGTGCCGTCGGGGGTCGACGTCGACACGGGTGCGATCGACGGCCCGCACGTGACGGCCACGCTGACCGTCACGTTCGGCACCCACAAGGGCTGCCACCTGCTCGATCCCGCGGCGCTCGCCTGCGGCGCCATCGACCTGGTCGACATCGGCCTGGCGTTGCCCGAGGCACCGATCGAGGGCCTCCAGCCCGTCGACGTCGCAGTCCTGTTGCCGCGCCCGGGTCCGCAGGCCCACAAGTACACCCGCGGCGTCGTCGGCATCCGTGCCGGATCGGCGACCTACCCCGGTGCCGGCCTGCTGAGCGTCTCCGGAGCGTCCTGCGGCCTGGCCGGGATGGTGCGCTACGACGGCGACCCGGCCGTGGTCGACCGGCTCCGCGAGCAGCATCCCGAGGTCGTCGGGCCCGGGCGGGTGCAGGCCTGGGTGGTCGGATCCGGGAGTGACACCGGCGCCGAGCAGGCGTTTCGTGACTCGCTGGCCGACGGCGTGCCGGTGGTCGTCGATGCCGACGCCCTGGCTTTCGCCGACCTGGCGCGCGGTCAGTCCGCCGTGCTGACGCCTCATGCCGGCGAGCTGGCAGCGATGCTCGGTGCGGATCGCGCGGAGATCGAAGCACGGTCGCTGGAGTTCGCGCTCCGCGCCGCGCGTGAGTACGACGCCGTCGTACTCCTCAAGGGCCGGCACACCGTGATCGCCGAACCCGGCGGGCGGGTGCGGGTGACCACCTCGGGCACGCCGTGGCTGGCGACCGCCGGGGCAGGTGACGTTCTCGGCGGGTTGATCGGCACCCTGCTGGCGGGCGGTCTGGACCCGTTCGACGCGGCCTCCGTCGGGTCGTGGTTGCACGGCGCTGCGGCAGCCCTCGCGGCCAGCGACGGTCCGCTCGTCGCCGGCGACGTCGCTCGCGCGCTCCCGGCCCTCATCGCATCGCTCATCAGCGAGTGATGGGAGGATCGGAGCCATGGCCAGCACGCCGGCGCCCCTGGGCCCAGCAGAGATCGTCGTCGACCTCGACGCGATCCGGGCCAACGCGCGACTGCTGCGTGCCACCGCCGGCGTCCCGCTGATCGCGGTCGTGAAGTCCGACGGCTACGGCCACGGCATGGTCGAGTGTGCGCACGCTGCCCGCGAGGGCGGAGCAGAGTGGCTGGCCACGGCGACGATCGAGGAGGCGCTCGCCCTCCGCGGCGCCGGCGTCGACGGGCCGCTCCTGTGCTGGATCACTGCTCCCGGCGCGGACTACGCCGCGGCTGCTGCCCTCGACATCGACGTGTCGGCGTACTCCGTCGACGAGCTGGATGCCATCGCGACAGCGCTCGCGGAGCGGTCCGAACCGGCCCGGATCCAGCTCAAGGTCGACACCGGGCTGTCGCGCGGCGGCGCTCCGCGGACGGCGTGGGCCGAGGTCTTCGCGCGGGCCCGCGCAGGTGAGGAAGCCGGCCTCTGGCAGGTCACCGGCGTGTGGTCGCACCTGGCCTGCGCCGACCAGCCCGACCACCCGTCCAACGACCGCCAGGAGGCTGCCTTCCGCGAGGCCGTCGCCCTGGCCGAGGAACACGGGTTGCGGCCCGAACTTCGCCACCTGGCGAACTCTGCGGCCACCATCTTGCGGCCCTCCGCCCGTTTCGACGCGGTGCGGTGCGGCATCGCCCTCTACGGACTGGACCCCGCGCCGGGTCAGGCCACCGACATCGGTCTGGTGCCGGCGATGACCATGCGAGCGCCCCTGGTCATGGTCAAGGAGCTCGCCGTCGGGGACGCCGTCTCCTACGGCCACCACTGGACCGCCGAGCACCCGACCACCGTCGGACTGGTGCCGGTCGGCTACGCCGACGGCATTCCGCGCAACGCCACCCGGCCCGGCTCACCCGACGCCGCCGCCCAGGTGGGGATCGACGGCAAGCGACGCCCGATCCGCGGCACGGTCTGCATGGACCAGGTCGTCGTCGATCTCGGCGGCGACCGCCCCGACGTCGGCAGCGAGGTCGTCGTCTTCGGTCCGCCGTCGGCCGGCGGACCCACGGCGCAGGACTGGGCCGAGGCCTGCGGCACCATCAACTACGAGATCGTGACCAGGATCGGTGGACGGATGACGCGTCGCTTCGTGGGGCAGTCATGAGTCGCCGCGGTCGGATCCTCGGCTCGGTTGCCGGTGCCCTGGGTGTCGCCGCTGCCGGTACGGCGGTCGGGGTCGTTCGCCAGCAGCGGCAGATCAGTCGTCGTGCCGGTGAGGAGATCGCGTTCGGAACCCTGCGCTCGCCGGCGATCAGCGTCGTCGCCGAGGACGGGGTCCGCCTGCACGTCGAGGTCGACGAGGTGGACGCCGCCCGTTCCGGTGCGGCCACGACCGGGGCGCTCGAGCGCCTGCTGCGCCGTACCAAGGACGGATCGCCTCCCGTCACCGTGGTCTTCGTCCACGGCTTCTGCCTCAACCTCGACTGCTGGCACTTCCAGCGAGCCGCCTACCGCGGCCTCGTGCGCACGGTCTACTACGACCAGCGATCACACGGCCGCTCCGGCAACTCCGGCCGCGAGCACTCGACCGTCGACCAGCTGGGCCGCGACCTCAAGGACGTGATCGACGCCGTCGTGCCCACGGGCCCCGTCGTGCTCGTCGGGCACTCGATGGGCGGCATGTCGATCGTTGCCTTCGCCGAACAGTTCCCCGACCTGATCGGCACCCGTGTCGTCGGCGTGGCACTGGTCTCCACGACTGCCGGCGGAATCGACCCGAGCAGGATCCTGCTCCCGATGCTGCCCGCACGCCTGGCCGGTCCCTTCGCCAGCGGCGCGGTGCGCACGCTGCACCTGGGACACCGTGGGGTGGACGCTCTCCGCAAGGCCGGGAGGTCGGTCGCCACGGTGCTGACCGACCGCCTGGCGTTCGGTGGCCCGGTCCCGCAGGGCTATGTCGAGTTCGTCGACGAGATGCTGGGCGCGACTCCGTTCGAGGTGGTTGCCGACTTCTTCCCGATGTTCGCGAGCCTCGACAAGTTCGACCACGTCGAGTCGCTCAGCAGGGTGCCGACCTCGATCATCTGCGGGACCGCCGACAGGGTCACCTCGATCGGCCACTCGCGCAAGCTGCACTCGCGGGTGCCCGACTCCCGGTTGCTGGAGTGCGAAGGCGCCGGCCACATGGTGATCATGGAGCGGCACGAGCTCGTCAACGCCGAGCTCGACCAGCTGATCACTGCGGCGTCGGCGAGGGCTGCAGCGCGGTGAGTCTCGAAGTGACGGCGATCGGTCCCGAGTCCGCCGCCGCAGTGCTGGCCGTCGTCGGAGCGGCCTTCGCGGCACGCCCTGCACTCGACCCTCCGGCCGATGCTCTCAACGAGACCGAGGAGTCGATTGCCGCACTCCTCACGCCCGGGGGTGGCCTGCTGGCCCTGCTCGACGGGCGCCCGGTGGGAGCGGTGGTCCTCGATCCGGTCGGCGACGCGCTCTACCTGCGACGCTTCGGCGTCGACCCCGCCGCCCAGGGCCGCGGCATCGCCCGTGCCCTCGTGCGGGCCGGGCTCGCCGAAGCGACGCGGCGGCGAGCGCAGGCGGGTGCTGGCGAGCCGGCACCCCACCGGGTCGTGATCCTGGCTCGTGAGGAGCTGCCCCTCACGGTGCAGTTCTGGCGCGACATGGGCTTTGCCGAGACGGGCCGACGGACGCCGTACGTCGAGATGGCGCGGCCTGTCCCGCACACCGTGGAGGTCCCGGACGCCGATGCGATGCGCACCCTCGGTGAGCGGCTCGCCGCACTGGTGAGGGCCGGCGACGTCCTGGTCCTCAGCGGTGAGCTCGGCGCCGGCAAGACCACGTTCACCCAGGGGCTGGGCGTCGGGCTCGGTGTACGTGGTGCGGTCACCTCGCCCACCTTCGTGATCGCGCGGGTGCACCCCTCGCTGGGCTCCGGCCCCGCGCTGGTCCATGTCGATGCCTATCGACTCGGCGGAGCCGCCGAGCTCGACGACCTCGATCTCGACACCGACCTCGACGACGCGGTCACGGTCGTCGAGTGGGGGAGCGGCCTGGCCGAGGGCCTGGCCGATGCCTGGCTGGAGGTCCGGATCGGGCGTGCCACGGGTGCCACCGACGTCGATCCGGACGCCGATCCCCGCCTCGTGGAGCTCGATCCGGTGGGCGTGCGCTGGCTCGGCGTCGACCTGTTGGCCGTCTCCAGGTCGTAGGTCTGGCGCCCGGTTTCCGGGACCAGGGTCCCGAGGACCGCATCCCGGAACAATGGCTCACCAGCACCATCCGCGGTCGGCCCGTGCGCTGGTGCCGCCGACCCCTCCCTCGCTCCTAGCCTCGAAAGGACGGGCAGAGCGAGAGCAGGGGGGTGGGTCGGATGGGGCGTCTTCGTGCGCTGGGCATCGTGCTGGTCTGCATCGCCGGTCTCTGCCTGCCCGTCGACCAGGCAGCAGCGGCGCAGCGCCGTTCGGCGCCGGCCCTGAACCGCCCCGTCGAGCGCAGCACGACCGTGTTGTTCACCGGTCGCGCACGGCCCCGTGCCCTGGTCCGGCTCCAGGTGCGCGGGACGACGCGCTGGACGACGGTCGGCGTGAAGCGCGCGGAGCGCTCCGGTGCCTATCGCATGGCGGCGGCGTACCCCTCGAGACGACGTGCCTATCGCGTTGTCTCCGGTGGCCGCGGGAGCGTGGTGCGGCGCGTCGACCCGCGGCCCGCCCCCGTCGTGAAGCCGGTCGTTCCAGCCCCGACGGACGACTGCGGGGTGCGTCCGAAGCGCGGCGACGGCAGCTACTACGCCTGCTCGTTCCACGACGACTTCGACGGTACGGCGCTCGACACGGACAAGTGGCTGGTCCAGGAGACCTGGTACAGCGGCATGACCAGCGGCAACAGGGACTGCTACGTCAACGACGCGGACACCATCGCCGTGGACTCCGGCACGCTCCGGGTGACCGCGCGACGTCAGCTCGAGACCTTCACGTGCTCCAGCCCGTTCGGTGCCTTCGAGACGACCTCGACCGCCGGCACGGTGACGACGCGGGACCGGTTCGGCCAGGCCTACGGGCGCTTCGAGTTCCGGGCGAAGCTGCCGGTCGACCCCGGGGTGCCCGGCGCGCACTCGGCACTGTGGCTCTACCCGCAGGCGCACACCTACGGAGCCTGGCCGTTGTCGGGCGAGATCGACGTCGCCGAGTGGTGGAGCGCTCGCCCGGCCAACGTGTACCCCTCGGTGCACTACTCGGGCGAGGTGCCGCTGCAGAGCACGGGCACCAACTGCGCGGTGCCCACAGCCAGCAGCGCCTTCCACACCTACGCCGTCGAGTGGACCCCCGAGCGGATGCAGTTCTTCTACGACGACAAGCTCTGCTTCTCCCACGTCTGGAACCCGTTGGGACTGTCTCGGCCCCAGCCGTTCGACAAGCCGTTCAACCTGGTGGTGACCCAGGTCTGGGGCAACCTCTGGAACGCCCCGAACGACCAGACCGCGGCCTCCGCCACGATCGAGGTGGACTGGGTCCGCGCCTGGCAGTGAGGCGCGCGCGGCCCGACCGGTAGCCTCGACGCCGTGCTGCTCGCCTTCGACACCGCGTCTCCGACGGTCACCGTCGCCGTGCACGACGGCACCGACGTCGTCGCAGCTGCCACCGCAGCGATCGGCATGCGACACGGTGAGCAGCTGGCTCCGCTGATCGAGCAGGTGCTCACCGAGGCGGGCATCACGCCGGCCGGCGTGACCGCGATCGCCGTCGGGGTCGGCCCCGGACCGTTCACCGGCCTGCGGGTCGGGCTGGTCACCGCCCGCACCCTCGCCCACGTGCTCGAGGTGCCGGTCCACGGTGTCTGCTCGCTCGACGCGCTCGCTGTCGGGGCGGTCGCCTCCGGAGTCGTGGACGGAGACTTCCTCGTGGCCACGGACGCGCGCCGCAAGGAGGTCTACCTGGCGTCGTACGACGCGCAGGGTCGGCGTCGGAGCGAGCCGGTCGTCGAGCGTCCTGCCGTGGTTGCCAGCACCCTGCCCGTGATCGGCGAAGGAGCCGCGCTCTATCCCGACTCCTTCCCCGACGGCCGGGCACCGCTGCGCCCCGACGCCGCCTGGCTGGCTCGCGCCGTCATCGGGGAGCGGGTCGAGATCCTCGCGCCCGAGCCGTTGTACCTGCGCCGACCCGACGCCGAGATCCCCCGCGCAGCCAAGGCCGTGCTGCCCGACGCTGCGCCGACTCCGTGAGCTCGTCGCCGGTCGTCCGCGCGGCGCTCGCCTCCGACGTCGCGGCCATCGTCGCGCTCGAGGAGACGGCGTTCCCGCTCGATCCGTGGTCCGCGAACCTCGTCGGCGAAGGCGTCAGCGGCAGCCTGCCGACCGTTGCTTACGTCGTGGCCGACCTGGCCGGCGAGTTCGCCGGCCATGCCGTGGTCAGCGTCGTCGACGTCGCCGAGTTGCAGCGGATCGCCGTACTCCCGGAGCTCAGGCGGGCGGGCGTGGCCACTGCGCTGCTCGGTGCCGTGCACGACCTCGCCGCGTCGGGCGGTGCCGAACGGCTGCTGCTCGAAGTGCGGGAGGACAACACCGAGGCGCGCGGCTTCTACGAACGCCACGCCTTCACCGAGCTCGGCAGACGGACTCGCTACTACAGGGACGGGACCACAGCCCTCGTGCTGACGGCACCCGTCACAATGGTGCCGTGATCGCGTCATGACGGCAGACGAGCCGCTGGTCCTCGGCATCGAGACCTCCTGCGACGAGACCGGTGTCGGTATCGTGCGCGGCCACACGCTGCTGGCCGACGCTGTCGCCAGCAGCGTCGAGGAGCACGCCCGGTTCGGGGGAGTCGTCCCCGAGGTCGCGAGTCGCGCACACCTCGAGGCGATGGTCCCGACGATCCAGCGGGCTTGCGACACCGCCGGCATCCAGCTCCGCGACGTCGACGCGATCGCCGTGACCCACGGCCCCGGCCTTGCCGGCGCGCTGCTGGTGGGGGTCGCCTCCGCCAAGGCGCTGGCCCTGGGGCTCGGCAAGCCGATCTACGGCGTCAACCACCTCGCCGCCCACGTCGCCGTCGACCAGCTCGAGCACGGTCCGCTGCCCGAGCCGTGCCTGGCGCTGCTCGTCTCGGGCGGTCATTCCAGCCTGCTGCGGGTCACGGACATCACCGGTCACGAGGGCGGCATCGACCCGCTCGGTGCCACGATCGACGACGCTGCCGGCGAGGCCTTCGACAAGGTCGCCCGCCTGCTGGGGCTGCCGTTCCCGGGCGGTCCCCACATCGACCGGGTCGCCCGCGAGGGGGACCAGGTCGCCATCGACTTCCCGCGCGGGCTGACGGGTCGTCGGGACCTCGAGCGGCACCGCTTCGACTTCTCGTTCTCCGGGCTCAAGACAGCGGTCGCCCGGTGGGTCGAGGCCCGTGAACGCAGCGGGGAACCGGTCCCGGTCGCCGATGTGGCGGCGTCCTTCCAGGAAGCCGTCTGCGACGTGCTCGTGCGCAAGGCGCTCGATGCGGCCAGTGCCGAAGGCATCGAGGACCTGATGATCGGCGGCGGCGTCGCGGCCAACTCGCGCTTGCGGGCGATGGCCGAGGAACGGGCCGGCAAGCTCGGCATCCGGGTGCGGGTTCCGCGCCCGGGACTGTGCACCGACAACGGGGCGATGGTGGCCGCTCTCGGCGCGACCATGGTCGCGCGGGGCCGCCAGCCCTCGTCACTGGACCTGCCGGCCGACTCGAGCCTGCCGGTCACCGACGTCCTCGCGGGTTAGGAACCGCCTAGCCGAGGATGCCGGGTCCGGTGCCCTCGTCGTCGAGCCAGTCCTGGCCGTCGTCGAAGAGGTCCTCCTCGCGGGCCTGCTCACCGTCGCGCTTGCGTCGCGAGCCACCTGAGCCGCCGCCGACTCCGCCACGACCGCCGGCGCCGCCGCGTCCTGCGCGCCCGCTGGTGTTCCCGGGAACACCGCCCGTCCCGCCGCGCCCGCCACCACCACCGGCACCGCCGCCGCGCGAAACAGGACTGCCCGGTGTGCCGACGCCGGGGCGCCCCAGGGCACCGGGAGCGCCGGCGCGCGTGGTGCTGCCGATCGTGCCGACGCCGCTGGTCGGCCCGCCGCGGGAGAGCAGGTTCCGGATGCCGTTGACGGCACCCGGCCCGCCGAGCAGCCCGGCCGTCGCCAGACCGCCGCCGATCACGCCGGGGTAGGTGCGGGTGTCGTGGTCGTCGTCCCGGTCGTGGTCGTCGTCCTGGTCGTCTTCGTCGTCGTCCTGGTCTTCGTCGTCGTCCTGGTCGTCGTCGTCATCGTCAT
>JAPLCC010000049.1 GCA_026392415.1 Propionibacteriales bacterium
CCAATTCCACGAATTTGACGGAGTCCGCGTCTCCGGTTTCCGTGAAATAATACTCCTTGGCCTGATAGAGCTGGCGAAGGTTGTTTTCGATCAGGCTGCGGGCGGCGCGATCCTGGACGCGGCCGATGACGATCATGGCCAGGGTGCTGAGAATGGTCACGATCGAGACCACGATCATGATCTCGATCAGGGTGAAACCGCCTACGCCCGAAGGCTTCGGCGAGACGAGTGCACGGGAATGGGAGCGGAAGGATTTCATTTGGCGCCCTCCTGCTTCGGATTGGTGGGAAAAACAAGATACATGCCGGCGGTGAAGACGATGACGGAGGCGAGGCGCAGCGCCGTGAGGGGCACGCTGACCGACCACTCCAACGGCACGTCCCAGAGATAAGACCAATTGGACTCCAGCCGCGTGCCGTCGGCGTGGATGATGTAGGTCGGCGGCAGGAGCCAGACGAGGGCCAGGGCATTGCAGCCGAGGTGGCCTACGTGTCGTACGCCGCGCGCACCCGCGAGACCTGGGAGGTGCTCGCTGACGGCGCCGGCTGGGGGATCGAGCCACAGATCGACGGCGCGCTCTACGGCACCGACGAGTTCGGCGTGCTCGAGCTGGTCCACACGACGCCCGCGAGCGTCGGCACCGTCGTCGTGGTCGGGCACAACCCCACGATGGAGATGCTGGCCCAGCAGCTCGACGACGGCGAAGGCGACGCGACGGGTGCCGTCGAGCTCGGAACCTTTCCGACCAGCACCGCCGCCGTCTTCGAGATCGACGGCGACTGGACCGACCTGGCGCCGATGCAGGCGCGCCTGCAGGCCTTCCACGTCGGTCGGGCCGACGCGAACTAGCCCAGCGGGGGAGCCGGGGTGATGATCCCGTCGGCCGCGTCGGCGGCGACGATCTCCTCGCGGCTGATGCCGAGCAGGTACATGATCGTGTCGAGGTAGGGCACGTTCAACGAGGTGTCGGCCGCCTCGCGGACGACCGGGCGGGCGTTGTAGGCGATCCCGAGCCCGGCGGCCTCGAGCATGTCCAGGTCGTTCGCGCCGTCACCGATGGCGATCGTCGCTGCCTCGGAGACGCCCAGGTCGGCGGCGAACTCGCGCAGCGCCTGCGCCTTTCCGGCCCGGTCCACGACGGCACCGATGACTTCTCCCGTCAGCCTGCCGTCGATGATCTCGAGGGTGTTGGCGCGGGCCCGGTGGATGCCGAGGTCGGCAGCGAGTCGATCGGTGATCTGGCTGAAGCCTCCTGACACGATCGCGAAGCGGTAGCCGAGTCGACGCAGCGTGCGCACCATGGTGCGGGCGCCGGGGTTGACCACGATGGCGTCGTAGACCTGGTCGAGTACGGCGGCGTCGAGACCGGCGAGCAACTTCACCCGGGCCCGGAGCGACTGTTCGAAGTCGAGCTCGCCCCGCATCG
This sequence comes from Propionibacteriales bacterium, assembly GCA_026392415.1. Classification (GTDB taxonomy): domain Bacteria; phylum Actinomycetota; class Actinomycetes; order Propionibacteriales; family Nocardioidaceae; genus Nocardioides. The sequence continues at coordinate 1,427 of JAPLCC010000049.1, forward strand.
CCTGCTCGGTGATCTCCGCGACCTCGGCCCCGTGCCCGGCGTGCTCGGCGAGCATCTCGATCACCTCGCCCTGGATCAGGGTGGAGTCGACGTCCATGACGATCAGGCGCATGCCGTGGCGCAGCAGGTTGGCAGGCTGGACGGCGACGTCGATGCCGTGGACAGCCGCTTCACTCGCCAGCAGGATGCGCAGCCGGTCGGGTGCAGCGCCGGAGACGTGGATCTCGATCGCCGTGACGGGATAGCGAGCCATCCGTTCGATCCGGTCGATGTTGCCACCACAGTCGGCGATCCGGCCGGCGATCGCCGCCATCGCGGACGCCTTGAGCGGTCCACCGATGACCGTCACATGGGCGCGGTCCTCCGCACGGGACCTGTTGTCGCCCGACCCCTTCTCGATCTCGACACTCATGCCGAGACCCTCGACGGTGGCCGTCACGGCCCTTCGGAGCTTCTTCCCGTCACGAGGCGCGCTGACCAGGACTCCCAGCACGAGCTTGCCGCGCATCAGGATCTGCTCGAGGTCGACCACGGCGACACCGGACTGGGACAGGGTCTCGAGGACGGCAGAGGTCACGCCTGGCCGGTCGGTACCGGTGACCGTGATCAGGAGCGTGTCGTGGGCGGTGTCGTGTGGGCTCATCGCGGCTGCAGGCTATCGCTCCACGGATCCCGGGACGGGAGGCCAGCCGTCCGGTGAACACGCGGCGGTCAGGGCGCGTCGTACGGCGCGGTCGAGCGGCTCCAGCGCAGCACGCCTGGCGGCCGCCTCGCTCACGCTGACGGCACCACCGTCGTCCTCCAGTGCCAACTCCACGACGGCACCCAGGTGGAGCGCGCGGCCAGCCAGCTCGACGGCCCGGGCGGGCGTGCCCGCGGGTGCCACCACGGGTACGCCGGTCCGTAGGTCGTGCAGCTCGTCGGCCACCTCGGGCCGCCACCGGGCGACATCGAGGTCGGCGAGGGCGCTGGCTGCGGTGAGCAGGGTGGAGCGCAGCGCGCGGTCCGCCTCACCGAGGTCCGGCGGCGGCCGACGATCGGCGACGTGCTGGGTCCATTCGACGGCGCGGCCCACACGGTGCGGCACCAGGCCGCTGCCGGTCCCGAGCAGCAACACCGCCTCGGCCTGCTCGACCGCGGCCGTGGTGAAGGCGACCGGACCGCGCAGACCGACCGGGTCGCCAGGAGCCGGGAACGCCGCCGCGACCTCTCGCGCCCCGCGGTTGCGGGCAGCGGCGAGCTCCAGGAGCAGGGGAGCCGGCTCGCCGTCGCCGATCACGACGTGCGCGACATCGCGGTCCGCGTCGTCCGGAGGACCACCAAGGACGCCGTCGAGGCATTCATCGGGGCCAATGAGCCCTCGCAACCAGGCAGTGCCCCACCACGCCACACGGGCGGCTGCGGGCAGGGAAGTCACGAAGAGATCCTAGGGCTGGCTAGGGTTACCTCATGTCCGCCGTGCTGGAACTTGCCGAGGTCAGCGTGCGCCGCGGCCAGGCCACGCTCCTGGACCGGGTCAGCTGGGTGGTGCGCGAGGGTGAACGCTGGGTCATCCTCGGCGCCAACGGCGCTGGCAAGACGACGCTGATGCAGGTGGCGGCGGCGCAGATGTACCCCACGTCGGGCGCGCTCGGCATCCTCGGCGAGCTGGTCGGCACCATCGACGTCTTCGAGTTGCGTCCGCGCATCGGGGTGTCCAGCGCGGCCATCGCCGAGCGCATCCCGCGCGACGAACTGGTCCGCGACGTGGTGCTCTCGGCGTCGTACGCCGTGCTGGGTCGATGGCGTGAGCAGTACGACCACATCGACGACAGTCGCGCGGACTCGTTGCTGCGCGAGGTCGGTGTGACCCACCTCGCGGACCGCACGTTCGGCACTCTCAGCGAGGGTGAGCGCAAGCGAGTCCAGATCGCCCGCGCGTTGATGACCGACCCGGAGCTGCTGCTCCTGGACGAGCCGGCCGCCGGACTCGACCTCGGCGGACGCGAGGACCTGGTGTCGACGCTGTCGGTGCTCGCCTACGACCCGTCGTCGCCCGCGACGGTGCTGGTTTCGCACCACGTCGAGGAGATCCCGCCGGGCTTCACGCACGTGCTGATGCTTCGCAACGGCGCTGTCGTCGCCGACGGCCCGCTGGCCACGACACTGACCGCTGAGGCGTTGTCGGCAACCTTCGGGATGCCGCTGGTGCTCGAGGAGCACGAAGGTCGCTACGCCGCCCGCCGCAAGCAACGCCACCGCGGCTAGAGTTCGGACATGGACTGGCTTCGGGACCACCTGTGGGAGACGTGGCTCATCGTCGCGATCCTGCTCGGTGTCGCCGAGACGCTCACTCTCGACCTGTTCCTGCTGATGCTTGCCGGCGGAGCACTCGCCGGCATGGGCACCGCGCTGGCCACGGACAACGTGATCCTCTCCGTGCTGGTCTCGGCAGGGGCGGCGCTGCTGCTCCTCGTCGGCGTACGCCCGCCCCTCGTGAAGCGCCTGCACGGCGGTCCCGAGCTTGTGCTGGGCCACGCCAACCTGATCGGCACCTGCGGAGTGATCACCGAATCCGTCCTGGCGCACCGCCCGGGCCGGGTGAAGCTCGGTGGTGAGAACTGGCTGGCCGTGTCCACCGGCGGCGAGACCGACATCGAGGTCGGCCGCACGGTCGAAGTCGTGCAGATCACCGGCGCCACCGCACATGTCCGACCGGTCTCGGGTCCGGACCACCTTGAGGAGACACCATGGAAATCCTGATCGTCCTGATCGCGCTGCTCCTCTTCGTGATCGTCGTGATCGCCAAGTCGATCCGTGTGGTGCCGCAGGCATACGCCGGCGTCGTCGAGCGGTTCGGCAAGTACAAGGAGACGTTGCCCGCCGGGCTGAACTTCGTGGTCCCGTTCGTCGACAAGGTCCGCTACATGATCGACCTGCGCGAGCAGGTGGTGAGCTTCCCGCCCCAGGGCGCGATCACCGAGGACAACCTGACCGTCGACATCGACACGGTGATCTTCTTCCAGATCACCGACCCGATCGCGGCGACCTACGAGATCTCCAACCACATCCAGGCGATCGAGCAACTCACCATGACGACGCTGCGCAACGTCGTCGGTGGCATGGACCTCGAGCAGACCCTGACCAGCCGCGAGTCGATCAACAGCGGCCTGTCTGCCGTGCTCGACGAGACCACCGGCCGGTGGGGGATCAAGGTCAAGCGCGTCGAGATCAAGGGCATCGATCCGCCGCCGTCCATCAAGGACGCGATGGAGAAGCAGATGCGCGCCGACCGCGACAAGCGCGCATTCATCCTCACGGCCGAGGGCCAGCGGCAGTCCGCGATCCTGACGGCCGAGGGAAACAAGCAGTCCGCGATCCTCAACGCCGAGGGCGAGCGCGAGGCCGCGATCCTGCGCGCCCAGGCCGACCGCGAGGCCGCGATCCTGCGCGCCGAAGGCGAGGGGGCGGCCATCACGACGGTGTTCCAGGCCATCCACGAGGGCGAACCCGACCAGGGCCTGCTGGCCTACCAGTACCTCCAGATGCTGCCGCGGATCGCGGACGGCCAGAGCAACAAGCTCTGGATCATCCCGAGCGAGGTCGGCAAGGCGCTCGAGGGCCTCGGTTCGGTGCTCAACCCGGCAGATCCTGACGCGCTGCCGCCGACCACGCCCTAGTGAGCCCGCTGGAGATCGCCGCGATCCTGATCGCCGGCGTGGGTGCCGGCACGATCAATGCCGTGGTGGGGTCCGGGACCCTCATCACGTTCCCGACCCTGCTGGCGCTCGGTGTGCCGCCGGTGACGGCCAACATGTCCAACAGCCTCGGTCTGGTGCCGGGGTCGGTGGCAGGCGCTGTCGGCTATCGCCGCGAGCTGCAGGGCCAGCGCGGACGAATCCTCCGCCTGTTGGTGTTCTCGACCGCCGGGGGAGTGCTCGGCGCGATCTTGCTGCTGGTGCTGCCTCCTGGCGCGTTCGAGGCCGTCGTACCCGCCCTGATCCTGCTCGGTGTCGTGCTGGTCCTCCTGCAACCGCGCCTGTCGGCCATGGTCGCGGCACGCGCCGAGCGCCGCGGCACGGTCGACACGGCCGCCGTCGATTCAGTCAGCGGCGCCTGGTGGGTTCCCGTCGCGGTGTTCGGCACCGGCGTCTACGGCGGATATTTCGGCGCTGCCCAGGGTGTGATCCTGATGGGCATCCTCGGCATCGGGATGACCGACGCCCTGCAGCGGCTCAACGGTGTCAAGAACGTCCTGGTCGCCGTGGTGAACGGCGTTGCTGGCCTGATCTTCGTCGTGGTGGCCGAGTTCGGACTGTTCGGGAGTGACGCCGACGTCGACTGGCTGTTGGTCGGCGTGATTGCCATCGGTGCCGTGATCGGTGGTTTCCTCGGTGCTGCTGTGGGCCGCAAGCTCCCGGCGGTCGCGCTGCGCGGCATCATCGTCGTGGTCGGACTGGTCGCCGTGACCGTCATCCTCCTGAACTGACCGGAATCGCGAGAGGCAGAACATGTCGACACCACCGTGGGGCGAGGATGCCGCCAACAACCCGACACCGGAGTCCGGTCAGCCGCAGCAGCCCCCACCCCCGCAGCAGCCGTACCAGCCCTACGGCCAACCCGGTTACGGCCAGCCGACCTACGGCGTCCCGGCGTACGGCGCCGTCCGACCCACGAACGGGATGGCGATCGCGTCACTGGTCGTCAGCATCGCCGGGCTCGTCGTGTGCTGCGGCGCGCCGAGCATCATCGGGGCGATCCTCGGCCACGTCTCGCGCGGACAGATCAAGCGCAACGGTGAGCAGGGCGACGGTCTGGCCCTCGCCGGCATCATCGTGGGCTGGATCGCCTTCGGCATCTTCGGGCTGATCGCCCTGTTCTACGCCGGCATCTTCGTGACCGCGTTCAGCACGGGCGAGTACTGACGCGAGGGCGTGCGGCTACTTGCCGCGCGAGAGCACCAGACCGGCGAGGCCGGCCCCCACGGCGCCCACAGCGGCGCCGATCAGCACTCCGCCGGTGAGCTTCGGGACGGTGCGAGCACTCAGCTCCAGCGCACCGGTTGCGACGTCAGAGCCGTCCACCGCGATGCCGACCAGCGTGAGGTTGCGGCGCAGGGCGCCCTTCGACGCCAGCGTCACCGCGCCGAGGGCGACCTCCCGGGCACCGAACATCCGCCCGAAATAGCCGAGCTGCGGGTTTCCTGCCGGGTCGAGTCCGAATGCCTTGGCGGTCGGGCCAGGGGCGACGAGGGCGCCGACGCCGATGGCGATGCGGCCGAGGGAGAGTCCAGTCACGGGATCCATGGGCCAGACACTAGAGCAGCGTGGGAGAGTTCGGGCATGACTACGCCGACCTGGGGGCAGCCGGACGAGCCGCCGCAGCCACCTCAGCAACCGCAGGCGCCCTACCAGCCGTATGGCCAGGCCTACGGCCAGCCTGCTGCGAACGCCTACGGGCAACCCGCCGGCCAGCCGTACGGCTACCAGCCCGCGCCGAGCACGAACGCCCTGGCGATCGTCTCGCTCGTCGTCAGCATCCTGTCGTTGACCACGTGCCTGGGGGCGACCGGATTCATCGGCGCGATCATGGGTCACGTCTCGAAGGGCCAGATCAAGCGCAACAACGAGCAGGGTGCGGGCATGGCTCTGGCCGGCATCATCATCGGCTGGATCGGCACCGCCGTCTTCCTGGCCGCCGTCGCGGTCTTCATCGTCTTCGCCGTCGCGGTCGAGGACACGATCGACGACTACTGCTACACCGACTCCGACGGCTACTACACCTGCGAGTGAGCTGCGGGCGACCTCGTCAGCGGACGTACGTCGTCCGCCACCGGTCGATCTCGGCGTACGCCGCCGCTCGCGGCCCGGATCGCGAGAGCACGACGTCGTGGACGGCGCCCGCGATGGCCACGTAGGTCACGTGGTTGCCGATGGCGGTGGCCCAGCGGCGGATCTGGCGGACATCGAGCACGATGTCGGTGCTGTGGACGTCGTCGTTCATTCCTGACGGCGTGGAGCTGCGGTCCGAGGAGAGCACCAGCACCGGCACCGGCACGGACAGGCCGGACTGCACGCGGACGTGTCCCTGCCGGATGGCGCGCAACCAGCCGAACCGGACCGGGAACGAGTCCACCGGCTTCCAGACCAGGTTGAACTCCCACTCGCCCTCGTGGTCGCGGTGCAGGCTGCGGACGTAGTAGCCGCTGACGTTGCGTGGCAGCTCTCTCAGCGGCTGGCGCTGACCGACGCGTTCGAGTACGGCGTTCGCCACCGGCGTGCGCAGCAGGGCCTTGCCCTGGAGGTCGAGCCACGGGGAGTTGAGCAGCAGCCCGGCAAGCTCCTGGGGCTTGCGCGCATCGGCCCACAGCGCGACGACGAGTCCGCCGGTGGAGTGCCCGGAGAGGACCACGCGGGTGTGGCCGTCGCGTACGGTGATCCGCTCCCAGGCGGCATCCAGCTCCTCGAAGTACTCCTCGAGGTCGGAGACGTAGGTGGCTGACTGGTGCTCACGGATCGACCGGCCGTACTTGCGCAGGTCGAGGCCGTACACGTCGTGTCCGCGCTCGAGCCACCAGTCGGCGTACTGGGCGTGGAAGAAGTAGTCCGAGAATCCGTGGACGTGGAGCGTTGCCAGCTCCGTCGCCGTGTCCAGGCGTCGGCTCACCAGGGTGGCCACCACCTCGCCCTCGAAGTCGTCGTCGAGGGGCAGGGTCTCGGCGAGCCACGGCTCGCCGAGAATGTCTTCTTCCGGCGCGGCGCCCATGAGGCTCTCCTCGGTCAACAGCACGAGTGGGCGGACCCGGTCCGGCCAAGGGGGGTTGGTCGGACCGGGCCCGCGGCAAGGCTACCCTGCGTAGGCTGGGGTGATGGAGCAACCGCGTTCGGGCGCGCCGTCCGCAGCGGGCGGCGAACTGGCCGTGCTCGCGGAGCTCCGGGCCCGTCTGCAGGAGCGTGGGAAGGTGCCGCCGCTGCCTGTGGGCTGGAAGCACCAGTCCGCCATGCTGGCGGCTGAGGGATTCGACTACGGCGGCGACTTCATCGTGGCCAACATCGACCCCGACGGGCGAACGCTCCAGATGGTTCTGGTCGACGTGTGTGGCCACGGAGTCACGGCGGTGCCGGTCGCCCTCCAGTTCGCGGGCGCACTGCAGAGCCTGATCACCGTGGTCGACCCCGACGAGCTGCTCGGCGCAGCCAATGCCTACCTGTTGCGCCAACCGTCGGACGAGAGCTTCGCAACGGCGGTCCACGTGGAGGTGGAGCTGGATTCCGGCCGCTACTGGATCCGCAGTGCCGGCCACCCGCCGGCCCTGCGTTGGGTGCCGGCGCAGGAGCGCTGGGAGATCGACAATGCCCGGGGTACGGCGCTGGGGGTGTCCGAGACGCCCGAGGTCCACGACAGTGCCGGAGAGCTGGCTCCGGGAGAGGCGCTCCTGTTCTACACCGACGGTGTCGTCGAGTCCCGTTCGGCAGACATCGGCGAGGGCATCGAATGGCTCCGTGAAACTGCTCGGACCGCCGTGCTCGCCGACTGGGAGGGCGCGGCTCGCCGCATCATCGATCTGGTGGCTCGCGGTGAGGACGACCGTGCGGTGCTGATCCTCCAGCGGACCTGAGCTCGTGGCGTCGCGGCGGCGGAATAGCGAGAGTCCGCGCCCGGTTGGAGATAGGTGACATGGCAACTGATTGGTCGGACAAGGAAGGGAAGCACGACATGGGCATCCAGATCGGCATTTTCAGCGTGGGAGACGTCACCGCTGACCCCACCACGGGGCGCACGCCGAGCGAGCACGAGCGGATCAAGGCCACGGTCGCGATCGCCAAGAAGGCCGAGGACGTCGGCCTCGACGTCTTCGCCACCGGGGAGCACCACAACCCGCCGTTCATCGCGTCCAACCCGACCGCGACCCTCGCCTACATCGGTGCGCAGACCGAGACGCTCCTGCTCTCGACGGCCACGACGCTCATCACGACGACGGACCCCGTGCTGATCGCCGAGGACTACGCCAAGATCCAGCACCTCACCGACGGTCGGGTCGATCTCATGCTCGGCCGGGGCAACACGGGCCCGGTCTACCCGTGGTTCGGCAAGGACATCCGCCAGGGCATCAACCTCGCGATCGAGAACTACGCGCTGCTGCGCCGGCTCTGGTCCGAGGACGTCGTCGACTGGGAAGGCCGCTTCCGTACGCCGCTCCAGGGTTACGCCTCGACCCCGCGCCCGCTCGACGGCGTCGCTCCCTTCGTGTGGCACGGCTCGATCCGCAGCCCCGAGATCGCCGAACAGGCCGCCTACTACGGCGACGGCTACTTCCACAACCACATCTTCTGGCCGGCGTCGCACGCAGCGCAGATGGTGCAGCTCTACCGCGACCGGTTCGCGCACTACGGCCACGGCACGCCCGAGCAGGCGATCGTCGGCCTCGGTGGTCAGATCTTCATGCGGAAGAACAGCCAGGACGCCATCAACGAGTTCCGACCGTACTTCGACAACGCACCGGTCTACGGCCACGGCCCGTCACTGGAGGACTTCACCTCGCAGACGCCGCTGACGGTTGGCTCGCCGCAACAGGTGCTCGAGCGCACGCTGTCGTTCCGCGAGTACGCCGGCGACTACCAGCGCCAGCTGTTCCTCGTCGACCACGCCGGGCTCCCGCTCAAGACGGTTCTCGAGCAGCTGGACCTGCTCGGCGAGATCCTGCCCGCGATGCGCGCCGGATTCGCCGAGGGCCGGCCTGCCGACGTGCCGGATGCACCGACGCACGCCTCGGCGCTCGCAGCAAGGGAGAAGGAGGAGGTGACGGTCTGATGACGCCCATCAACCGCGACCACCGGCGCGTGGTGATCGTGTCGGCCGGACTGTCGGTTCCGTCCTCGACCCGCCTTCTCGCCGACAACCTCGGTGCTGCGACGGCACGGGCGATCGCGGCACGCGGCGAGGAGGTCGACATCCAGCACGTCGAGCTGCGGCCGCTGGCCCACGCCCTCGCTGACCACCTGTTGACCGGTTTCCCTGCCACCGAGCTGGCTGCTGCACTCGACGCAGTGAGCCACGCCGAGGGGGTCATCGTCGTCACGCCGGTGTTCTCGGCGTCGTACTCCGGACTGTTCAAGACGTTCTTCGACGTCCTGGAGCCCGGTGCCCTCGACGGGACTCCGGTGCTGGTCGCGGCCACTGCCGGCACAGCACGCCACAGCCTCGTCCTGGACCACGCGTTGCGCCCGTTGTTCGCCTACCTCCGCGCCGTCGTCGTGCCGACCGGAGTCTTCGCCGCGAGCGAGGACTTCGGGTCCACCGCCGACGGATCGCTGGACAAGCGCGTGGAACGCGCGGCCTCCGAGCTGGCCGTCCTGGTGAGTGGCGCCACCGCTCCTGCACCAGCACTGCGCCGGACCCCGGCCGACGAGTTCGCGGCACCGACACCCTTCGAGCAGCTGCTGCGCGAGGCTGGGGGCGACGCAGTCCGCTGACGGCGTCGCGGCGGTGGCACGATGTCGTGTGCCACGCGGTCGCCGGACCGCCCGTGAGAGGAGTGTCATGCGTCGCACCGTCTTCGCCGAGGAGCACGAGGACTTCCGGAAGACCTTCCGGTCCTTCCTGGAAGCCGAGGTCGTTCCCCACTACCAGGAGTGGTACGACGCTGGCATCGTCCCGCGGGACCTCTACCGCAAGCTGGGGGACCTGGGCATCTTCGGGATCGAGGTCCCCGAGGAGTACGGCGGTGCCGGAATCGAATCGTTCAAGTACTCCGCCATCCTCACCGAGGAAGCGACGCGCGCCGGAATCCAGCTCGGTGGGTCCAGCGTCCACGTCGAGCTCTGCCTGCCGTACCTGTTGAAGCTCGGCACCGAGGAGCAGCTGCGCCGCTGGATGCCCGGCTTCGTTTCCGGTGAGCAGATGTTCGCCATCGCGATGACCGAGCCCGGCACCGGCTCGGACCTCGCGGGAATGCGGACGACCGCCAAGCGGGACGGCGACGCGTACGTCCTCAACGGGGCCAAGACATTCATCACCGGCGGTGTGCTGGCCGACCGCGTCATCGTGTGCGCCCGGACTTCCCCGCCCCTGGAGAACAACCGGCGCTTCGGGATCTCGCTGTTCGCCGTCGACACCAAGTCGGCCGGCTACGAGGTCGGCCGCAAGCTCGACAAGATCGGGCTGCGCACTTCCGACACGGCCGAACTCTCCTTCACCGATGTCCGGATCCCGGCCGAGGACCTCCTGGGCGAGGAGAACGAAGGCTTCAGCTACCTCGGCCAGAACCTCCCGCAGGAGCGGCTCGGCATCGCCTACGGCGCCTACGCGCAGGCGGCAGCCGCGATCCGCTTCACGCTGGCCTATGTCGCCGAGCGGGTCGTCTTCGGCGCCCCTGTTGCCTCGTTCCAGAACACGAAATTCGAGCTCGCGGCTTGCCAGGCCGAGGTCGACGCGGCACAGGCTGTCGTGGACCGGGCCATGGAGGCGCACGACAACGGAGACCTGACGGCGGTCGATGCCGCCTCGGCGAAGCTGTTCTGCACCGAGGTCGCTGGACGCGTCATCGACCGCTGCCTCCAGCTGCACGGAGGCTACGGCTACATGAACGAGTACCCGATCGCCCGCCTGTACGCCGACACCCGGGTCACCCGGATCTACGGCGGCACCTCCGAGGTGATGAAGCTGATCATCGCCAAGCAGATGGGCCTCTAGACCGTCAGAAGGCGTAGGTCCCCGTGATGATCGCGCGACCGAGGGTCTTGAAGGCGAGGTTGAAGCCGACCACGGCCGGCGTCGCGTCCGCATCGACGCCCAGCTTCGGCTCCTTCACGGCGTGCACGACGAAGAAGTAGCGGTGCACCTGGTCGCCCTCGGGCGGTGCGGCTCCGCCGAACTCGGCGGCACCGAAGTCGTTGCGCACGTGGAAGGCCCCGTCCGGCAAGGTGGCGTCGGAGTCACCCGCGCCCGCCGGGAGGCTGGTCACGTCACCCGGGATGTCGACGACGACCCAGTGCCAGAAGCCGCTCGGGATCGGGGCGTCCGGGTCGAAGCAGGTGACCACGTAGCTCTGCGTGCCCTCGGGTCCGGGCTCCCAGGTGAGCTCCGGTGAAGTGTTGCCGGCGGCGTACACCTGCGATTGCGTGAGTGGCTGCCCGTCGATCACGTCGGTGCTCGTCACCCGGAAGGCCGGGACAGCAGGTAGCAGGGGATAGGGGTCGGGGGTCACGGGACGCTCGAGAGTCATGCCCTCGAAGTTAGTCCGCGAATTGGCCCCGTGTCACAGCCCGGGCAGTGCGTCGCGGGAGAATGGTCCGTGTGAGTGACTTTCCGCCGTACCCGTCCGGTCTGCGCCTTGCCGGGCGCCGTGTTCTCGTCGTCGGCGGTGGTCACGTTGCGCAGCGCCGCGTTCCGCAGCTGATCGCGGTCGGGGCGGACGTCGTGGTCGTCTCACCCGAGGTCACCATGGCGATCGAGGGGTTCGTCGGATCGGGCGAGATCACCTGGCACGAGCGCCCGTTCGAGGACACGGACCTGGACGGGGCCTGGTACGTCATCGCCGTGACCGACGACCGTGCGGTCAACGACCACGTCTCGGCCCTGTGCGAGGCACAGCGCATCTTCTGCGTCCGGTCGGACGACGCCACACTCGGGACCGCCTGGACGCCGGCCGTCGGCCGCGAGGCCGGCATCACGATCGCGGTCGTGGGCAACCGCGACCCGAGGCGCTCGGTGGCCGTGCGCGACGAGATCCTGGCAGGCCTGCGCGATGGCACCATTGCCGCGCCGCACCACCGCGAAGGACTTCCCGAGCGCACCCCCGGGGTGACCCTGGTCGGCGGCGGCCCCGGCGACCCGGAGCTGATCTCGATCGCGGGCCGCAAGGCACTGATGGCCGCGGACGTCGTGGTGGCCGACCGGCTCGCGCCGCGGGAGCTGCTGGGTGACCTGCCGTCGGACGTGGAGCTGATCGACGTCTCCAAGCTGCCCCGCGGCCGCTCGGCCCAGCAGGAGGAGATCAACCGCGTCATCGTCGATCGCGCCCTCGCCGGCAAGCGAGTGGTGCGCTTCAAGGGCGGTGACAACTTCGTCTTCGGCCGTGGCTACGAGGAGATCCTCGCCTGCCGCGAAGCAGGTGTCCCCGTCACCGTGATCCCCGGGCTGACCTCCCCGGTCGCGGTGCCGGCCATCGCCGGCATCCCGGTGACGCACCGCGGCATCACCCACGAGTTCAGCGTCGTCTCCGGCCACCTGCCACCCGGCCACCCCGAGTCGCTCGTCAACTACGCGGCTCTCGGCGCGATGCAGGGCACCGTCGTGCTGATGATGGGGGTCGAGAACGCACCGAAGATCGCCGAGGCGCTCATCGCTGGCGGCCGCCCCGACACGCTGCCGGTCGCGGTGATCTGCGACGGGACGATGCCGACCCAGCGCACGGTGCTGGCCACGCTCGGCACCCTTGCGAGCCGGCTCGCCGAGGAGTCGGTCAAGCCACCCGCGATCATCGTGATCGGCGAGGTCGTCGCGGTCGCCCATCCCGACGCCTTCTGAGGTAGCCGTGGCTGAGCTGATCGAGATCACCGAGGCCGACGACCCACGGCTCGGCGACTACCGCGACCTGCGCGACGTCGAGCTGCGCAAGCACCTCGAGGCCGAGCACGGGCTGTTCCTCGCCGAAGGCGAGAAGGTCGTACGCCGGGCCGTCGAGGCAGGCTTCACGGCGCGTTCGTTCCTGATGGCGCCGCGGTGGCTCGACGGGCTGGCCGACGTGCTCGACCGCTCGGACGCCCCCTGCTTCGTGGTGGCGGAGGACCTCGCGGAGGAAGTGACTGGCTTCCATGTGCACCGCGGCGCCCTGGCCTCCCTCGAACGCCGCCCGCTGCTGTCGGTCGAGGAGGTTCTCGACGGTGCACGCTCGGTCCTCGTGCTCGAGGACATCGTCGACCACACCAACGTCGGCGCGATCCTGCGGTCCGGGGCAGCTTTCGAGTTCGACGCCGTTCTCCTCGCCCCGCGCTGCGCGGACCCGCTCTATCGACGGTCGATCAAGGTTGCGATGGGCGCGGTGTTCACGATGCCGTGGACCCGCGTTCCCGACTGGTACGACGCCCTGCCTGCCCTGGGTCGCGCCGGCTTCACGACCGTGGCGATGACGCTCGCACCGGACGCCGTACCGATCGAGGAAGCGGTGCACGGGCTGGACAAGGTGGCACTGGTCCTCGGCTCGGAGGGGCACGGACTGTCCGCCCGCTGGGAGGAATCGGCGGACCGCCGCGCAATCATCCCGATGGCCGCCGGAATCGATTCGCTCAACGTCGCAGCGGCCACGGCGGTCGCTTGCTACGTCACCGCGCGACGCTGACACGGTGTAGCACTTTCTTCCGCGGCTGGTGGGGCCTAACCTCCACCCATGGCGAATGAGAACACGTTCTACTCTCGGGTCCCGGTCGTGGTCTGGGGAACCGGCAACATGGGGCGCGCTTCCATCCGCGCCGTTGCAGCACACCCCGACCTCGAGCTGACGGCGGTGATCGTGGCCGACGAGGCGAAGCAGGGCCGCGACGCCGGCGACCTGGCCGAGCTCGGCCGGACGCTCGACGTGGCCGCGACCCGCGACATCGACGCGGCCCTCTCGACCCTGGGTGGCGGGGGAGCGGTGGCGTACGCGGCCTCCGGCGAACTCCGCCCCGACGAGGCGGCGCTCGACATCGCCCGCGCACTCAGCGGCGGCGCGGTCGTCGTCACCCCCTCGATCTACGCCCTCTACGACCACCGCAGCGCGCCCGCCGAACTGCGAGAGCCACTGGAGAAGGCATGCGCCGAAGGCGGCACCGCCCTGTTCGTGAGCGGCATCGACCCGGGTTGGGGGAACGACCTCCTTCCGGCTCTTGTCAGCGGGCTCTCCTCGGAGATCGACCAGATTCGCTGCCAGGAGATCTTCGACTACTCGACGTACGACGCGGAGGAGTCCGTCCGCTACATCGTCGGCATGGGTCAGCCGATGGACTACGAACCGATGATGGTCGCACCGGGGATCCCCTCCATGGTGTGGGGCGGCCAGGTCCGCCTGATCGCCCGTGCACTCGGCGTCGAGGTCGACGAGCTCCGCGAGACCGTGGACCGGAGGGCACTCGACGCGGACGTCACGACCGCGCTGGGCGTCTTCCACGCCGGCACCCAGGGCGCGTTGCGCTTCGAGGTGCAGGGCATCGTGGCAGGAGAGCCGCGGATCGTGATCGAGCACGTCACCCGGATCACCGCGTCCTGCGCCTACGAATGGCCGATGCCGCCCGACGGCGGCGACGGAGCGCACCGGGTGATCATCGAGGGCCGGCCACGGATCGAGATCAACGTGGAGGCCACCGACGAAGGCGGCAACCGGGCCGCGGGCGGCAACGCCACCGCAGCCAACCGACTCGTCAACGCCATTCCGTGGCTGCGCGGCGCGACGCCGGGCCTGTACGACGGCCTCGAGGTGCCCCTGACTCCGAGCGTGCATCTGCGCGGCGAGAGGAACTGACGTGTTCATCGACATCCCCGAGGGCAAGGATCCGATCCTCTACGTCTGGGGCGAGCTGGTGCCCGGCATCGGGCCGGCCGCCTCCGCGTTCGCCATGAGCATCTACGAGCACAGCACCCTGGGACTGCGTGAGTTCGAGGCCGCACGCCTGCGGATCGCGCAGATCAACGGCTGCGTGTTCTGCCAGGACTGGCGTACCGAACGCGACGGCGCCAAGGTCGAGGACACCTTCGACGGCGCCGTGGCTGAGTGGCGCACGACCTCCGACTTCGACGACCGCACCCGGCTCGCCGCCGAGTACGCCGAGAGGTTCGCGCTCGACCACCACGGGCTCGACGACGGCTTCTGGCAGCGGATGCGGATGCACTACACCGATCGCGAGATCGCCGAGCTCTCGATGTGTCTGGGTTCGTGGATCAGCTTCGGGCGACTGAACCGGGTGCTCGGTCTCGACACGGCCTGTGTGCTGCCGAGCCACGCCGGCCGGGCCTGAAGCCTAGGGACGCAGCAACGAGGCGAACAGGGCGATCGACTCGTCGATCGCCTGCTGGCACGTCGCGGACCACGGACCCATGTCGAAGAAACCGTGGATCAGTCCCGGATAGGTGTGCTGGTGGACCTGTGCGCCCGCGGCGACCAGGGCTTCTGCGTAGGCAATGCCCTCGTCGCGGAGCGGGTCGAACTCGGCTGTGATGACCACGGCCGGTGGCTGCCCCTCCAGGTTGCCGTGCAGGGGCGAGGTGCGCGGGTCGTTCAGATCGGTGTCCGCGACGGAGAACTGCGTCAGGAACCACAGCAGTGTCGGCGCATCGAGGAAGTAGCCGTGGGCGTTCTCCTCCCGTGAGGGGAAGTCGCCGAGCACCGTGGTGGTCGGGTAGATCAGCAACTGCGCCGCGATGCCCGGTACGTGCTGTGCGGCGACGGCCGCCAGGTTGCCGCCGGCCGAGTCGCCCGTGACCCCCAGGACCTCGCTGCCGCCGTACTCGCCCAGGCGGGACTGGATGTCGCGAACTGCGGCGATCGCATCCTCGGCAGCGGCCGGTGCCTTCGCCTCGGGTGCCAGCCGGTAGTCGACCGCGACGACGACGGACCGGGTGTCGCGACAGACGGAACGGGCCATCGCCTCGTGCGTGTCGAGGTCACCGATCACGAACCCGCCGCCGTGGAACAGTACGACGGTCGGGACCGGCCCGTCGCCTTCGGGACGGTAGACCTTCGCCGCGAGCGCGCCCTCGGCACCGGCAACCTTGTCGTCCTGGACGGACGCGACCTCCGCCATCGTGCCCGGCGGCCGGAAGTCCACGGTCAGCTTGCGGTAGGAGGCACGTGCCTCGACCGGGGAGAGTTCATGGAGCGGGATCCCGCCCTCGATCAACTTCAGGAGCGGGGCGAGCTGCGGGTCAACGGGCATGGGGGAAAGGTAGCCGAGAGGCGCCCGGGATCCTCAGGCTCAGGTCGGCCAGTCGGCTGAGAACTCGTCGGCAGCGGCCTCCTGCTGCTTGCGCAGCTTCTTCATCGCCTTCGCCGAGATCCGGTCGCCGAAGACCGTGCCGGCGGTGTGGTCCGTCTCGTGCTGGAGGCATTTCGCCAGCAATCCGTCGCCCTCGAAGCGGACCGGTTGACCGTCGAGGCCCTGCCCCTCGACCGCTGCGAAGTCCGGCCGGGCGCACGGGACGAAGGCACCGGGGAACGAGAGGCACCCCTCGGCGCTGTCGTCGAGGTGGCGGTCCTTGCCCTCGGGGAGGATCAGGGTCGGGTTGCAGACCACGCCGACGACGCGTTCGTCCTCGTCGTTGGGGCAGTCGAAGACGAACATCGCGACGTCCTCGCCGATCTGGCACGCGGCGAGGCCGACGCCGTCGGCGGCGTACATCGTGGCGACCATGTCGGCGGCCAGGGCGCGGAGCTCGTCGTCGAACGCGGTCACCTGCTGCTGGGGCCGGTGCATCACCGGTGTTCCCCAGCGGGTCATCGGTCGTACGGTCCCGCCTCGGGGCAGCGGGCCGTACGGCGCCACCACCGTCTCGACCACCTGTTCGTCGTTCTCCCCGTCACCCTTGCCCCATGCCATGGGAGCGATCCTAGGAGGCACTGAAACGTGGATCACATGCGGATTCCCCGGAAGGTGTAGCGCAATGTGTAACTCACAGTTACATTTACGCCATGTCCCTGATCAGCAACCTCAAGCCGGGCGGCAAGCACGGGGTTCCGAGCAACGAGAACCGAGACCCCATCGGTTACCTCGTCGCCGGCCTCAACAGGCTCGCCCAGAGCGATCTCCTCGACAAGGTCGGCCTGCGCAAGCAGACCGAGCAGGTCGTCTTCAACGTGACCCGGACCGGCTTCAAGGCCGCGACGAGCGCCAGCCGGACCTTCTCGAAGGCCGGCAAGAAGGGGCAGCCGGGCACCCGGCCCGCCTCCGCGCCGTCCACCGGTGTCTTCGACCTCACCCCGACCGAGGACGAGCAGATGCTCGTCGACCTGGTCACCGAGTTCGCCGAGGAGGTCGTGCGCCCCGCGGCGTCGGCCGCCGACGCTGCGTGCGCCGCGCCCGACGAGCTGCTCAAGGCGAGCCTCGAGATCGGTCTCCCGATCCTCGGCCTGCCCGAGGAGCTCGGTGGCGTGTCCGAGGAACGCTCGGCCATGGCCGGCACGCTCGTCGCCGAGGCGCTCGCCCACGGCGACATGGGCCTGGCTGTCGCCACGCTCGCACCGGGCTCGGTCGCCACGGCCCTGGGCCTGTGGGGCACCGACGCCCAGCAGCAGACCTACCTCCCTGCCTTCACCGGCGACGAGGTCCCGGCTGCCGCACTCGCGCTCAACGAGCCGACCGTCCTGTTCGACGTGCTCAGCCCGAAGACGACCGCCGTCAAGAACGGTGACGGCTACGTCCTCAACGGCACCAAGAGCCTCGTCGCGCGCGGCGACCACGCCGAGTTGTTCATCGTCGGAGCCTCGCTCGACGACAAGCCGGTCCTGTTCCTGCTCGAGTCCTCGACCAAGGGACTGAGCGTCGGTGGCGACCCCGCCATGGGCGTGCGTGCCTCGACGATGACGACGCTGAACCTGGAGAACGTCCAGGTCCCCGCCGACAGCGTCCTGGGAGAGACCGATGGCTCGACCTACACCGAGTGCGTGCGCCTCTCGCGCCTCGCCTGGTGCGCGCTGGCCATCGGCACCAGCCAGGCCGTGCTCGACTACGTCGTTCCCTACGTCAAGGGTCGTGAGGCGTTCGGCGAGCCGATCGCCCACCGCCAGGCGGTCGCTTTCATGGTCGCCAACATCGCGATCGAGCTGCAGGCCATGCGCCTGCTGACCTCCCGCGCCGCCTCGCGCGCCGCCGCCGGCAAGGACTTCTCCAAGGAGGTCGCGCTCGCTCGCAAGCTCTGCACCGAGAAGGGCATGCAGATCGGCAACGACGGCGTGCAGCTGCTCGGCGGTCACGGATTCGTCAAGGAGCACCCGGTCGAGCGCTGGTACCGCGACCTGCGTGCCATCGGCATCATGGAAGGAACGGTGCTGGTCTGATGGCCATCAACCTCGAAGTTCCCCGGAAGCACCGGGCACTGATCGACCAGGCTCACCAGGTCGCGATGAACATGCTGCGGCCGATCTCCCGCAAGTACGACCTCGCCGAGCACGAGTACCCCAAGGAGCTCGACGTCCTCGCCGCGATGATCGACGGGCTCTCGGAGTCCGGCGCGAGCGAAGGCGCCGGCGCGACCGGTGTGCGTCGTGACGACATCGCCGACGACAAGACCGTCAAGAACGGCGCGAACATGGCGTCGGTGACCTCGATCGCCGAGATGTGCTGGGGCGACGTCGGCCTGATGCTGTCGTTCCCGCGCCAGGGCCTCGGCAATTCCGCCATCGCCTCGGTTGCCAACGACGAGCAGCTCAAGCGGTTCGAGGGCAAGTGGGCCTCCATGGCGATCACCGAGCCCTCCTTCGGCTCCGACTCGGCCCAGGTCTCCACGACCGCAGTGCTGGACGGCGACGAGTACGTCATCAACGGCGAGAAGATCTACGTCACCTCGGGCGAGCGCTCGGACTGCGTCGTCGTGTGGGCGACCCTCGACAAGTCCCTCGGTCGTGCCGCGATCAAGTAGTTCGTGGTGGAGAAGGGCACGCCCGGCCTCAAGGTCGAGCGGCTCGAGGAGAAGCTCGGCATTCGCGCCTCTGACACCGCGGTGATCACCTTCACCGACTGCCGCGTGCCGAAGGAGAACCTGATGGGTTCTCCGGAGATCAACGTCGAGCAGGGTTTCGCCGGCGCCATGGCGACGTTCGACAACACCCGCCCGCTGGTGGCCGCGATGGCCGTCGGTACGGCGCGTGCGTCGCTCGACCTCACCCGCGACCTGCTCAAGCAGGCCGGCGTCGAGGTCGACTACGACCGACCGGCCTACCTCCAGCACGCTGCTGCAGCGAAGTTCCTGCAGCTCGAGGCGGACTGGGAGGGTGCGCGCCTGCTCACCCTGGAGGCCGCATGGATGGCGGACAACCGCAAGCCGAACTCGCTGGAGGCCTCCATGGCCAAGGCAAAGGCCGGCCGGGTGGGGTCCGACGTCACCCTGTCGTGTGTCGAGCTGTGCGCCTCCATCGGCTACAGCGAGACCGAGCTGCTCGAGAAGTGGGCCCGCGACTCGAAGATCCTCGACATCTTCGAGGGCACGCAGCAGATCCAGCAGCTGATCGTGGCTCGCCGGGTCCTGAACCTCTCGAGCTCCGAGCTCAAGTGAGGTGAGCCCCCGCCGACGGCACCACTTCGTGGTGTCGCGGTGGGGGCCAGCCCCTGGCCGCGTAAGCGGCATCGATCGCCCCGCGCACCCGCGGGGCGATCTCGCTTTTCGCCAGTGTGATGGCGCAACCACCGAAGCCGCCGCCCGTCATCCGGGCACCGAGGGCACCCACGTCGAGCGAGGCCGCCACCGCGACGTCGAGCTCGGCGCAGGACACCGCGAAGTCATCGCGCAATGAGGCGTGGGAGGCCGACAGGAGAGAGCCGAGCTCGGTCCACCGCTCGGCTTCCAGCGCGCCGACAGCCTCGACGACACGAGCATTCTCGGTGACGACGTGGCGTGCCCGGGCGCGCAGGGTCGGGTCGGTCAGTCGGGTGAGGTCCTCGACGTCGGCGGCCCGCAGCGACGCGATGCCGAGCGCGGCTGCAGCCGCCTCGCACTGCGCTCGGCGCTCGGCATAGCCGCCGTCGCCGTCCGCCAGGGAGTGCCGGACGCCTGTGTCGGTGACGACAACGGTGAGGTTCGACGTGGCGAGGGCGACCGGAACCGTCCGGGTCACTGGCGACGGGCCAGCGAAGTCGATCAGGACTGCCTGATCGACGGCGCCGAGCAGGCTCGCGAGCTGATCCATTCCTCCGGTGGGTGCGCCGACGTAAGCCGTCTCGGCCCGGCGGCAGGCCTCGGCGAGGTGCAGTCGGCCGGCGTGGTCCAGCGGAGCGCCGACGAGTCCGGCGAGCCCGACCGCGACGGCGCACTCCAGCGCGGCCGAACTGGACAGACCACCCCCGAGCGGGATGGTCGAGGAGATCGTGATGTCCAGGCCGGGCACCTGCCAGCCGTCCTGGCCCAACGCCCACAGCACTCCTGCGACGTACGACGGCCAGCCGGTGACCGTCCGTGCGTCGACGTCGTCCAGCGAACCCGTCCACGGCTCGGCCCTGTCACTGACGATCGTGAGACCCCGATCAGTGCGCACGGTCAGTGTCGCCGTGGTGGCGAGCGGGATCGCGAACGGCACGCAGCGACCGTGGTTGTAGTCGGTGTGCTCGCCGATCAGGTTCACGCGACCCGGTGCGACAGCGGTCACGGACGTCGGCGTCGAGATGCTCACGCGCCCCATCCTGCCCGCACCGGCTTCGCTAGATTGTCTGCCGTGCCGCGCCCGCTGATCGTCGCCGCGACCGCGGCCGAAGTCGCCCATGTGCCCGCTGCCTTCGAGGTGCTGGTGACCGGGCTCGGGAAGACGGCCGCAGCCACGTCCCTCAGCCGCCACCTGGCCCGCCGCAACGATCTGGCGGATCTCCTGGTCGTCAACGTGGGCACGGCCGGGGAGTTGCGCGACGAGCCGGTCGAAGGCAGCCACGGACTGTTCGAGATCGGCACCGTCTTCAACCATGACATCAACGCCGATGCCATCCGCGCGCTGGGCTACGACCCGCGCGAGCGGCTGGTGCTGGGGGAGCACCCCACGGTTCTCGCCACCGGCGACGTGTTCGTGACGGACCCGATGGTCCGCGCCCGCCTGTCCGCACAGGCAGACCTCGTCGACATGGAGGGCTACGCATTCGCCTATGTCGCGGGGGAGTTCGGGGTGCCGATCCGGATGATCAAGCACGTCTCGGACAACGCCGACGAGTCGGCGCTGGAGTGGGTGGCGATGGTGGATCGGAGCGCGCGGGTGCTCGGTGCCTGGGCCGCCGCCGAGCTCTCCTGATCAGCGACTACTGCTGGGCCGCCGGCCGCGGGACACACCGACGAAGTCCTGGTGCACGTCGCTGTCTGCCGATCGCAGCCACAGGAGGGCGACGCTCGTCGGGTCCAGGTCGACGGGTCGCTGGACCACGTCCTTGCGGTGGTGCAGCCGCGCCACCGACATCGGCACGATCACGATGCCGGTGCCCGAGGCGGCGACCTCGATCGCGTCCTTCACCGACATGTCCGGGAAGTCGAGCTGGTCGGCGGACGGGGTCCAGCCGGAAGGGTGCGGCAGGACGAGCTGTTCGTCGCTCAGGTCGTCGAGCGGCACAGGGGTGTCGGGGTCGGCGGCCGCCACGAAGTGGTCCAGGCCAGCGACGACGACCGGCACCTCGTCGTACAGCTTCACGCAGTGCAGGGGAGTGGGTGACTCGAGATCGACGGGCAGGCGGGCCAGCACCATGTCGGCGGTCCCCTCGTCGAGGACGAGGCGCTGCTGGTTCTGCTCGATGGGCTGCAGGTCGAGCCGGATCCGCGGGTTGCGCTCGCGCCAGGCTCGGGCCCACTTGTCGGGGGTCACGCCCGGGACGAAGGCGACACGCAGCTGTTGCATGCGCCCACGATCCCAGACGAGACGTCCAGATGCCTGCTCAGTGCCGGGAGGGACTGGTCGGCGGTTCACAAGGGGGTGCCGATGCGGGGTCCGGGGCCACTCTTTGCTACCGTTTCCTCGCACTCGTCCGGGTGGCGGAATTGGCAGACGCGCTAGCTTGAGGTGCTAGTGCCCGTATTAGGGCGTGGGGGTTCAAGTCCCCCCTCGGACACTCCTGAAGGCCCCATCTGATGGGGCCTTCAAGCATTTCCCGCTTCCCGCGCATCCGCCCGGCTAACCTGCTGCGATGACGATGACCGCCAGCGAGATCGCGGAGTCCGTCCGCCAGGGCGAGACCTCTGCCCGCGAGCATGCCCAGTCCGCGCTCGACCGCATCGCCGATCTCGACGGGCCGATCGGCGCGTTCCAGGTCGTACGCCGCGAACGCGCGCTGGCAGAGGCCGACGCGGTCGACTCGCGGTCCGACAGGGCGCAGCTGCCCCTCGCCGGCGTCCCGATCGCGATCAAGGACAACGTGTCGGTCGCCGGGGAGCCGATGCGCGACGGCTCGGCAGGAAGCGATCCGCGCCCCCAGGACACCGACCACGAGGTCGTACGGCGCCTGCGCGCCGCGGGCGCGGTCGCGGTGGGCATCACCCGGGTGCCCGAGTTGTGTGTCTTCGGCGCCACGGACTCCAGCTTCGGTGTGACCCGCAACCCCCTCGACCTGGATCGAACGCCCGGCGGTTCCTCTGGCGGTTCGGCCGCGGCGGTCGCAGCCGGGATGGTTCCTGTCGCCCACGGCAATGACGGCATGGGTTCGATCCGGATCCCGTCCGCGTGCTGCGGCCTGGTGGGCATCAAGCCCGGACTCGGCGTCGTCCCCGCGGAGCTCGGGAACGGGTCCTGGTTCGACATGTCGGAGAACGGCCCCCTGGCCACCACCGTGGCCGACGCGGCCCTGGTGCTCTCGGTCATGGCCGACCGCCCGGACCTCGCCGAGGTGAAGGACCCGACACCCCTGCGCATCGCCCTGTCGACCAAGGTGCCGATGCCGCTCACTCCGCTGCACAAGGACTGGCGCGCCGCCGCTCGAGCGACCGCCGACCTGTTGCGGACGGCGGGGCACACTGTCGGTGAGACCGATCCGCACTACGGCCAGACGCTGTCCGTGCGTGAGATCGCGCGCTGGACCGCGGGCACGGAGCTCGACGCGCAATGGCTGCAGGACCGCAGCCGGACGGCGAAGCGGACCCGGCGTCACGCCGCCGTGGGACGGATGGTCCTCAGGCTCGGCTACCCGAAGGACCAGGGCCGTGAGGCCTGGGTCGCTCGCGCAGAGGAGCTCTTCGCGGACCACGACGTGTTGTTGACCCCGACGCTCGCGCAGTACCCGAAGCGCTCAGCGACCTGGTCGGAGCGCGGGTGGTTGGCGAACATCTACTCGGACGCCCGTTACGCGCCGTTCGCCGCACCGTGGAACCTCGCGGGGTGGCCCGCGATCGCCGTACCGGCGGGAAGGGGGAGCGGCAGCACTCCGCTCTCCGTCCAGCTCGTCGCCCGGCCCGGCGGCGAGGGCCTGCTTCTCGGACTGGCCGCCCAGCTCGAGGCGGCCCGCCCCTGGCGCACGTGAGGACGGCCCCGCATCCCTGGAGCCAGGGATCCGGGGCCGCCACTCATCTGCGACCTACTGGCGCAACCTCACTGCCAGAGGGCGGCGTACTTCAGGACACCTCCGGACACGTACGCAGAGACCGCGACCACCTTGCGCCCGGCGGCGCTCTGGGTGTTGAACTCGGTCTGGTACTGCGCGCTGGTCAGGCCGTGACGAGCCACCGTCGCGGGGGCCCCGGACGTGAAGATCGCCGAGAACCGGACGATGGTGCCGTCGAGGTAGGTGTCGAGGTAGACCGGACGACGGCCGGCTGCGACCTGTGCGTCGTAGGTCGCCTGGTACGACGACTCCGCGATGCCCGTGAGGGACACGAAGGCGCCGACGGACGCCTTCTCGTACATCGCGGTGTAGTACTTCGTGGTGCCGATCCGCACGACCGAGATCTGCCGCGGGACGTAGCCCGCCGACGTCAGGGTGTTGAACTTGCTCTGGTGGGTCGCAGCGCTCACCCCGTGGTACGCCGCCCAGGCCGGGCCGGACGTCTTGGTGAAGACCGAGGAGTAGCGGGCTGCACCGTTCTCGACGTAGCTGTCGACGTGGGTGAGCCGGTAGCCCTGGGCCTTGAACGAGTCGAACGAAGCCTGGTACTGCGCGGCGGTCTGGCCGTGGCGGGCGCCCCAGGGGAGCCCTGCGGCGGGACGCCAGACACTGGCGACCCGTGACGTCGATCCCTGTTGGACCTGCTGGCGCCAGATGGGGCGGTAGCCAGCGAGGGCGATGTCGTTGAACTCCTCCTGGTAGCAGCTGGAGCTGACGCCGTGGCGGGCCCATTCAGCGCCCCCGGTGACCACGCGGTGGAAGCCGCAGCCGTTGGGGATGAGGAGGCCGCCGTTGCGGATCGCCGCCTCGCTGCTGTTGGTCAGCGATGCGAAGCCGGGGGTGGTGCCGGGCTCTGCCGGAACCCGGGTCTTCGCGTGGTTGAACCGAAGTGGCAGGCCCTGGGCCGGGTCGCTGTAGCTGCCGAAGCCGACCTCGTCGGCCAGGTGGAGGTGCAGGTGCGGCCCGTAGCTGTTGCCCGTGTTTCCGCTGTAGCCGAGCAGCTGACCCTGCGTGACCGGGATGTCGAGACCGGTCGCGGAGCTGGACGGGCACAGGCTGGTGCTCGGGTAGCCGGTCTTGAAGTGGGCGTACAGCGCGACCTCACCGGTGGCGTGCTCGATGTAGAGGTGGTTGCCCTCGACCTCCGGAGTCGGGTCCGGGGTTCCGGGGACGTTCTCGACCTGGTCGCGACGGCACTTGCGGATGACACCGTCAGCCATGGCGTAGATCGGCGTACCGAACACGTAGTAGTCGGTGTTGCTGTTGCCGGACGTGCCCGGCTTCTTCGGGCTGAACGCCGAGCCGTTCCACTTCACGACCTCGAGGTCGTAGGCGAAGCGCTGGTTCTGCGCGCCACGGTGGTGCGAGGTGGTCTCGTGGCCGATCACGTTGCGGTAGTAGCTCCCGCTCCCGACCGTGCCCGGGAAGCGGTAGCCACCGGAGGGCGTCTTGTTGACGTACTCCTTCAGGCTCCGGGTCACGATCCGGGGGTCGTATCCGGTGAAGTTGAGCTGCAGTCGCACCGACGCGGGGAGCGGGAACGCGTTGATCCGGTTGTCCGGCACGATGAAGAAGTGGTCGGACCCGGACGAGCCCGACTTCGGGATGGTCTTGTTCACGGTGAAGGTCTGGGCCGTGATCTCGCTGCCCGGGTACGACACCTTGACCGAAGCCAGCTTCACGGAGCTGGACGTCGACGTGTTGTTCACGCGCATGTCCATGTTGAGGCGCCACCCGGCGGCAGCGCCGCTGTAGCGAGGAGCAACACGCTCGACGTACACCTGGTCGCTGTTGCTCGGGTTGGTCGGCTGTACCTGGGTGATCGACACCGGGGCGGCGACGGCGTTGGCCGGCGCGGGGACGAGTGTGGCCTGGAGAGACGCGGCCAGGAGGGAGCCCCCGGCGATCACTCCCCAACGGCGGAGGCGGGTGGCCTTCCGTTGCCTGAGATCGGTAGACATCGTGATCCTCGCTTTCTGGCACGCGGGCGCGTGCTCGCAAGGAAGAGGTGCCACAGGTCAGTCCTGATACATCGGGTTCTGTGGCTCACCAGGTGGTACGTCGGACCTCCGTGCCGCTGAGCGAGTAGTTGATGTAGCCGCCCTGACTGAAGTCATTGCTCGTGTAGGCCCAGATCCAGCCCTCGTCGAGCCCTTCGCGGGGGTGCCGCACGATCAGGTAGCAGACGGTCGGGTCCTCGACCAGGTCCAGCGCGGCATCGCACATCCCGTTCAGTCCGATGCCGTCAACCTGCGCCAGGTCGAACGGGACGTAGTCACTCGTGCCCTTGGTCCACTCCTCGAGGCCACCGCCGTCCCAGCGGTAGCTGATCTCGCGCTCGTCGCCCGGCTTCAGGGGGACGTCGAGGATCGCGTAC
Source organism: Propionibacteriales bacterium (assembly GCA_026392415.1). GTDB lineage: Bacteria > Actinomycetota > Actinomycetes > Propionibacteriales > Nocardioidaceae > Nocardioides. Next base: position 27,023 of record JAPLCC010000049.1, read on the forward strand.
TCGGGATAGATCACCGCCTCGAAGACGGTCGTCCCCCCGGTCTCCTCCCGCAACTCGTCCAGCATCTCGGTGAAGCCGGCGCGCGACTGCGGTTCTCCGCCGCCGAGACCACCCTCGCTCCCCAGGACCGCGAAGAGCACCGGCACCCCAATCGCCACGATCACGCCGATCACCGTGATGAGCAGGCCGACCGGGTGGAAGCCACGGCCCCTGGCTCGGCCCGTCTTCGGGCGAGGCTTCTTCGCGCCCGGCGTCGTGTGCGGTGTCTGTGCCGGCTCGCCCTCGGGTGCCGGCTCGGGCACGTAGGTGTTCCACTCGGGAGGCGTCACCCCGGAACGATAAGCGAAGGAAGCCTCGATCCGGCATCATCGGTGGCGTGCCGACCGACCTGCTCTTCGAGCGCGAGCGTGCCCTCGAGGCGCTGCGTGCGGTCGTCGTCGGCGCGAGCGCAGGCACCGGCGGCGCCGCGCTGGTCACAGGAGCGCCCGGGATCGGCAAGACCCGGTTGCTCGGCGCCCTGATGACCGATGCCGCGAGCGCCGGCATCGTGTGTCTCTCGGCTGCCGGGCACACCATGGAACAGGACTACGGCTTCGGCGTCATGCGCCAGCTCTTCGCACAGCTGCCCGCCGACCTGCGCGACGGCATGGTCGATGAAGCCGGTGGTGCCTCGGCGGACGCTCCTGCAGGTGCGCTCTTCTCCCTGCTCAGCGCACTGTTCGACGCCCTCGCCAAGGCCGCGGCGCAGCGCCCCCTCGTGGTGGTGGTCGACGATCTCCAGTGGGTTGACGAGCCTTCGCTGCGGTTCCTGCACTTCCTCGCCCGCCGCCTGCAGGGCACCGGGATCGGCCTGGTGCTCGCGGTTCGCAGCAGTCAGCAGAACGACTCGGCCGTGCTGGCCGAGCTCGGTCACCTCGTGAGCGGCACAGAGGTCGTCCTGGAGCCGTTGACCAGCGATGCGGTGGGTTCGGTGCTGCGCGAACGCCTCCGCGACGTCGATGACGTCTTCGTCGAGGCCTGCATGACCTGGACACGTGGCAATCCGCTCTTCCTCTCCGAGCTCTCGGCAACCATGGTCGCCGAAGGGATCGAACCCACGGCCGAGGGCGCCGCCCGCCTCACCGAGCTCGCTCCGGGGACGATCGGCCGGCTGGTGTTCGTCCGGATCGCCCGCGCCGGCGACGCCGCGGTCGCGCTCGCCCAGGCCGTCGCCGTCTTCGGTGACCGCCCTTCTGTTGTCGCCGCGGCACGACTGGCCGGCCTCGAGCTGACCCCCGCCGGCGAGGCAGCGACGGACCTCATCCGGCTCGACATCCTCGACGAGTCCCTCGCCTTCTCCCACCCGCTCGTCCGCGAGGCGGTGTACGACGACCTGGCGGCCCCGCTGCGCGCTGCGCGCCACCTGGCCGCAGCCGAGATCCTCCACGATCTCGGCGCGCCACTGGAAGCCATCGCCGCCCAACTGGTGCTTGCTCCTGCGGCCGATGCGCCGTGGGCGGTCGACGTGCTCCATCGAGCGGCCCGGTCGGCCGTCGAACGCGGCGCACCTGACGCAGCCGTCCGGTTCCTCGCCCAGGTGCCGGACTCGGCCGTTCCCGACGGCTCGGACCGGGTCCACGACGTGGATGTGACCCGCACGCACCTGTTGTGGATCGCCGGCAGGTCGACGGCTGCGATGGAGTTGGCCGACACGGTCGCCACCCGTTCTCGTGACGAGTCCCGCCCCGACGCGATGCTGGCGATGAAGCTGATGCTGCAGTGCGTGACTCCGGGCAGCGAGCGACCGCCCCCGGAGCTGCTGGAGGCCTTCGCCGGGCTCAGTGGACGGACCCAGGTCGAGCGGGACTGCTTGCTGCCCGTGATCCTTCATCGGCTCGCCCGTGGGACACCGCTCGACGAGATCCGGCCTCTCATCGAACGGGTGACCGCAGGCGCCAACCCCGACTCCGCCAAGCGACGCTCGCCGGCGACCTGGCTCTTCCTCGTCCTCCACTTCGGCGATCTGAACCGCACGCTCGACTACGTCGACCGCTACCGCGCAGCGGCGGAGGACACCGACTCGCCGATGTGGCGCGCCGAGGCGCTGACGGTGCGCGCGCAAGCGCTCTACCGCCTCGGACGGATCGCCGAGGCGGCGGCCGACGCCCACGCAGCGCTGGCCGACACCGACGGCACCTTCGCACTGACCGGACCCGTGGCTGCAGCGACGTTGATGCACAGCAGGCTCGAGCTCGGCGACCTGACCGGTGCCGTCGCGGCCTCTGAGGACTTCCGGTTCCCGTCCGACCGCGAGGACACCGCGTTCGCTGCCCTGGCCGAGGCCGCCATCGGTCGGGTCCGGGCGCGCGCCGGTGACCCGGAGGCAGGCCTGGCGCTCCTGCGCAGCGCAGGAGAGAAGCTGGACTCGGTCGAGTGGTTGATCACCGAGCTCTCGCCCTGGCGGATCGACGCTGCGCAGGCTCTGATCAGCCTCGGTCGCAGGGACGAGGCGAGCGCCACCCTCGCGCCGGCGTACGACGCCGCGGTCCGCTTCGGCGCACCCAACGGGCTCGGCCGGGTACTCCGGGTGCGTGCCCTGATCGAGCAGCCGGCGTCGATCGACTTGCTCCGCCAGGCGGTTGCCGTGTACGACGACGGGTTGCTCCCGCTCAAGCGGGCCCACGCGCTCGTCGAGCTCGGTGGGGCGCTGCGGCGCGGCGGCCACCGCGCCGATGCCCGCGGGCCGCTGTCCGAGGCGATGGACCTGGCCCATCGGTGTGGGGCCCAGCCGCTGTTCGACCGTGCGACCGAGGAGCTCGCTGCCGCTGGCGGCCGACCCCGGACCATCGCGCAGACGGGCATCGAGGCGCTGACCGCCTCCGAGCAGCGGGTGGCACGACTGGCTGCATCCGGTCTCCGCAACGCTGACATCGCCCGGGAGCTGTTCGTCCAGCCGACCACGGTCGAGAAGCACCTGGCGTCGGTGTTCCGCAAGCTCGGGATCGAGTCCCGCACGGACATCCCCACCTTCTGACGGTGGGGTGGGGCCCGCCAAATGGTGGGGTTGTTCCTCAATGTGGGGGTGGGGGCGTTCCCGCGAGTCTCTTCACATGGACCTGGACAACCCGATCACTCTCCGGCTCGTCATCGACGCCGGCAGCGCCCCGCTCCGGGGTCTGCTCGGCATGGACGACCAGGAGCCCTTCGAGTTCAGCGGAATGCTCCAGCTCCTCGAGCTTCTCGACCGCATGAACGCCTCCCACCTCGATGCAAGGAACCCCTCATGAAGATCAACCGACCGATCGCCGTCGCGCTGGCCCCGCTGGCCGCTGTGGCCGTCCTCGGCGCCGTCCCGGCGCCGGCTGCCCATGCTTCCAACGTCGCCCCGAAGATCGTCGCCGCGACGATGATGGACACCGACCTGGACGACAAGGCCGACCGGGTCAAGCTCACCTACTCCGAGGCGATCAACCACGCCCTCGACACGAGCTCGTTCCCGTTCAAGGTCGCCGGCTACACGGTGACCAAGGTGTCCTCGGCCTCGGCGTCGAAGACGCTCTACGTCTACATCACGGAGAAGGCGACTGCCGACATCGCAGCGGTGCCCACCGTGTCCTACGCAAAGACAAGTTCTCAGGCAGTCAAGGACACCGAGGGCCTCCAGGCGCTCGCCCAGACCTTCTCGGGCACCAAGCCGGTCGACACGGACCTGGACGGCTACGCGTCCGCCGATTGCAAGCCGATCGACCCGGCCGTCAACCCGGCCGCGGGCGACCGCCCCGACCTCTCCTTCGTCGACAGCGACTGTGACGGCATCGACGGCGACTCCGCGACCGCGATCTTCGTCAATCCCAACGACGGTCAGGACGTGAACCCGGGCACCAAGGCCCTGCCCGTGAGGACCATGGCGCAGGCGTTCAACCTTCGCTCCGCCACGCGCAACACGGTCCTGGTGACCGTCGCGATCTATTCGCCCAACGCCGCCAACGTCACCGTCCCCGACGGCGTCGGCATCTTCGGTGGGTACGACACGACCTGGAAGCGCAGCCACACGCCCACCGGTTCCAATGGCCTGCCGTTCGTCATCGCCGGCACGAGCGAGCTCCAGCTGCTCAAACTCGTGGTGGCCAACGAGGCCGTCGCGCTCAAGGTGACCGGCACCGCCACCCTCGGTGAGGTCAGCCTGGAGAACGCCCTGTCCGACAAGAACTCCATCGCGCTGGCGGTCACCAATGGTGGCAAGGTCACCGCGACCCGCGGCTCGATCACCTCGGGCAGGGCCAACTGGAACACCCCGCCCCTGGTGGCGATCCGGGGCGGCAACGGCTCCAACGGCCTGGCTGGAGAAAAGGGCGGTGCCGGTTCGTGCGACACCTGGAGTGGCGGCGACAGTGGTGACGGCGGCGGCTACGGGAAGTTCGACGCTGAGGCGATCGGAGGCAACGGCGGCTTCGGCGGCAGCGTCGCAGGCAACGGCACGGGCAACGGCCAGCCGGGCAAGAACGGCAGCGGCGGCGCGATCGGCGGCACCGGCGGCTCCAAGGGCGACCCGGGCAAGGCCGGCGGCAACGGCGCCTCGGGCACGCCCGGTGTCAACGGCGCGACCGGTGCGGTCGTGAAGGGCGCCTTCGCGATGTCGGGCTACGTCCCGGCGACGTCCAACCCCGGTACGGCTGGCGCCAACGGCGGTAGCGGCGCCGGCGGCGGCGGTGGCGGTGGCCAGGTCGGCGTGGCCGTCCTCACCGGTGTCGGCAACGGCGGCGGTGGCGGTGGCCAGGGCGGCATGCCCGGCACGGGTGGACGCGGCGGCAAGGGCGGCCACGCCTCCATCGCGGTCTACGTCCCGCTCGGCTCGGTCACCCTCAACGGAACGACGATCACGACCGGCACCGGCGGCAACTCGGAGGTCGGTGGCGCAGGCGGCACCGGCGGCCAGGGCGGCGCGGGCGGCAAGGGCGGCAGCAGCTGCCTGACGGAGGTCGGCCGCGGCGGCGACGGCGGCAGTGGGGCCCGTGGCGGCAACGGTGGCAAGGGTGGCGACGGCCAGGGTGGCCCGAGCATCGGGATCTACACCGGTCCCTACGCGGCGGCCACCACCACCGGAGTCACCTACACGATCGGCGCAGCAGGCACCGGGCCCCAGGCGATCCGGGCCACGATCTACTGACCGTGCAACGATGGCGCCATGGCTGACGTGGCACCCGACGACCTCTCCGTCACCGGAGAGGTCGTCGCGTTGTGTCAGGACCTGATCCGGATCGACACCTCCAACTACGGCGCCGAGGAGGGGCCGGGGGAGCGCAAGGCGGCTGAGTACGTCGCCGGGCTGCTCGACGAGGTCGGAATCGCCGCCGAGATCATCGAGACCGCGCCGGGACGGGCGAACGTCGTGGCCCGCTGGGGCGGCACCGCTGGCGGAGCGCACCCCGAGCGCGGTGCCCTTCTGCTGCACGGCCACCTCGACGTCGTCCCCGCTGCGTCAGAGGACTGGCAGGTCGACCCGTTCGGCGGCGAGGTGCGCGACTGCCCTCAGGCGGGGCTCAGCGTCTGGGGCCGTGGCGCCGTCGACATGAAGGACTTCGACGCGATGCTGCTGTCGGTCGTCCGGGCCCGGCAGCGGGCCGGACGGGTGCCGGAGCGGCCGGTGGTCCTCTGCTTCACCGCAGACGAGGAGGCAGGCGGCCACCAGGGCGCTGAGCTCCTCGTTCGCGACCACCGGGAGTGGTTCGAGGACTGCACCGAAGCGGTCGGCGAGGTCGGCGGCTTCAGCACGACCGTCCGCGGCCAGCGGCTGTACCTGATCGAGGCGGCCGAGAAGGGCATGGCCTGGATGCGACTGACGGCGCGGGGCAGGGCCGGCCACGGCTCGATGATCAACCACGAGAACGCCGTCACCCGGCTGGCGGCCGCCGTCGCCCGGATCGGCGTCCACGAGTGGCCGGTCCGGCTCACGCCGACCATGAAGACGCTGCTGGCGACGGTCGCCGACATCGCCGGCACCGAGGCCACGCCCGAGAACGCTCCCGCGCTGATCGATGAGTTCGGCAGCGCGGCGCGCATGCTCGGCGCGGTCCTGCGCAACTCGACGAACCCGACCATGCTGAATGCCGGCTACAAGGTCAACGTCATCCCGACGGAGGCGAGTGCCCACGTCGACGGGCGCTTCCTGCCCGGCTTCGAGGACGAGTTCTTCGCGACCCTCGCCGAACTCACCGGCGAAGGTGTCGAGATCGAGTACCTGTCGAAGCAGCCCCCCTGGGAGATGCCGTACGACGGCCCGCTGGTCGATGCGATGGCGCGAAGCCTCCTGGCCGAGGATCCGGGCGCCGTCGTGGCGCCGTACACGATGAGCGGCGGCACCGACGCCAAGCACTTCACGAGGCTCGGCATGCGCTCCTACGGGTTCGCCCCGCTCCGCCTGCCCGCCGACCTCGACTTCACCGCGCTCTTCCACGGGGTCGACGAACGGGTCCCGGTCGACGCTCTCGAGTTCGGTGCGCGCGTGATGGATCGGTTCCTGGACCAGATCTAGCGTGATCCAGCCGGATCAGGCGGTCCGTACGGCGCGGATGATCTTGCGCCGCAGCACGATCCGGCGCTTGCCGTCCGGGCCGATCTGCACCCGGTCGAGCTCCCAGCCACCCTGCTCGGCACGCTCGACGAGCAGCTTCGCGACGACGTTGCGCGAGTGGTCACGGTCGAAGACGACCCGGTCGAACTCCCACTCCACGCCCCGTCCCAGCCCGCGCATCAGCCCGGGTCGGAGCAGGGACATGCTCATGCGGCCGAACCGGAGACGTCGTCCAGGGCCGCGCGGATCTCCGGTGGCAGTGTCTTGGCGTCGGCATCGAGGGCGACCTTGAGCTGCGCGGCAGTGCGGGCGCCGACGATGGGAGCAGTGACGCCGGGGGAGTCACGCACCCACACGAGCGCGACCTCGAGCGGCGTCCAGCCGAGACCGTCGGCTGCACGGACGACGGCTTCCACGATGCCGCGGCTCCGGTCGTCCATGTAGGCCTCCACGAAGCCGGCGAACACGGGAGAGGCGGCCCGGGAGTCCGACGGCGTGCCGGTGCGGTACTTCCCGGTGAGCACGCCGCGGCCGAGCGGCGACCACGGGAAGACGCCGAGTCCGAGAGCCTCGACGGCGGGAAGCACCTCGCGCTCGATGCGACGGTTGACCAGGGAGTACTCCACCTGGGTCGAGCTGATCCGGGCGCGGCCCGGCGCGGCTTCCTGCAGCGTCACCGCTCGGGCGGTCTGCCAGCCGTTGTAGTTCGAGATGCCGACGTACGACGTCCGGCCGGACGTCACGGCGTGGTCCAGCGCCCCGAGCGTCTCCTCGAGCGGGACCACGTCGGACCAGATGTGGACCTGCCAGAGGTCGACGTGGTCGGTGCCGAGGCGCTTCAGGGAGGTGTCGAGCCCGCGCAGCAGGGCACCGCGAGAGGTGTCCGTCAGGCGTTCGTTGCCGCGCCGCCAGATGCCGGCCTTCGTCGCGAGCACGACCTCGTCACGGCGTACGACGTCGCCGAGCAGTGAGCCGAGCAGCTCCTCGGAGCGGCCGTCGGTGTAGCCGGCGGCCGTGTCGAGCATCGTGCCGCCGGCCTCGACGTAGGCGGCCAGCTGGTCGCGGGCCTCGTGCTCGTCGGTGTCCTTGCCCCACGTCATCGTGCCGAGGGCGAGTCGCGACACCTGGAGTCCGCTGGCGCCGACGTACCGCTGCTGCATGACGCACAAGGTATCCGGCTCCACGTGGGTCGCGCGCTCGGCCACGCCGAGACATACCTAGGATGCTGCGTTGTGGCGGACTTCCTGCAAGCAGTGTTCCTCGGCGTTCTCCAGGGCCTGACCGAATTCCTGCCCATCTCGAGCAGTGCGCACCTCAGGTTCTTCCCCGAGCTGTTCGGCTGGGGCGACCCGGGCGCGCCCTTCACGGCCGTGATCCAGATCGGCACCGAGCTGGCCGTTCTCATCTACTTCCGCAAGGACATCTGGCGGATCACGAAGGCCTGGTCGCTGTCGCTGTTCAAGCCCGAGTACCGCGGCGCGCTCGACGCCCGGATGGGTTGGTACGTCATCGTCGGCTCGCTGCCGATCGTCATCCTCGGAATCCTGCTCAAGGACGTCATCGAGAAGGACTTCCGGAACCTCTGGATCATCGGCACGATGCTCATCGTGCTCGGCCTGGTGCTCGGCCTCGCCGACCGGATCGGCGGCACCGACCGCCAGATCAAGCAGATGTCGTTGCGTGATGCGAGCCTGATGGGTGGCGCGCAGGCCCTCGCCCTGATCCCGGGCGTCTCCCGCTCGGGCGCCACGCTCTCGATGGGCCGGATCCTCGGCTACGACCGCGAGGCCGCGACCCGGTTCGCCTTCCTGCTGGCGATCCCCGCCGTGGTCGGCGCCGGCCTGTTCGAGCTCAAGGAGATCTCCCACGTCGGTGAGGCCGCCTCCGGCGAGGCCGGTTACGGCTGGGGCCCGACCATCACCGCGACCGTCGTCTCCTTCATCGTCGGATACGCCGCCATCGCCTGGCTGCTGCGCTACGTCAGCAAGAACTCCTACACGCCGTTCGTGATCTACCGCGTGCTGCTCGGTACTGCGGTGCTGGTGCTGCTCGGCACCGGCGTCGTCAACGCCTGAGGCTCAGAGCCAGCCGGAGCGCTTGAAGAACAGGAACAGCGCGAACGACGTGCCGAACATCAGGACCATCGCGAACGGGTAGCCGAGCAGCCAGTGCAGTTCGGGCATGTGGTCGAAGTTCATGCCGTAGACGCCAGCGATCAGCGTGGGTACGGCGGCCAGCCCGATGCCGGCGGAGATCTTGCGCATGTCGTCGTTCTGCTGGACGGCGACGCGGGCGAGGTGCGCGTCGAAGGCCGTCGACAGCAGGCTGTCCAGCGTGTCGATCTCGTCGGCCGCCTGCTGGAGGTGGTCGCTAACGTCACGGAAGAACGGCGCCGACTCGGTCTCGATCAGGCTCACCGCGCCGGCGGTGAAGCGCCGCATCGGTTCGCGCAGGGGGAGCACCGCGCGGCGTACCTCGGAGAGCTCGCGCTTGAGGATGTAGATCCGGTTGGCGTCACTGGTGCGACTGTCGGAGAACACCGACGTCTCGACCTCGTCGACGTCGGTCTGGAGCTCGGAGACGACGCCGGTGTACCCGTCGACCACGGCATCGCAGACGGCGTACACGACGGCGGAGGGGCCGTGGTCGAGCACCGCCTGCTTCTGCTCGAGCGCGCGCCGCGCGTCGCTGAGGGAGGATCCACGGCCGTGCCGGACCGTGATCACGAAGTCGGGACCGATGAACATGTTGATCTCACCGGTCTCGACCGCGTCGTCCTCGTCGACGTACCAGAGCGTCTTGAGCACCAGGAAGAGACTGGTGTCGTACTGCTCGAGCTTGGGTCGCTGGTGCGCGACGACGGCGTCCTCCACCGCGAGAGGGTGGAGCCCGAAGGCGTCGGCGATCTCGGAGAGCTCGACGTGACTGGGCTCGTAGAGCCCGACCCAGACGAAGTCATGGTTGTTGACGGCCGCGTTGCGCAGCGCTTCGTAGTCGTGCGGATGGCACTCGACGGGCACCCGTTGTCCGTGGCGGTAGACGGCGCTGTCGACGATCACAGGGCCACGGTAGTGGCTAGGCTGCCCGTCCATGGCCACCTTGCTGCTCGTCCGACACGGGCGCACCACCGCCAACGCGTCCGGGATTCTCGCCGGACGCACGCCCGGCGTCCTCCTGGACGACAGGGGGACCGAACAGGTCGCCGTCGCGGGTTCCCGGATCGCGGCCGTCCCGATCGTCCGGCTGGTCACCAGCCCGCAGGAGCGCTGCCGGCAGACCGCGGCCGCCGTGGCCGCAGCGCAGAAGTCTGCGAAGCACCCGGTGACCCGGGCGACGTCGGAGCGGGGGCTTGCGGAGTGCGACTACGGCGACTGGCAGGGCCAGGCGATCAAGGTGCTGCTCAAGGACCCGCTCTGGCGGACCGTCCAGCAACAACCCTCCGCGGTCACTTTCCCCGGTGGTGAGTCGATGGTGGCGATGCAGCACCGCGCCGTGGCCGCCGTACGCCGGATCGACGCGGCGGTGACCGAAGCGCACGGCGCCGGGGCCGTGTGGGTGGCGGTGAGCCACGGCGACATCATCAAGTCCCTGCTCGCCGATGCCCTGGGCATGCACCTGGACCTGTTCCAGCGGATCAACGTCGACCCGGCCTCGGTCTCGGTCATCCGTTACGCACCCGACCGCCCCTACGTCCTGGCCACCAACACCCACGCCGGGGACCTCTCCTGGCTCGCACAACCGCCGCCGAAGGCCGGCAGGAAGAGCCCCCCGGGCGCCGTCGTCGGCGGCGGTGCCGGTCCGGCTTGAACACGCCTCGCTAGGGTTCCTCCCATGCCGATCGTTCACTCCTTCGACCCGCCCGGGCGCTTCATCGCCGGCACCGTGGGCGAGCCCGGCAGTCGCACCTTCTTCATCCAGGCCGTCGACGGAATCCGCATCGTGTCCGTGGCGCTCGAGAAGCAGCAGGTGGAGGCACTGGCCCATCGCGTCGACGAGCTGCTCGACGAGGTCATCGCCGACGGCACCGCGCAGGTCGTCGTACCTGCCGTGGCCCCACTCGCCCTGATCGACGACGCGCCGTTGGCGCTGCCGATCGAGGAGGAGTTCCGCGCCGGCACCATGACGCTGTCCTGGGACCCCGAGGACGAGCGGGTGGTGATCGAGGTGTTCCCCATCGGCGAGGAGCCTGCGGAGCTCGCCGACGGCGAGGACCCGGCCGAGATGCTGCTCGTTCGTCTGGAGCCGGGCCAGGCACGAGCGTTCGTGAAGCGCGCGGAGTCGGTGATCGGCGCCGGGCGGCCGAGCTGCCCCTTCTGCGGCCACCCGATCGACCCGGACAGTCACCTGTGCGTCCGGGCCAACGGGTTCAAGCGGCGCGACCCCTGAGCCGACGCCGTGTCTGCGCTGACCATCAAGGGCCGGATCATGCCGGCCTCGAACGCGACGTTCCTCGGCGAGCTCGACGGCTGCGAGGTCGTCTACAAGCCGGTGGCGGGGGAGCGGCCGCTCTGGGACTTCCCGGACGGTTCACTCGCCCATCGCGAGATCGCGGCTCACCTGCTCTCGGCCGCCACCGGTTGGGACATCGTGCCGCGGACCTGGTGGGACGACGGTCCCCACGGCCCCGGCATGTTCCAGGAGTGGCAGGAGGTCGACCCCGAGCAGGACGCGGTGACCCTCGTCAGCGCCGGCGAGACGCCCGACGGCTGGCTCGAGGTCATGGACGGGCTCGACCAGCGCGACCGGCCGATCACCCTCGTGCACGAGGACACCGTCGCGCTGCGCCGGATGGCGGTCTACGACGTTCTCGCCAACAACGCCGACCGCAAGGGCGGGCACGTCCTGGCCATGCCCGACGGGCGCCGGCTCGGGGTCGACCACGGCGTCGCCTTCCACCATGATCCGAAGCTCCGCACGGTCCTGTGGGGGTGGGCCGGCACCGCGCTGACCGACGACGAGGCGTCCGTCGTCCGGACCGTTCTGGCCGCCGTACGCGGTGACCTCGGCGAAGAGCTGGGATTCCACCTCGAGGAGCACGAGATCGCCGCCCTCGAACGGCGCACCGAACGCCTGCTCTCGGCCGGCGAGCTGCCCGGCCCGTCCGGCCATGGCCCCGCCATTCCGTGGCCGCCGTTCTGACCAGTGCGACTGGCACTGGGTCGAGCAACTAGCATCAGCGCCATGCGCGCATGGAACGCACCGGGCATCCCGGTCCTGCCGGTCCCCGGCCCCCCGGTCGTCCTCCACGACACCTCCACGGGCGGCCGCGTCGAGACGCGCCCGGACGGTCCTGCTCGCCTCTACGTCTGCGGCATCACGCCGTACGACGCGACGCACATCGGTCACGCCAACACCTACGTCGCGTTCGACCTGCTCAACCGCGCCTGGCGCAACGCCGGCCACGAAGTGCGGTACGTCCAGAACGTCACCGACGTCGACGACCCGCTGCTCGAGCGCGCGACGAAGGTCGGCGTCGACTGGGTCGAGCTCGCCGAGCGTGAGACCGAGCTGTTCCGCCATGACATGGAGGCGCTGCGCGTGCTCCCGCCCGTCGAGTACGTCGGCGCGGTCGAGTCGATCCCGCTGGTCATCGAGCTCCTCCAGCGCCTCGACGCAGGCGGCTCGCTCTACCGGGTCGAGACCGACACCTACTTCTCCGTCGCGGCCGACCCCGCGTTCGGCGAGGAGTCGCGCTACGACCGCGAGACCATGCTCCGCTTCTTCGCCGAGCGCGGCGGCGACCCGGACCGCGCAGGCAAGAAGGACCCGCTCGACTGCGTCGTTTGGCGTGGCGAGCGCGAGGGCGAGCCCTCCTGGGACAGCCCGTTCGGAAAGGGTCGGCCCGGGTGGCACATCGAGTGCGCCGCGATCGCTCTGACCCACCTCGGCACCGGCTTCGACGTGCAGGGCGGCGGCAGCGACCTGGTCTTCCCGCACCACGAGATGTGTGCGGGCCACGTGCAGGTGGCCACCGGAGAGCAGTTCGCCAAGGCCTACGGCCACGCCGGCATGGTCGCCTACGACGGACAGAAGATGTCGAAGTCGCTGGGCAATCTGGTCTTCGTCTCGGCCCTGCGCAACAGCGACATCGACCCGATGGGGATCCGGCTCGCGCTCCTGCGCCACCACTACCGGTCTGACTGGGAGTGGACCGACGCGCTGCTGTGGGCAGCTGTCGACGACGTCGCCAACTGGCGCCGTGCGCTTGCCCTGGGCGCCGGCGCCCAGGCTGCGCCCGTCGTACAGGAGATCCTCGCGGCGCTGGCCGACGACCTCGACGCTCCGCGGGCCACTGCCGCTGTCGATGCCTGGGTCAAGGCGACCCTGGGCACCGAGGGCCTGGCCGACACCAGCGACCCCGACGCCGCAGTGACGCTGCTGCCGGTCCTCGACGCTGCGCTCGGCCTCAGCCTCTGAGTCAGTCGTCGTCTCGGCGCTTGAGGTAGCGCTCGAACTCGCGGGCGATCGCCTCGCCTGACGCTTCGGGCAGGTCCACGGTGTCCCGCGACTCCTCCAGCGAGCGCACGTAGTCGGCGATCTCCTCGTCCTCCTCGGCGAGCTCGTCGACGCCGCGTTCCCAGGCGCGGGCCTCCTCGGGCAGGTCGCCGAGCGGAATCGGCGTCTCGAAGAGGTCCTCGAGCCGGACCAGCAGGGCCAGCGTGGCCTTGGGGCAGGGCGGCTGCGCGACGTAGTGGGGGACCGCGGCCCAGAAGGAGACGGCGGGGAGGTCGATCCGCGCACAGGCGTCCTGCAGCACGCCGACGATGCCCGTCGGACCCTCGTAGGTGGACTGCTCGAGCGCGAGCTGGTCCATCAGGTCGGGCTCGGTCGAGGAGCCCGACACCGGAATCGGCCGCGTGTGCGGGCTGTCGGACAGGAGCGCCCCGAGGGTGATCAGCAGTTCGCCGCCGAGGTCGTCGATCGCCGACAGCAGCTCGGCGGTGAACTGACGCCAGCGCATGTTCGGTTCGATCCCGCGGATCAGGATGACGTCGCGGTCGAGGTCTGGCGGCGAGGCGACGGCGACATGGGTGCTCGGCCAGTTCAGCTTGCGGAAGCCGTTGTCGTCGATGCCGACGATCGGACGATTGACCTGGAAGTCGTAGTACTCGTCCGGATCGATCACGGCAACCACCCGCGCATCCCACACCTTCATCAGGTGGTCGACCACGGCTGTTGCGGACTCTGCGGCGTCGTTCCAGCCCTCGAAGGCAGCGATGACCACCGGCCGTACGAGTTCGGGGACCGTCTCGATCTCCATCACAATGCCGAGCCTAGTGCCCGCGTCCGAGTAGGATGCAGATGTCGAGAGGCGTTGCAACGGATGCAGATCACGAGGTCTGGTCCGCCACGCTCGGCAGAGCCAAGGACGCCTTCCGCTTTACGGAAGGAATCTACGTGGACGCCTGGGAGCCGAACCTCCGCCCCGACTGCACCGACGAACTCACCCGCGCACTGGGCGAGCGGATCCTGGTCATCGACGGCGCGATGGGCACGGCCATCCAGCGGGACCGTCCGGACGAGGCCGGTTACCGCGGCGAGCGGTTCAAGGACTGGCCGAGCGACGTCCAGGGCAACAACGACCTGCTGACGATCACCCAGCCGCAGATCATCGCGGGCATCCACCGGGAGTACCTCGAGGCCGGGGCCGACATCCTCGAGACCAACACGTTCAATGCGAACGCCGTCTCGCTCGCCGACTACGACATGGCCGACCTCGCCTACGAGCTCAACTACGCGGGTGCCGCGCTGGCGCGGGTCGAGTGCGACAGGCTCAGCACGCCGGAGAAGCCGCGTTACGTCGCAGGTGCACTCGGCCCCACGACCCGGACGGCGTCGATCTCCCCGGACGTCAACGATCCCGGAGCCCGCAACGTCTCCTACGACCAGCTGGTCGCGGCGTACCTCGAGGCCGCCAACGGCCTGGTCGACGGCGGCTCCGACCTGATCTTCATCGAGACGATCTTCGACTCGTTGAACGCCAAGGCCGCGATCTTCGCCGTCGAGACGCTCTTCGAAGAGCGGGGCAGGCGCTGGCCGGTCGTCATCTCCGGCACCATCACCGACGCCTCCGGCCGCACGCTGTCCGGTCAGGTGACCGAGGCGTTCTGGAACGCCATGCGGCATGCGAAGCCGCTGGCCATCGGACTGAACTGTGCCCTGGGCGCCCCGGAGATGCGGCCCTACATGGCCGAGATCTCCCGGATCGCGGACACCTTCGTCTCGAGCTACCCGAACGCTGGGTTGCCGAACGCCTTCGGTGAGTACGACGAGTCGCCGGAGCGTCAGGCTGGCTACATCCAGGAGTTCGCCGAGGCCGGCCTCGTGAACCTCGTCGGCGGCTGCTGCGGCACCACGCCGGCCCACATCGCCGAGATCGCGAAGGTCGTCGAGGGCAAGAGCCCGCGCGTCCTGCCGTCCATCGACGTCGCCACCCGGCTGTCCGGGCTCGAGCCGCTGAACATCACCGAGGACTCGCTGTTCGTCAACATCGGTGAGCGCACCAACATCACCGGCTCGGCGCGCTTCCGCAACCTGATCAAGGCCGAGGACTACGACACGGCACTCTCGGTCGCGTTGCAGCAGGTCGAGGTCGGTGCGCAGGTCATCGACATCAACATGGACGAAGGCATGATCGACGGCGTCGCCGCGATGGACCGGTTCACGAAGCTGATCGCGGCGGAGCCCGACATCAGCCGGGTCCCGGTGATGATCGACTCGTCCAAGTGGGAGGTCATCGAGGCCGGCCTGAAGAACGTCCAGGGCAAGCCGATCGTGAACTCGATCTCCATGAAGGAGGGCGAGGAGAAGTTCATCCGCGAAGCCCGGCTGTGCCGCAAGTACGGCGCCGCCGTGGTCGTGATGGCCTTCGACGAACAGGGCCAGGCGGACAACCTCGAGCGCCGCAAGGAGATCTGCGGACGCGCCTACCGGATCCTCACCGAGGAGGTGGGGTTCCCGGCCGAGGACATCATCTTCGACCCGAACTGCTTCGCTCTCGCCACCGGCATCGAGGAGCACGCCACCTACGGCATCGACTTCATCGAGGCGTGCGCCTGGATCAAGGAGAACCTGCCCGGGGTCCACATCTCCGGAGGCATCTCGAACGTCTCGTTCTCGTTCCGGGGCAACAACCCGGTCCGTGAGGCGATCCACGCGGTCTTCCTGTTCCACGCCATCAAGGCGGGCCTGGACATGGGCATCGTGAACGCCGGTGCCCTGGTGCCGTACGACTCGATCGACGCGGAGCTCCGCGAACGCATCGAGGACGTCGTGCTGAACCGTCGGGAGGATGCCGCCGAGCGCCTGCTGGAGATCGCCGAGCGGTTCAACAACGCCGGTGACCCGAAGGAGGAGGCGGCCGCTGCCGAGTGGCGCAGCCTGCCCGTCCGGGAGCGGATCACCCACGCCCTGGTGAAGGGCATCGACGCCGACGTCGAGGCTGACACCGAGGAGCTCCGGGCGGAGATCTCCGCGGCCGGCGGTCGCCCGATCGAGGTCATCGAGGGTCCGCTGATGGACGGCATGAACGTCGTCGGCGACCTGTTCGGCGCGGGCAAGATGTTCCTGCCCCAGGTCGTGAAGTCGGCCCGCGTCATGAAGAAGGCCGTCGCCTACCTGCTGCCGTTCATCGAGGCGGAGAAGCAGCCCGGCGACGTCGAGACCACCAACGGCACCATCGTGATGGCGACCGTGAAGGGCGACGTCCACGACATCGGCAAGAACATCGTCGGCGTGGTGCTGCAGTGCAACAACTACACCGTGATCGACCTCGGTGTGATGGTCCCTGCGCAGAAGATCCTCGACGCCGCCAAGGAGCACGGTGCCGACATCATCGGGCTCTCCGGGCTGATCACGCCCTCGCTCGACGAGATGGTCAACTTCGCCGTCGAGATGGAGCGTCAGGGCCTGGAGATCCCGCTGCTGATCGGTGGCGCGACCACGTCGCGCGCCCACACCGCGGTCAAGGTCTCGCCGCGTCGTACCGGACCGGTGGTCTGGGTCAAGGACGCGTCCCGCTCCGTCCCGGTCGCTGCTGCCCTGCTCGACGACAAGCAGCGTCCGGCCCTGCTCGAGGCGACCGAGGCCGACTACGCCAGCCTGCGCGAACGGCACGCCCAGAAGAACGAGCGGCCCACGGTCACGCTGGAGAAGGCGCGCGCCAACCGCACTCCGATCGAGTGGGAGGGCTACGTCCCGCCGGTCCCGGCGGCCGGTCCCGGTGTCCGGGTCTTCACCGACTACGACATCTCCGAGCTGCGCGAGTACATCGACTGGCAGCCGTTCTTCAACGCCTGGGAGATGAAGGGCAAGTTCCCCGACATCCTCAACAACCCGGTCTCCGGCGATGCCGCCCGCAAGCTCTACGACGACGGCCAGGACATGCTGGACCGGCTGATCAAGGAGAAGTGGCTGACCGCCAGCGGCGTCATCGGCTTCTTCCCGGCCAACGCCGTCGGTGACGACATCGAGGTCTACGCCGACGAGGAGCGCACCGAGGTCCTTCAGGTGCTCCGCAACCTGCGCCAGCAGGGTGAGCACCGCGAGGGCATCCCGAACCGGTCGCTCGGCGACTTCGTGGCGCCGAAGAGCACGGCCCTGCAGGACCACGTCGGCGCCTTCGCGGTCACCGCCGGGCTCGGCAGCCAGGCCAAGATCATGGAGTTCAAGGAGGCGCTCGACGACTACAGCGCCATCCTGCTGGAGTCTCTGGCCGACCGCCTCGCCGAAGCCTTCGCCGAGCGGATGCACGAGCGGGTCCGCAAGGAGTTCTGGGGCTACCAGCCCGACGAGGAACTCTCCAACGAGGCACTCATCGGCGAGAAGTACGTCGGCATCCGGCCTGCGCCGGGCTACCCGGCCTGCCCCGAGCACACCGAGAAGCAGACTCTGTGGGAGCTGCTCGACGTCACCAGCAACACCGGCATCGAGCTCACCGAGTCGATGGCGATGTGGCCCGGTGCCGCCGTCAGCGGCTGGTACTTCTCCCACCCGCAGTCGCAGTACTTCGTCGTGGGCCGCCTGGCCCAGGACCAGGTCGCCGACTACGCCACCCGCAAGGGCTGGACCCTGAAGGAAGCCGAGCGCTGGCTCGGCCCCAACCTCGGTTACAACCCGGAAGACTGACGGTGAAGGCAGTCCTCTGGGACATGGACGGCACCCTCGTCGACACCGAGCCCTACTGGATGGCCACGGAGTCGGCGATCGCTGAGGCGCACGGGGGCACGTGGACCCACGAGGACGCGATGAAGCTGGTCGGCAACGACCTGGTCGTGTCGGGGGAGTACATCAAGGCGAAGCTCGGCCTGGAGCAGTCGGCCGAGGAGGTCGTGGAGATGCTGCTCGACGGTGTCGTCGAGCAGGTCCGCCATGCCGTGCCGTGGTGCGACGGTGCCCGCGAACTGCTGCTCTCGCTCCGTGCAGCGGGCGTGCCGTGTGGACTGGTGACGATGTCCTACCAGCGGTTCGTTGCGCCCATCCTCGAGCACCTGCCGCCGGAGACGTTCCGCGTGATCGTCACCGGCGACATGGTCAGCGAGGGCAAGCCGCACCCGGAGGCCTATCTCACGGCTGCGGCGGCCCTCGGGGTGGACCCGGCCGACTGCATCGCCATCGAGGACTCGCCGACGGGTGCGCGGTCAGCAGAGGCCGCCGGTTGTCGCGTGCTGGTGGTCCCGAACCACGTGCCGGTGCCCGAAGCTCCCGGTCGCACGTTCCGGGACACGCTCGAAGGACTCACGCCGGAGGCGTTGAACTCACTGCTGTGAGGGGCAGCGTCGGCGCGGCCGTCAGAGGAAAGGGCGGGGGAGTCCCGTCGTACGACGGGCACAGAGCCTGGTGCGCGCACCAGCGACAGCCGAAGCCCGGCCGGGACTCGAACTCGCCCTTCTCCGTCGCGAGCCGGATGGCCTGCCAGACGGCCTGCACCTTGCGCTCGGTCGCCAACAGGTCCTGCTCGTCGGGCTCGTAGCGAAGCACCTGACTGTCGCCGAGGTAGACCAGCTGCAGCATCTTCGGGACCACTCCGCGAGTACGCCACAGGACGAGCGCGTAGAACTTGAGCTGGAAGAGCACCTTGCTCTCGAACTTCTCGTTGACCGCGTTTCCGGTCTTGTAGTCCACGATCCGGATGGCGCCGTCAGGCGCCACATCCACCCGGTCGATGACACCTCGCAACAGCAACTTCGTGTCGGTCAGCGTCTCGACGTACAACTCGCGCTCGGCCGGCTCCAGGCGGGTCGGGTCCTCGAGGTCGAAGTACTTCACCAGGGTCTCGCGGCACGACACCAGCCACTCGGTGATCTCGGGGCCGTCGACGGGGAACATGGACGAGACCGCCGGCTCGGCCTCCTGAAGGTCCGCCCACGCCGGCGCGAGCATCGTCTCGGCACGCTCGGGCGTCCGCTCGACAGCTGGCAGGTCGAACAACCTCTCCAGGACCGTGTGGATCACCGTGCCGCGCACCGCGGCAGGCGAGGGCGGCTCCGGGAGCCGGTCGATCGTGCGGAACCGGTAGAGCAACGGGCAGGACAGGAAGTCACCGACGCGCGAGGGGGACAGCGCGCCCAGCACGTCGACGCCGTCGACGCGAGTGCCACCGCGCTCCGACGGATCGGCCGGCTCGAGGCCGGTCCGCGCGGGCTGTGTGGTCATGGGTCCGACACTAGGCGAGCCCTCCGACACCTCACGGCCGCGGGACGCGCGACACATAGGGTTGTGCCATGAGTCGATCCTCCGAAAGCCTCCGGCGACGCCTGGCCGCCATGCCTGAGCGCATCGGACATGCCGCCCGCGGTCGATATCCGGTCGTCGCGGTGACCGGCATGACCGGCGTGGGCAAGACCCAGCTGACCGACCGACTCGCCGGAAGTGCCGACGAGGCCGCTGCCGACGTGGGCTCCGCGGTGATGGAGAAGCGCACCCGGCGTTCGTCCGGGCTTCGAGGCTTCCGCTTCCGGGTGGTGCCCGGCGACAACGCGGCCACCCGACTGGGCGCTCTCGACGAGGTCTTCCACGACGACCCTGTCGACGGCGTCCTGCCCGTGGTGGCCAACGGCCACGCCACCGCCAGGCGTGCTGCAGGGACGAGCGGCGCGGCAGAGGCCAGCCGCGAGGAACAGCTGGCCGCCGAACTGGAGGACTGGTCGATCACCTCGCACCGGATCGCCTCCATGGCTGTCCGGCGCGACCGGCCGATCTGGCTGGTGATCGTCGTGACCAAGGCCGACCTCTTCGCCGACGAACTGGCGGACGTCGTGCACTACTACTCGCCGGGCAGCGGTTCGCCGTTCGCTGACAAGGTCGACGAGCTGCGCGCACTGGCCGGTGGGGCGCGTCTGTCGGTGGACGTACTCGCCGTCAGCACCCTGCCCGGCGACCGCAAGTCGGCGATGCCGGCCAAGCGGAGCACCCAACTGCTGGACGCCCTCGCCACGCGCCTCGAGCAGTTGAGCGGCCACCGGTAGCCTCGAAGCATGTCCGAGCCCGAGGTCCCCGCACGACCACCGTCGCCGCGGGGCATGATCCGGATCGGGCGAATCGCCGGCAGTGACGTCCTCGTCGCGAACTCCTGGTTCCTCGTCGCTGCCCTGATCGCCTACATCATGGGTCCCCGGGTGGACGAGGTGCAGAGCGGCCTCGGCGCCTGGAAGTACGTCGTCGGGCTGGCCTTCGCGATAGCGCTCTACCTCGCGATCCTCCTCCACGAGGCATCCCACGCGGTCGTCGCCAAACGCTTCGGCTTCCGGGTCGAGTCGATCACCCTGCACTTCCTCGGTGGCGCGACATCGATCGTCGGCGAGGCCCGTCGGCCGCGCCAGGAGTTCTGGATCGCCGTGGTGGGACCGATCACCTCGCTGGCCGTCGGTGCTGCCGCGCTGGGCCTCTACTTCGTCGTACCCCCGGGCCTCGGGCGACTGGTCATCGAGGGCCTGGCCGGCGCGAACCTGATGATCGGGGTGCTCAACCTGGTCCCGGGACTCCCGCTCGACGGTGGCCGGGTCCTCAAGGCCGGTGTGTGGGCAGCGACCGGTCGTGTGCACACCGGCACCATCGCGGCCGCCTGGGGCGGCCGGGTGACCGCCGTGCTGGTGCTGGTCTGGGCGCTGCTCAGCGCGACGACCGGCAGCGTGGTCAACCCGGTCATCCTCGCCATCGTCGCCCTCTTCCTCTGGACCGGCGCCAGTCAGTCGCTGGCCGCCGCCCGGGTGGTGCGGCGACTGGCGCAGGTGGTCCCGCACGAACTCGCGCGTCGCACCCTGGCGGTTCCCGACGACCTCCCGCTCGCGGAAGCCGTCAGGCGGGCCAGGGAGGCCGGCGCCGGCAGCATCGTGACGGTCACCTCGGACGGGCGCCCGATCGGCGTCGTCGACGAGCAGGCAGTCAACGCGATGCCCGACGACCGGAAGCCCTGGGTCGCGGTGTCGACCGTGGCGCGCAGCCTGGCCGGCGGGCGGGCCCTGCCTGCCTCGATCGACGGAGCCGACCTGATCGACGCGCTGCGCAACTCACCCGCCTCGGAGTACGTCCTGCTCGCCGAGGACGGCAGCGTCTACGGCGTCCTGGCGGCCGCCGACATCGCGCGTGCCGTGCAGCGATAGATTGCGCCGGTGAACGACGCAACTTCCGACGTGCCCCCGGAGGCCTGGTCCGGCGTCCATCGTGGACCGCTGCGCGAGGGCGAATGGGTGCGACTGGTCGATGGCAAGGGCCGTCGCCACAATTTCGCGCTCGAGTCCGGCAAGCGGTTCTTCTCCAACAAGGGACACCTGGAGCACGACGAGCTGATCGGTCGCGAGGAAGGCTTCACCGTGACCTCCTCGGTCAACGGCGAGTACCTCGTCTTCCGCCCCCTGCTGTCCGAGTACGTCGTCTCGATGCCGCGCGGCGCCGCAGTGGTCTATCCCAAGGACTCGGCGCAGATCATCTCGATGGCCGACATCTTCCCGGGTGCGCACGTGGTGGAAGCCGGCGTCGGGTCGGGCGCACTGACCTGCTCGCTGTTGCGTGCCGTCGGCCCCTACGGCCGCGTGTCGTCGTACGAACGCCGCGAGGAGTTCGCTGACGTCGCCCGACGCAACGTGACCCAGTTCTTCGGCGCACCCGACGGCGAGACCCACCCGGCCTGGGAGCTCACGCTCGGCGACCTCGCCGAGGAGCTGCCCGCGTCGGGGAAGCGCTGCGACCGGATCATCCTCGACATGCTGGCTCCCTGGGACTGTCTGGACGCCGCCGCCGAGGCGTTGCTGCCCGGCGGCATCATCTGCGCGTACGTCGCGACCACGACCCAGCTCTCGAAGTTCGTCGAGGCCGTCCGCATGCACGGCGGCTTCACCGAGCCGGCTCCGTGGGAGTCGCTCGTCCGCGACTGGCACGTCGAGGGCCTGGCCGTCCGGCCCGGGCACAAGATGATCGGTCACACAGCGTTCCTGGTCACGGCTCGCCGGATGGCGCCCGGTGAGCGGGCTCCATTGAAGAAGCGGCGGCCGGCGCCGGGGGCCTACGGACCCGACTACGACGGGCCGCGACCGCCCGGCGTGCCGGAAATCACCGAAACTCCCTGAACCGACCCAGTAGGGTCAATTCAGGAGGTGTGCCATGACCAACATGGGAGAAGGCACCTCGGGAAGCCAGAGCTCCCCGAGCCGCCAGGAACTAGAGGACCAGGTCGGATTCCTCGAGGCCGAGATCCACGACCTGCGCCGGCGCCTGATCGACACGCCCGGGTCCACTGCGCGGTCCGTGGACATGCGCCTCGCGGACACCCAGCGGTCGCTGGCGGCGGTGACGGCCCAGAACGAGCGCCTCGCCAGCACCTTGCGCGAGGCCCGTGACCAGATCCTGAAGCTCAAGGAGGAGGTCGACCGGCTCGCCCAGCCGCCGGCCGGCTTCGGCACCTTCCTCCAGCGCAACGAGGACGACTCGGTCGACGTGTTCACCGGTGGCCGCAAACTGCGCGTCAGCGTGAGCCCCAACGTCGACCTCGACACCTTGCGTCGCGGCCAGGAGGTCATGCTCAACGAGGCGATGAACGTCGTCGCAGCGTTCGAGTACGAGACGGTCGGCGAGGTCGTCATGTTCAAGGAGCTGCTGGCCGACGGCGAACGCGTCCTGGTCATCGCCAACGCCGACGAGGAGCGCGTGGTCCGTCTGGCCGACCCGCTCTTCAACGAGACCCTGCGCGCCGGAGACTCGCTGCTGCTCGACTCCCGCGCCGGCTATGTCTACGAGAAGGTGCCGAAGTCCGAGGTCGAGGAACTCGTCCTTGAAGAGGTGCCCGACATCTCCTACGAGTCCATCGGTGGTCTGGGCAACCAGATCGAGATGATCCAGGACGCCGTCGAGCTGCCGTACCTCTACCCCGAGCTCTTCGCCGAGCACGAGCTGAAGCCGCCGAAGGGGATCCTGCTCTACGGCCCGCCCGGCTGTGGCAAGACGCTGATCGCCAAGGCGGTCGCCAACTCGCTGGCCAAGAAGGTCGCGGCAAAGACGGGCCAGGAGGGGAAGTCCTACTTCCTCAACATCAAGGGACCCGAGCTGCTCAACAAGTACGTCGGCGAGACCGAGCGCCACATCCGCCTCGTCTTCCAGCGTGCCCGCGAGAAGGCCAGCACCGGTACGCCGGTCATCGTCTTCTTCGATGAGATGGACTCGCTGTTCCGCACCCGGGGCTCGGGTGTCTCCTCTGACGTCGAGAACACCATCGTCCCGCAGCTGCTGAGCGAGATCGACGGTGTCGAGCTGCTCGAGAACGTCCTGGTCATCGGCGCCTCCAACCGCGAGGACATGATCGACCCGGCGATCCTGCGTCCGGGCCGCCTGGACGTGAAGATCAAGATCGAGCGTCCCGATGCCGAGTCCGCACGCGACATCTTCAGCAAGTACCTCACCACCTCGCTGCCCCTGCACGCCGAGGACGTCGCCGAGTTCGGCGGCGACCGGCAGGCCACGATCGGGGGGATGATCCGCGCCACCGTCGAGCGGATGTACACCGAGACCGAGGAGAACCGCTTCCTCGAGGTGACCTACGCCAACGGCGACAAGGAAGTTCTCTACTTCAAGGACTTCAACTCCGGCGCCATGATCCAGAACATTGTCGACCGGGCGAAGAAGATGGCGATCAAGGACTTCATCGACCACAGCCAGAAGGGTCTGCGGGTCTCGCACCTGCTCCAGGCGTGCGTCGACGAGTTCAAGGAGAACGAGGACCTGCCCAACACCACCAACCCCGATGACTGGGCGCGGATCTCCGGCAAGAAGGGCGAGCGGATCGTCTTCATCCGCACGCTCGTCACCGGCAAGCACGGCACCGAGCCGGGCCGATCCATCGACACGGTCAACGACACGGGCCAATACCTGTAGGACCCGCGTAGGCTCGATGCATGAGCGTGCGCCGGGTGATGGGCACCGAGATCGAATACGGGATCTCGGTGCTGGGACAGCCGACGGCCAACCCGATGGTGGCGTCGTCGCAGGTTGTGAACGCCTATGCGTCAGCGACGTTGCGGGCGCGCCGTGCGCGGTGGGACTTCGAGGAGGAGTCCCCGCTGCGCGACGCCCGCGGGTTCGACATGTCGCGCCAGATCGCGGACCCGAGCCAGCTGACCGACGAGGACCTCGGTCTGGCCAACGTGATCCTGACCAACGGCGCCCGGTTGTACGTCGACCACGCCCACCCGGAGTTCTCCACGCCCGAGGTGATCACCCCGCTCGACATCGTGCGCTGGGACAAGGCGGGGGAGCAGGTCATGCTGGATGCCGCGCGCCTCGCGCAGCAGTTGCCCGGCAACCCGATGATCACGCTCTACAAGAACAACACCGACAACAAGGGAGCGTCGTACGGCGCTCACGAGAACTACCTGATGCGTCGGTCGACACCGTTCGCCGACATCGTCCGGCACCTGACCCCGTTCTTCGTCAGCCGTCAGGTGTTCTGCGGCGCCGGCCGGGTCGGCAAGGGCCAGGACGGTCGGGGCACGGGCTTCCAGATCAGCCAGCGCGCCGACTTCTTCGAGGTGGAGGTCGGCCTCGAGACGACCTTGAAGCGTCCCATCATCAACACGCGCGACGAGCCGCACGCCGATCCGGACAAGTACCGCCGGCTCCACGTGATCATCGGCGACGCGAACCTGTCGGAGATCGCCACCTACCTCAAGGTCGGCACGACGTCGCTGGTCCTGGCGATGATCGAGGACCGTTTCATCAGCCGCGACCTCACCGTCCAGGGTCCGGTCGCCGCGCTGCGCGCCGTCTCGCACGACCCCGGTCTCGCGCAGCAGGTCACGCTGACCGACGGTCGCACCCTGACGGGCATCCAGCTGCAGCTCGAGTACCTCGACCTCGCGAAGAAGTACGTCGAGGACCGCTACGGCTCCGACGCGGACGCCCAGACGATCGACGTGCTGGCTCGCTGGGAAGACGTGCTGACCCGCCTAGAGACCGACCCGATGTCGCTGTCGGACCAGCTCGACTGGGTCGCCAAGCTGAAGCTGATCGAGCAGTACCGCTCCCGCGACGGTCTCGACTGGGACGATGCCAAGCTCCAGTTGATCGACATCCAGTACTCCGACATCCGGCCGGACAAGGGGCTCTACCACCGTCTCGTGAAGAGCGGTCGCATCCAGCGGCTCCTCTCCGACGCCGAGGTCGACTCCGCGATGACGAACCCGCCCGAGGAGACGCGTGCCTATTTCCGCGGCCGCTGCCTGGAGAAGTACGCGTCCGACATCGCGGCGGCGTCGTGGGACTCGGTCATCTTCGACCTGCCCGGGCGCGAGTCGCTCCAGCGGGTTCCGACCATCGATCCGCTGCGCGGGAGCAAGGCCCACGTCGGCGAACTGATCGACAAGTGTGAAACAGCAGAGGCATTGGTCCGCGCACTCAGCCGGTGAGTGGCTAGGGTTGCGGTATGGCCCAGGAGCAGAAGCAACCGCGCAAGTCGGATGACGCCCAGGAGGCGACCGAGGTCGCCACCGAGTCCGATGTTGCCGAGCGCAAGGACGCGATGGATGACGACGTCGACGCGATCCTCGACGAGATCGACGAGGTCCTCGAGTCCAACGCCGAGGACTTCGTGAAGTCGTTCATCCAGAAGGGCGGGGAGTAGCCCACACATGACTGGTGACGCACGGATCCCGGCCGCCTTCCTGCGCCCCGGGACCTCCTCCTTCAGCGACTTCATCGGCGTCAACGCGCCCGATCTGCTGCCTGCCCGTCGATCGCTCCCGGCCGGCACCGCCGCGGACCTCGCCCCGCACGGCACCACCATCGTCGCGGCGACCTTCCCCGGTGGCGTGGTGATGGCCGGTGACCGTCGCGCCACGATGGGCAACGTCATCGCCCAGCGCGACATCCAGAAGGTCTTCCCGGCCGATGAGTACTCGGTCGTGGGCATTGCCGGCACGGCCGGCCTCGCCGTCGAGATGGTCCGGCTCTTCCAGGTCGAGCTCGAGCACTACGAGAAGATCGAGGGCAGCGTGCTGTCCCTCGACGGCAAGGCCAACCGGCTCTCGGCCCTGATCCGGGCCAACCTGGGCATGGCGATGCAGGGCCTGGCCGTGGTCCCGATGTTCGCCGGTTTCGACCTGCACAGCGGGGTCGGCCGGATCTTCGGCTACGACGTCACTGGCGGCCGGCACGAGGAGGCCGCGTTCTTCACGGTGGGCTCCGGCTCGCTGTTCGCCCGGGGTGCCCTCAAGAAGCTCTACCGTGAGGACCTCAGCCAGGACGACACCGTCCGGGTCTGCCTGCAGGCGCTGTACGACGCGGCCGACGACGACTCCGCGACGGGCGGGCCCGACATGGCGCGCCGGATCTTCCCGATCGTCTGGGTGGTGACCGCAGAGGGCGGCGTCGAGCTGAGCCAGGAGCAGATCGGCGCGCTCGCCGACGAGGTCGTGGCCGCCCGCCAACTGCGACCCGACGGCCCGGTGGCGCCGCTTCCCGGCGGCGACAGTGCCGGCGACAACGGACAGGAGGCCCCGGCATGAGCACCCCGTTCTACGTCTCGCCCGAGCAGCTGATGAAGGACCGCGCCGATTTCGCCCGCAAGGGCATCGCCCGCGGTCGCTCGCTGACCGCCGTGCAGTACGCCGACGGCGTCCTCCTGGTGACCGAGAACCCCTCGCAGGCCCTGCACAAGGTCTCCGAGCTCTACGACCGGCTCGCGTTCGCCGCGGTCGGCCGCTACAACGAGTTCGAGAACCTCCGCATCGCCGGCGTCCGGCTCGCCGACATGCGCGGCTATGCCTACGACCGCCGCGACGTCACCGGCCGCGGTCTGGCCAACGCCTATGCCCAGACGCTGGGCACGATCTTCTCCTCGGGCGGCGAGAAGCCCTACGAGGTCGAGATCTTCGTCGCCGAGGTGGGTGCCACCGCGGCCGACGACCAGATCTACCGCCTGACCTACGAGGGTCGGGTGGCCGACGAGCACGGCTTCGCGGTGATGGGCGGCGACGCGGACACCGTGTCGGCGTACCTCAAGGAGCACTACACCGACGGCGCGAGCCTCGATGCCGCGCTGGCCGTCGCCGTGGCCGCACTCGGTCACAGCAGCGACGAGCGCGGGCAGGTGCAGGACCGGGTGATCCCGGTCGAGGACCTGGAGGTCGCAGTCCTGGACCGCACCCGCACCCAGCCGCGCAAGTTCCGCCGGATCCTTCCCGCGAAACTCGCCGAACT
Source organism: Propionibacteriales bacterium (assembly GCA_026392415.1). Lineage (GTDB taxonomy): Bacteria > Actinomycetota > Actinomycetes > Propionibacteriales > Nocardioidaceae > Nocardioides. Next base: position 54,255 of record JAPLCC010000049.1, read on the forward strand.
CCTGGGGGACCGGGGCCCGGCCGAGGCAGCCCCGGAAGCACACTCCTCAGAGACTCCGACCAACGGCGGCCCCGAAGAGCCACCGGTGGCGCCTCCGCTCGCGTAGGGTTCCATCATGGACCGCCGAATCTTCGGTATCGAGAACGAGTACGGCGTCACCTGCACGTTCCGCGGTCAACGCCGGCTGAGCCCCGACGAGGTGGCGCGCTACCTGTTCCGCAAGGTGGTGAGCTGGGGGCGTTCGAGCAACGTCTTCCTCCGCAACGGCGCCCGGCTCTACCTCGACGTGGGCAGCCACCCCGAGTACGCCACGCCCGAGTGCGACGACATCGCCGAGCTCGTGACGCACGACAAGGCGGGGGAGCGGGTCCTCGAGGGCCTGCTGCTCGATGCGGAGCAGCGCCTGCACGACGAGGGCATCGCCGGCGAGATCTACCTCTTCAAGAACAACACCGACTCCGCGGGCAACTCCTATGGCTGCCACGAGAATTACCTCGTGAGCCGGGCCGGGGAGTTCAGCAAGCTGGCCGACGTGCTGATCCCGTTCCTGGTGACCCGGCAGATCATTGTCGGCGCCGGGAAGATCACCCAGACGCCGCGCGGTACGTCGTACTCCGTCAGTCAGCGGGCCGAGCACATCTGGGAGGGCGTCTCGAGCGCGACCACCCGCAGCCGCCCGATCATCAACACGCGCGACGAGCCGCACGCCGACGCGGAGAAGTACCGCCGTCTCCACGTCATCGTCGGTGACTCCAACATGAGCGAGACGACCACGATGCTCAAGGTCGCCTCCTGCGACCTGGTGCTGCGGATGATCGAGGAGGGCGTCGTCATGCGCGACCTCACGATGGAGAACCAGATCCGGGCCATCCGGGAGATCTCCCACGACGTCACGGGCCGGCGCAAGATCCGGCTCGCGAACGGCCGGGAAGCGAGTGCGCTCGACATCCAGGGCGAGTACCTCGCCAAGGCTCGCGACTTCGTGGACCGCCGGGGGATCAGCACCCCGATCATCGAACGGTCCCTCGACCTGTGGGAGCGCGGCCTGAAGGCCGTCGAGTCCGACGACCTGGGCCTGGTCGACCGCGAGATCGACTGGGTCATCAAGTGGAAGGTGATCGAGCGTTACCGCGCCAAGCACGGTCTGCCGCTCAGCCACCCCCGGGTCGCCCAGCTCGACCTCGCCTACCACGACATCCACCGAGGTCGCGGCCTCTACTACCTGCTGGAGAAGCGCGGAGCGGTGGCCCGGGTCAGCACCGACCTCAAGATCTTCGAAGCGAAGTCCGTGCCGCCGCAGAACACCCGTGCCCGCCTCCGGGGCGAGTTCATCCGCCGCGCCCAGGAGCGCCGCCGCGACTTCACGGTCGACTGGGTGCACCTCAAGCTCAACGACCAGGCGCAACGCACCGTCCTGTGCAAGGACCCGTTCCGGGCCTACGACGAGCGCGTGCAGCGGTTGATCGACGGCATGTAGGGACTACTCAGGCCGACTGGGTATGGTTTGCGCGTGCTCGACCGCCTGCGACGACGTCCCGCTGCCCTGCTGCTGACCGCCCTGCTCCCGGCGAGCCTCGCGCTCGCCGCCTGCGGGGACGGTGACGAACAACTGAAGGGCTTCGACGCCGTCTCGATCAGCGGAGCGGTCGGCTCCACGCCGAAGCTCGACTGGAAGGGCAAGCTCGCGGCCGGCAAGCGCCAGGTCAAGGTGGTCACCGAGGGCGACGGGCCCGAGATCGCCAAGGGCGACGTGGTGCAGGTCGACTTCACGATGGCCAACGGGTACACGCACAAGGTCACCTACGACGCCTACGACAAGTACTCCCTCAGCACGTTGGTCAAGGTCGGCACCGAGCTCGTCCCGTCGAGCTTCTCGGACCTGCTCGCCGCCGGCATCGACGACGAGATCAAGGCCGGCCAGAAGATCGGCACCCGGATCGCCGTCACGATGAGCAGCGAGGACCTGATCGCCGACTACCTCGGCAACGCCCAGGCCGCCCAGCTCATTGCCTCCAAGGACATCGGCAACGAGGACGGCCTGCTCTTCGTCGCCGACCTGACTGCTGTGGCCGGTCCGAGCGGCACCGAGGAGAAGGCGCCCGCCTGGGCGCCGAAGATCGTCGAGGAGGACGGCGTGCCGTCCAGCTTCGACTTCAAGGGCGCCCCCGCCCCCTCGGGCAAGCTCGAGGTCGCTGCGATCATCCTGGGCGACGGACCCAAGGTGAAGAGCGGCCAGAACATCCTGGCCAGCTACCTCGGCCAGCTCCCGAAGGAGAAGACGCCGTTCGACGAGAGCTACGCCGACGGTCGAGCTCTCGCCGCCGTCGTCGGCGGCGCTGATGCATCGGTCGTCAAGGGCTGGTCGAAGGGCCTCGTCGGACTGCCGGTCGGCAGTCGGGTACTCCTGCAGATCCCGCCGAGCCTCGGCTACGGCAAGGAGGCGCAGAAGGACCAGGCCGGCAAGGTGACCATCCCGGCCAACTCGACGCTCTACTTCATCGTCGACATCCTCGACGTGGCCGACCCCGAGCCCGCGCCCGAGCCCGCCGAGCCGGCATCGCCGACCGACGCTGCCACCGGCACCCCGTCCGGGACGCCTTCCACAGAGCCGTCCGAAGGGGCGTCGGAGTAGCCCACACCGGGCAGAATCGATCCCATGCCGGCTCCGAAGAGCGAGCGCCTGCTCAACCTGCTGATCATGCTCCTGGTCCAGCGGCGCCCGATCGCCAAGGACCGGATCCGCGAGTTGCTGTACCCCGACTCGCGGCCGGACGCCTTTGAGAAGATGTTCGAGCGCGACAAGGACGAGCTCCGCAGCCTCGGCGTTCCGGTCGAGGTCGCTTCGATCGACCCGCTGTTCGAGGACGAGATCGGCTACCGGATCCCGCCCGAGGCGTTCGCGCTGCCCGACATCGAGCTGACGTCGGAGGAGGCCGCGGTCGTCGGCATCGCCTCCCGGGTGTGGCAGCACGCCACGATGGCCCAGGCCACCACGGACGCCGTACGCAAGCTCACCGCGGCCGGGATCGACGTCGACCTCGACGCCCTCGAGATCGCGCAGCCGCTGCTCACCGCCGACGAGCCGGCCTTCGAGACCTGCTGGGTCGCGGTCTGCGAACGGACCGCCATCGAGTTCGACTACAAGCGCCCCGGCGCCGACAGTGCGCTCACCCGGCACGTCGAGCCCTGGGGTGTCGTGCGCTACTCCGGGCGCTGGTACGTCGTCGGCCACGACGCCGACCGAGGCGCCGAGCGCGTCTTCCGCCTCTCTCGCGTCCAGGGCGTCGTCCGCACCGTCGGCCAGCCCGGCGCGTACGACGTCCCGCCGGACACCGACGTACGCGAGATCGCGCGGAGGCTGGCCCCGCCGAGTGGCACCGAACGCGCCGTGCTCCTGGTCCGGCACGGCACCGGACACGTGTTCCGGCGCTCTGCCGACCGCATCGAGACCGGTGTGCTGGGACCCGATCACCTGAGCGCCTGGGACCGCGTCGAGTTGACCCGCCCGGCCGTGGGTCTCGTTGACGACGTCCTCGCGCAGGGTTCCGACGTGGTGCTGCTCGAACCGGCAGCGCTTCGCCAGCGCATCATCGCCCGCCTCGAGCAGGTGGCCCGGTGAGCACGACCCGCGCCGCGAGCGGAGCCGGAGCCCGCGATCAGGTGGCCCGCCTGCTGACCCTGGTGCCCTTCCTGCACCACCGTGACGGCGTACGGCTGGAGGAGGCGGCCTCGCTCCTCGGCACGTCCTCCGAACAGGTCCTGCGTGACCTCAAGGTGCTCTTCATGTGCGGGCTGCCCGGCGGGCTGCCCGGCGACCTGATCGATGTCGACCTGGACGCGATCGAGACCGAGGAGGGCAGCCCCGTGACCGAGGGCGTCATCCGGGTGGAGAACGCCGACTACCTGGCGCGTCCGCTGCGGCTCAGCGCAACGGAGGCGTCCGCGGTGATCGTCGCGCTGCGCATGCTCCGCGACACGTCATCGGGGGACACCCGCACCCTGGTCAAGCAGGTGCTGACCAAACTGGAGAACGCCGCAGCCACGGCCGGCGCCGCCCACTTCGACGTCACGCCCTCGGACCGGGACGCCGCGCAGGTCGTCCAGGCCGACCTGACCCGCGTGCTCAACGATGCCGTCGCCGCCGGACGCCAGGTGCGGCTGGCCTACTTCGTCCCCTCGCGGGGCGAGGAGACCGAACGCGTGGTCGACCCGCGGGGCGTCGTCACCCACGGCGTGTTCGCCTACCTCGACGCGTGGTGCCACGGCGCCGACGCCGAGCGCCTGTTCCGGCTCGACCGGATCGCGAAGGCCGAGGTGCTCGACAGCTCGATCACCACGACACCCCGGGCTCCTCGGGACCTCAGCGACGGCCTGTTCGCCGACGCCGACCAGCCCGGCAGCGCGGTGGTCACCCTGCATCTCGCCGCCGAAGCACGATGGGCGACCGAGTACTACCCGATGCGAGACGTGCGTCCGCAGGCCGACGGATCCGCTGAGGTCGACCTCGTCGTCGTCGACCAGCGCTGGCTGCTCCGGCTGCTGATGCGCCTGGCGCCGCACGCGCGCGTGATCGCTCCCCAGGAGTTCACCGAGTCTTTCACCGCAACTGCACAGGAGACCCTCAGTCTCTACCGATGAGGGGGGCGTAGGATGGCCCCTGTCCGCACAGCCTGAGACGTGAGAGTTGGTCCTTCGATGACCCCCCTGATCGGAATGCCCCAGGGAGCCGAGTGGCTCATCATCCTGGCGATCGTGATTCTGGTGTTCGGTGCGGCCAAGCTCCCTGAACTGGCTCGCGGCACCGGCCAGGCGCTTCGCATCTTCAAGTCCGAGACCAAGGGCCTTCGCGACGAGGACGAGACGCCCGCCGCCCCCAAGGGTGAGCTGAACGCGGCCGACGAGGTCGCCGAGGGCGAGATCGTCGACGAGCGCCGCGAGAACAACGCCTGAGTTGGCCCTGCTCAGCGTTGCAAAGCTGCTGGTCGGCACACCGGTCCATCCGGTCGGCGCCGACGGACGGATGGCCCTGTCGGACCATCTGCGGGAGTTGCGCGCCCGGCTGTTGAAGGCGGCGTTCGCCGTCGTCGTCGCGTTCGGCATCGCACTCTTCTTCTACGAACCGCTGCTGCACCTCGTTCTCGACCCCTACCTCGAGGCACAGAAGGCACTCCCGGACGGCGCGACCGAGGCCACGACTTCGGGCGCCGCCGGTGGTTTCCTGTTGTACCTCAAGCTCTGCGGCCTGGCCGCCCTGGTCGGGTCGAGCCCGGTGTGGCTGTACCAGATCTGGGCGTTCATCCTCCCGGGCCTGCACCGCAACGAGAAGAAGTGGACGGGCATCTTCGCGGTCATCGCAGCGCCGCTCTTCCTGGCGGGTATCGCGCTGGGTTACTTCACGCTGCCGAAGGGCCTGGAGATCCTGATCGGTCTCAACCCGGACGAGCTCACGAACCTCGTCGAGTTCAACGAGTACCTCACCTTCTTCAGCCGCACCCTGCTCGGCTTCGGCATCGCTTTCGAGATCCCCGTCTTCGTCGTGCTCCTCAACCTCGCCGGCGTGGTCAAGGGCAAGAGCCTGGGGGCCCACCGCCCGTGGATCATCGTCGGCTCGTTCATCTTCGCCGCCGTGATGACGCCCTCGGGTGACCCGTTCACCATGAGCTTCATGGCCGTGCCGATGGTCATCCTGTTCCTGATCTCCGAGGTCATCGCACGGCTCAACGACCGCCGTCGGGCCAAGCGGGCCATCAACGCAGGTCTTTCTCCCGACGAGGCGAGCCCGCTGCCCTGAGCGCGGTGCCCTAATCTTCACCTGTGCCTCGCGCCGTCGTACTGACCAACCCCACGTCGGGGAAGGGCCGGGGTGCGCGGATGCGTGACGAAGCACTGCCCAGGTTCCACGGCGCAGGCTGGCGCACCACGTCGCTGTACGGGCGGGACGCGGACGAATCGCTCGACCTGGCCCGCAAGGCCGTCGCGGAGGAGCCCGACGTGCTCGTGCTGTGCGGGGGAGACGGGATGGTCAATCTCGGACTCCAGGCAGCCGCCGGCACCAGGGTGCCGATCGGCATCCTCCCGGCAGGCACCGGCAACGACATCGCACGCTCCCTCGACCTCCCGTTGCGCGACGGCGCGGCCGCGGCGACACGGATCATCGAGGGGGCTCCGCGAGCCATCGACCTCGCCCGCATCGGCGATCGCTGGTTCGGTGGTGTCCTCGCAGCAGGGTTCGACTCGGTGGCCAACGAGCGCGCCAACCGGATGCGCTGGCCCAAGGGCCAGATGCGCTACAACCTGGCCACGCTCGCCGAGCTGCGGGTGTTCGAGCCCCTCCACTACGTGCTCGAGCTCGACGGCGTGGAGCGGCAGGTCGAAGCGATGCTCGTGGCCGTCGGCAACGGGCCGTCGTACGGCGGCGGGCTGCGGATGACGCACGGTGCCGTTCTCGACGACGGGCTGCTGGACGTCGTACTGATCAAACCCATGGGGCGTGTCGAGCTGGCGCGCACCTTCCCCAAACTCTTCAACGGGACCCACGTGACCCATCCGCAGTACGAACACCACCTCGTGCGCCAGGTGACCATCGCCAGCGCCGGCATCGTCGGGTACGCCGACGGCGAGCGCTTCGGCCCGCTGCCCCTCACGGTCGAGTGCGTCCCCGGAGCGGTCCAGGTGTGGGCATGACCGGGCACCCGATCTTCGAGGACTTCGCGGGCACGTTCCCGTTCCCGCTCGACGACTTCCAGGTCGAGGGGTGCAAGGCGGTGGAAGAGGGGGACAGCGTCCTCGTTGCTGCTCCGACCGGTGCGGGCAAGACCGTGGTGGGGGAGTTCGCGGTCCATCTCGCGCTCGAGACCGGCCGCAAGTGCTTCTACACGACCCCGATCAAGGCGCTGTCCAACCAGAAGTACAACGACCTCGTCGTCCGCCACGGGGCCGACAAGGTCGGCCTGTTGACCGGCGACACCTCGATCAACGGCGAGGCACCGATCGTCGTGATGACGACCGAGGTGCTGCGCAACATGCTCTACGCGCGTTCCCGGACCCTCGTGGGTCTCGGCTTCGTGGTCATGGACGAGGTGCACTACCTCGCCGACCGTGCTCGCGGCGCCGTATGGGAGGAAGTGATCATCCACCTCCCCGAGTCGGTGTCGGTGGTGTCGCTCTCCGCGACGGTCTCCAACGCAGAAGAGTTCGGCGAGTGGCTCGAGACCGTACGTGGCACCAACCGCACCATCGTGGCGGAGCGGCGCCCGGTGCCGCTGTACCAGCACGTGATGGCCGGTCGGCGCCTGCACGATCTCTTCGCCTCCTCCGACGTCGACGCCGCCGCCGGCTTCGTCCGCGAGGGCGCGCCGGTCAACGAGGAGCTGATGAAGCTCGCCCGCGACGACTGGGCCTCCTCCCGCCTCAAGGACCGGCGCACACCCAAGGGCGCCAGCAAGGGCGCCCGCCCCGGCGGTCCCGGGAGCCGTTCGGTCGGCAACGGCCGACGGATCTGGATCCCCGGCCGGCTCGACGTCCTCGACGCGCTGGAGCGGGCCAACCTCCTGCCCGCCATCGACTTCATCTTCAGCCGCGCCGGATGCGACGCGGCCGTCCAGCAGTGCCTGGACGCCAACGTCCGGCTCACCACCGCCGACGAGCGTGACGAGGCGATCGCGTACGTCGAGCACACGCTCGGCGCGATGCCACCGGACGACCTGGAGGTCCTCGGCTACCACGACTTCCTCGACGCCGCCTCCCGCGGCGTCGCGGCCCACCACGCCGGCATGCTTCCGGCGTTCAAGGAATGCGTCGAGGCGCTGTACCTGCGTGGACTCGTGAAGATCGTCTTCGCGACCGAGACCCTCGCGCTCGGCATCAACATGCCTGCCCGCACCGTGGTGCTCGAGAAGCTGAGCAAGTGGAACGGCGAGACCCATGCCGACATCACCCCGGGGGAGTACACCCAGTTGACCGGCCGTGCGGGCCGCCGCGGACTCGACATCGAGGGCCACGCGGTCGTGCTCTGGCAGCCCGGCATGAACCCGCGCGACCTGGCGGGTCTCGCGTCGACGCGCACCTATCCGCTCCACTCGTCCTTCCGGCCGTCGTACAACATGGCGGTCAACCTGGTGCACGCCTTCGGGCGCCACCGCGCCCGCGAGCTCCTCGAGATGTCCTTCGCACAATTCCAGGCCGACCGCGCCGTCGTCGGGCTCGCCCGCCAGCTGCGCAAGGCCGAGGACGCCCTCGAGGGGTACGCAGAGTCGGCGCACTGCCACCTGGGCGACTACATGGAGTACGCCGGGCTGCGCCGGCGCATCTCCGAGCTGGAGAAGGAGTCCAGCAAGGTACGACGCCACGACCGCCGCGACGAGGCAGCGGCCTCGCTCGAACACCTCGAGCCGGGCGACATCATCGTGGTCCCGGTCGGCAAGTTCGCTGGCCCCGCCGTCATCGTCGAGCCGGGTCTGTCCGAGCAGGGCCACCGGCCCTTGGTGATCACCGCCGAACGCCAGGGCCGTCGTCTCGCGATGATCGACTTCCCGGTGCCGGTCGAGGCGGTGGCCAGGATCCGTCTGCCGAAGCGTGTCGACACCCGCAACCCTCAGCAGCGCAAGGACATCGCCCAGGCGGTTCGGGCAGCGGTCCGGTCCCTGCCCGTTTCCATGACCCGCCCGCGCGCCGAGCGTGCGCCCATGGACGAGGGGGTGGCGGCGCAGATCGCCGAGATCCGCACCCAGATCCGTCAGCACCCCTGCCACGGCTGTGACGACCGCGAGGACCATGCACGGTGGGCCGAGCGTCACGCCAAGCTCGCCAAGGACGCGCAGATGCTCTCGGAGCGCATCGAGCGGCGCACCAACACCGTTGCCCGGACCTTCGACCGCGTGTGCGAGGTGCTGACCGCTGTCGGCTACCTCGAGGAGGACGCCGTCACCGACCGCGGCCGGGCCCTGATGCGGATCTACTCCGACCTCGACCTCGTCGCGGCCGAGGCGCTGCGGCTGGGCCTCTGGGAGGGTCTGACGCCCCAGCAGCTCGGCGCCGTGCTCTCCTCGCTCGTCTACGAGTCCCGTCGGCCCGAGGACGGTCCGGGAAACGTGCCCGGTGGTGTCATCTCCGAGACCATCGATGCCATGACCCGGCTTTGGTCCGAGCTCGAGCAGCTCGAACGCACCCACCGCCTCGACTTCCTGCGCAAGCCCGACCCCGGCTTCGCGTGGACGGCCTTCCGCTGGGCGGGGGGCCAGGACCTCGACGAGGTGATCACGCGCAACGACCAGACGGCCGGTGACTTCGTCCGCCAGATGAAGCAGCTGATCGACTTCGCCGGTCAGATCGCCAACGCCGCCGCGGGGACACCTGTCCGGGACACCGCACGCGACCTGGTCAAGCTGCTGCGCCGCGGGATCGTCGCCGGCGTCTGACAGGGCAGGCCGGAAGCGCCCGTCGCGTCAGTCGAGCGGCAGCGTGGGCAGGGCGATCCCTCGCTCGGCTGCCCGCAGGCGGGCGGCGTACGACTGCCCTCGTGGTGACAGCGCCACCACGGCCCGTCGGCCGTCGGCCGGATCGGCCCGACGCACCACGAGTCCTCGCTCGACCAGCCGGTCCATGTGCCGGGTCAGACTCGCCGCCGGCACCACCGCGGCGGTGGCGATCTCGCTCATGCCGAGCCCCGGCTCGTCGTCGATGACAGCAAGGATCCGCCAGTGCTCGAGGGTGAGGCCGTGCTCCCCCAGGAGGGGCTGCAGCGCGTCGCGCACAGCGGCCTCCACCTGGCGCACCTGGACCGCGATGCTCGAGGTGAGAGCGTGCTGCGTGGTGACCCGGCTCACGGTGGTCTCCTTCGCGCTGGGCGTACCAACCGAGTGATTCATGACAATCGCGTTAACGGCGCCGCCACGCCGCGGCTTCGGCTCTATCCTAGGCATCGCCACAGCAATTCCGGTTGCAATGCGTGCAGGCAACGTCGCCGGCCGAGCCAGCCCCGGCCGCACGGAGGTCCCGTGCCCGACCTGCCCAGCGACGTCCTCTCGGTTGCCTTCGTCGTGCCCCTGCAAGGACCGACGGGTATCTACGGACCGTCCTGTCTGGCTTGCGGTGAGCTCGCCGTCGAACAGCTCAACACCCGCCACGGCATCGGCGGACGCCAGGTCGAGCTGGTCGTCGTTGACGGCGGCCGCGCGCCTGCCCTGGTGGCCGACGAGGTCGGCCGGCTCGTCGACACCGGCCGGGTCCAGGCCGTCGCCGGCTGGCACATCTCGGCCGTGCGCCAGGCGATCACGGCGCGGGTCGGCGGCCGAGTGGTCTACGCGTTCGGTGCGATGCACGAGGGAGGCGATCCGACGCCCGGCGTCTTCATGCTCGGCGAACGTCCGATCAACCAGTTGCTGCCTGCAGCCCACTGGATGCGCGAGGAGCTCGGTGTCGGCCGGTGGGCGATCGTGGGCAACGACTACGTCTTCCCGAGGGTCACCGGCACGACGGCGCGGCTCGCGCTCGAGGACACCCCCTCCGAGATCGTGAGCGAGACCTACGTACCCCTCGGGACCAGCGACTTCAGCACCGTGCTGTCGGACCTCGCCGGCCTTCCCATCGACGGGGTGATCATGCTCCTGATGGGGCAGGACGCGGTCCACTTCAACCGCCAGTTCGCCCGCTCCGGTCTGTCGGTGGCGCTGCCCCGGCTCAGCCCGGCGGTGGAGGAGAACACCCTGCTGGCCGGCGGCGCGGCTGCCCATGACGGCCTGTACGCCGCGGCGGCGTACTTCGACGGCATGGGTACGGCGGAGAGCACCGAACTCGCTCGCGACTACTACGCGCGCTGGGGACCCTGGGCGCCGGCGCTCAATGCCGTGGGGGAGTCCTGCTACGAGGCGTTGTACTTCCTTGCACGCGTCGCCGAGGTGTGTGGATCCCTGACGGTCGACGCCGTGTCCGGGCTCGAGTCGGGACACTTCTACTCCAGTCCGCGTGGCCTGATGCGCCTCGACGGCAACCTCCTCGACCAGGACGTCTACCTCGCCGCGGCCGACGGGCTCGGGTTCCGGGTGGAACAGCAGATCGCGCGGGCCCACTAGAGGCGGTCCTCCGCGCCCGCCATCGCCGCGTCCCAGGCGGCGGGCAGCTGTGCCTCGTGGGCGCGCACGCCGAGACGGCGCCACAGGGTCCCGCCGTGGTCGAGGTCGTACCTGTCCTCGGCAGGGCCGCCGAACGAGGTCCCGATCGCCAGGACCGAGGAGACGACCCGGTGCCCACCGAGCAGAGCCGGCGCGCTCGTCGGGTCGAGGGGGAGGTCCTCGACCAGCACGGGAACGCGGTCGAGCGTGATCTCCGTCTGCTGGCGAATCGTGCCCGGCACCTCGCCGTAGCGGCCGAGCACCAGCGACTCACGCAGGGCCAGAGCGGCCCCCGGAGCCATCCGGACGACGGTACGGCGCTGGACGTCCGCGCCGGCCGAGACCACGAACGGTTCACCGGCCCACGTGAGCACGGCGCCGGGGCCGAGGGTGATGAGCACGGACCAGGACGCCCGGCCGCCGCGCATGTCGAACGCGACCGTCCCGCCCGGCTCGATCAGGTCGAGCCGAGCCCCGGCGTCGACCGTGACATCGAGCTCGATCGTGTCGCCCGCCAGCAACAACGCGCCCTCGGGGACCAGCGACACCCGAGCGCGGTCGGTGTCGTGGTGGACCAGCACCGGTCGGATCGACGCGGCCGTGGGGTCGGACAGCGACACCGTGCTGCGCACCCGGCAGCGCGCCCCGCCCTCGCCGACGCCGACCCGCAGGCGGGTGCGCGCGGAACGTTCAGTGCTCGTGAGCATGGTCGTGGTCGTGGGCGTGCTCCTCGCCGGCATGGAAGTGCGGAGCCATCGGACCCGGGTCCACCGGAACCAGACCGCCCGACAGGTGGCGCTCCCTGACGCCGTCGAGCCAGCCCACCAGGGCGTCGATGCTGGCGCGATCGGTCCGGGACAGCCCGATCACCGGCCGATCGCCACGGGCCTCGGTGGCATCAGCGAGCATCCGGACCACGTCGACGCCGACGTACGGCGCCAGGTCGGTCTTGTTCACCACGAGCAGGTCGGCACGCTCGATGCCCGGCCCACCCTTGCGGGCGACGTCACCGCCGCCGGCGACGTCAAGGACGAAGATCTGGATGTCGACCAGAGCCGGGGAGAAGGTCGCGGTGAGGTTGTCGCCACCGGATTCCAACAACACCAGATCGAGGTCCGGGTACTCCGCCTCGAGCTCCTCGACCATCATCAGGTTCGCGCTGATGTCGTCGCGGATCGCCGTGTGCGGACAGGCGCCGGTCTCCACCGCACGGATCCGCTCGGGCGCCAGCACGCCGGCCGAACGCAGGAACCGTGCGTCCTCGTCGGTGTAGATGTCATTGGTGACCACGGCGAGGTCGAGCCGCCCGGCGAGCTCGCGGCAGAGCAGGGCGATCAGCGAGCTCTTGCCGGTGCCCACCGGCCCACACACGCCGAGTCGCAGGGGACGCACAGCCCGGGTGGGCGCAAGGTGATCAGGCACGGAACAACCTCCTGGAGGTACCGGCATGGGCCTGTGCCCATGCCTCGATCTGGGGTGAGGACACCGCGGGGATCTCCTCGGGTTCGCGGACATCGGCGACCGCGGCGACCACCTCGTCGACGCCTGCGAGGGCGTCGTGGACCCAACCGGTGACCACCACCGGGTCCAGCGGGACGAGTTTCAGCGCCGCCGCGCAGACCGTCTGCACGTCGTCGTAGGCGACCAGGCGGGCCAGCGACGCCGCTCCGAGGTCGAAGTGGGCAGCGACCGTGCCCAGCACCGTCGACCTGCCCGGTCGCGGAACCTCGCCCAGTGGGTTCGTCGAGGCCGGCCACACCCGGTTCGCCAGTCGGAGCAGCGCCTGGCCCTGCATCCGGGCTGCATCACGAAGCGCAGGCGACACGGTCCGCACGGCCCACGCCCGGTCGACCGCCACCACCTCCGACCCGGTCACGACGGCGTGCCGAGCCGCAACTGCGGTGCCGGCCTCGACCCGGGTCACGCCGAGCAGCCGGGTCCGCAGGTAGGCAGGCACGTCGGCCGGGTCCAGCCCGTTGGCCAGCGCGCCTTCGAGCGTGCCCGACTGCGTGTGTCCGGCGACGGGCAACCGCGCGTCGGCCAGCAGCAGCATCATCAGTTCGGAGTGCGGCATGCGACGGCTCAGAACATCGAATAGAGCTGCGCCAACGGCAGCTCCTCGGCCGGCGCGGGCACGACACGTTCCCCGTCGACATCGATGGCGAACGTCTCCGGATCGATGTCGATCCGCGGCAGCACGCCGTTGTTGACCATCGACGCCTTGGTGAGGTCCCGGGTCGGTCGTACGGCGGCCAGCCGACGCCGCAGACCCAGCCGGCCCTCCAACCCGTCGGCGAGCGCTGCGGGCGACACGAACGTCACTCCGTAGGGGCTGCCGTCCTCCACGAGCGTGGGGCGCATCAGCACCGGCTGGGGCGTGGGTATCGACGCGTTCGGATCGCCGAGCGCGCCCCACACGAGCGCTCCCGACTTCATCACCACGTCCGGCCGGATCCCGAAGAACCGTGGGTCCCAGAGCACGAGGTCCGCCATCTTGCCTGGTTCGACCGAGCCCACCTCGTGGTCGATGCCGTGCGCGATCGCCGGATTGATCGTGTACTTCGCGACGTACCGCTTCGCCCGGGTGTTGTCGGCCGGTCCCGATCCGAGGTCCGCGTGGTCACCGAACTGTCGCTTCATCACGTGGGCCACCTGCCAGGTCCGGCAGATGACCTCTCCGATGCGCCCCATGGCCTGTGCATCGGACGAGGTGATCGACAGGGCCCCGATGTCGTGCAGCAGGTCCTCGGCGGCGATCGTGGTGGCCCGGATCCGTGACTCGGCGAAGGCGAGGTCCTCGGGCACCTGGGGGTTCAGGTGGTGGCAGACCATCAGCATGTCGAGGTGCTCGGCGACCGTGTTCACGGTGTGCGGAAGCGTCGGGTTGGTCGAGCCGGGGATGACATGGGGGAGGGAAGCGACGGTCAGGATGTCCGGCGCATGGCCACCGCCCGCGCCCTCGGCATGGAAGGCGTGGATGCCCCGCCCTGCGATAGCGCCCACGGTCGACTCGACGTACCCCGCCTCGTTGAGGCTGTCGGAGTGCAGCGCCACCTGGAGCCCGAACTCCTCTGCCGCGCGGAGGGATGCATCGATGGCTGCCGGCGTCGAGCCCCAGTCCTCATGGACCTTGTAGCCGGCTGCGCCAGCCAGGGCCTGCTCGGCGAGGCCCGCAGCACTCACCGTGTTGCCCTTGCCGAACAGCAACACGTTCAGCGGCACCGTGTCGAGCGCGCGGTGCACGGTAGCCAGGTGCCAGGCACCCGGCGTGACCGTGGTCGCCTTGGAACCCTCGGAAGGACCGGTGCCGCCGCCGCCGACCGTGGTGATGCCCGTGGCAAGTGCCTCGACGAGCTGCGAGCGGGACAGGAGGTGCACGTGGATGTCGATGGCGCCGGCCGTCAGGATCCGGCCCTCGCCCGAGATCACGTCGGTCCCGGGGCCGATCACCAGTGACGGGTGGACGCCGTCCGCGATGTCGGGATTGCCCGCACGTCCCAGCGCCACGATCCGTCCGGCCCGGATGCCGACGTCGGCGCGGACGATGCCCCAGTGGTCCAGCACGAGCGCGCTGGTGATGACGGTGTCGAGCGCGCCCTCACTCGAGGACAGGGTCGACTGGGCCATCGACTCACGGATCGACTTGCCGCCTCCGAAGACTGCCTCCTCGCCACCGACGACGTGGTCCTGCTCGACCTCGATCCACAGGTCGGTGTCACCCAGGCGCACCTGGTCGCCGACGGTCGGCCCGTACAACGCGGCGTACGACGCCCGACTGATCTCAACCATGGACCGACCCGCCTGTGGACCTGATCTGGATCCCCGGCACCCGCCGACGACCGGCGAGCGCCACGATCGCGACCTCCTGCGACGCTCCGGGTTCGAAGCGGCGGGAGGTGCCGGACGGGATGTCGAGGCGGTAACCCTGCGCCGCCGCGCGATCGAAGTCCAGGGCACTGTTCACGTCGGGCAGGTGCACGTGCGAACCGATCTGGATCGGACGGTCACCGGTGTTGGTGAAGACGACCAGCGCCCGCTGCTCGGGCGTCCGGTCGCCGTTGAGGACCACGGTGCCGGGCCCGGTACGGGTGGCGCCCGGACCCTCGCTCACGATTCCCACAGCGGCAGCCTCCTCAGGCGATCGGGTGGTGGAGGGTGACGAGCTTGCGCCCGTCCGGGAAGGTCGCCTCGACCTGGACGTCGCGGATCATGGCGGCCACGCCGTCCATGACCTGCTCGCGGGTCAGCACGTCGCGGCCACGCTCCATCAGGTCGGCGACCCGAGCGCCCGCGCGCGCCTCCTCGATGACCCAGCACGACAGGAGCGCCACTGTCTCGGGGTAGTTGAGGCGGATGCCCCGGGCGAGCCGGTCCCGCGCGACGATCCCGGCAACGCTCAGCAGGAGCTTCTCCGTGTCGGCCGGAGTCAGGTGCATCTCAGACCGCCATCGCTGCGCGGACGGCTTCCAGCGCGCCGGCGCCTCCGGCACCACTGGAGGTGATCCGCCCCGACTCGATGACGTAGTAGGAGTCCGTGCTGCGCAGCGCGAATCCCACGTGTTGCTCCACCAGGAGGACGGAGAGGTCGCCACGCTGGGTCAGGCTCGCGATGACGGCCTCGATCTCTGCCACCACGTTGGGCTGGATGCCCTCTGTCGGCTCGTCGAGGATCAACAGGCGCGGCCTGGTGAGCAGCGTCCGGGCGATCGAGAGCTGTTGCCGCTGACCGCCCGACAGGAGACCGGCCCGCCGGGGGAGCAGGTCGACCAGTGCCGGAAAGGTTCCCAGCACCTCGTCGATCGCCGACCTCTCCGTGGTGACCAGCTGCAGGTTCTCCAGCGTGGTCATCTGCGGGAAGCACACCTGACCCTGGGGGACGTAACCCACACCCCGCCGGACCCGCTTGTTGGGTCGCAGCCTGGTGATGTCCTCGCCGTCGAGCAGCACCTGACCGCGCATCACCGGAATCAGGCCGACAGCCACCCGGAGCAAGGTGGTCTTGCCGGCTCCGTTGTGGCCCATGATCGCCACGGCGCCGCCGTCGGGCACCTCGATGGTGACGTCCTCCAGCACCCGGGTCCTGCCGTAGCCGGCCCTCACCCCACGCAGCTCAAGCATGGTCCACCTCCGAATCAGCGGTGCGGCCCAGATAGACCTCCTGGACCCTGGCGTTGGCCTGGATCTCCGCGACGCTGCCCTCGGCCAGGACCTTGCCGGCATGCATCACGGTCACGACGTCGGCGTAGTTGCGCACGAAGTCCATGTCATGCTCGATCACGACGATCGTGCGCTCGTTCCCGATCCGGCGGAGCAGGTCGCCGGTCGACTCCCGTTCCTCGGCACTCATGCCGGCCACCGGCTCGTCGAGCAGCATCACGCGGGCGTCCTGCACCAGCAGCATGCCGATCTCCAGCCACTGCTTCTGGCCATGGGCGAGCACGCCTGCCGGCTTGTCGCGGAGCGCGCCCAGACCGATCGTCTCCAGTGCCTCCTCGACGTACGACGGCGTACCTCGACGAGCGCGGACCATGCCCCAGGCCGACCGGTGAATTCCTCCGGCGATGTCGAGGTTCTGCAGGACCGAGAGCCCCTCGAACACCGACGCGGTCTGGAAGGTGCGCCCGATGCCCGCGCGAACGATCCGGTGCGACCTCATCCGCAGGAGGTCCTGGTGCCGGTAACGAGCCAGGCCGGTCCCAGCGACCAGGCCGGTGACGGCGTCGACCAGCGTGGTCTTGCCGGCGCCGTTCGGACCGATCAGGAAGTGCAGTTGGCCCTGCAACAGCGTCAGGTCGACGCCGTCGATCGCCTTGAAGCCGTCGAAGTCGACGGTCAGACCCCGGATCTCGAGGTAGTCGTCCCTGATCATCACGCCACCTCTGCCTTGCGGAACCGGCTCGTGAGCTGTGACCAGGCGTTCCCGAGACCGGAGGGGAAGCACAGGATGACCACGATGAACAGGAGGCCGAGGAAGTAGGTCCACTGGTCGGGGAACCTCTCGGACAAGGTGGTCTGGCCGAAGCCGACGGCGATGGCACCCAGGGCCGGGCCGAGCAGCAACGCCCGTCCACCGAGCGCCACACCGGCGATCAGGAAGATCGAGGCGGTGGCGTCGACGTCGGAGGGGGAGATGATGCCGGTGATCGGCGTGAACAGCGCGCCGCCGATGCTGGCCATCACTGCTGCGACCACGAAGGCGACCAGCTTGATATTGGCCGGGTCGTGTCCCAGGAAGCGCACCCTTTCCTCGGCGTCCCTCGTCGCGACCAGGAGCTCACCGAAACGGCTTCGGTACAGCTGCCACACGATGACCAGGCACACGACCAGGACCACCGACGCGATCGAGTAGATCATCTTCTTGTTGACCGGGTCGTACAGGTTGTAGCCGAAGAACAGCGTGAACTGGTTGAGGCCGTTGAACCCGCCGGTCTGCTTGATCGTCGCGATCAGCAGGGTGGCGAAGGCGACCGCAAGGGCCTGGGTGAGGATCGCGAAGTAGGCACCCTTCACACGGCGCTTGAAGATCGCGTAGCCGAGGATCGCGGCCACCACGGCGGGCACTGCGATGATCGCGAACAGCGTGAACGCTCCGCTGCGGAACGGCTCCCACCAGCCCGGCATCGTGCCGTCGCCGTAGAGAACCATGAAGTCCGGAACGGCATCCGGTCCGCCCGTGGCCATGGCGGCCTCGAGCTTGAGGTGCATCGCCATCGCGTATCCGCCCAGGCCGAAGAAGACCCCTTGGCCCATGACCAGCATCCCGCCGCGGCCCCAGGCCAGTCCGATGCCGACACCGGCGATCGCCCAGCAGATGTACTTGCCGAGGTTGTTGAGCCGGAACGGGCTCAGGACGGCGGGCGCCACGACCAGGAGCACCACGGCGACGAGCGCGATGGCCAACAGCGGGCCCCACGTCCTGACCAGTTTCTGCAGGCGCTGCTTCATGCGAGCCCCCTCGTCTGCACGGTGAACAGGCCCTGCGGCCGTAGCTGGAGGAAGATCACGACCAGGGCGAACGTGAACACCTGGGCCATGCTCGAGCTGAACCAGTCGGTGAAGAAGGCCGTCACGATGCCGACGACGAAGGCCGCGATCACGGTGCCCTTGAGCTGGCCGAGGCCCCCGGCGACCACGACGAGGAAGGCCGAGATGATGTACGTCGTCCCGAGGTTCGGGTTCGTTCCCGAGATCAGGGACACCGCGACCCCGCCCACACCGGCCAGTCCGGAGCCGACGAAGAACGTCACACGGTCGACGGCCCGCGTGGAGACCCCCATGGTCTCGGCCAGGTCGCGGTTCTGGACCGTCGCCCTGATCTGCCGCCCGTACGACGTGTACTTCAGCAGCAGGCCGAGGCCGACCAGGGCAGCGACCGCGAGCAGGATCGTGAACATCTGCCGGTAGGGCCAGTGGTATCCGAAGACGTCGATGAAGCCGTCGAGCCAGCCCGGTGTCTGCACGGGGTCGCCCTGGGCGCCGAAGACGTCCTTGGCGAGCTGCTGGAGGACCAGGCTCACGCCGACGGTGACCAGCAACGTGTCCAGCGGTCGCCGGTACATCCACGAGATGATCGCGACCTCGAGGAGCAGTCCGAGGGCTCCGGCCACGAGGAACGCGGCCGGCAGGGCGACGAGGATCGACAGGTCGGTGTTCGTCACGACCTGCTGGGTGAGGAACGTCGTGTAGGCGCCGGCCATGAGGAACTCACCGTGCGCCATGTTGATGACGCCCATCTGGCCGAAGGTCAGGGCGAGGCCGAGGGCGGCGATGAGGAGCAGGGCACCGGTCGCGGTGCCCGCGAGGAGCGGAGTCGTGAACGCGTCCAAGACGGGGTCTCCTGACGGATCGAGAGCCCCGGGGTGCCGCGTCGCGTGGACGCGACACCCCGGGTGGACATTGGAACTGGTCGGTCGGACCGACTCAGGTCACTCCTTGCTCGGGTCCCACCAGGCGTAGCCCTTGAGGAACGGGTCCGGCTCGATCGGCTCCTCGGAGGACCAGACGACGTCGAACTGGTTGTCCGAGTTGATCTGACCGATCAGGCCGGTCTTGGCGATGTGGTGGTTCTCGCCGTCGATCGTCACGGTGCCTTCAGGTGCGTCGAACGACACGCCGTCGGCCGACGCGTTGATCTCGTCGACCTCGAACGAACCCGCCTTCTCGACCAGGTTCTTGTACAGGTAAAGCGAGGTGTACGCCGCCTCCATCGGGTCAGAGGTCGGGCGGTCCTTGCCGTACTTGTCCTGGAACGCCTTGATGAAGGTGTCGTTCTCCGGGCTCGACACGGACTGGAAGTAGTTCCAGGCCGCGTACTGGCCGGTGACGTCCTTGCCCATCGCCGGCGCCTCCTCCTCGGCGATCGAGACCGAGATGATCGGCGTCGTCTTCGCGGTCAGGCCCTGCTCGTAGTACGCCTTGATGAAGCCGACGTTGGACGAGCCGTTGATCGTGTTGAACACGAAGTCGGGCTTGGCGTCCACGATCTTGGCCACCTGGGTGGTCCAGTCGTCGTCATCGAGCGGGACGTACTCCTCGCCGACGATCTCGATGCCGAGCTCGGCGGCGTACTGCTTGATGATCTTGTTGGCCGTGCGCGGGAAGACGTAGTCCGATCCGGCCAGGAACAGGGTCTTCACACCCTTGGTCTTGAGGAAGTCCATGGCCGGGATGATCTGCTGGTTGGTCGTCGCGCCGGTGTAGTAGATGTTCTCGGAGGCCTCGAGGCCTTCGTACTGGACCGGGTAGAACAGCAGGCCGTTGTTGGCCTCCACCACGGGGAGCATCGCCTTGCGGGAGGCAGAGGTCCAACCGCCGAAGACCGCCGCGACGCAGTCGCCGGTGAGGAGCTTCTCGATCTTCTCGGCGAAGATCGCCGGGTCGCTCGCGCCGTCCTCCTCGACGAACTCGAGCTCCTTGCCGAGGATGCCGCCGTCGGCGTTGATCTCCTCAGCCGCCATCGACAGCGAGTCGCGAACGGTCTGCTCGCTGATCGCCATCGCTCCGGACGTGGAGTTGAGGAACCCGAGCTTGATGGAGTCACCGGAGGTGTCGACGCAGCTCTCGACTGCGGTCTTCTCTCCGGATTTGGTGCCACCACAGGCGCTCAGGCTGAGCGCTGCGGTGAGGGCGAGGACGGTGCCTGTCGCCAGGCGGGTGCGGGATTCGAACACGGGGGACAACCCTCTCGGTCATCGACCTGCAGTCTCGGGCTGCAGGCTCGGGGCCAGGGGGCACAGCGGCGGGCCCCGGTGGCGATGAACCTAGGAAGGGCTGATTTCCAACTACTACCAAATGGAATGAAATCGGTGTTACGAAGCGGACCCGGCGATGACGCCCGTGAGTCGGGCCACGGGAGAGGCCAGCGACCACCTCTCCGCGAGCGCCTCGAGCGCCTCCGGATCGACGGGCGTGCGGGGCAGTGCCAGCGCGTCGCCACGCGGGAGGTCGATGTCACGAGCGACCGCGACGACCTTCGGGGCCACGTCGAGGTACGCCGCCGCCTCACGGATCTTCAACCGCGGACCGGGGCCCAGGTCGCTGGCCGGATCCTCGACGGCCGCGCGGACGCCGGCGATGTCGCCGTACTTCTGCAGGAGCACGGCGGCGGTCTTGTCGCCGACGCCCTTCACCCCGGGGAGCCCGTCGGACGCGTCGCCGCGCAAGGTGGCGAAGTCGGCGTACTGGTCGGCACGAATGCCGTACTTCTCCAGGACCCAGGCCTCGTCGACGCGCTCATGGCGGCCGACGCCCTTGCCGACGTAGAGGATCCGGACCCCGGCAGCGTCGTCGACCAGCTGGAACAGGTCGCGGTCGCCGGTCACCGCGTCGACCGGCATGCCGGCACCGGTCGCCAACGTGCCGATCACGTCGTCCGCCTCGTAGCCGGGGGCACCGATGACGGCGATGCCGAAGGCCGCCAGCACCTCGCGGATGACCGGCACCTGGACTTCGAGCGGATCCGGCACCTCCTCGACGTCAGGCGCGTCCGGCACTTCGGCCACGACGCGGTGCGCCTTGTAGGTGGGGATCAGGTCGACGCGCCACTGCGGTCTCCAGTCGTCGTCCCAGCAGCAGACGAGGTGCGTGGGTTCGTACTGCTCCACCAGACTCGAGATGTAGCCCAGCAGGCCCCGGACAGCATTCACGTTCGTCCCGTCGGGCGCCAGGATCTCGGGCGCCCCGAAGTAGGCGCGGAAGTACATGCTGGCGGTGTCGAGGAGCATCAGTCGATCAGTCATCGCGAGCCAGACTAGGCCGTCACGGCGCACCGCTGGCGAGACATCGCAGGTTCCGCTGGCTCGCTGCCCTAGGCTGAGCGCGTGAGCCAGAGCATGAATCCATCGGTCGAGGCCATCGATCGACAGATCCTGGAGCTGCTGGCCAAGGACGGGCGGATGTCCTACACCGATCTCGGGCGGGCCACGGGCCTCTCCACCTCGGCCGTGCACCAGCGCGTCAAGCGCCTGGAACAGCGCGGCCTGATCCTCGGCTACGGCGCCACGGTCAACTACGCAGAGATCGGTCTCCCGCTGACGGCGTTCATCGCGATCCGCCCGATCGACCCGTCGCAGCCCGACGACTGCCCCGAGCGACTCGTCGGCATGCCCGAGATCGAGTCGTGCTGGTCGGTGGCGGGCGAGGAGTCCTACATCCTCAAGGTGCGGACCCATTCGCCGGCGCAGATGGAGACGCTGCTGGGGCGGATCCGCACCGTTGCGAACGTCTCGACGCACACGACGATCGTGCTCTCGACCTACTACGAGAACCGCCCGGTTTCCGGCTGACGCCTCGGATTTCACCGGCACCCGGCGTGCCGTCGGCGACACGCCGATGTGGATGAGATTTTTCCGATCTTTTTCCGGCCCGACTGCCCCGCGCTGACCTGCGAGAACACGTATCAGTGCAGGTCAGCGACCGGTTGACACCGCAGGCAAGGCTGACCAGAGTACGGTCTCGTTCGCTCGTGCAGGTCGTGGCAGGCGGACCGACGTCCGAGTGGCCGAGCGTCGGGGGAGTAGCACCAACTCAACCCGACAACGGTTCGCGGAGGTCGGTTCGCTCCTCGAGAGTGAACCGGAAGGGTTCGGGTCCCCCTAGACAACGTCGCGTGCATCGGCCGCCAGTCGGAAGTCGGGATGGTCCGAAGGGGGCGCGAACCCTTCCGCCCGCCTGCAAAAGCGTGACAGCCGCCGACTACGCTCGCCTCGTGCTGCAGCGCTCCTTCTTCGCGGTCTTCGGCGGGGCCCTGCTGGCCGCGTCGTTCGAGCCGCTCGCGCTCGCCTGGCTGCTGCCGATCGGAGTCGCCTCGTTCGCCCTCGTGACCCGCGACCTCACCGTGCGTCGTGCTGGCCTCGTGGGCGTGCTCTTCGGTGCCGCGTTCATGTTCAGCCACCTCGCCTGGATGCGGACATCGGTGGGACCGGATGCATGGGTGGCGCTGTCCTCGTTCGAGGCGCTCTTCTACGGCTTGCTCGGACTCTGCGTGCCCCTGCTGCGGCGCCTGCCGGTCGCGCCACTGTGGCTCGCGGCGGCGTGGACCGCGATGGAGACCCTTCGCAGCGGGTGGCCGTTCAGCGGGCTGCCGTGGGGCCGCCTCGCTTTCGCCGCCATCGACACCCCGGCAGCACAGGGTGTCGCCTACGTCGGCATGACCGGGCTGAGCTTCCTGCTGGCCCTCGCGGGCTTCCTGCTGGCCCATCTCGTCGAGTCGGCGCCGGGAACCCGTCGGCTCCGCGCCGCCGCCCTGGTGGGCGTGCTGGCGGTCCTGGTCACCCCCGCGGTCGTGCCCTACGACGTCGCGCAGACAGACACCACCACGGTGGCTGTCGTCCAGGGCAATGTCCCCGGTCGCGGTGACGACATCCTCTTCGATGCACGCGGCGTCACGCAGAACCATGTGGACGCCACCCTGCAGCTCGCCGCGGATGTCGCGACGGGCAGGGCAGAGCAGCCCGACTTCGTCCTGTGGCCGGAGAACTCCACGGCGGTGGACCCGTTCCTCGACGGTCCCGTCAACCGCGGCATCCACGACGCGGTGCGGGCCATCGACGTACCGGTCGTCGTCGGCGGGATCGTCGACGACGGCCAGGACCACATCCTCAACCAGGGCATCGTCTGGGACCCGGTCAGCGGACCAGGGGAGCGCTACACCAAGCAGCACCCGGTGCCGTACGGCGAGTACATCCCCTATCGCAATCTGTGGGACCCCAAGTTCGGCCAGCTCGCCCTGGTCTCGCGCGACATGAAGAGCGGCACCCGGACCAGCCCGTTGCGCGTGGCGGGCATCGACCTGGCCGACGCGATCTGCTTCGACGTCGCCTACGACGACGTGATGCCCGCCCAGGTTCGCGACGGTGCCGAGCTGTTGACCGTGCAGACCAGCAATGCCAGCTTCATCTTCACCCACCAGATCGAGCAGCAGTTCGCGATCACCCGTCTGCGCGCGGTCGAGGCCGGCCGCTGGCTCGCGGTGGCATCGACCAATGGACGCAGCGGCGTGATCGCTCCCGACGGCACCGTCGTCGCCTCCGCCGAGCCGCGCACCACCTCGGTCCTGGTCCAGGAGGTCGGCCTGAGCACGGACCTGACGCCTGCGATGCGACTGGGGGAGTGGCCGTCCCGGTTGTTCACTGCGATGACCCTCGCTGCTCTCGTTGCCGGCGCTTTCGCGTACCGTCGTAGGCAAGAGTCGGCCGGGTCCGCGGAGGAGGAAACCGTTGCCTGATCACATCCCAGACCTGGGCCGCACCATCATGGTCGTTCCGACGTTCAACGAGGCCGAGAACATCGCCTGGATCATCGGACGACTCCGTCTCGCCCAACCCCACGTCGACGTCCTCGTGGTCGACGACGGTTCCCCCGACGGCACCGGCGCCATTGCCGACCGACTGGCCGGGGACGACACACAGGTCCACGTCCTGCACCGCACGGCCAAGGGCGGTCTGGGCGCGGCGTACCTCGCCGGCTTCGACTGGGCGCTCACCCAGGGCTACGACGTGATCGGGGAGATGGACGCCGACGGTTCCCACCAGCCCGAGCAGCTGCACCGCCTGCTGCGCGGGCTGCTCGACGCCGATCTGGTCATCGGGTCCCGGTGGATTCCCGGGGGCTCGGTCGTCAACTGGCCGTGGGAGCGCGAGGTGCTGTCGCGCGGCGGCAACCTCTACGTCCGGCTGCTGCTCGGGATCGACGTGCGCGACGCGACGGCGGGCTATCGCCTGTTCCGCCGCACCACCCTCGAGAAGATCCGCCTCCACGAGGTGAAGTCGACCGGCTACGTCTTCCAGACGGACCTCGTCACCCGCACCCTGCGCGCCGGGTTGACGGTCCGCGAGGTTCCGATCGAGTTCGTCGAGCGGGTCCGCGGCGAGTCGAAGATGAGCGGCCAGGTGGCTGTGGAGTCGCTGAAGCGGATCACTGCGTGGGGCTTCCGCGAGCGTTGGCACAAGGTCCGGGCCACGTATCGTCGATGAGGTGCCCGTGGTGAGACGAGGCGGCCGTCGGGCCGCGCTGCTGCTGTTCCTGGCGTTCGTGGTGATGCCGATCCTGGAGATCTTCGTGCTGATCCAGGTCGGGCAGGCGATCGGCCCGTGGTGGACGATCCTGCTGCTCGTGCTCGACAGCTTCATCGGAGCGTGGCTGATCAAGCGCGAGGGCCGGCGGGCCTGGCAGGCGCTCCAGGCGCGGCTTCAGACCGGCCAGATGCCCGCCCGCGAACTCGCCGACGGCGTCCTGGTCGTGCTGGGTGGCGCGTTCATGCTGAGCCCGGGATTCGTCACCGATGCCCTCGGCATCCTGCTGATCCTGCCGTTCACCCGCCCGCTGTTCCGCGGGTTGCTGACGTCGTACGCCCTCAACCGGATCACCACACGAACAAGCCCCGGAACACCGCCGCAGGGCGACGTGGTCCGGGGCGAGGTCGTAGATCCCGAATAGGGCTCGGGCCCGTCAGGACTTGGTGGCGGCCTTCCGCTTGCGGGCGTTGGCCCGGTGGAGGTGCGCCGGGCCGATCTCGCCGCCGCGCAGCAACTCCAGGCGCTCGGTGAGGATCTCCTCGAGCTCCTTCTCCGAACGACGCTCCAACAGCATGTCCCAGTGGGTGCGCTGGGGCTTCTCGACCTTCACCTCGCGCTCGATGCCCGAGGTGCTCTCGCCCTCGGCACCGCAGCGCGGGCACTCCCACACCGCGGGCACGTCGGCCTCGATCGACATGGTGATCTCGAACTCGTGCCCCTGCGTGCAGCGGTATCCGACCTGTTGGCGAGCCGCGAACTCGATTCCTCGCTCGTCCTCGAACGACTGGCCCCCCAGTCGGGCGCCGCGCAATGTCCGCTCAGCCATGAGAACTCCACCTCCCGTGTTTCGTCTCTGATCTGTCAACGCTACCCGCCGGTAAAAGGTTCCAGTCCCTGGCAGACCGGGCGGGTGTCCGCCGTCACGTCAGATCACGGGCGGTGGGGTGTTGCCAGCCTCTCGGATGCCTCGCTCGGTGTCCACTCGGAGGAGCAGCAGGCCGCCGATCACGAAGAAGGCGATGAGCGCGAAGACGGCGGGCCGATAGGAGCCGGACAACTGATAGACGAGTCCGAAGGTGAGCGTTCCGAGCCAGGACGTCCCGCGATCCATCGCGTGGTAGAGGCTGAAGTACTCCGCTTCCTTGCCCTTGGGGATGAACAGCGAGAAATAGGAGCGGGCCAGTGCCTGGGTGCCGCCGAGGACCACACCGATCGCCACCGCGAGCAGCAGGAACGGCCACAGGGTCTTCTCGGGGATGAACAGGGCGGCGGTGACGATCGCCATCCAGATCACGAGTCCACCGAGGACCACGTTCTTCGCGCCGCGCCTGGCAGCGAGGCGCCCGAATCCGATGGCGCCGCCGACGGCGACCAGCTGGACCAGCAGGTAGGTGCCGAGCACCGTGCCCGTCTCGAAGCCGAGCTCCTTCTCCCCGAAGATCGCTGCCGAGGCGATCACCGTCTGGATGCCGTCGTTGAAGAACAGGTACGCGAGCAGGAAGGTCAAGGCCACCGGGTAGTTCCGCAGGTCCTTCAGGGTGGCCAACAGCTGACCGAACGACCGGGCCAGGAGCCCGCCCTCGACGTGCTCGACGGCGGTCGGTGCGTGCTGCTTGATCCCGCGCCACGGAATGATCGTCCAGGCCGCCCACCAGATCGCGCCGGAGAGCATGCAGAGCCGTACCGCCATGGCGGTGCTCAGACCGAGCGAGTCATGGAAGGTGACCACGGCGAAGTTCACCGCGAGGAGCAGACCACCTCCGGCGTAGCCGTAGGCCCATCCGATCGAGGAGACCCGATCTCGCTCCGACTCCTCCGAGATGATCGGCAAGATGGCGTCGTTGATGACCGTGGACGCGCCGAACGCGAGGTTGGCCACGATGAAGACGATGCTGCCGAAGAGCCAGTTGTCGTCGACCAGGAAGAACAGCAGACCTGCGGCTGCAGCCCCCGTCCAGGCAAAGCCGGCAAGCATGGTGGGCTTGCGCGCCGTACGGTCGGCCAGGGCCCCGATCAACGGGTACAGCAGCGCGCCGAGCACCGTCGACAAGGTGATGACGTACGACGGCAGCGAGCCCGGGGAGATGGAGAGCCCGAGCACCTCCAGGCTCTCGCGGCACTTCTGGTTGTCCTCGCTGACGAAGCCGCAGGCAGCCTCCTCGGCGATCGAGATGAGGTACGGCGCGAACAGGACGCCGGCGATGGTGGTGGCGAACGCCGAGTTGGCCCAGTCGTAGAAGAACCAGGCGCGTTGCTCCTTGGCCCGGTTCAGCGGTGCCAGATCGGCGACACCTGAAGGCCCGTCGAGCGATTTCATGTGGTTGTCCCTCCCTGCGCGGACAGCCATTGGCCGCGCCCCTGGAGGACATCCTTGAGCACATCGGTGCGGTCCGTGAAGAGACCGTCGACGCCGCGGTCGAGCAACGCGTTCATTTCGGCAGGATCGTCGATGGTCCAGACGTGCACCGGGTGGCCCGCAGCATGGGCCCGGCGGACGAAGCCCGGCGTCACCACGGTGAGCCGGCCACGACGGTGGGGCACCTGGAAGGCAGCGAACGCGTTGCCGGCCAACAGCTGCGCGACCCGGGCGCTGGGGGAGAGGCGGAACGCGACGATCTGCCAGGGATGGGCAGCCGTCGGCACCCGGGCGTCGGTCAGTTCGCGAAAGCGCGTGATCCGCCGGCGCGAGAAGGAGCCGACCAGCACCCGCTCCCACAGGCCACGCTCACGGATCAGCGCGGCAAGTGGCGCAACGGCCTCTTCGGACTTGATGTCGATGTTGAACCGCGCGTTCGGGAAGGCGTCGAGGAGCTCGACCAGCGTCGGCACCTGCTCCCGGCCCCCGATCCGCGCTTCCCTCACGTCGGCCAGGGCCAGCTCACGGACGATGCCGGCCCGGTCGGTGACCCGCTCGAGGACGTCGTCGTGGAATGCCAGGAGTACGCCGTCTGCGGTCAGGTGGACGTCGGTCTCGAGGTAGTCGTAACCGAGCGCAGCCGCGTGCCTGAACGCCGCCATCGTGTTCTCGAGGCCCTCGATCTCGGGGTGGTAGGCACCGCCACGATGGGCGAACGCCAGCACCTTGCCCGGCTGCAGGTAGGACACGGTCAGATGTCGCGGAAGGTCTCGATGTCCGCGCCGAGCGAGCTCAGCCGCTCGGCGAGGTCTTCGTACCCGCGATGGATGACATAGGTGCCACGCAGGACCGACGTGCCCTTGCTCGCGAGCATCGCCAGCAGCACCACGACCGCGGGGCGCAGGGCCGGCGGGCAGATGAGCTCGGCGCCGGTCCATGACGTCGGACCCTCGATCTGCACCCGGTGCGGGTCGAGCAGGGTGACCCGGCCACCGAGCTTGTTGAGCTCGGTGAGGTAGATCGCCCGGTTGTCGTAGACCCAGTCGTGAAGGTAGGTCTGACCCTCGGCCACGGCGCCGATCACCGCGAAGAACGGCAGGTTGTCGATGTTGAGTCCGGGGAACGGCATCGGGTGGATCTTGTCGCGAGGAGCGACCAGGTCGGAGGCGTGCGTGGTGATGTCCACCAGGCGGGTCCGGCCGTTGGCTGCGAGGTACTCCTCGGTCAACGTGTAGCGGAAGCCCATCTCCTCGAGGACGGCCAGCTCGATCTCGAGGAACTCGATCGGCGCGCGCTCGATGGTGATCTCCGAGCGGGTCACGATCGCCGCGGCGAGCAGTGACATCGCCTCGATCGGGTCCTCGCTCGGTGAGTAGTCGACGTCGACGTCGATGGCTTCGCATCCGGTGACCGTGAGAGTCGTCGTACCGATGCCCTCGACCTGCACGCCGAGGGCCTGCAGGAAGAAGCACAGGTCCTGGACCATGTAATTCGACGACGCGTTGCGGATGACCGTGGTGCCGGGATGCAGGGCAGCCGCCATCAGGGCGTTCTCGGTGACCGTGTCACCGCGTTCGGTGAGCACGATCGGCCGGGTCGGGGAGATGGCCCGGTTCAGCTGGGCGTGGTACCAGCCGTCGGTGGCCTTGACCTCGAGGCCGAACGGACGCAGCGCCGACATGTGCGGCTCCACGGTGCGGGTGCCGAGGTTGCACCCCCCGGCGTACGGCAGGTCGAAGTCGTCCGAGCGGTGCATCAGCGGGCCGAGGAACATGATCACCGAGCGAGTACGCCGGGCCGCCTCCTCGTCGATCTTCGTGAGGTCGAGGTCCTTCGGCGGGATGATCTCGAGGTCGTTGTCGGCGTTGATCCAGCGGGTCTGCACGCCCAGGCTGTCGAGGACCTCGAGCAGCCGGTTGACCTCCTCGATCCGGGCGACCTTGCGCAGGGTGGTGCGGCCACGGTTGAGCAGGGACGCGCAGAGCAGCGCGACGCCCGCGTTCTTCGAGGTCTTCACGTCGATGTTGCCGACCAGCGTGGTCGGACCCTTGACGCGCAGGTGCGTGGGCCCGGCACCGACGGCGACGATCTCGGAGTCGACGGCCGCACCGATGCGCGCCAACATCTCCAGGGACAGGTTCTGGTGCCCCTTCTCGATGCGGTTGATCGCGCTCTGGCTGGTCCCGAGCCGGTCGGCGAGCTGGGCCTGGGTCAGGCCGCGGTGCTTGCGCGCGTCACGGATGAGGTTGCCGATGCGACCCTTGTAGTCGTCGCCGGACTCGTCGAAAGTCATGTCGACGACCGTAACTCATATATGAGATAACTGGTACCCGTGGCAGGATCGTGTCATGCGTGCGACCACGATCCATGGTGCCGGTGACATCCGCGTCGAAGATGTCCCGGACCCCGTCCTGAAGAAGCCCACCGACGCCATCATCAAGGTCACCGCAGGATGCATCTGCGGCTCGGACCTGTGGCCTTACCGGGGCGAGAACCCGATCCGGCGCGGCTCGACGATCGGTCACGAGTGCATCGGCGTGGTCGAGGAGGTGGGCAGCGAGGTCGGCTCCTTCAAGCCCGGCGACTTCGTCGTCGTCCCCTTCTGCCACTGCGACAACACCTGCGTCCACTGTCGTGCCGGGGCCCAGTCGGCCTGCGTCAACCTGGGCATGACCACCAGCGGCCAGGCCGAGTACGCCCGAGTCGTCGAGGCCGACGGCAGTCTGGTCGCCACCAACGGCGTCCCGGACGCGGACCTGATCGCCTCGGTCCTCTCCCTCAGCGACGTGATGCCGACAGGCTGGCACGCAGCGGTCGCTGCCGGGGTCAAGGCTGGTGACACGGTGGTGGTCGTCGGCGACGGAGCAGTCGGCCTCTGCGGTGTCCTCGCCGCGTCGGTGCTCGGTGCCGAGAAGATCATCGCGATGTCGCGGCACGAACCCCGCCGGACCATCGCGCGTTCGTTCGGCGCCACGCACGTGGTGGCGGCCCGCGGCGCCGAGGGCGTCGCCGAGGTCCTGGAGATCACCGGGGGAGTCGGCGTGGACGCCGCCCTCGAGTGCGTCGGCACCAACGACGCCATGACCACCGCCATCAACGTCACGCGTCCCGGCGGCGGCGTCGGCTTCGTTGGGGTCCCGCACGGTGTCGAGCTGCCGGTCGGCACGCTGTTCGCGAAGAACGTCGGGATCCGCGGCGGCATCGCACCGGTACGGAAGTACCTGCCGCACCTCCTCGAGCTCGTCGTCGAGCGCAAGATCGACCCGGGCCAGGTCTTCGACCTGACGCTCCCGCTCGACCAGTCGCCCGAGGGCTATCGCGCGATGGACGAGCGCCGCGCGGTCAAGGTGTTGCTGCAGCCGTAAGTGGGATGCGCTTGTCGGCACAGCGCTCTAGCGTCCTTGGCATGACTCTCCTCGGCACCGACGCCTATCTCGACCACATCCGCACGGAGTCCGCGCGCTTCGTTGAGGTCCTGACCTCCTGCCCGCCGAACGCACGGGTCCCGTCGTGCCCCGACTGGGACGCCTCGGACCTGCTGTGGCACCTCGGAGAAGTGCAGCACTGGTGGCACCACGTGATCACCACCCGCCCTGCGGCTCCGGACGCCTACGTCGACCCGGTGCGCCCGGCGACGTACGAAGGGCTGCTGGCATTCTTCGCGGAGTGGCACGAGAAGTTCGTCGACGAGCTCGTCGCCGCTGACCCGGCCGATGCTGCCTGGTCGTGGTCCGCACGACCCGACCACCACGACGTGGCGTTCACCTTCCGCCGGCAGGCCCACGAGGCGCTGATCCACCGTCTGGACGCCGAGCTCGCGGCCGGTTCGATCACGCCGCTGCCCACGGCCCTGGCTGCAGACGGCGTCGACGAGGCCCTGGACGTGATGTACGGCGGACTCCCGTCGTGGGGGCAGTTCGACGCACTCGACACGTACGTCGAGTACCGGATCACCGACACTGGGGAGTCGGTGTGGGCCCAGCTGGGCCTCTTCTCCGGCACGGCGCCCGACGGTGAGGAGCACAGCGGCGAGCAGGACCAGCACGTCGTGGCGGATCCGGGGCGTGCAGCCGACCTCGTGATCAGCGGCACCGCCGATGCGCTCGACAGCTGGCTGTGGCATCGCAACAGCGACGGCGTGCAGATCGAGGGCGACCCGACCGTCCGCGACCACGTCGCGACGGTGCTGGGCAACCCGATCAACTGACCGGGTTGCCGCTCAGGAGCGGTGCTGGGCCCGCCGTCCGGACTTGCCGGCGAAATACACCACGCCGAAGAGCGCCGCGACGAACGCGATGACTGCAAGGACGGACGCAAGAAGGATCACCAGTGCCAGGCCGCTCATGGGGACAGCGTTGCATGACGTGGGTCACAAATCACGGATGTCCTGTTCGTGGAACGGTTGCGGCCTCAGGCGCTGGCTGCGGAGTACGCGCACCCGCACTCGTGGTCACACGGCAGGTAGTAGTGCCCTGCGTGGCCGCACCATGCGCAGGGGCGGTCGTGTGAGAGGTGTTCGGCGCGTTGGGTGTTCGTTTCCATGATGGGCTCCCGGTTGGTTTCCCGGACCATCGGCCGCCGCCGGAGTGACCTGAGCCGGGCCTGACAATGCCCGGCCGCTCAACACTCGATGACGTTGACAGCGAGGCCGCCGCGCGAGGTCTCCTTGTACTTGGTGTGCATGTCCCGGCCGGTGTCGCGCATGGTCTTGATCGCCCGGTCCAGCGAGACCGTGTGGAGCCCCGTGCCCACCATCGCCAGCCGCGCCGCGTTGATCGCCTTGACCGACGCGATGGCGTTGCGTTCGATGCACGGGATCTGCACCAGACCGCCCACCGGATCACAAGTGAGGCCCAGGTTGTGTTCGATGCCGATCTCGGCGGCGTTCTCGACCTGCTCGGGCGTGCCGCCGATGACCTCGCAGAAGGCGCCGGCGGCCATGGAGCACGCCGACCCGACCTCACCCTGGCAACCGACCTCGGCACCGGAGATCGAGGCGTTCTGCTTGAACAGGGCGCCGATCGCGCCGGCAGTCAGCAAGAAGCGCACGATCCCGTCGTCCGTGGCGCCCGGGACGAACCGCACGTAGTAGTGCAGGACAGCCGGGATGATGCCGGCGGCGCCGTTCGTGGGAGCCGTGACCATCCGTCCGCCCGCGGCATTCTCCTCGTTGACCGCGAGGGCGAACAGGTTCACCCAGTCCATGGCCCGCAGCGGGTCGTGGTCGTCCGGGGACGCGGTGAGGCGGGCCAGCAGGCCCGGGGCCCGCCGCGGCACCTTCAGTCCGCCGGGGAGCACGCCCTCCTGCTCGCAGCCGGCGCGCACGCAGGCGGCCATCGCCTCCCATATCTCCAGCAGGCCGGATCGCACCTCGGCCTCGGTGCGCCAGGAAAGCTCGTTGGCGAGCATCACGTCGCTCACCCGCAGGCCGTTCTCCGCGCAGGCGGTCAACAACTCGCCGGCATTGTTGAACGGGAACCGGACCGGCGTCTCGTCGGCCACCACGCGGTCGGCGCCGATCGCGTTCTCGTCGACCACGAAGCCGCCACCGACGGAGTAGTAGATCCGGTCGCGCAACGACTCGCCGGCGGCGTCGAGCGCCGAGAAGAGCATGCCGTTGGGATGACCCGGCAGGGACCGGCGTCGATGCATGACGAGATCGTCCTCACCGAAATCGACCTCGTGCCGACCAGCGAGTGTCAACCGCTTCCGAGCCCGTACGCCGAGCGCCCGCTCGTCGTACGTCGCGATGTCGACGGTGGCCGGCTCGGCACCCTCGAGCCCGAGGATCACGGCCTTCTCCGAACCGTGACCGTGACCGGTCGCACCGAGGGAGCCGAACAGCTCGGCCCGCACCCGCGCCACGGAGTCGATCAATCCGTCGGCGAGGAGCCCGTCCGCGAACTGCTTGGCGGCCCGCATGGGGCCGACGGTGTGCGACGAGGACGGGCCGATGCCGACCGAGTAGAGATCAAAGACGCTCAGCGCCATACGGCCAATGTAGGTCAGCTCACCCCAGAGGCATGTAGGACTTCACTGTGTCGGCGAGCCGGATGACCGGATTCTTCTTCCCGGGAGGCGCCTCGCCGAGTTGCGGCCACGGTGCGAAGACGCGCTCGACGTCGCCGACCACCGTCCCCAGCTCGGGATAGTGGCGCAGCATGACGTCCTTCATGCTGGTGTTGTTCACCCAGTCGAGCCCGACCTGGGTGTAGACCTCGGGGCGGTAGTCCTCGGTGAAGAAGCGGTCGCTCTTGAGGCGGCGCGACGCCATCAGGATGAAGATCCGGAAGGCCGTGTCGGAGAAGCCGAAGCCCTTCGGAGGCTTCTCGGCCTGCATGCCGATCTGGAGGTCGACGGCGTTGACGTCGCCCTTGTAGATCTCGGCGAGCTCCTTGGCCCAGGCCTTGTCGGGCGTGATGTCGTCGAACGTCTTGCGTCGCGGCATCCGCAGGACCTCGCGGAAGTCGTTGTAGCGCGGGATGCCGCGCTCGCGGTCCCGCACGATGTCGAGCGTGGCGAGGTCGGTGATCTGGCCGTCGACGCGGGTCAGCTTGCGCAGTGCGTTCGGGTAGTTCTTGAGGCACACGGCGCCGGCCGAGGCGAGGCCGAAGGAGTACCACATGTCGCCCATCTCCATGCTGTCCATGAAGTCGCGGGTGTACATGCCCTGCAGGTCGGTGAAGTCGCGGTGCTCGAGGAACTCGCCCGACTCCAGGGAGTAGAAGTCCCAGTCGTCAGCGATGAGCGGGTGCATCCGGTAGACCGACACGAACTCCTCGGTCAGCGAGAACGGCGCGGAGTGGTGGTCCGCCGACGAACCGATGATCCCGGAGAGTGTCTCGCTGTCACCGATCCGGCCGACCTTGCTGCGGAAGGTCTCGCCGAGGGCGCCGTACCAGTTGGCGTACATGCCGATCTGGAGCGCCGGGTGCCGCAGCACACAGGGGGTCCACTCGACCGTGTGGATCTTCGCGATCAGGGCCGAGACGACGAGGACCCCGAGCTCGAACAGACGCTGGTCACTGAGCGAGGGGTAGGCCTTCTTCAGCTCGTCGCAGACCGCGTTGTGCTCGCGGGAGAACAGGGTGTGGAGCAGCCCGACGCCCACCCAGTAGTTCTCCTTCATCCCGGTCAGGTCGATGCCGGGAATGCTGCTCTTCAGCAGGCGACCGTCGTCACCGACCTTGATCTTGCCGTCGACGAAAGTCCTCATCTCGTCCTGGCGGTCGCGGCCACTGCCGTAGATCTGCGACCCGTCCCACCAGTGGGTCTCCTGGTTGGCGAAGACCGGTGCCGGGCAACCGCTGGCGATCTCGCCACCGTTGATCGGGATGGTGGAGCGGATCCTCATCGGGTTCTCGGGGAAGTCGTCACCTTCCTGCAACGGGATCTCGATCGTGCGGTCCGGCACGCCGTCGCCGTGGAAGAACCAGTTGTGGTTCTCGAACTGCAACCAGGCGGCTGCGAGCCCGTTGATGATGCCGGCCGGCTTGAACGTGTCGCGCGCCATCAGGCGCTCGCTGATCACGCGAGGGTCCGGGTCGAGCAGGCGCTTGAGGTCCGGGGAGGTCTTCTCGATCGGGGCGTTGCGACCGAAGCCGGTGCCCTTGGCGCCCATGTGCTTGCAGCCGAGGTCGTTCCACGTGCCGTCGGCCGTTCGCGCCCGCACTGCTTCCTCTGGCGGTGTCTCCGTGCCGTCCTCGTCGGGCCTGATGTCCTCGGCCTCGAACAGGTTCTTCTCGCGGAGGTCCTTGCGCTCCTCGGCGAGGCTCTTGAGCTGGAGGAGAAGGGACGGGTTCTGGTGCCATTGGAGCATGAGCGAAGTGTGACCACAGGCACACTCGGTCGTCTAGTGTCTCGTCCATGCCAGAGTCGAACGACTTCCCGCGTGCCTCGATCATCGAGGGCGTGCGCTTCACCGCACAGGTCGGCGTGCCCAACGTGATCCAGGGCCTCTTCAAGAAGCGAGAGCTGCCCACGAAGGTCGCGGGCGTTGCCCGTGCCGACCTCTTCGGCTTCATGTTGATCCAGGGCCTGGTCCGGAAGTACGGACCGGGCCCGTTCTATGTCCGGGTGGCGACGGACGAGACCCTGTTCGTGAGCGACCCGGCCGACATCGTGTTCGTGCTCGGCGGCTCACCGGAGCCGTTCGCCTCGGACCCGCCGGCCAAGAAGGCCGGCATGAGCGCCTTCCAGCCGGACGCGTTGACGTTGTCCCGCGACGACCTGTGGCACAACCGGCGGGCGTTCGCCGAGAGCGTGCTGCAGACAGGCAAGCCGCTGCACTCCCTGGGCTCACGGATGGCGGAGGTCGCCGGTGAGGAAGCCGCTGGTCTGTCCGGCGAGATCGGGTACGACGAGCTCAACACCGGCTTCCAGCGCCTCACCAGGCGCGTGGTCTTCGGCGACGCTGCCGCTGACGACACCGGCCTCACCGCACTCCTCGGCACGCTGATGTCCGCCGGGAACCGCACGCCCGGCAAGGCCGCGAAGGGCTACGACGAGCTCATCGAGCGGATTGCGGCGTACGTCGACGCGGCGGAGAAGGGCTCGCTCGTCTCACTGGTCGCCAAGGCTCCGCACGATGACGCCACTGCGGTCCCGGGCCAGCTGATCCACTGGTTGTTCGCGATGGGCGACACGCTCCCGGCCAACCTGACCCGCGCCCTCGCGCTGATCGGCAGCCATCCCGAGCAGCGTCGCGAGGTCTACGCCGAGCTCGAGGGCGTCGACGTCGGCGCCGCCAGGTCCATCGCGAAGCTCGACCACCTCGGCGGAGTCATCCAGGAGGCCATGCGGTTGTGGCCGACGACGCCCATGTTCGGCAGGGTCGCCACCAGCGACATCACCTTCCCCGACGGTCGGGTGCTGCCCGCTGGCACCCAGGTCCTGATGTCGAACCTGTTCAACCACCGCGACTCCGCCCGGATCCCGTACGCCGACCGGTTCGCCCCGGGGGAGTGGTCCCGCGGTGACGCCGGCCAGTCGTGGTCCTTCAACTTCTTCAGCCACGGCCCGCAGGGCTGCCCCGGAGCCGCGATGTCGGTCTTCCTCGGCCAGGCGTTCCTCGCGGCCCTGCTCCGGCGGGCCACGCCGGAGCTGATCAGTCCGTCCCTCAACCCGTCGAAGCCGCTGCCCCACGGACTCGACCTGTTCGCGATCCGGATCGGACTCACGGCATGAGCGATCTCGACGGCAGGACGTTCCTGGTGACCGGGGCCAACACCGGCATCGGCAAGGAGACCGTTCGCGTCCTCGCCGGGCGTGGCGCCCGGGTGGTGCTCGCGGGACGGTCGGAGGACAAGACCCGCGCTGCCATGTCCGAGATCGCGAACGCGACCGGCAACACCGACCTCGACTACCTCCCGCTCGATCTCGGCGACCTCGATTCGGTCCGCCGCGCAGCGACGACCTTCCTCGACTCCGGCGAACCACTGCACGTGCTCATCAACAACGCCGGGCTGGCGGGCGCGAAGGGCCTGACGAAGAGCGGGTTCGAGCTCGCGTTCGGCACCAACCACGTCGGCACCTTCCTGTTCACCGACCTGCTCCGCGAGCACCTGATCGAGAGCGGCCCGGGTCGGATCGTGAATGTCGCGAGCACCGCGCACTACCGGGCCAAGGGCATCGACTGGGACGCCGTACGGCAACCGGCGGTGTCGCGTACCGCGTTCGACGAGTACTCCGTGTCGAAGCTGGCCAACGTGCTGCATGCCCAGGAACTGGCTCGACGTCTGGAGGGGACCGGCGTCACGACTTACTCCCTGCACCCGGGCGCGATCGCCTCCGACGTGTGGCGAGAGGTGCCGTTCGGGCTGCGCCACGTCCTGAAGCTGTTCATGAAGTCAACTGCCGACGGGGCCAAGACGTCGCTCCACTGCGCGACGTCGCCGGATGTCGCCGGGGATTCCGGGCTCTACTACGACAGCTGCCGCGTGAAGACTCCGTCGCAGGTGGCGACGCCGGAGCTCGCCGACGAGCTGTGGCGCCGTACCGAGGCCTGGGTCGCTGGCTGAAGTGCGGTTGGGCACCGTGGGATCATGAGGCCGTGACCAGCGGACCGGACACGGAACACCTGCGCCAACTGGCCCGCCTGCGGCGTGTCCGCGACCGGATCGACCGTGAGTACGCCCAGCCGCTCGACGTCGAGGCACTGGCGCGCGACGTCCACATGTCCGCCGGCCATCTCAGCCGCGAGTTCAAGCGGGCTTACGGCGAACCGCCGTACTCCTACCTGATGACGCGGCGGATCGAGCGCGCGATGGCCCTGCTGCGGCGCGGAGACCTGAGCGTCACCGATGTCTGCTTCGAGGTCGGGTTCTCCTCGCTCGGCACCTTCAGCACCCGGTTCACCGAGCTCGTCGGTGTCGCACCGAGCCTCTACCGCGAGCAGGCCGACGCGCCCGGTCCGCAGCCGGCCGAGCCGCCGTCGTGCGTCACGAAGAAGGTCACCCGGCCGATGCGGAGGGGAGGGGCTCAGACGAGTCCCGACGTGATCAGGAATCAAGAAGCGCCGCGATTCGAGGCGCCACTAGCGTGAGCGACATGAACCTCAGCCTCCAGCACAGCTTCCTTCCGCACACCGACGCCGAGGCCTCGGTCGCGTTCTATCGCGACGTTCTCGGTTTCGAGGTCCTCAACGACGTCGGCTACGGCGACATGCGCTGGGTCACCGTCGCACCGGCCGGCCAGACCGGACCCTCCATCGTTCTCACGCCCCCGGCTGCCGACCCGGGCATCACTGACGAGGAGCGCAACACGATCGCGGAGATGATGGCCAAGGGCACCTACGCCACCGTCGTCCTCAGCTCGCCCGACCTGGACGCCACCTTCGAGAAGATCCAGGCCACCGGCGCCGAGGTCATCCAGGAACCCATCGACCAGCCGTACGGCGTGCGCGACTGCGCCTTCCGCGACCCGGCGGGCAACCACATCCGCATCAACCAGGCAGGAAATCCATGAGCAAGACCCCCCACGCAGCGGACAGCCACGACCTGATCCGTGTCCAGGGCGCGCGGGAGAACAACCTGAAGGACGTCAGCGTCGAGCTGCCCAAGCGGCGCCTCTCCGTCTTCACCGGGGTCTCCGGCTCCGGCAAGAGCTCGTTGGTCTTCGCGACCATCGCCGCCGAGTCGCAGCGGATGATCAACGAGACCTACAGCACCTTCGTGCAGGGTTTCATGCCCAGCCTGGCCCGCCCCGAGGTCGACAACATCGAGGGCGTCACCACCGCGATCCTCGTCGACCAGGAGCGGATGGGTGCCAACGCGCGCTCGACCGTCGGGACCGCCACCGACGCCAACGCGATGCTGCGCGTGCTCTTCAGCCGGATCGGCGACCCGTTCATCGGTCCGCCCACTGCGTTCTCCTTCAACGTGCCGACCCGCAAGGCCAGCGGTGTGATGAGCACCGAGAAGGCCGGCGGCAAGGTGGAGAAGAACGTCGTACGCCAGGCCGTCTACCTCGGCGGGATGTGCGCCGAGTGCGAGGGCCGGGGGAGCGTGTCCGACCTCGACCTCACCCAGATCTTCGACGAGGAGAAGTCACTGGTCGAGGGCGCGATCCTGGTGCCCGGATACACCGCCGACGGCTGGATGGTCGCGGCGTTCAAGGAGGCCGTCCCGGCCGAGATCCCGATCAAGAAGTTCACGGCCGCGCAGCGCGAGGACTTCCTCTACGCAGAGCCGCGCAAGGTGAAGGTCGACAAGATCAACATCACCTACGAAGGCCTGATCCCCAAGATCCGCAAGTCGATGTTCAGCAAGGACGTCGACTCCCTGCAGCCGCACATCAAGGCGTTCGTCGAGAAGGCTGCCGTCTTCGCAGCGTGCCCCGCCTGCGAGGGGACCCGCCTCAACGAGGCTGCTCGTTCATCGAAGGTCAACGGGCTC
The DNA here is from genome assembly GCA_026392415.1 of Propionibacteriales bacterium. Taxonomy (GTDB): domain Bacteria; phylum Actinomycetota; class Actinomycetes; order Propionibacteriales; family Nocardioidaceae; genus Nocardioides. The sequence goes on from JAPLCC010000049.1 coordinate 93,127, forward strand.
GGCATCGCCGACGTGTGCGCGATGCAGATCACCGACGCCGCCGACTGGGTCCGCAAGATCAAGGACCCCTCCGTCGCACCCCTGTTGGGCAATCTGCTGCACCTGTTCGACTCGTTCGTCGAGATCGGGCTGGGCTACCTGTCGCTGGACCGGCCCGCCGGGACGCTGTCCGGGGGAGAGGCCCAGCGCACCAAGATGATCCGCCACCTCGGGTCCGCGCTCACCGATGTCACCTACGTCTTCGACGAACCCACCATCGGACTGCACCCGCACGACATCCAGAGCATGAACAACCTGCTGCTGGAACTGCGCGACAAGGGCAACACGGTGCTCGTCGTCGAACACAAGCCAGAGACCATCGAGATCGCCGACCACGTCGTCGACCTGGGCCCGGGTGCCGGTACGGCGGGCGGCATGGTCACCTTCGAAGGAGACGTCGCTGCGCTGCACAAGTCCGACACCCTCACGGGTCGCCACCTCAGCTACCGGGCAGACCTCAAGGACGAGGTCCGCTCGCCCTCTGACCAGCTGAAGATCCGCGGCGCGTCCACCCACAACCTGCAGGACGTGTCGGTCGACATCCCGCTCGGTGTGCTCTGCGTGGTCACCGGGGTCGCCGGCTCCGGCAAGAGCTCACTGATCCATGGCTCGGTTGCCGGCCGCGACGGCGTGGTGGTCGTCGACCAGGGAGCCATCAAGGGCTCACGTCGGAGCAACCCGGCGACGTACACGGGACTGCTGGAGCCGATCCGCAAGGCGTTTGCGAAGGCCAACAACGTGAAGCCCGCCCTGTTCAGCGCCAACTCCGAAGGCGCGTGCGGCAGTTGCAACGGCAACGGGATGATCTACACCGAGCTGAGCTTCATGGAGACGGTCGCGACCTTGTGCGACGAGTGTGGCGGCAGGCGGTTCCAGGCCTCGGTGCTGGAGCTCACCTTCGGCGGGCTCAACATCGCCGAGGTGCTCGACCTGCCGATCACCGACGCGCACGCATTCTTCGCCGAGGGTGACGCCAGGACGCCGGCGGCGGCCGCGATCCTGGAGCGTCTGGAGGACGTCGGACTGGGCTATCTCAAGCTCGGTCAGCCGCTGAACACCCTGTCGGGCGGCGAGCGCCAGCGCATCAAGCTCGCGATGCGGATGGGGGAGAAGGGTGGCGTCTACGTCCTGGACGAGCCGACCACCGGTCTGCACCTGGCCGACGTCGCCAACCTGCTCGGTCTGCTCGACCGGTTGGTCGACTCCGGCAAGTCCGTCATCGTGATCGAGCACCATCAGGCCGTGATGGCGCACGCCGACTGGATCATCGACCTCGGACCGGGCGCTGGCCACGACGGCGGCAAGGTCGTGTTCGAGGGAACGCCTGCGGAACTCGTTGCGAAGCCCAGGACTCTGACCGGTCAGCACCTGAAGGAGTACGTCGGGCACTGACGTCGACGGCGACCTGTCGGCGCTCTCCAGTAGAACTGGTGGCATGAGCCGCAACGTGCAGGTCACCTTCGACGCCCACGACCCGCGAGCGCTGTCGTCCTTCTGGCGCGACGTCCTCGGTTACGTGCATCCGGGTCCACCCGGCGTGGAAATCCCAGCGGGTAGCGACCCGTTGGCCGCCTGGGACGAGTTCCTGGCTCGGCTCGGCGTACCTGAGGACCAACGGAACTCGCGGTCCGCGATCGAGGACCCCGACGGCGACGGGCCGCGGATCTTCTTCCAGCAGGTTCCCGAGGACAAGGCAGGCAAGAACCGCGTCCATCTCGACGTGCGCGCGGCCCCCGGGCTCCAGGGCGAGGAGCGGATGGCAGCGCTGGAAGCCGAGTGCGAGCGCCTCGTCGCACTCGGCGGGAACCGCCTCCAGCGACACGACCCGCAACCTCCCATGGCCGCCGGCCACATCGTGATGGCCGACCCCGAGGGCAACGAGTTCTGCCTCGACTGAGACCTACGGACTCGTGAGCATGACGAGCTGCTGCGTGGCTCGTGTCATCGCGACATAGCGGTCCACCGCGCCCTCGACACCGACCCCGAAGTTCTCCGGATCCATGAGAACGACGAAGTCGAACTCGAGACCCTTGGAGTGCTCGGGCGACAGCGACCGCACGCGCCGGCGACCGTCGTACGAGCCGTCCTCGCGCCCGACACCGATGACACACGCGGTCCCGTCGGTGTGCTCCGCGAGCCATCCGTCGAGGATCCGGTCGATGTCGGCGACCGATCCGCGCGCCACCGGGACACCGCTCCGGCGGACCGAAGTCGGGACGTTGGCGTCGGGCAGAACGGCTCGAATCACCGGCTCGGCCTCGTTCATGACCTCTTCAGGCGTCCGGTAGTTGATGCTCAGGGACGCCATCTCGATCCGGTCGAGGCCGACGGTCTCGAGCCGCTCCTGCCAGCTGTCGGTGAAGCCGTGCCTGGCCTGCGCGCGATCCCCGACGATGGTGGAGCTGCGCGACGGGCAGCGCGCCAGCAGCATCTGCCACTCGGCGGCGGTGAGTTCCTGCGCTTCGTCGACGACCACGTGCGCGAACGGACCGGCAAGGAGGTCGGTGTCGGCCTGGGGGAGTGCGCCTTCGTCGACGAGGGCGGAGCGGATGCCGTCCTGCCGGAGTTGGGCCATCATCCCGTCCTCGTCGTCGAGCTGGAGCAGGTCCTCGACGACGTCGTCCATCCGCTTGCGTTCGGCAGCGACAGCTGCCTCGTGTCGACGACGTCGACGCGACTCCTCCGGGTCACCGAGACGCAGGCGGGCGGCGTCGAGAAGCGGCAGGTCGGACGTCGTCCAGGCCCTGGGGTCGGCGCGCCGCAGGAGCTTGACCTGCTCCGGCTCGAGCCAAGGTGCGCACAGTCGCAGGTAAGCGGGCACTTCCCACAGGTCACCAACCAGGTCCTCCGGGTCGATGAGCGGCCAGGCCTTGTTGAAGGTGGTGACCAGGTCGCTGTTCCGCAGCAGCGCGGCGCGCAACATCTCCGGGGTGACGTCGTCATCGCCCTCGAACTTGTCGACCAGGATCGTGAGCAACTCGTCCCACACCTGGTCGCGCGCCTCGTTGTGCGGCATGCCGGGGTCGGCGGACTCGAACGCCTCGGCCCAGTCGTGCTTGCTGAGCCACAGGTCGGCCCAGGGTGTCTCCACTTCGCTGCTCTCCGCGGGTGGTTCCTCGTACAGGCGCACGGCCGGCTCGATGGCCTTCACCATCTCGACGCTGGCCTTGAGCCGCGCCACCTCGGGGTCGGACTCCGGCTTTGCAGCCGCACCGCCGGGGACGAGGTCCGCGAGCGTGCAGGTCTGCACCCCGTCCTCACCGAGGCTCGGCAGCACGTCCGCGACGTAGGCGAGATACGGCTGGTGGGGGCCGACGAACAGCACTCCGCCGCGACCGTCACCGAGGTGCGGGTCCGCGTAGAGCAGGTACGCCGCCCGGTGCAGCGCCACGACCGTCTTGCCCGTGCCGGGACCACCGTCGACGACCAGCGCACCGCGCGAGGACGCGCGAATGATGGCGTCCTGGTCGGCCTGGATCGTGCCGAGCACGTCACGCATCTGCGGCGACCGACTGCTCCCGAGGCTGGCGATGAACGCAGACTGGTCGTCGAGGGCTGCGTTGTCCTCGAGTCCTTCGGCCGTGAACACCTCGTCCCAGTAGTCACCGATCCGGCCGAGGGTCCACCGGTACCGGCGGCGGCTGGCCAGGCCCATCGGGTTCGCATGGGTCGCGCCGAAGAACGGTTCGGCGGCGGGGGAGCGCCAGTCGACGAGGAGCCGACGACCGTCCTTGTCCGTGAGGCCGAGTCGTCCGACGTACAACGGCTCGCCGTCGTCGGCGCTGACCATCCGGCCCAGGCACAGGTCCAGGCTGTAGCGACGAAGGGTGCGCAGCCGTGCGGCCAGCCGGTGGATCTCCAGATCCCGGTCCATCGCCGCCTGACCTGTGCCTCCGGGCGCCCTGCGCTCGTGATCAAGACGCTCCGACAGGTCCGCGATCGAATCCTCGAGGCTGGTCCGGATGGCTGCGAAGTGGCGATCGTCGTCGGCGATCAATGCCGGGGCGGCCTTGGCTGCCAAGTGGTCGGAAAGTGCGAACGCAGTGGTGATTGCGTCGTTCAAGTGATCAGCTCCGGGGCAGGTTCGTGGCGTGGAATCGGGGATTCTGCCCTGACAGGAGGGCCTTGCCGCAAGCCCCCTCGTGCGTTATACCTTGGTGACGGAGGAACCGTTCAACGGCCGCGCCACGGTCCCGACTTTCTCGATTCGACCGCGGTTCCGGCGACGGCGTGCCTACGATCGCCCGACCAGCCATCCACCTGATTGACGTCGCATGCGCGTTCACGGCCGAGTCGTGCCACTGCCCGTGGCCGTGTGTGCGCTGATGTGGCTGTGCCTCGTCGTCGGCCTCCTCACGATCCGCCCCTCCGAATCGACCGGGGCCAGCGCCCCGGCGGGAGTTGTGGCTGCTGGGGCTGGCGAGGGGAGGGGCGAGGGGAGTGGCGACCGGCCACCGCCGGCACCACCGGCACCGGTGGGTGCCGCGTGGAGCGGGTTCGCCTTCGACGCGTGCCGGGCGCCCAGGCAGCGCGTGATGGACCGCTGGCGGACCAGCTCGCCGTTCACCGGTGTGGGCATCTACCTCGGCGGTGTCCATCGGGCGTGCAGACAGCGGCACCTGACACCGACGTGGGTCTCGCGCCAGTTGGCCACGGGGTGGAAGCTGCTGCCGATCTGGGTCGGCCCCCAGGCCTCCTGCACCGGCTACCGGCACAGGATCAGGAGCAGACCCGGTCAGTACGAGCAGTACCCGGCCGCCCGAGCCCGGGCAGGACGCGAGGCGCAGCTGGCCGTCCGGGCAGCTCGGTCGCTGCGACTGCCTCGGGGCGAGCTGATCTTCTACGACATCGAGCCGTTCGACGTGGGTCGGCGACACTGCCGCGGCTCGTCGCTGGCCTTCCTCGACGAGTGGACCCGTGAGGTCCATCGCCTCGGCTACCGCTCCGGGGTCTACTCCCACGTCAACTCCGGGATCTCGCTGCTCAGCCGGACCGGGCCGAACTACGCGCAACCCGACGCCGTCTGGTACGCGTGGATCGACCGCGCGGGCAACATGCCGCGGAAGTACGTGTCGAACGCGACCTTCATGCAGGCCAGCCGGGTCCACCAGTACGCCCTGGACACCCGCGTGACGTTCGGCGGGTTCCGGATGGACATCGACTGGAACTTCGTGAGTCTCGGCGCCACCCGACGTGCGACGTCACCCGCCGGCTGTGCAGAAGCTGCCAGCCGGGTACGCACGAGGTCACTGCGCGCGGGGGCGAGCGGCCGGGCCGTGCGGATCCTCCAGTGCTTGGTACTGCCCGGCGAACGGCATCCACTGAAGACCTCCGGCCGCTACGACCCGTCGACCGTGCGCGCAGTCAAGTCCTTCCAACGGCGTCGCGGCCTCGAGGTGACCGGCATCGTCGACCGCGGGACCTGGACCTCCCTGCTCATGCGGGGCGGAACGCCCGTCCTGCGCAAGGGAGATCGCGGCGAGCATGTCCGACGACTCCAACGCAGTCTCAATGCGGCCGTCGGGCGGCCAGCGGTCAGGGTGGACGGCGCCTACGGCCGCGACACTGCGAAGGCCGTTCGGCGCTACCGCACGCAGCTGGGTCTGGGTCGCAAGGGCGTCGTCAATGACTCGGTGTGGAAGGCGCTCGCGCGAGGAAGGGTGCTGTCGAACGGTGGAGGCTGACATGGCGGGCGATCGGGAACGCCTGGAGGAGAAGTTGCGATCCGCTCGTGCCCGGCTCGCTCGACTCACGGACGACTTCGATGATGTCGTCGCGGCTTCGCGCGACACCAACGCCGACGACGAACACGATCCTGAGGGCGCGACGATTGCTTTCGAACGGTCACAACTCAGTGCCGTGATCCAGCAGACGCGAGTTCAGGTCACCGAGGCACGAGCCGCACTGATCCGCTGGGACTCGGGTGACTACGGCGTGTGTGAGCGCTGCGGACAGCCGATCGGAGCAGAACGCCTCGAGGCCAGACCCACCGCCAGCCAGTGCATCGCCTGTGCCCGAACAGTTCGCCGATAAGTGACATTATGTCATTCAAACGGGATCTGGACCCCTCTCCGCCCTGACGCTCCTCCTGGCCTTTGGTGGTACGAGCCATAGTGGCCGAGCAATCTGATTTGTCTCTTCACTCGGAATGAGGCCCCCCCAAATCGGCAGCATCCCTGGGGAGGGGCCCGTCCGGCGGTTCGCCGGACATTTTGGAGGAGACGACATGAATCAGATTCCCAGGCGACGCGTGGCCGTGACCGCCCTGCTCGCATCCGGCGGCCTCTTGGCTGCGGTTGGAGCCGCTGGGCTGAGCCCCACGGGCGCCTCGGCCTCGAGCCACCGCGAGGCGCCACTCATCTCAGGGGCCCCGCAGTACGACAACACCGACACCTACGCGTTCGTCAGCCCTGACGACCCCGACACCGTCACGCTCGTCGCGAACTGGATCCCCTTCGAGGAGCCGGCCGGAGGTCCGAACTTCTACCCCTTCGCCAACGACGCGTACTACGACATCAACATCGACAACGACGGCGACGCTGTGGCTGACATCGTCTACCGCTGGACGTTCAAGACCAAGGTCCGCAACGGCGACACCTTTCTCTACAACACCGGCGTGGTGAGCACCCTCGGCGACCCCGACCTCAACGTCCGGCAGACGTATCGTCTGCAACGCATCGAGAACGGCAAGTCACGCCAGCTCCTCAACGAAGCCGCCGTCGCCCCGTCGTACGTCGGCGCCGCGTCGATGCCCGACTACGAGGCCCTTTCGAACGAAGCGATCGTCCCGATCAAGAACGGCAAGACCTGGGCTGGACAGGCCGACGACCCGTTCTTCCTGGACCTGCGCGTCTTCGACCTGCTGTACGGCGGCGACCTGTCCGAGGTCGGCGACGACACCCTGGCGGGCTTCGGCGTGAACTCGCTGGCACTGCAGATCGACAAGTCGGAGCTCACCGACGGTTCGGATCCCGTCATTGGCGTCTGGTCGACAACCTCCCGTCGTGACGCCAAGGGCAAGTACCGCCAGGTCTCTCGACTCGGCATGCCTCTGGTCAACGAGGTCGTCATCCCGATCAAGGACAAGGACAGGTTCAACGCGTCCCGTCCTGCGGACGACGCCCAGTTCCTCGACTACGTCACCGAGCCCGAGCTTCCCCGACTGATCGAGTCGGTCTACGGGATCCCGGCACCGGCGACGCCGCGCAACGATCTCGTCCAGGTCTTCCTGACCGGCGTCCCCGGACTCAACAAGCCGGTCGGCGTCACCCCCAGCGAGCAGTTGCGCCTCAACACCGCGATCGCTCCGGCAGCAGACCCGAAGCGTCTCGGTGTGCTCGAGGGTGACACCGCGGGGTTCCCCAACGGTCGACGGTTGACCGACGACGTCATCGACATCGCACTTCAGGTCGTCGAAGGCGAACTCGTCGGCTCCCCCAACGACCTCGGCGACGCGGTCAACGGCAACGACAAGGAGTTCCGCAGCTCGTTCCCCTACCTCGCGCTGCCTTCCTCGGGTTCGTCCGACAGCCCGCACCCGGTCGGTTTCAATGCGCTGAACGGCGGCGACGCGCCTGACGAGGTCGTGACGGCGTCCGCGGGGATCACCTCCTTCGCGCCGTTCAGCCTGGCCGCTGGCCTCGCCTTGTTGCTCGGCGGCGCAGTGTTCGCCACCCGCCGGGCGAAGTCCCCGGTCCTCGCCCACTGAGTGTGGTCGCCCGCCCCACCACCGCGTGGTGGGGCGGGCTCCGCAAGGAGCTCCATGATTCGCAAGCTGATCCTGGTCCTGGTCGTCGGCCTCGCGCTGTCGGCCGTGGGCGCATACGGCCTCGACCGGACACCGGACCGGTCGACCCCGGTCAGTGTCGGTGACCTCGCCGGCGTCGACCGCGCTGACCTGGCCTCTGTCATGAAGTCCCTGGAGGAACGGGTGCGCGAGCAGCCGAAGGACGGGCGCTCGTGGGCAACGCTCGGCCACGTGTACGTCGAGCAGTCGCGCGTCACCGGTGACCTCGACTACTACGCTCGCGCCGATCGCGCCCTGGCGACAGCACTGTCGCTGAATCGCGACGACGACCTCGCGCTCGCGGGCAAGGCCGCGGTCGCCGCTGCACGCCACGACTTCCATGGCGCGCTGCGCTACGCCGACGAAGCGCTCGCCCTCAACTCCTACCAACCGACCGCCCTGGCGATCAGGGTCGATGCACTCACCGAGCTGGGCAGGTACGCCGATCAGGAGTCGGCGCTCCGTACCGCCGACGAGCGGGCGCCCGGCCCACCGGTACTCCTTCGCATGTCGTACGCAAGCGAGCTGCGGGGTGACCTCGCCGGCGCCGAACGGCTCCTGGCACTGGCGCTGGAAGGCACGACCGCAGGGACCGACCGGGCCTTCATCCTCACCATCCTGGCCGACCTCGACCGCAAGGCGGGACGGCTCGAGGCCTCCCGGGAACACCTTGCCGAGGCCATCGAGGCTGACGTCGACTTCGGCCCGGCGTACGCAAGCCGCGCGCGCCTCGCAGTGGCGGGCGGCGACCTCGATGAAGCCCTACGACGCTGGCGCGAGGCCCATGAACGATCGGGCTCCCCCGAGTCGGCGATCGAGCTGGCCGAGCTCCTCCTGCTTGCCGGCCGCACCGCCGAGGCAGAGCCGCTCCTGCGGGCTGCAAAGGAGGGACGAGTCACCGAGGTGGAGGCCGGTGTCGACATGGACCTCGAGGTGGCCCAGTTCGAGGCTGACCACGGCTCGTCGGCGGTCGCTCTCGCGGCGGCCCGACGTGAGTGGGGGCTCCGCGAAACCGTGCACACCGCCGACGCCCTGGCCTGGGCCCTGCACGCCGACGGACGCAGCAACGAGGCACTCCCCTACGCCGTCGCCGCCACCCGGCTCGGCACGCCGGACGCGAGGTTCTGGCTGCACCGCGCGATCATCGAGGCAGAACTCGGACGAGATCGCCCGGCGCGGCTCCACCTCGCCAAGGGCCTGTCAATCGACCCCGGCGTGTCCCCCACCCTCGCGGACGAGGCCCGTCGAGTCCTCCGTCAGGAGACGTAGTCGCTGTACTCCCTGGTCCCCCGGAACGGCATCAGGTGCTGGGCGACGAAACCGTTGGGCACAGTCTCGGGCTTCAGTACGCCGTACTCGTCGGGCCAGCTGCCGTCACGTGGCAACTTGAACGAACCCATGAGCATGTCGACGACCGGCAGATGGATGGCGTAGTTGCGGTCCCAGTAGTCGACGTGACGCGCGTGGTGCCAGTGGTGGTAGCGCGGCAGCGTGATGACGTACTCGAGCCAGCCGAACCGGATGCCGATGTTGGCGTGGGCGATGACGGCCTGGAGTCCCACCAGGACGGCGTAGGCGTTCACCGCTTCTTGGGAAAATCCTAGAAGGAGCAGCGGGAGCAGCACCGTGGAGCGGGTCAGGATGGTCTCGATGAGGTGGACGCGCGAGCCCGCCAGCCAGTCGAGCTCAGGGCTCGAGTGGTGGACCGCGTGGAACCGCCACAGCACCATGATCCGGTGGTACGCGCGATGGAGGCCGGCCTGGGCGACGTCGGCAGCGAACACGGCGAGGAAGAACTGCGCGACGAACGGCAGCCCGCCGACCCACCCCTGGACTCCCCCGATCCTGACGGACTCGACGACGACGCTGGTAGAAGCCGTGACCGTGATCAGGATGAACTGGACGAGCACGTGCGACATGAAGAAGTACGCCGCGTCGGTCCGCCAGCCGCCACGCAGCACGGCGAGCGGTCGACGTGCGAAGTGGTGCTCGAGCGGGATGAAGACCAGTGCGGAGAAGAACAGCGACAGGACGAACCAGTCGAGGCCCAACGAGTACGGGGTCTTGCCGATGGTCTCGAACTGGACGTCCGATCCCCCGGCCAGGACCGCGATGGTCGCGGACCCGACACCGATGAAGGCCAGCCGCTTGTGCTGGTCCCGAAGGATCGCAAACGTTCCGGCGATGAACGCGAAGGAGAGCCCGATGAGGAGTAGCCGCCGAGCGAAGCCTTCGCTGTAGACCGCGCGAAACTCCTGGCTGGTCAGCAACTCCGGGAAGTGGAAACACAGCACGGCGACGAGGCTGCCCAGTCCGAGGACCATCGACGCGGCCGGCGCCAGCAGCGGGTGCCGGTACAGGGGAATGGGGCGGTACTTCTCGGAGGTGGGGGTCTCCCCCGCAACGTCGCCTGATCTCATGTCTCTCAGTATCGGCGCGGCGACCGGGTTGCAAACGAGCACCTGTGCTCAGTCCTGAACGGAGCTACCGTGAAGGCGTGAACGCTCCAAACGGCTTCGCCAGTGTCCGTTACCTCGTGGATGACGTCGACGAATCGATCGCGTTCTACACGACCCACTTGGGATTCACGCTCGAGATGAGCGCGGCGCCCGCGTTCGCCGACGTGCGGCTCGGTCCCCTGCGACTGCTGTTGTCCGGCGCCGCGAGCTCGGGCGCTCGCGCCACTCCCCCGGAACTCGGCGACTCCCCCGGCCGTAACCGGATCCATCTGGTCCTCGACGACATCGAGTCGGACGTCGCCCGGCTCGGCGAGGCCGGACTGACATTCGTGAGCGACCTGGTCTCGGGACCGGGCGGCAGTCAGATCCTGCTGGCCGATCCCTCGGGCAACCTCGTGGAGCTTTTCCAGCCCGCTGCCCGTCGCGCCTGACAGCTTCACGCGCGTTCTGACACGCGACCGTTCTCGACGTGCAGCTCCCGCGTCGTGGCGACCGCCGACAGCATCCGGCGGTCGTGGGTGACCAGGAGCAGGGTGCCGGGATAGGTGGCCAGGGCTGCTTCGACCTGTTCGATCGCCGGCAGGTCCAGGTGGTTGGTGGGTTCGTCGAGCACCAGCAGGTTCACTCCCCTGGCCTGCAGGAGCGCAAGAGCGGCGCGGGTGCGTTCGCCCGGTGACAGCGTGGTCGCGGGGCGCACGACGTGGTCGGTCTTCAGGCCGAACTTGGCCAGCAGGGTGCGCACCGGCTCCGGCGCGAGGTCCGGCACCTGCCGCTGGAACGCGTCGACGAGCGGTTCGTCGCCCTCGAACAGGCGACGTGCCTGGTCGACCTCACCGACGACGACGCCGGGACCGAGATGCGCCTGCCCCTCGTCGAGCTCCAGGCGGCCGAGCAGCGCCGCGAGCAAGGTGGACTTGCCGGCGCCGTTGGCTCCGGTGATGGCGACCTTCTCGGCCCATCCGATCTCGAGCGTCACCGGTCCGAAGGTGAAGTCGCCACGTCGTACGACGGCGTCCCGCAGGGCGGCAGTCACCGCGCCCGAACGCGGTGCGGCCGCGATCTCCATCCGCAGGTCCCACTCCTTGCGGGGCTCCTCCACCTCGTCGAGCCGCTCGATCGCCCGCTCGGACTGACGCACCTTCGAGGCCTGCTTCTCGCTCGACTCGGTCCGGAACCGGCGGATCGACTTGTCGGGCTCGTTGTTGATGCTGCGCCGGGCGTTGCGGACACCCTGCGCCGCCCAATTGCGTTGCATGTTGGCGCGCGCCTGGAGTCCGGCCACCGTGCCGGCGTACTCCTCGTAGGCCTCGCGGGCGTGGCGCCGGGCGACCTCCCGCTCCTGGAGCCAGGCGTCGTAGCCGCCGCCGTAGACATTGATCGCCCGCTGGTGCAGGTCCAGCTCGACGATCCGGTTGACCGTCCGGGCAAGGCACTCTCGGTCGTGGCTGACGATCACCGCGGCTTCCCCGAGGTCGGTGACGAAGCGCTCCAGCCGGGCGAGGCCGTCGAGGTCGAGGTCGTTGGTCGGCTCGTCCAGCAGGAAGACGTCGTAGCGCGACAGCAACAGGCTGGCCAATCCCGCCCGGGCCGCCTGTCCACCGGAGAGCGATGTCATCACCTGGTCAAGGTCGACGGCGAGGCCCACGTCTGCGGCGATGACCTCCGCACGCTCGTCGAGGTCCGGTGCACCGAGCGCCAGCCAACGCTCGAGCGCATCGGCGTAGTCGTCGTCGGCTCCCGGCTCCCCTGTCTCGAGTCGAGCGGTCGCCGCGTCGAAGGCGGCCTGCGCCTCGGCCACGCCCGTACGACGCGCGAGGAACTCGCGCACCGTCTCACCCTCCCGGCGCTCGGTCTCCTGAGGGAGGTAGCCGATCGTCGCGGAAGCCGGAGTGACCGTGACCGTGCCGTCCTCCGGATCGAGCTCGCCGGCGAGAGTGCGCAACAGGGTGGACTTGCCCGCGCCGTTGGGGCCGACGAGGCCGATCACGTCACGCGGCCCGATGACCAGGTCCAGGCCGGAGAAGAGCGCTGTCGCGCCGTGTCCTGCAGCCAGCCCGCTGGCCTTGATCGTCGCGCTCACGCGCTGAGGTTAGCCACCCGCGGGAGCACGTCCTCCACCAGAGCGGTGGCCCAGCCTTCCGGATCCGCGGCCGGCGCCATCATCGCGGCGAGGGTGACGCCGATGCCGGCATACCCTTCCATGTCCTTCACGAAGGTGTCCGGGTCAGCGACCGGGTCGCCGAAGTAGAGGATGGTCTTGCGGATCGCCTCGTAGTCGCGGCCGAGGTCGTCGCAGTGGCGGCGGAGCACCTCCAGCTTCTTCGCGACACCGGGCACCCCCTCCCCCGTGAACAGGTTGCACGCGTCGGCGTACTGCGCGACGAGACGCAAGGTCTTTCGCTCGCCCTGGCCGCCGATCATCAGCGGCACCCGGCCGCGTACCGGCTTGGGCAGGCAGATCGTCTCGGCGAGCTGGTAGTGAGTGCCGTCGAACGGACCGTCGTCATCGCTCCACATCTGCTCGGCGATCCGGATCGTCTCCTCGAGGCGCTCGAATCGCTCCGCCAGGGGCGGGAAGGGTACGCCGAGTCCGTCGTGTTCGCGGTCGTACCAGGCAGCGCCGATGCCGAGTTGCGCCCGCCCGCGGGACAGCACGTCGAGCGTCGAGACCACCTTCGCGAGCAGGCCGGGATGGCGATAGGTCACCCCGGTCACCATCAGGCTGAGGTCGATCCGCTCGGTGACGCCGGCGAGGTAGCCGAGCGTCGTGTAGCCCTCGAGCATCGGCTCGAACGGGCCGCCGAAGTCGACCATCTGGAAGTAGTGGTCCATCACGGTGAAGAGCGAGATCCCGCCCTCATCGGCGATCTTCGCCGTGGCGGTCAGGTGGTCGACCAGCGTGGTCTCCCATGCCGGTGTCGTGAACGACGCGTAGTGGATACCCAGGTCCATGGAGTCAACCTACGCCGCCACCACACAGGTCGTCTGCGTACGATCGCGCCCATGCGTTCCCGCCTCCTCGCCGGTGTCCCGGCCCTGCTCCTGCTCGCTTCACTCACCGCCTGCGGTGAGGACGACCCGAAGGCCTCCGACGACACCACGGCGTCCGAGTCGCCGTCGGAGACCCCCGCCGCAGACGAGACCACCACCGACCCGGCCGCGAGCGGCGACGGCGTCACCTGCGACTTCGTCCCTGCGGGCGAGCCTGCCCGCGACGTGCAGCCGCCCGCCGCCAAGGCGACCCGGACCGGTCAGGTGCCGGCCACGCTCAAGACCTCCGTGGGTGACCTGAAGGTGATCCTCGACGCCGACAAGGCGCCGTGCACCGTCGAGTCGTTCGCGTCGCTGGCCGAGCAGGGCTACTACGACGACACGTCCTGCCACCGCCAGGGCAACGACCCGGGATTCGAGTTCCTCCAGTGTGGTGACCCGAACTTCGACCCGAAGGCCGAGACACCTGCCGCCAACGTCGGTTCGGGCGGCCCCGGCTACACCATCCCCGACGAGATCGCGGGCGACGAGACCTACCCAGCCGGCACCTTGGCGATGGCCAACACGGGCTCGGCGAACTCCGGTGGGGGCCAGTTCTTCATCGTCTTCGGCGACTCCGGCTTCCCGCCGGCGTACACGGTCTGGGGCAAGCTCGACGACGCCTCGCTCAAGACGCTGGTCAAGGCGACGTCGTCCGGGAACGACGGCTACTGGGCCCAGAGCGGTGGCGGCCGGCCCAACACCCCGGTCACGTTCAACTCCATCACGGTCGACTGAGCTCGACCGACTTCTCCCACAGGGCGGCGGCGAGGACTTCGTCGTCGGCCTTGGGCGACATCCGCGCGGGCGCGGGCCAGCCCCACAGTTCAGATCGGCCGTGCGGTCCGATGTAGGTCCCGCCGGGGACGTCCATCGTGGCGGCGTAGACCGTGCACAGGGCACCGCGCCATGCGGGCATGCTGACCAGTCGCGAGCCGTAGTGGCCGATCGCCGTCACCACCGGGTTGCCGGTGCCGCTCGTGATGGACGTCGCCGAAGCTCCGGGGTGCGCTGCGACGGACCGCAACGGAGACCCTTCGGCTCGCAGCCGGCGGTCGAGCTCACGCATGAGGAGCAGGTCGGCCAGCTTGGACGCCCCGTAGGCGCCGAACACCCGGTACGGACGCCGTTCCCAGGCCAGGTCATCGAGGTCGATCTCGCCCGACTTGTGCTCGCGGGAGCTGATCACCACGACGCGGTCGGTCAGCAGTGGAAGCAGCCCTTGCGTCAGCACGAAGTGGCCGAGGTAGTTGGTCGCGAAGTGCATCTCCACGCCCTCGGCCGACAGCGCGTGCGGGACGCCGAGCACGCCCGCATTGTTGATGAGTACGTCGACCGGTCGACCCTCGTCCTCCAGGCCGGCCACGAAGCGACGGACCGACGACAACTCACTGAGATCGAGCTGACGCACCTGGATCCGGCCCTTGTCGTGCCCGGGCACGGTGCGCGCGGCGGCCTCGCCCTTCTCGACGCTGCGGCACGCCATCACGATCTCCGCTCCGCGGGACCCGAGGATCCGCGCGGTCTCGAGGCCGAGACCGCCGTTGGAGCCGGTGATGACGAAGCGGCGCCCCACCTGGGGCGGTACCTGGGTCCACGGACGCATGGGCGAAGGTTGCCACATCTAGGCTGGTCCGATGAGTAGCGAGTCCGGGACGTCAGCCAACCTCAGCCTCACGCGCGTCGAAGCAGAACACCGCGCGAGCGTGCTCACCGTGACGGCGTACGACATCGAGCTGGACCTGACCATCGGCGACGACGTGTTCACCTCCCGCACGACGATCAGGTTCTCCAGCGCCAGTGCCACGACGTTCGTGGACGTGAAGCCGCGGGAACTCCAAGGCATCACCCTCGACGGCGCGAGGATCGAACCCGGCACCCTGGACCGTGGCCGGGTCGCGCTCGAGCTCGGCAGCGGCGAGCACGAACTGGTCGTCCTCGCGACGATGCCCTTCCGCAACGACGGAGAAGGCCTGCACCGGATGGTCGACCCGGCCGATGGTCTGGCCTACGTCTACGGCATGTCCTTCATGGACGCGGCCCCCTCGATCTTCGCGTGCTTCGACCAGCCCGACCTCAAGGCGCCGTACACGATGCGGGTGACGGCTCCGGCCGACTGGATGGTCGTCGGAAACGCACCGGCCCGCGAGGTCGGGTCCGACGCGACATCCCGTTGCTGGGAGCTGGGGCCCACTCCCCCGCTCTCGACGTACTTCGTCACCCTCGTCGCCGGTCCCTACCACCGCCTCACCGATGAACACGACGGCATTCCGCTCGGCCTCAGCTCAAGGCAGAGCCTGGCGACAACGCTCGATCGCGAAGCTGACGAGCTGTTCACCCTGACCCGGCAGTCCTTCGACGAGTTCCACAGGTTGTTCGGCGTCCGCTACCCGTTCGGCGACTACCACCAGGCGTTCGTCCCGGAGTTCAACGCCGGCGCCATGGAGAACCCCGGCTGCGTCACGATCCGCGACCCGCTGCTGTTCGAGGGCGCCAGCACCCGCGCCGATCGGAGCTTTCGCGCGGCCCTGATCGCTCACGAGATGGCCCACCAGTGGTTCGGCAACATCGTCACCCCGCGGTGGTGGGACGACCTCTGGCTCAACGAGTCGTTCGCCGAGTACATGGGCTACCGGGTGACCGCTGAGGCAACGCAGTACGACGACGCATGGCTGCACCAGTCCTACGCACGGCGGACCTGGGGCATCACCGCCGACTCCCGACCGACGACGC
>JAPLCC010000025.1 GCA_026392415.1 Propionibacteriales bacterium
TGGAGAACCCCGGCTGCGTCACGATCCGCGACCCTCTGCTGTTCGAGGGCGCCAGCACCCGCGCCGATCGGAGCTTCCGCGCAGCACTGATCGCCCACGAGATGGCCCACCAGTGGTTCGGCAACATCGTCACACCGCGCTGGTGGGACGACCTCTGGCTCAACGAATCCTTTGCCGAGTACATGGGCTATCGGGTGACAGCCGAAGCGACGCAGTACGACGACGCGTGGCTGCACCAGTCCTACGCACGGCGGACCTGGGGCATCACCGCCGACTCCCGACCGACGACGCATCCCGTGGCGGGCAACGCAGCCGAGGACGCTCTCGCAGCCCTGCAGAACTTCGACGGCATCTCGTATGCGCGCGGATCGAATGTGTTGCGCCAGCTCGCCACCCGCCTCGGTGACGATGCCTTCCTGGGCGGGGTGCGCGAGCACTTCGCACTGCACCGGTTCGGCAACGCGACCATGCACGACCTGTTCGCCAGCTGGGCGAAAGCTGCCGGAGGTGCCGACCTCGACGGATTCGTGCGCGACTGGCTGCTCACGCCGGGACCGGACGTGCTGGCCCTCGACCGGCAGGCGGGAGTGATCCGTCGTACCTCCATGCCGGAGCACCCCGCCGACCGGACCCATCTGCTTGACGTGGCGATCCATCGCGACGGCATCTGGGTGCAGGAGGCGCTGGTGGTCGATGGACCCGAGGTCCCGCTCCTCGTCGGTGCCTCACCGGTCCTGCTGGACGCGAACGAGACCACCTGGGCGGTCACCCCTCCCGACGCCCTCACCATGGCCGCACTGCCCGAGCTCGCACCGGGGATTCAGGACCGGCAGGTCCGGGCCACGATGTGGAACAGTGTGCGGCTCGCCCTGTTCAACGCCGCGGTGACGCCGGCTGCGGTGGCCGATCTGCTGGCCGCAGCTCCGCCGGTCGAGGACACCGCCGACGGCATCCGCGGGCTGATCCCCTGGGCGCTCGACACGGCGATCCCGCTCGGTCCCCCGGGCACGATGGAGCGCTTCCATGCCGCTGTTCGGGCCGCGAGTGCCGCTCCGGAGGTGGGTTCGGAGATCCAGCTGTCCGCCTTCCGCGCCACCGTCCTCTCCGCGGTTGACGCCGGGGACCTGGAGCGGTGGGCGGCCGGCGAGGACCTGCCCGACGGCATCGCCGCGGACGCGGACCTGCGCTGGAAGGCGCGCCGACGGCTCGCCGAGCTCGGCGCCACGGACCGGGCAGCCCTGGACGCTGCCCTCGCTGCCGAGCCCAGCGGCTCGGCGACGGTCCACCACACCCGCGCCGTGGCCTCGCTCCCCACGCGGGAGGCCAAGGAGTTCGCCTGGGCGCGCGCGACCGGCGAGGTCTCGGTGGCGAACTACGAGATCGAGGCCGCAGGGAAGGGGCTCTGGCAACCCGACCAGCTGAGCCTGACCGAGCCGTTCGCGGTCGCCTACTTCGCCCGCCTCGGCGAACTGATCGCGGCGCACCAGGGCTGGGTGCAGGGTGTGGTGATCCAGGCGTTCTTCCCCATCACCCACCGCGACGACGCCACGATTGCCGCCGCGCGAGCTGCTCTCGAGCAGGACCTTCCGGGCGCCGTACGACGGCGGCTGACGGATCGACTCGACGAGCTCGAGCGTCAGCGGGCTGCG
Source organism: Propionibacteriales bacterium (assembly GCA_026392415.1). Classification (GTDB taxonomy): domain Bacteria; phylum Actinomycetota; class Actinomycetes; order Propionibacteriales; family Nocardioidaceae; genus Nocardioides. The sequence goes on from JAPLCC010000025.1 coordinate 1,650, forward strand.
GTTCTCGCCTGACCGCGGCGTGCCCAGCAGGGTTCTGTCGGGTCCCGCTGTTTGACTGTCTCCATGGTCTCGATCGTCGCTCTTCTCATCGGACTCCTGCTCGGCGTGGGGGTCGGTTGGGTGCTGCGTCAGGCCCGCCAGCAGGCCGAGCTCGCCGACGTCACCGTGCGCCACGAACGTGAGGTCGGTGCGCTGCGCCATGAAGTCGAGCTGGCCCACTCCCGCAACGACGTGATCGTCGCCGAGATCCGTGAGCAGGACGCCGCGGCCCGGGCTGCGGTCGAGAGCGATCTCGCCGGCGCCCTGGCCACCGTGGAGGCACTGCAAGCAGCGCTCGAGGCGGCCCGCGAGCAGCACCAGGCGACGATCGACCAGCAGCGGCTGACCCAACGCGAGCGCGAGCAGGCCGAGGGCGGTCACACCCAGGTGCTCAAGACGCTCACCCCCGTCGCCGAGCAGCTTCGAGCGATGCAGCGCCGGGTCGAGGAGCTCGAGCAGCAGCGCTCCCACCAGCACGGCGAGCTCTCCGAGCAGCTGCGCAGCACCCAGGTGACCGTGGCCGAGTCGAAGAAGGCTGCCGACACCCTGGCCTCCGCCCTGAAGGACAACGCAGTGCGTGGGGTGTGGGGCGAGACCCAGCTCCGCACACTGGTCGAGTCCGCGGGCCTCCTGCCCCGCGTCGACTTCGACACCCAGCACTCCATCGAGGCCGACTCCGGTGCCCGGCGCCCTGACATGGTGATCAACCTGCCCGGGGGCAAGCAGATGGCTATCGACGCGAAGGTGCCCTACAGCGCCTACATCGACGCGCACGGTCCGCAGGTCGGCGCGACCGACCGCCAGCGTCTGCTCGTCGAGCACGCCCGCAAGGTCCGCGGCCACGTCGACACGCTCTCCGCGAAGAGCTACTGGACCGGGCTCACTGCCAGCCCGGAGTTCACGGTCGCCTTCATCCCCAACGAGCAGCTCCTGGCAGTGGCTCTGGAGACCGACCCCTCGCTACTGGAGTACTCCTTCGGCAAGGGCGTCCTGCTGGCGACGCCCACCAACCTGTGGGCGATCCTCAAGACGGTGGCGTTCACCTGGCGCCAGGATGTGCTCACTGATGACGCCAAGCAGCTCTTCGACCTCGGCCGTGAGCTCTACCGCCGGATCAGCACGCTGGCCGAACATGCCGACAAGCTGCGCCGCTCGCTGGAGACGACCGTCAAGAGCTACAACAGCTTTGCCAACTCACTCGAGTCCCGGGTGCTGGTCACGGCGCGCAAGCTCGACAACATGGACGAGTCCGCGGTCCTCGGCGCCGCCCGCCAGATCGACATCGCGCCGCGCGCGCTCACCAGCGGCGAGTTCGCGGTCATCGCTGACCTCGAACGACCCGAACTGACCTTCGACTTCGACGCGGTGGATGCCGTCGAAGCAGACGTGATCGACGAGGAAGATCGCGCCGGCTGATTTATTTTCCAGAAGCACCCATCCGTTCCCCGCAGGTCTCCGAACGAGTGATACACCTCACTCACGCTCCAGGAGATCTTGATGCGCCTTCGCAAGCCCACCCCCGCCTTCGTCGTCGCGGTGGGAGCCCTGCTCGTCTCCCTCGGCGGCACGTCGTACGCCGTGTCGCAGATCGGCACCCTCGACATCAAGGACAACTCGGTCCGATCGATCGACATCCGCAACAACACGGTCCGTTCCGCTGACGTCCGCGACGGGACCCTGCGCAAGGCCGACTTCGCCGATGGGGTCCTGCAGTCGGGCGACCGTGGCCCGCGGGGCTTCAAGGGCGCACCGGGCGAGGACGGAACTGACGGCACCAACGGCACGAACGGGGTCGACGGGGCTGACGGCGCCCCCGGTGCTGGCCGCTGGGTGCTGATCAACGCCGCCGGTCAGATCGAGGCGCAGTCCGGCGGGTTCACCGTCGCTGCCGCGTACCCGACCCTGACGAACACGGCCATGACCGGCGACAACTCCCTGCGCGCCAACGGCAACGTCTACATCAACGCCGGCGAGGACCTCAGCAACAACGGCGTGTTCGCAACGATCGCGCTGCAGAACCAGCTCGACCAGAACGCCGACACCATCACCAATGGTCGCGCTCCCCTGGCCGACGCCAACCCGGAGTTCGCCGGCGAGATCTCGGCGACCCTGTGCGGCGTGTCGATGGTCGTGGCCTGTGCCCCGACCGGGACGAACAACTCGAGCCACTTCGTGGTCAGCCCGCGCAACAGTGACGGCACGGTCACCGCGGACGGCACGCACAAGCGGTTCTACGTGATCATCACCGGCGACTCGACCGACCTGGTCCTGCCCTGACCTGATCACCCACCCCGGCGGACCGTCCGACACTTCCCCCGCCGTTCCGGAGAAGTCGGCGGTCCGCCGGGCCGTTGGGAAACCTTTACCCGCCGGGGACCGATCCGCACCGGACACCGCTCCGAACCATGTGTGTCAGATCACACCAATGGAGGTCACCCATGCGCGTTCGCAAGCCCACCCCTTCCTTCTACGTCGCCACTGCAGCCCTCGCGCTCTCCCTCGGCGGCGGAGGCTGGGCCATTGCCTCTGCCGGTCCCGGCAACTCCGGAGAGAACGGCCGGCCGGGCCAGGAGCGCTGGCTGCTGATCAACGCCAACGGTCAGATCGAGGCCCAGTCCGGGGGCTTCACGGTCGCCGCGGCGTACCCGACGCTGGCGAACACCGCGGCCACCGGCGACAACTCCTTGCGCGCCGCCGGCAACGTCTACATCAACTCTGGTGAGGACCTGTCCAACAACGGCATCGTGGCCACCATCGGTCTGCAGAACCAGCTCGACCAGAACGCCGATGGCATCACCAACGGTCGGGCGGCCCTCCCGGATGCGAACCCCGAGTTCAGCGGCGAGATCTCGGCAAGCGTCTGCGGCGTGGCCGGCGTCGTCGCCTGCGCACCCCTGGGCACCAACAACACCGACCACTTCGTGGTCAGTCCGCGCAACAGCGACGGAACGGTCACCCAGCCCGGCGCACGCAAGCGGTTCTACGTGGTCATCTCCAGCAACTGACGGAGATCAGCTCACGCGCCCGGCGGACCCTGATGGTTCTCCTTGTCGAACGAGGAGAAGTCAACGGTCCGTCGGGCGTTGGCGATCGATGAGACGGTTGCCATCCCGATCGGGCCGCGTCGATCGAAGACCTGGGCAGTCCCGGCCGCGACGCCGTCGACCGCGAGATGGTCGACCGTGCGCAGACCGAGCACCACTCCGTCGGGCAGTCGCGACAGCACCACGCCGATGTCGGTGTTGATGAACTGCACGCCCCCGCTCCCCCAATTGGTCACCATGCTGGTGGCATCCGCGATCGATGCGACCGCCTGGAAGGGCGTGCACTCCTCGTCCAGCACGATCGGCATGGCGGTCTGCCACGTCTGGTGCCGGCCCGCGTTCTGGTGCTCTCCGAAGTTGTCCGACCACGGCTCGGCGCTGGCGAAGAACGGCACGTGATGCTCACCATCGGGCCGGATCAGCTCGGCCGGGGGCGCCGTCGGCAGGTCACCGGCGGCCCAGACCTCGCCCTCCGGGTTGACCGTCGGTCGGAGGAAGGTCGCGCTGCCGCGGGCGACCACTTCACCGTCCTGCTCGACCACCGCGTCGACCAGCATCAGCCGCGGCCCTTCACGGACAACGCTGGCGGTCGCGGTGGTAGCGGTCATGCGAGCGGGACGGAACAGATCGACGTGATAGCGGGCCGGCACCAGTCCTTGGCGCCCGGCAGCGACCACGGCGCCTTCCAGGGCCCTGGCCAGCAGTCCGCTGACCGCGACTCCGTGCATCTGATCGGACCGCCACAGGCTCTGCGCCAGCGGCAGCGGCTCGAAGACTTCTCCGACGCGACGGAACCAGCCGAGCTGGAACGTGTTCTCGTTCACCCGTCCATCATGGCGCAGGCGCCGGTCAGACCGCCGGGTGGCCGCCCGGAATCGCTACCTGCGGGTCGTACGGCACGCGTGTGTAGACGAAGGTCGCGCACTCGAGGTGGTCGACCGAGCCATCGGGACGTCGACGCACCTCGAGCTGCTCGCCACGGTGGTAACCGTCGACGCCGATCAGCCGCTCGCCCGCGAGGACGAAGCGATCACTGACCTCGGCGGTCCGCAGGTCGCGCACGACCAGGGTCTCCCGTGCCCACTCGACGCCGAAGGCCGTGTGGCCCCAGAACCAGAGCCCGAGCATCGGGGCCACCGCGTCGGGAACGCGTGCGGTGGGCCGCCACTCACCGGGCGTCGGGCACGCTGCACCGGCAAGCAGAACCGCTGGCACGTGCTCCGGACGCAGACCGGTGGTCGCGTTCGTGAGCGCGACCACCGCATCACGGGTCGCTCGGTCCACGAAGAGTGATGCCTGGAACCCGGGCATCGATCCGGTGTGGCCGATCATGGTCCGCCCCTCGAGCGACAGCAGGCGCAGGCCGAGGCCGTAGTTGTCCGCCGGCAGGGCAGGCATGGCCATCTCCGCCAGCGTCTGCGCCGACAACACCTCCGGATGTCCTACGGCGAGGAAGTCCGCCCAGCGCAGCAGGTCCGCGACGGTGCTCCACGCCTGGCCCGCAGGCGCCATCGCTCCGGTGTCGGTGTGCGGCTCCGCAGTCAGGGTGTGGGCGAAGTGGTCGACGCTGAGGCCCGGTGCGTGATCCCGCGCCGGGTGGTACGACGTCGCGGTCATGCCGAGCGGAGCCAAGAGCCGCTCGCCGACGATCTCCCACCAGCCCGCCCCGCGCAGCCGGGCCACCGCTTCGCCCAGCAACGCGAACCCGAGGTTCGAGTAGTGGTAGTAGTCCCCCGCCGGCGCGACCCGGCCTGCCCCGTCGTTGGCGGCCAGCAAGGTGGCGGTGTCGCCGCCCACGGACCGTTCCCACCACGGTCCGACCGGCTCGCTCTGCATGCCTGAGGTGTGCGACAGGAGCTCACGCACGGTGGCCTCGGCGTAGCCCGTCTCCGGCAGGACCGAGCCGATCGCGTCGTCGAGGGAGAGCAGGCCTTCGTCGCGCAACTGCAGCACGAGCACGGCCGTCATCGTCTTGGTGATCGACCCGATCCGGTACGCCGACGCGCTGGTCACGCCCTCGACGACCGACACGCAGCCGCTCCAGACCGGCTCACCGCCGCGCGCGACCGCTGCCGAGATCGACGGCAGCCGGCCGGCGCCCTGCAGGGACGCCAACGCGACGTCGTACGAAGTCAACGGACTACTCGGCGTAGGCATCCATCGGCGGGCAGGCACAGACCAGGTTGCGGTCCCCGTAGGCCTGGTCGATGCGCGCCACCGGCGGCCAGTACTTGTCCGGGGAGATGCCGGCCGGGAAGACCGCGACCTCGCGGGAGTAGGAACGGTCCCAGTCGCCGACCAGGGCGCGCGCGGTGTGGGGCGCGTTGTGCAGCGGTGACGCGTCGACGTCCCACTCCCCTGCGACGACCCGGTCGATCTCGCCCTTGATCGCGATCATGGCATCACAGAAGCGGTCGATCTCGCTGAGGTCCTCGGACTCGGTCGGCTCGACCATCAGCGTCCCGGCCACCGGGAAGGACATCGTCGGCGCGTGGAAACCGTAGTCGATGAGGCGCTTGGCCACGTCGTCGACAGAGACTCCGGTGTCGGCGCTGATCTTGCGCAGGTCGAGGATGCATTCGTGCGCGACCAGGCCGGTGTCGCCGCGGTAGAGCACCGGGTAGTGCTCGCCGAGGCGAGCGGCGATGTAGTTGGCCGAGAGGACCGCGACCGCCGTGGCCCGGGTCAGGCCTTCGGCACCCATCATCCGGATGTAGGCCCACGAGATCGGCAGGATCCCCGCCGAACCGAACGGAGCCGCACTGATCGCTCCGGTCCCCTCACGACGGGTGCCGTCGGGGTGGAGCGGGTGCGTCGGGAGGTACGGCGCCAGGTGCTCCCGCACGGCAACCGGACCCACGCCGGGACCACCGCCACCGTGCGGGATGCAGAACGTCTTGTGCAGGTTGAGGTGCGACACGTCGCCACCGAACTTGCCGGGCTGGCCGTAGCCGAGCAGCGCGTTGAAGTTCGCCCCATCGATGTAGACCTGCCCACCGTGCTCGTGGACGATGTCGCACAGCTCGGTGATGCTCTCCTCGTAGACGCCGTGCGTCGACGGGTAGGTCACCATGATCGCGGCGAGGGTCTCGGAGTACTGCTCGCACTTGGCGCGCAGGTCCTCGAGGTCGACGGTGCCTTCGTCGGTCGCCTTGACGACCACGACCCGCATGCCGACCATCACAGCCGACGCAGGGTTGGTGCCGTGCGCAGACGACGGGATCAGGCACACGTCGCGCTGGTCCTGGCCGTTGGCGCGGTGGTAGTTGCGGATCGCGAGCATCCCGGCGAACTCGCCCTGCGCACCGGCGTTCGGCTGGATCGAGACGCGGTCGTAGCCGGTGACCTCGGCCAACCAGCCCTCGAGCTCCTCGATCATGTGCACGTAGCCGCCGGCATCCTCGACAGGCACGAAGGGGTGCAGGTTGGCGAAGCCGGCCAGCGAGATCGGCTCCATCTCGGTCGTCGCGTTGAGCTTCATCGTGCAGGAACCGAGCGGGATCATGCCGCGGTCCAGAGCGTAGTCACGACTGCTGAGCTTGTGCAGGTAGCGCAGCATCGACGTCTCGTTGTGGTGGGTGTTGAACACCGGGTGCGTCAGGTAGTTGGTGGTGCGCTGGTGTGCGGCCGGGATGCCCGCGAGCGGCTCGGCCTCCGTCGGGGTCACGCCGAATGCAGCGTGCAGGGCACGCAGCGTGGCCGGACCGGCGCTCTCACCGAACGCGATGCCGACGGTGTCGGCGTCGACCAGGCGCAGGTGCAGGCCCTCGGCCCGCGCGGCGGCGACGACCGCGGCCGCCTTGCCCGGCGTACGGACCTGGATCGTGTCGAAGAAGGAGTCGTTGACGAGCTCGAAGCCGGCGCTCTGCAGCGACGCGGCGGCGCGACCGGCCAGCCCATGGATGTCGGTCGCGATCTCCTTGAGGCCCTCCGGGCCGTGGTAGACGGCGTACATCGCGGCGGTCACGGCGAGCAGCACCTGCGCGGTGCAGATGTTGGACGTCGCCTTGTCGCGGCGGATGTGCTGCTCGCGGGTCTGCAGGGCCAGGCGGTACGCCGGACGACCCTCGGCATCGACCGAGACACCCACCAGTCGACCCGGGAGCTGCCGCTCGAGGCCCTCGCGGACGCTCATGAAGCCGGCGTGCGGGCCGCCGTAGAACAACGGGACGCCGAAGCGCTGCGCCGAACCCACGACGACGTCGGCACCGAGCGTGCCGGGCGCCTCGAGCAGGGTCAGCGCGAGCAGGTCGGCCGCCACCACGGCGAGGCCGCCGCGCTCGTGGACGGCGTCGATGACCGGCTTGATGTCGGCCACCCGGCCGGATGCGCCGGGGTACTGGACCAGCACACCCGAGACGTCGCCGGCGGGCAGTCCGTTGCTGAGGTCGGCCACGAGGATCTCGATGCCGATGCCCTCCGCGCGGGTGCGGACCACGTCGATGGTCTGCGGGAGCGCGTCGGCGTCGATCACGAACGGGCCGGAGGCCTTGCGATGGGCGCGGAACGCCAGCGCGACCGCCTCGGCGGCCGCCGTACCTTCGTCGAGCAGGGACGAGCCCGACGTGGTGAGACCGGTCAGTTCGGAGACCATGGTCTGGAAGTTGATGAGCGCCTCGAGCCGGCCCTGCGAGATCTCCGGCTGGTACGGCGTGTAGGCGGTGTACCAGCTCGGGTCCTCGAGCACGTTGCGGCGGATCACGGCTGGCGTCACCGTTGCGTGATAGCCCAGGCCGATCATTGGCTCACCGGGGACGTTGGTCGACGCCAGGGCGCGCAACTCGGCGGCGGCAGTCTCCTCGTCGACGGCCTCGGGCAGCGCCAGGGCGTCGGTCGACCGAATCGACTTCGGGACGGCGGCGTCCATCAGCTCGTCGAGCGTGGCGTGGCCGAGGCGCTCGAGCATGGTCTGGACCTGGGCGGTGTCGGGACCGATGTGGCGGTTGACGAAGGGTGCGCTCATGCGGGGTGGCTTCCTTGGGATCGCGAGATCGAAGCCTCCCCCTCTGTCAGCGCGTCGTTGCGCCTCCACAGTTGCCTGCTCCGCACGGTCCGGGCGCCTGAGAGGTTCCGGGGAGGAATTGCCCCTTCGGCGCAGGCTCGGGCCTGACTCTCCCGTGCAGCATCAACAGCGGGTACAGCCTACCCGTACTACTGGTTCAGCTCACGATCCGAGCAGCGCGGCGTGCCGCGAGCTCGTCGCTGGCGAGGACCTCGCCGGGCTCGGCGTCGGCGTGCTCGCTCGGCAACTGGGCCAGCGTGCCCTCGATCTCGCGCCACACGCCGCCGATCGCGATGCCGAACACGCCCTGGCCGCCCTGGAGCAGGTCGATGACCTCGTCGTTGCTGGTGCACTCGTAGACCGAGGCGCCATCACTCATCAAGGTGACCTGCGTCAGGTCGTCGGTGCCGCGCTCGCGCAGGTGACTCACGGCGGTGCGGATCTGCTGCAGCGAGATGCCGGCGTCGAGGAGTCGCTTGATGATCTTCAGGATGAGGATGTCGCGGAAGCTGTAGAGCCGCTGCGAACCGGATCCCTTGGCGCCGCGAACGCTGGGCTCGATCAGCCCGGTGCGCGCCCAGTAGTCCAGCTGGCGGTAGGTGATGCCGGCGGCGTTGCACGCCGTCGGACCGCGGTACCCCAGGTCGCTGGGCAGCGTGGAAACGTCGTCGGAGAAGAGGAGACCTTGCTCCTCGGCGACGGCGGCCGCCTCAGCTTCACGCTGTGCGGACTGCTGTGCCGTCTCCGGCTGCTGCTCGTTCACTGGTCCTCCACGGGATCCAACATTCATGCGTGTCATTCGACACTTCAAGGTACGGCTGCAATGACGGGTCGGTCAAAGACGTCGCTGGGCGTGTCGCGGAAAACCCTCAGCCTCAAGGTGAGGTTGAGACTCGGGTGAGGGTTCAGCCCGGGTTGGGTCCCGGTTCCTCGGCCTCGAAGTCGTCGGCGGAGACGTGGTCGAGGAACTCGCGGAACCGCTCGACCTCGTCCTCCTCCTCCGCCGGAGCGGCGATGCCCGCCTCGGCAAGGACGGCGTCCTCGCAGTAGATCGTGGTACCGGTGCGCAGGGCGAGCGCGATCGAGTCGGACGGTCGGGCACTCACCTCCACCCCGGAGGAGAAGACCAGCGTCGCGAAGAAGACACCGTCCTTCACATCGGTGATCCGCACCTCTTCGAGGTCGTTGCCCGTGGCGGTGAGGATGTCGCGCATCAGGTCGTGCGTGAGCGGCCGCGGCGGCGTCACACCCTGCTGCGCGAAAGCGATCGCCGTGGCCTCGACCGCGCCGATCCAGATGGGCAGGTACCGCTCGCCACTGGACTCACGGAGCAGGACGATGGGCTGGTTGGACGGCATCTCCACCCGGACTCCCAGGACCTCCACCTCGCGCATGCCTCAACCCTACTCGGGATCAGATACGACGAAGTCCGGCTTTGACGAGAGTTGCGTGCAATCGCACCGAGAGTGCCGCGAGCTCGACAACAGCCTCCTCGGCGCGCGCACCCGCGCCGGCGTCACGACCACCGCGCACCGGCGCGACGACCTGCTGGATCAGTCCGACCTCGCGGTCCGCAGCGGTCCGGAAGGCGCGCAGGTGGCGCGGCTCGATGCCGTAGTCGGCCAGTTCCTTCGCCGTCTGGGCGATCACCAGTGCGTCGGTGTCGTAGTGCCCGGTCGCCGAGGGCGTGATGAGCGCGAAGTCCTCGAGCTGTCCGAGCAACTGCTCGTCGATCTCGGCCACCTTGATCAGCTCCTTGCGCGAAAGTCGCAACCGGTCGGTACGACGGAACGACTCGGGCGCAGGAAGGCCGTCCGTGCCGATGGCCACCTTGGGGACCGTGGGGACCACCGGGTCGGGGTCCGGGGGCTCGAGCCCGCGGTCCATCGCGTCCAGGTGCTCCCGGATGACACGTCGGGGCAGGTAGTGGTCGCGCTGCATCCGCAGGATGTAGCGAAGCCGTGCGACGTCGGCCTCGGAGAACTTCCGGTAGCCCGAGGCGGTGCGGTCGGGCTTGATCAGCCCGTCGTCCTCAAGGCCGCGCAACTTGGAGATGCTGATCAGCCCGCCGAAGTCCGGCGTCAGCAGATCCAGCACCTGCCCGATGTTGAGCAGGGGTTCCCGCTCGCCACGGGCGAAGGCCACCGCCATGCTCAGAGGCTCTCGTGTCCGGAGAAGAAGACCAGGCGGTACTTCCCGACCTGGACCTCGTCGCTGTCCGTGAGCTGGGTCTTCTCGATCCGGTCGCGGTTGACATAAGTGCCGTTGAGGCTGCCCGCGTCCTCGACCGTGAAGGTGTCGCCGGCACGGCGGAACACCGCGTGGCGCCGGGACACGGTGACGTCGTCGAGGAAGATGCCGCTCTCGGGGTGGCGACCAGCGGTGACCTCGTCGGCGTCCAGGAGGAAACGGCTCCCCGAGCCAGGACCCTTCTGCACGACCAGCAGGGCGCTGCCCATCGGGAGCGCGTCCACTGCGGCAGCGTCGACCGGGCTCAGCGCACGGTCCGAAGTCTCCACCCGGTCACCGGCAGTGCTCCCGGCACCGAACTGGATGGTCGCGGTGGCGTCACTGACGACAGGCGCCCCGTCCTGCTCCACCAGGCGCGTTCCGCACTGGGAGCAGAACCGCGCGTCGTCGGGGTTCTGCCGGCCACAGGCGGTGCAGAACGGCATCAGGGGGCTCCTAGGAACGGGTCCGGGTTGGTCGAGACGAACGTACCCGATCAGGTGTCGAGCTGTGCCTCATATGCGGCCGCGTCGAGCAATCCGTCTGACGCAGCACCCTCGGCAGGGACGACCTCGAACAGCCAGCCGGCTCCGTACGGGTCGTTGTTGACCAGTTCGGGAGTGGCATCGAGGGCTTCGTTGACGGCCACGATCTCACCGGTGACCGGCGCGTAGACGTCGCTGACCGACTTCGTCGACTCCAGTTCGCCGCACGGCGTACCGGCGCTCACTGCGGCGCCGACCTCGGGGAGCGAGACGTAGACGATGTCGCCGAGGGCTTCCTGCGCGAAGTCGGTGATGCCCACGCGCACGGAGCCGGCGGCCTCCCCCGGCTCGCGCAGCCACTCGTGCTCGACGGTGTACTTCAGGTCGGCGGGGTTCGTCATGGCCAGAAGATTACTGCCCCTGGTCGGGCGCTGAGAACCGAGGCCGGTCGCGGCGCGTGACGGCTTCGATGTCGATCGCCTTCAGCTCGCGCGCCTCGATCCTCGCGCCGTCCTCCTCGATCTGCTTCTTCGGGCCGAGGGCGAACGTGAGCGAAGACCTGAGCACCCCGGGCTCGCCGATGACGTCGATGACGTACGGCGCCTCGACCTGCTCACCGTCGACGGTGAATCCGCCGTCGGACTCGGCGAACGACGTCTGGGCCACCACGCGCACGGTGCCATTGATCGAGATCGCCTCCGCGCCGACCGTGCGCAGCTCCTGGATGGTGTCCAGCAGGGACGCCAGCGTCAGGCGTCCGTCGACCTCGGTGATCGTCATCCGGATGCCGGGGCCCGTCACCGGAACCAGTCCGGCCAGGATGTTGAGGTTGTCGACCGCCGTCTGGGCCTGCTCGAGTGCGGTCTGGCGCTTGGTGGTGTCGTCGCGGAGATCGGCGGCGACGCCCTCGAGGCGGTCGATCTCGGCCTCCGTGCGCTGCCGCGTTCCGGAGAGACCGGTGAAGAGGTCGATCAGCTCCTGCTCGCGCAGACCTGAGTACGTCTCGTCCGTGCCCGCCACGCGGACCTGGGTGACGGCCGCGAAACCGAGGACGGCCATGAGCACGGCGGCAACCGCCTGCTTGCGGGAAGGCCGCAACAGGGCCCGCCGCAGCCGGTCGCTGGCACTGCTCTCCTCAGGCATGGAACAAGTGCCTCCGAATGGCGGCGACATTGGTGAAGATCCGGATCCCGAGCACGACGATGACGCCGGTCGAGAGCTGGCCACCGACGCCGAGGCGGTCACCGAGGTAGACGATGCCGGCAGCGATCACCACGTTGCTGAGGAAGGAGACGACGAAGACCTTGTCGTCGAAGATGCCGTCGAGGTAGGCCCGAAATGCGCCGAACACTGCGTCGAGGGCGGCAACGACCGCGATCGGGAGGTACGGCTCGAGCCCCAGTGGCACGTCCGGCTGGAAGATGAACCCGAGGCTGACGCCCACCAGCAGTCCGAGCACCGCGATCACGGCACCTCACCTCCTTCGAGCTTGGGGTTGCTTGCATACGTCGCCGACCGTAGCTGCCGAAGGGACGCGGGTGCCGCTGGCAGGCGAAGATCGTCGACGTTGTCCGTTTCGTAGGGGAATCCGTACTGGTCCTTCAACGCAAGGAACTGCAGTCCGCTCGAGGTGTCCACGAAGTTGGCCGACAACGTGCTCTGGTCGCCGATCACCGAGATCGTGTAGGGCGGTGCGATCCCGACACCGTTGATCTCGATCGCTTCGCCCGAAGTGCCGATGCCACCTACGGGCGACAGTCGCTGGCCGTTGATCGAGATGGCCTCGGCGCCCGAGTCCCAGAACGCATTGGCCAGCAGGGCCAGGTCCGAGTCGCGGACGGCTTCGTCGTCCTCGCCGGCGTACGGCGGATTGTCGAGGGTCGCGCGCACGCCGTCACCGGTCACCGGTTCGAACCCGGTCAGGGCACCCAGCTCCGAGCGCAGGGCCTGGGCGTCACCCAACCGCGAGCCCAGCGAGCGCAGGGTGGCTTCCGCGGAGGTGTTGGCCTCGCGTTGGTCAGCGATCTTGGCCTGGAGTTCGGCCACGACCTCGCGCCGCGCCTCGATCCTGCCGATCAGGGTCGCGCGACTGGCGTCGTTGACGTCGGCATCCTCCGAGGTCTGCACGGCGGCCACGGTGACGAGCATCGCGAAGGCGGCCATGACCAGGATGACCGCAGCGCGCACGCCCGGTCCCTCGCGGGTCTCGCTCCCCCGTCGCGACGCCGCCACCTGGTAGTCACGGTCGAGGGCCTCGGCGGTGATGACGGCCAGCAGCGGGGTGCGCGTGCGGTCGATGGTGTCAGTCACGGGAGTCCGTCCGACGTGGCCGTCGTTCGGTGGTGGCGAGGAGTTTGCGCACCTGCCAGGCGTAGAGGACGCCCGCCCACCAGTAGAGGCCGATCCCCCACAGTGCGAGCGACCAGCCGAAGATCTGGGCGAGCGTCGCAGCGGTGCCCTCGCCGTCTCCGAGGAAGAGCAGCGGGAAGGCATAGAGGAGGTTGAACGTCGCGGCCTTGCCGAGGAAGTGGACGGGCAGCGCGCTGTAGCCGCGCGTCCGCAACAGCGGCACGAGGCCCCACAGGAGCAGGTCACGCAGCGGCAGTGATGCGGCGACCCACCACGGGATGACATCGCGCAGCGCAAGGCCGATCACGACGGCCAGGATGTAGAACCGGTCAGCGACCGGGTCGAGCAACCGGCCCAGCTCGGACTGCTGGTTGAGCTTGCGGGCGAGCCAGCCGTCGAGGAAGTCCGTGCCGCCGGCCACCATCAGCACGACGAGCGCCCACACGTCGGCCTCAGGCCCGAGCACGAGCCACAGGAAGAGGGGAACGCCGAGCAGCCGCGAAGCGCTGATCACGTTGGGAACGGTCAGCACCTGACGGCCCGCGGCAGCGTTGTCGCGCGTCTCGGGTGCACCCACGAGCGCCACCCTAGTTGGCTGTCTGCTCGTCGGAGTGCGCCGCGTCGCGGATGACGCCGACGAGTTCCTCGATCACGTCCTCGAGGGCCGCGACACCGAGGGTGGACCCGTCGGCCTCGACAACGCGCGCCATGTGGGCACCCCGGCGCTGGAGCACCTCGAGGGCGTCGTGCAGCGGGGTGTCCGGCGTGACCGTCGCGAACGGCCTGATCCAGCGGTCGCCGATCGGACGGAGGCGACGTTCCTCGTCGGGCTCGAGGACGTCCTTGATGTGCAGGTAGCCGATCAGCTCGCTCGGGCCGTCGGTGCCGTCCGAGACAACCGGGAATCGACTGAAACCGGTCGCAGCGCACAGGGCCTCGACATCGGCACCGGAGGACCCGCGCACCACGGTGGCCAGGGAGTCCTGGCGCATGGTCACCGCGGCGATCGTCTTCTCGGTGAAGCCCAGCGCGCCCGACAGCCGGCCGTACTCGTCCTCGGCGAGCAGACCCTCACCGTGTGACTCCTCGACCAGTGCAGCGACCTCCTCGCGGGTGAAAGTGCTGCCGATCTCGTCCTTGGGCTCGATGCCGAGCAGCCGGAGGATGCCGTTCGCGAACGCGTTGATGACCACGATGACCGGCCGCAGGACGAGCACGATGCCGTACATCGGCGGACCCAGGATCAGGGCCGCGCGGTCCGGCCCCGCGATCGCGAGGTTCTTCGGCACCATCTCGCCGAGAACGACGTGCAGGAAGACCACGACGGTCATGGCGAGGACGAACGCCACCGGGTGCAGCCACGCCTCGGGCATGCCGAGATCGTGGAAGACCGGTTCGATCAGGTGGGCAAGCGCGGGCTCACCGACGGCACCCAGGCCCAGGGAGCAGATCGTGATGCCGAGCTGGGCGCCCGCCATCATCTGCGACACCCGCTCCATGGCCCTCAGCGTGATCCTGGCGATCCGGGACCCCGCCTGGGCGCGCGGCTCGATCTGGCTGCGGCGCGCGGAGATGAGGGCGAACTCGGCACCCACGAAGAACGCGTTCGCCGCAAGCAGGAAGATCGCGAGCAGCACGGCGGCAAGGTCACTCATCGAGCACCTCCACCCGCAGCGAGATCCGGTCGATCCGCAAGCCGTCCATGTGGTCGACGGTCAACACCGCCCGGCGGGCTGGTTCCTCGTCGTCCTCACCCTCCGGCGCCAGGAGGACGACGGCCTGGTCGCCCGAAACGGGAATCCGACCGAGCACCTGGAGCACCAGGCCAGCGACGGTGTCGTAGTCCTCGCCCTCGGGCAGCTCGACGCCGGTCAGGTCCTCGACCTCGTCAGGACGCAGCAGCCCGGACAGCGACCAGGTGCCGTCACGCCGCAGACGGCCGCGGCTTCCGAGCCGGTCGTGCTCGTCGGCGATGTCGCCGACGATCTCCTCGATGACGTCCTCGAGGGTCACGATGCCGGCGTGGTCGCCGTACTCGTCGAGCACGATCGCCATCTGGAAGCCGTCTGCGCGCAAGAGCGCCATCAAGGGGTCGAGGCGCAGGGAGTCCGGCACCACGATCGGCTTGGCCATCAGGTGCTTGACCTTGGTCGTCGACCTCTCGTGCAGCGGCAGTGCGACCGCGTTCTTGACGTGCACGGTGCCGACGACGGCGTCGGACTCGTCGAGAACCGGGAACCGGGAGTTGCCGGACTCGCGCGCCAGCGCGATGACCGCGCTGGCACGGTCGTTGGCCTCCAGCGAGCGGGTACGCACGCGCGGGGTCATGATCTCGCCCGCGGTGCGGGTGCCGAACTCCACCGAGCGCTCCATCAGCTCCGCGGTGTCGGCGTCGAGGGTGCCTTCGTCGGCCGAACGTTGGATGAGCGAGGCGAGCTCGGTCGAGCTGCGAGCCGACCGCAGCTCCTCCTGTGGCTCGACGCCCAGACGCCGGACGATGGCGTTCGCGCTGCCGTTGAGGACCTTGATCGGCCCGCGCGCAGCCGCGGTGAATCCACGCATCGGGCGCTGGGTCAGGCGGGCCGTGGTCAACGGGAGCGCAATCGCGAGGTTCTTCGGCACCAGTTCGCCGATCAGCATCGTGAAGAACGTGCTGAGCACCAGACCCGTCGCAACGGCCACCGGACCCACGGCGCCCGCAGACACCCCGACGTCGCGCAGGGGCGTGCGCAGGAGCTCGGCGATCGCTGGCTCAGCCAGGAAACCGATCGCGAGGTTGGTGATCGTGATCCCGACCTGTGCACCCGAGAGCTGGGTCGACAGGGACCGCAGTGCCTTCTGCACGCCGATGGCCGACGGGTCGCCCTCAGCGGCAGCGCGGTCGACCTGGCCACGGTCGACGGTGACGAACGCGAACTCGGCTGCGACGAAGAGGCCGCACGCCACGATCAGGAGGATGGCAAGTCCCAGCAACAGCCAGGCGGTCATCAGGGTCCTTCACAGTGCGGGGCGGGAGGACTCCACCCTAGCGTCCGGGGTGACCCAGCCGATGCCCGGCTCGAGTCGCCGGATGACCCGGGCCGGCACCCCACCGACCACCGTGTGGTCCTCGACCACGCCGCGGACGACCGAGCCGGCCGCCACCACGACGTTCCGTCCGATCTGCGCGCCCGGCAGGATGATCGCGCCGTGCCCGATCCACGAGCCGGAGCCGATGCTGACCGGCTGGTGGGCGCCGAACTGCTGGCCCACGGGCACGTCGGGGTCCTGGTAGCCGTGGCTGGCGTCAGAGATGAAGACGTCCTGACCGAACCAGACGTCGTCGCCGATCGTGATCGACTCGTGCGCGGTGATGCAGATCCGGGCACCCAGGACACACCGGTCGCCGACGACCAGGCCGCGGACGGGCAGCACGGTCTGGGTCGGTCCGTAGCCGACCGACATGGTCGAGAACCGTCCGATCAAGGTGTCCTCGCCGATGTGGATCGCACTGGCGCCGTACAACGTCGCGATGGGGAAGCCCAGGCAACTGCCGCGGCCGAAACGCCCGAAGCCATCGGCCAGATCGGTGCCCGGAGCGACGTCACCGACCTGCTCGACCCACCGCCAGACAGCGTGGACGGATCGGTTCAGGAAACGGCGCACAGGCAACCGGGCAACGGACACCGGGAGAGGTTACCCAAACGCAACATCCGGGAGGGGTCGCCGGTTCGTTCCTGCGACGATCCGGGCCGTAATATCGGGAGGTGCAGCAACCCCACGTCATCGCCTACTTCGCCGACGACCCGACCCGTGTCTACCAGCTCCTGCAGTGGATTCCGGTTCTCGAACGTCTGGATGCGACCCACCCGGTCGGCATCCTGACGCGCAACGCGGAGACACAGGCGATCGTCGAGGAGAGGACCTCGCTGCCGGTCCACTTCGCCCCCGGATTCGCGGACCTCGCAGAGCTGTACGACGACCTCGACACCAAGGTCGTCGTCTACTGCAACAACTCGATGTGGAACTTCAACTCGCTGCTCGACGGCCGGATGCTGCACGTGCACATCAATCACGGTGAGAGCGACAAGCACTCGATGGTCTCGAACAACGCGAAGGCCTATGACCGCGTCTTCGTCGCCGGCGAAGCCGCCGTTCAGAGGCACCGCGCGGCGCTGATGGAGCTCGACGAGTCGCGCCTGGTCCGGATCGGTCGTCCCCAACTGGACCTGCGCCCCGCTCCCCTGCTCCCCCGCAGTGAACGACGCACCGTCCTCTACGCCCCCACCTGGGAGGGCGACGCGGAGTACAACGACTACACCTCGGTCGACGTGTTCGGCACCGAGATCGTCCGGTCGGTGCTGGCCGTCGACGACGTGCGCCTCGTCTACAAGCCGCACCCGAAGATCACCTCGAGCCTGACCCCCGCGATCCGCGACGGGCACCAGGCCATCCTCGACCTGATCGAGCGAGCGGCCGAGCGCGACCCGGAAGCCGGCCACGCGGCCATCTGGCAGGGCGACATCCTCGCCGTCTTCCCGGGCTGCGACGCGATGATCACCGACGTCTCCTCCGTCGGCCTGGACTGGCTCTACCTCCAGACCGACAAGCCGATCCTGATCACCGACCGGCACCACGACGCCGAGCGCCTGCGCCAGGAGGTCCCGGTGAGCCGGTGTGCGGACGTCGTCGACACCGACAACCTCGCCGATCTGACCGCCCTGATCACCGACCGGCTCGACCACGACGAACACCGGATCGCGCGTGCTGCGATGCGTCACCACTACTTCGACGACAACGGTGTCGGCGACAGCACGGTGCGCTTCGTCGAGGCGATCACCGAACTGGTCGACCTGCGCGACACCCTCCAGGGAACGGCGGTTGTCGGCGCCGCCTGACAACCTTGTTCCATGCCCGAGACCCGCGCCGTCTATGCAGCGGAGGACCTCTTCGCGAGCTGGCTCGACGAAGCCAGCCGTCGTCCCGGCGAGCCCCTGCGCGTCCAGGTCGGCACCACCCTGCAGTCGTTCGAGCCCGAGACCGAGCCGCGGTTCACCGACCCCGATCACGTCCAGACGTTCGTCGACCGGGTGCTGGCTCACCTGGCCGCCGCCGAGAGCCGCTACGACGACGGCACCGGGCTCGACCTTGCCCAGGTGCCGATCGCGGTCCGCGCCCGGCGCGGCCACCGGCAGGCCCACTACGAAAGAGACGAACTCCCGCTGCGCGGCGTCATGGCGATCCCTCCACGCGAGGTCGGCGGCGCGTGGTCGTTGCGGGCGGCCGTCGTACTCCACGAGGTGGCGCACCACCTGAGTGGCGGGACGGGCCACGACAAGGACTTCCGTACGACGTTCCTGCGGCTCCTCGAGGACATCGGGATGCCCGTGCTGGCCGACCTCCTCCACACCGCCTACCGGTTGAGCGGACTCGACACCGGCGTCGACGACGAGGACCGCACCCTGTTGCGGATCGGTCGGCTGCTGCGCCAGGCCGAGCGCACGTCCAACACGGCAGAGCGCGACGCGTTCTTCAGCAAGGCCCAGGCTCTGGCCACCCGCCACCAGATCGCGCTGGCGGTGGCACGGGCGACCGCGAGCTCGGAGGAGCGGCGCGAGGACCCCGCGTGGGAGACGGTGCTGATCGGCGAGTCCGGCAAGCGCTCACTCGCCCGCTACGTCCGACTGATGCTCGAGATCGCGCAGGCCAACGACGTGCGGGTGGCGATCTACACCAGCAACACGCGGGTCACCCTCTACGGCTTCCCGTCCGACATCTCGATCGTGAAGGCTCTCTACGCGTCGCTGGTCACCCAGATGGTCACCGACGGCGACGCCCATCTCCGCTCGGGCGCGCACAAGTCCGACACCCGGGAGGTGTGGAACGGTCGACGTCGGCGGTGGGAGCTGCAACCGGTGCACGGCTCGACGGCACGGGCCGCGTTCTACGAAGCATGGGCCGACCACGTCGGCGAGCGGTTGAAGGCTGCCCGTGACCTCGCGCGTGCGGCGGCCATCCGGGCCGACGCCACCGCCCCGACCTCGTCGACCTCCACCGAGGTCGCTCTGAGGGCCAAGGAGGTCGAGGTCGTCGACTACTTCGCGCTGATGCGTCGTGACCACGGCATCCGCGGCACCTGGAAGGGCACAGCATCGGCCGCCCACGCCGCTCCGGGATCGCGCGACGCCGGCATCAAGGCGGCGGCCCGGGCCCGGCTCGGCACCGAACGAGCCATCACGACCTGAGGTCAGGTGCGCGAGCGCCGGTTCGCCCGTCCCGTGGCGCGTGCGACCAGCTCGTCACCGTGGGTGACCCGGATGACGAAGAGGTCCTCCTTGGCCAGACGCTCCGCCAGATCCGCGCGGGCGACGAGGGAGTCGCCGGGTCGCGCCGGGCGCAGGTAGTCGATGTGGACGGCACTGACCACGCCGGAGTGTTCGTCGTCGTTCGCCGCCGCGGCCAGCGCGATGCCGGCAAGGGAGAAGAGGAACGACCCGTGCGCGGTGCCGTGCGGGTTGAGGTGGTCCTCGGACACCACGACGTGCGCCTCGGCACGTCCACCACCGTGGCCGACCACGTCGATCCCGAGCAGGGCCGCGTAGGCGTCGGGTCGTGGCGAGCTCATCGGGGTGCGTCCACGAAGATGTCGTACTCCAGGTCGCCCGTGCCGCCGTATGCATCGAAGTCAGCGACCCCGGCCGCGCGCAGGACGTCGACGTCGAGCAGGGTCTGACCGGTGTACTCCCGTGACGGGCGGGTCAGCACCTCGATGGCCGCGTCGGCGACGATCTCGGGCGAGCGCGCCTTCTGGATGGCGGCGTCGCCGCCGAGCAGGTTCTGCACTGCGGCCGTTGCGATGAGCGTCTCGGGCCACAGGCAGTTCGCGGCGATCCCGTCGTCGGCGTACTCCGCGGCCCAGCCGAGGGTCAGCAAGGACATGCCGTACTTCGCGAGCATGTAGGCCGGGTGCTTGCCGAGCCAGGCCGGGTCCATGTTGAGAGGCGGCGACAGCGACAGGATGTGGGGGTTGGTCCCCGACCGCAGGTGTGGCAGGCAGGCTCGGGTGAGCAGGTAGGTGCCGCGCAGCTGGATCTGGGTCATCAGGTCGAACCGCTTGACGGGCAGGTCCTCGGTGCCGTCCAGAGCGATCGCCGAGGCGTTGTTGAGGCAGATGTCGATGCCACCGAATCGCTCGACCGCCTGGGCGACCGCGGCCTCCACCGAGGCTTCGTCGCGCACGTCACCGACGACTGCGAGCGCCGCTCCCCCGGCCTCCTCGATCTCGGCTGCGGCGGTGTGCACGGTCCCGGGCAACCGCGGATCGGGTACGTCGGTCTTGGCCAGCAGGACCACGTTGGCACCCTCGCGTGCTGCGGCCAGACCGATGGCCAGACCGATCCCGCGACTGCCGCCGGACATCATCAGGGTTCGTCCGGCCAGTCGCTGACCGGTGTTGTTCTCGCTCATGGCGCCACCGTTACACAGCAACGACAGTCGCGCCAAGAGTGTTAGACATAGGTCACAACGGATTCCCGACGACCGTCACGTACTTGTAAGGTTGGCACGCCATGCCAGCCCTCAAGCCCGTCTCCACCCGCTCGGCGCTGCTCACCCTGCTGCTCGGCGCCGAGGTGTCCGCCCTGACGACGCGTGAACTGATCGCGGCGGCATCGGTCGTGGGATTCGCCGAGCCGACCGTGCGCGTCGCCCTGTCCAGGATGACCGCTGCTGGCGACCTCGCCCGCGACGGCGACGGTCGACACCGGCTCTCCGAGCGTCTGGCCGAGCGTCAGCGCCGACAGGAACGAGCGACCCACCCCCGGCTGCGCGACTGGGACGGGACCTGGCACCTGGTGGCGATCACCACGGTCGGACGCACGGCGACGGATCGCGCCGATCTTCGCGCCAGTCTCAGCGACCTGCGCCTCGCCGAGCTCCGCGAAGGTGTCTGGACCCGCCCGACCAACCTCGAGCTCGACTGGACCGATCCGGTCACCGAGGTGTGTGAACGGTTCATCGGCTCACCCGAGGATGACGCGACAGCGCTGGCCTCGCGACTGTGGGACCTCGACGACTGGAGCGCGACCGCGCGCGACCTGCTCGACGCGACCGACACCACCGACCCCGTCCTGCGGTTCACGGCGTGCGCCACCGCTGGTCGTCATCTGCTGACCGATCCCGTCCTGCCGGCAGCGTTGTTGCCCGACGACTGGCCGGGCGACGAACTCCGCGCGTCGCACGTCGCCTACAAGCAGTGGATCGTCGAGATGCGACGGAACCTGACGGACCCGGCACCACAGGGCTGAGTCAGTCGGTCGCCCGGCTGGGCTCGCTGCGGAACCGGTTCGGGCGCCCTGCGATCCCCAGGACGCGCCAGACGCGGCGCGAGACCGGATTCATCAGGCCGAGGTCCTCCGCGAGCATCCGCACGTCGCCGAGCATGTCCCGCAGCATCTTGCGGGACTCGGGACTCTCCCACCACACCTCGCGGACGACATCCTTCGGGATGCCCATCGCACGGATCGCCTTGGGGCCGGGCACCACGATCGCGTCACTGAGGACCTTCATCAGCACCGGCGTCAGGACCGATGCGAACGCGCGGTGGACGCTCCCGAGATGCGGCGCTCGGTGCAGCAGGTACTGGTGCGCGAACCCGATGTGCCGAGCCTCCTCGGCGACGTGGATCTGGCTGATCCTCTCCAGCAACGGATGCATGTGCTCACCGGAGCGGAGCATCACCTTCTGCACGTGGTCGATCGGCTCCTCTCCCCCGAGCACGCCGATGAAGAAGATGAAGGGCAGGTGCCGGGCCGCAAGCGGAAGGATCGGACCCAGCGCCTTGAACAGTCCGTGGGAGCCTTCGACGTCCAGGCCGGTCCGGTTGACGAACTCCTGGAACATCTGGGTGTGGTGGCACTCCTCGGTCGCCTCGTGCGTGGAGTAGCGGAACTCCGCACGGCCGTTGGGCAGCGACAGGCAGTACATCATCAGCCCGGCAATGAGCACCTGTTCGAACTGCAGACCGACCTTGACCACGTTGGCCTGGCGGTAGAAGCCGACCTCGATCTGCCGGTCGAGGGGCAGCGACTGGTACCAGTCCGTACGTCCCAGGGCGTCCACAGCAGGCAGGATCCAGCGCGGATCGGACGGATCGACGGCGTACTCCGGATCGTCCCAGGGAACATCGACGAACGCGTCGAAGTGATGCTCGACAGAAGCCTCGGACAACGTCCGCAGGATCTCCTGGTAGGTCTGCTGCTGGGTGCTGGACATGCCGTTGCCTCCGTCGTGGAAACCGCCCTTCCAGCAAGTTAGTGCAAATCGGTGTTGCAGACAACAGGTTTCTGCAACCTCGGGTAACACCTAGGCGAGATCGAGGGTCCTGACGACGAATCCGGCCCAGTAGGTCGCCCGGATGGCCTCGAGGACGAGCTCGTCCGGTCCGGGCCCGGGGCGGACCCGACCGCGCAGCACGACGCCGCGCTGCTCGGTGGGCCGCAGGCGCACTGGTTCGTCGAAAGTGATGCAGGCGTCCGCGAGGTCGGAGCCACCGAGGTGCGCCCACTCCCGCGGAAGGCGGACGGTCGATGTGGCGGGGTCCCAGCCGACAGGGAGCGCAACGGGACCGTCATCGGTCGCCAACCCGAGTACGCCGACGGACTGGCCAGCGAGCCGCGCCAGGTCAGCCGGGACGCCGGACGCGGCGATCCGCGGATCGGTCGACGAGGAGCTCTCACCTTGCAGACCCACGCTGGGCACGACGGTGGCGCTGTCGGGCTGGAGCCGGACGAGCACGAAGTCCTGGGGCATGCCTCGGCTCGGGTGGGCGAGGGTGTCCTGCACGAAGCCGATCACCTGGCGCGGATTGCGCGACGCCCACGACAGCACGGCGGGCGGTACGGCGACGAGGCCGAGCGGACGCTTGAGGACTGCCTTCGCGTCGCGCACCGACAGCAGCGTGGCCTCGCCGGTGAAGGACACCGATGCCTCGCCACTGCGCACCGTCCAGGCAGCGCGGGGACGCTTGCGCCAGACCTTGGTCTTGAGCGCGTGATTGTTGGTGAGGACCCAGATCGCTCCTCCGCCGGTCCCATAGAGAACCGGGGTCACCAACGGGCCGCGGGCAGTGCTGATCGCGACGTAGGCGAGCTTGCTGTCTGCCAGGACGTCGGCGATCTCGCGCTCGTCTGCACCGGATTCGGTGACAGGAGCGTGTGCAGTCGAAGTCATGATTCCGTTGTACAGGCAGGAAAGGGCGAGATGGCCGGGGTGTGACGCCACGCACCCGTGACGTCGATCTCCCGATCCGCGACGTTGTCGCCGCCGATCACGCTCGAGTGGTCACCGGTGCATCGACGCCGGCCACAGGCTCGAACAACGCTGGGTGCGCGCAGTACTCCTGCACCGCGTGCGCGAACCGCGCCGCCTGGGCGCCGTCGACGTAGCGATGGTCGAACGTGGCGGTGAGGGTCACGATCGGTCGGACGACGACGCGCCCCTGGATGGCAACAGGTCGCTGCGTCACCGCACCGACGCACACCAGCACCGGCACCCGGTAGTAGGACGCCAGCGGCGAGTAGGCGCGGACGACGCCCCACATCCCGACGGAAGTGACCATGGCGGACCCGAAGGATTCCCGTCGCATCCCGAGCTTCGGCAGATCGAGGTCGAGGTCGGACGTGAGCCAGGCCGACATGCGCAACGCCTGGTGGAGAACGCGCGGCGGCAGGATCGACAACATCTTCTTGGCCCGCCCGAAGGACGCGTCGGACCCGTCGGAAAGTGATTGCTGGCCGGCGGCGAGCTCCTCGGCGATCTCCACGATGCCCTTCCGGTCCGCCTGAGCGACCTTGATGCCCGACAGGTCGGCCCCACCGTCCGTGGACACGATGAAGAACACGTCGACGGAATCGCGTGGGTGTTCCCTGCCCCGCGCCAGGCGGACGGTCAGTTCGGGCACCGCGACGAGCCCGTGAGCAACAGCCCTTCCGACGAGGTGGGTCATCGTGACATGGGCCGACCCGGACTCCCGCAGTGTTTCCACGGTCTCCAGCATCGCGGCCGCGTCGATGTCCATGTCCCCGAAGAACTGTGGGTCGTTCGGCGAACCCCAGGTCGATCCAGCGAGCTTGCGCCAACCGTGCAACCGGGCGCTCACGACGCGGCGTCCACGAGCTCGGCAACAGAGCGTGCAATTCCGTCGGCCAGCACGTCGAGGTCGGGCGCTGCGTCGTGGTCACCGGTGATTCCGAAGACCAGTGCGTCGCGGTAGGAGAAGATCGCGATGCCGATACGGACCCGGTCAGCGATGGGGACATAGGGCAGCACCTGCTCGAGCTCCCGACCCAGCGAATACAACGTCTGGCGAGGACCGGGAACGTTGGTGGTGACCGTGGCGATCTGCCGCTGCGGGAGGCGCAGTGCCAGCCGAACACCCCACGAAACAGGCAGGAACGGCGCGTGTCCGGCGAGCGCAGTGACCACTGCGCCGGCCTCCGCTTCGTGGCGGGACTGGAGGGCCCTGACCCTTCGGTGGACCTCATCGAGCCGCTCGAGCGGGTCGGCAATGTCCACCGGAAGGTAGGGAAGCAGGAGCGACACCCTGTTGTCGGTGATCGCCTCCTCCCCCGGGACACGCGTCGAGACCGGCACCAGGGTGCGCAGCGAGCGCGCCGCGAGCACCTCGCCACGTCCCAGGAGGAGCTGCTGGAAGCCGCCCGTGATGGCGGCCAGGGCGACGTCGTTGACACTGACGCCTCGTGCGTGGCGCAGCGGCCGGAGGGCCTCCAGGCTGGTCTCGGTCCAGGCATAGCGTCGACCACCGCCGAGCGGACCAACCACGGATGTCGCCCGGACCGGTCGAGCCGCCGTTGCCAGCTGAGCCAGGCCGTCCGTCGTGGTGGCGACCGAACTGACCAGCGTCCGCGGCTCGGCCACGAATGCTCCTATCTGGCGGATCGCTCGACGTGGGGCGGTCATCAGGTTGCGTGCCGCAGTTGCCGCGAACAAACGGGTCGATCCCACCGGCTTCGGATCCCACCGGTCGACCGGAGGTTCGGGTGGGTGCGGGGTCGGATCCAGGACCAGCGTGTAGAGATCGGTCCCGGACACCCCGTCGGCAACGCTGTGGTGCAGCTTGGACAGCACTGCCCATCGGTCGTCCGGAAGTCCTTCGCAGAACCAGTACTCCCACAGAGGACGGTCCCGGTCCATCCGTCGAGCCATCACCCAGCTCATCAGTGCACCGATCTCTCGCCGTCCCGCAGGTGCGGCGACCGTCGTACGACGAACATGGGCATGCACGTCGAAGTCGGGGTCGTCCACCCACTCCGGAGCAACCAGGTCGATGGGCGCCCTGCGCAACTTCTGCCGGTAGCGAGGTAGCAGCGGCAGGCGCTCCGCGATCGATGTCAGGAAGTCCTCGAACTCGGGCGCCGGGCCCGCGAAGATCGCCAGCGAGCCGATCGCGAGGGACGCCGATGCGTCGACGTCCTCCGCGTCGAGGAAGCTCACGGAGAGCGGAGTCAGGCGCTCCATGTCAGATGAAGAGGAGTTGGGCGCCGGCGGTCAACTCGATGAAGTCGGCGGCGCTGATGATGGCCTCGACCTCTTCGAACAGGTCCGCCTCCTCCAGTCCCTGCATGTCTGCCGACATGCGACACGCCCAGAGGTGCCCACCGGAATCGACGATCTGTTGCAGGAACTCCGGCACCTCGGGGATCCCCAGGTCATCGATCGCCTTGCGCATCTGGTGCGTCGCCAGCGCCGTCATTCCGGGTATGCCGCCCAGACCCTGCGGCAAGTGCATGGCAGTGTTGCCGAGGAGGGTGAGCTTGAGGTCGGCCATGGTTTTCCTGTTGATCATGTCGAAGCCCCAGAAGGTGAAGAAGAGGTGGGTTTCGACGCCTTCTCCCAGTGCGGCGTTCGCCAGCACCAGCCCGGGATAGGCCATGTCCAGGTTGCCCTTGGAACAGATGATGGCGAGCTTTCGGCCAGCCTGGTCCTCTCCGAAGGAGGGGACGACGGCGGCGTGTTCGGTGGTGGTCATGCGAGTTCTCCTCGAGTCTCAGACACAGCCGTGCGGCTTGGGCAGCCCGGCGACGTACGCCAGCTTCTTGGCAGGCTTCTGCGGAAAGAGCGCGAACATGGTCTTGACGGGAATGCCGCCGACGACCCCGATCCTTCGCAGCGTCGCGGTCTCGCCCTGCTCGACGAAGTCGGAGCGCACGAAGCGGATCGCGCGCCAGTGCTCGTCGGTGAGGTCGACGCCGATCTGCGCGGCGAGGGACTTCCCGAGGTCTTCGCTCCACTCGTCCGGATCGGTGAGGAAGCCCTCGTTGTCGATGCTGATCACGTGCCCGTCGATCGTGGTGGTGGGCATCTCATGTCTCCTCTTCAGGTAGATGCTTGCCGGCCATCGACATGTGCGACGGCAGAGGAAGGGGATGTCCGGGGAGCAGCACGTTCCAGTAGAGGTGGCGGAAGGCGAGCTTGCCGATGTGATTGATCCGGGTTGGCTTGAGGAGGCTCAGCGGACCGATGAACGGCAGCGGGTACCTGCCTGGAAGCGGCTGGGTCTCGTAGTTGAAGTCGATCAGCAGCGCCTTCTCGTCGCCGGATTCGACGAAACAGTTCGCGTGACCGTCGAAGGAGCCCGTCATCGGCAGTCCCTTGACGTATTGAAGAAAGTTGCCGACGAAGATGTCGACCGCGAAGTGCGCAACGGAACCGGCCTTGGACGCCGGCGCGTTGCAGGCGTCCCCTATCGCGAAGACATTGGCGTGCGCGACGGACAGGAAGGTGTGCTTGTCGACAGGCACGTAGTTGAGCTCGTCTCCCAGCCCCGACCGCCCAACGAAGTCGGCACCCATGTTCACGGGCACGGTGACCAGGAGGTCGAAGGGCACCTGACGTTCGTCGTAGGAGACCAGCGCCTTGAGCTCGTTGTCGATGCGCTCGACCATGAAGTCTGGAACGAGGTGGATCTTGCGTTCCTCCAGCATCCCGCCGAGGAACTCCGCTGCCACCGGCTGGGTGAAAGCAGCGTCGAGAGGGGTCACGAACGTCAGATCGACGCGGTCACGCAGGCCGCGCTGGCGCAACCAGTCGTCAGCCAGGAAGGCGAACTCGAGCGGCGCGACCGGACACTTGATCGGCATCTCGGAGATGTGCACGACCATCTGCCCGCGGTCGAAGGTCTTCAGCGCCTGAGCGAGGGCTTCGGCTCCGTCGAGGGTGTAGAAGTCGAAGATCGAGCGCCGCCATTGCGACCCGACCATGCCTTCGGTCTGGTCCGGGCGCGGCGTGGTGCCGCTGGCGATGACCAGGAAGTCGTAGTCGATCACGTCGCCGCCGACGAGCTCGACGGTGTTCGTGTCTGCGTTCACCCGGTCCACCTCGGCGACCACGAAGTGAACGCCATCCTTCAACTGCGCGCGCCTCGGTCGTTCCACCTCCTGGCGTGTGTAGTGGCCGAAAGGAATGAACAGGTAGCCGGGCTGATAGTGGTGTACGTCGTCGCGATCGATGACCGTGATCGTCCACGCGATGTCGGTCAAGCGGGCTCGCAGTTTGTTCGCGACCATCGTCCCGGCGGTCCCTGCGCCGAGAACCACCACCTTCTTCACGGTTGCGCGCCCGAGGACTGGCCGACCAACCGGGTGAGGTCGACGAGGCGTGCGGTGTAGCCCCACTCGTTGTCGTACCAGCCGAACACCTTCACGAATCGACCGGCAGCCTGGGTCAGGCTGGAGTCGAAGACGCAGGACGCCCCGTCACCGATCACGTCGGCGGAGACGAACGGTCCGTCCTCGTAGCGGAGCAGACCCGCGAGCGGACCAGCCGCGGCGGCGGCGAAGGCCGCGTTGACCTCGGCAGCGGTCACGTCGCGCTCGAGCAGGACTCCGAGGTCGACCAGGGACCCGTCGACCACGGGCACCCGGAGCGCGACACCGTCGAGCCGGCCGGCAAGTTCAGGAAGGACTTCCCCGACGGCCCTCGCGGCACCGGTAGTGGTCGGGATGATGTTCACGGCGGCGGACCTGGCCCGGCGTGCGTCCTTGTGGGGGCCGTCAAGGAGGTTCTGGTCGCCGGTGTAGGCGTGCACGGTGGTCATGAACCCCTGCTGGATCCCGAAGGTGTCGTGCAGGACCTTGACCATCGGCGCCACACAATTGGTCGTGCACGAGGCGTTGGAAATGATCCGATGCGCGTCCTGGTCGTAGACGTGGTCGTTGACGCCGATCACGATGGTCGCGTCGGCGCCCTTGCCCGGGGCCGAGATGATCACGCGCTTCGCCCCTGAGTCGAGATGCCCAGCAGCGCCCTCGCGGGTCCGGAACTTCCCGGTGCTCTCGATGACGACATCGACGTTCTCACGAGCCCAGGGAAGGTGATCGGGTTCCCGGATCGAAGTGACAGCGATCTTGCGCCCGTCGACGAGGAGAACGTCACCGTCGACCTCGATCTGGCCGTCGTACCGGCCGAACGTGCTGTCGCGACGCAACAGGTTCCCGAGCGTGGCGGCGTCCATCACGTCGTTGACGGCGACCACCTCGACGTCCCCGACCTGCTCACTGCGACGGAGATACGCACGTCCGACTCGTCCCATCCCGTTGATACCGACCCGGATGCTCATCTGATCCCTCTCGTCGTTGCATGGCTGTCGAGCGCTTCCAGCCTCGCGACCGGAACCCGCGCGCCACAGGGTCGAGGGCCTTCGAGTTTCGGGACCTTGGACCCTGCTCGGGGGCAGGCGGTCCGGGTGAGATGGACTCATGAAGGCACTCGTCTACGGCGGCACCGGTCATCACTCCTGGAGCGACGTTCCGGATCCGTCGATCAAGGACCCCGAGGACGCGATCATCCGGGTCGATGCCGTCACCATCTGTGGCACGGACCTCCACATCCTGAAGGGCGACGTCCCCGAGGTGACCGCCGGCCGGGTCCTGGGCCACGAGGCCGTCGGCACCGTCCTCGAGGTCGGATCGCACGTACGCGACATCAAGGTCGGCCAGCGGGTACTCGTCTCGTGCATCTCGGCGTGCGGCAGGTGTCGCTACTGCCGCGAGGGCCGTTACGGTCAGTGCCTGGGCGGTGGCGGTTGGGTTCTCGGCCACACCATCGACGGCACTCAGGCCGAGATGGTCCGGGTGCCGTACGCCGACCATTCACTGCACGTCGTACCGGCCAACGTGAGCAGCGAGGACGCCCTGATGCTCGCCGACATCCTGCCCACGTCGTACGAGGTCGGGGTGCTGGCGGGCCAGGTCTCCCCCGGCGACACGGTGGCAGTCGTGGGGGCCGGGCCCATCGGCCTGGCGGCGATCATGACGGCTCGCCTCTTCACTCCTTCGCGAGTGATCGTGATCGACCCGGCGGCATCACGGCGCGAACAGGCGATCGCCTTGGGGGCGGATCATGCGTTCTCCCCGGGCGACGACGTCGAGTCAGCTGTCGAGCACCTGACCCATGGCCGGGGCGTGGACGTCGCGATCGAGGCTGTCGGCGTCCCGAGCTCCTTCGAGATGTGCACCGAGCTGGTGCGGGCCGGTGGTCGCGTTGCGAATGTCGGCGTGCACGGTGAGCCGGCCACCATCCACCTCGAGCAGCTGTGGATCAAGGACGTCACCATCACCACCGGGCTGGTCGACACCCGGACCACGCCGTTGTTGATGCGTCTGCTCAGCGAGGGCAAGCTCGACGTCTCCCACCTGACCACCCACCGCTTCGGCATCGCCGAGATGCAGGACGCCTACGACGTGTTCTCGCGCGCCGGCGAGACCGGCGCCCTCAAGGTTGCGCTGTTCAGTCCCGAGGAAGCCCTCTGAGCCAGTCAGCCGTCCGCACGGCCGACTGCTTCAGGCCAGGAGTTCGGCGACCAGCGCAACCTGTCGTGGGTCGTCGCTCGTCGGGATCAGGTTCACCTCGTCGGCACCGATCGCAGCGAAACGGTCCAGGAGGTCCCGCAGCTCCACCAGGGTGCCGGCGAATCCTGCTGTCGGCGCGAGCGCATCGACCAGCTGCGACGGCAACCAGTTCATGTAGTGACGCAGGTGGCGATGGATCTGGTCCCGGGGATCGGTCGTGGTCTCGGCGAGGGCGAACCAGAAGGACGTGGTGAGACGGGGAGGCGGGCGGTCAGCGGCCGACCAGGCATCGCGGGCGATCTCGAAGAGAGCCTCGGTCCCGGCAACGTCAGTGCCATCCAGCGCCATCCCGGCGAGGCCGTCGGCCCAGCGGGCGGCATGTCGGAGCGTCCGTGGGCCGTGGGTCCCGACCAGCAGCTCGGGACCTCCAGGACGATGCGGCGGTGGACCCACCGGGCGGGTGGATCCGGTGAGGTTGTCACCGGCCCAGACCCGCTTCACCACGCTTGCGCGGTCGGCGAGGTCGGCCATCGTGCGGTTCGACAGGTCGGCATTCACAGCTGCGTAGTCCTCGTCCCGACCACCGACACCGAGGCCGACCGACAGGCGCCCGTGCGACAGGCGGTCGCCCGTGGCCAGCGCCTTGGCCAGAAGGACCGGATCATGCAGCTGGGGTACGACGACGGTGGTGGTGATGCGCACCCGTCGGGTCCACGCGGCCACCGCACCGAGCAGGGTGAGCGCGTCGGGGTTGTCAAAGGCGATCCGCTCCCCGAAGCACAGCGAGCTGAACGGGCCGGCGTCGATCAGCTCGGTCCACTCCTGCAGGCTGTCGGGTCCGATGTCCGGCTCCATGACGGGAAGCGTCATGCCGACGCCCATGGAACTCACCACACGACACCACGGTCGACCACGAGATTGGCCCCGGTCACCGAGCGGGCGACATCAGAGGCGAGGTAGAGCAGCGCCTCGGCCACGTCCACCGGCGGCATGAAGCCAGGAATGACCGACTGGCTCTTCGCGATCAGGTCCCAGTTGACGTTCTCCGGCAGACCGGCAGCGGCGGCCTCGATCATCGGGGTCTCGATGCCGCCCGGCGAGACACAGTTCACGCGGACTCCGCGCGTGCCCAATTCGACGGCGAGCGAGCGCATACCGAGCAGCAGCGCGGCCTTCGATGCGCAGTACTGCGCGTTGTACGGCTGCCCCATCACCGCAGATATCGACGCCACCGACACCACGTTGCCCTTGCTCTCCACCAGCGCCTCGGCGCAGGCCTGGGTGAGCATCAACGGCGCCAGGGCGTTGACGTCGAAGTGCTTGCGCAGACCGGCCGGTGTCAGCTTCCCGATCTCCGCGAACTGCTGGATGCCGGCGACGTTGCACAGGATGTCGAGGCCTCCGAGCTCGGCCAGAGCGGCATTGACAAAGGCGTCCCGCGCTGCATCGTCGGTGAGATCGCACGCGACGACCCCGTCGGCCGCGACCACGTCGGTGGC
Source organism: Propionibacteriales bacterium (assembly GCA_026392415.1). Taxonomy (GTDB): domain Bacteria; phylum Actinomycetota; class Actinomycetes; order Propionibacteriales; family Nocardioidaceae; genus Nocardioides. Next base: position 33,144 of record JAPLCC010000025.1, read on the forward strand.
CACGACCCGGGCTCCCTCGCCCCGGAAGAGTTCTGCAACGACGCGGCCGAGGCCGCCGGAAGCTCCAGTCACGATGACGCGACGATCAGTGAAACGCATGGGAGACACAGTAGAACGTGTTCTAGTTGTTGTCGCCTGTCTGTCAGAATTCAGCGTGGGGCAGGTTGAGCACCCGGCTCAGGTCGTCGGTGAGTACACGTACGTCGTCGTACACGTGCTTCGCCCCGGAATCGAGCAATTCCGCACGGCCGAAAACCGCCCGTCAACAGACCCACCATGGGCATGTCGGAGCGTTGGGCGGCCTCCGCATCCGACACCGTGTCTCCGAACACCAGGGCGCTGGCGCCCCCGGCTGCATCGAGGGCGGCGACCAGAAGGTCCGGCTCAGGCTTGGTCGCATCGACATCCTGGCTGGTGATGACGTGGTCGACACGTCCGCGAGCGTCGAGGACCTCGAGCGCGTGCTCGGTGTGTTCGGCCCTGCCTGATGACGCCAGGACGACCTTCAGTCCGCGTTCCCGGAGGTCTTCGAGGAATGCGGTTGCGCCCTCGAAGGCCTGGATCTCGTGCAGGACCGCGTCGACCTCGAACTCCCACCGTTCGCGGATCCGGTCCCCGTGCGTGCGCTCCACCACGTCGCTGGTCACGAAGGCCACCAGCTTCTCTCCGCCCATGCCGATGGCGCGATGGATCCGCCAGGCAGGCACCAGCAGCCCGACCTCGTCGAAGGCGCGTTGCCAGGCGCGGGCGTGGTGATAGTTGGAGTCCACCAAGGTGCCATCGACGTCAACGACGGCTGTGTCGAAGCCCATCTCATTCCTTCCTGTCCAGTGGCCGTGTGGCCGGTCCATCCAGGACCGAGCCATCCGCCGCGAACCGGGATCCGTGCCAAGGGCAGTCCCAGCTGTTCTCGGCGTCGTTCCAGCGCAGCGCCGCCCCCAGGTGCGTGCACACCCCGACCAGCCGACAGGCCTCACCCTGCTCGGTCGTGACGGCGACCGGGACGGGACTGAACCCCACTCTGCCCACTTCGCCACCCGCCCGAGATCCGACCTCGCGCAGCTCGGCGGCGAGGAGTGCGCCCGCCGCGGCGCTCGCGGCACGCGCGTTCCTCGTCACGATCTTCATCGCCGACTTCGGATGCGTGATCCGACGGCCGAGCGGCTTGGACCAGGACGGTGCCGAACCGAGGATCGTTCCCGAGATGGTGCGCGCGGCCGCGACCGCGTTGGCGAGACCCCATTTGTCGTAGCCGGTTGCCACATGGACCCGAGCTCGGCCGCGCGGCAGCAAGCCGACGTACGGGATGCCGTCGTGGGACGTGTGGTCCTGTGCCGCCCAGGCGTGCGTCTCCACGGCTCCCGGGAAGTACTTCGCGGTCCACTCCCGAAGGTCATCGATGCGCGCAGCCTCGGAACCTCCTCGACCGACCACGTGGCCGTTGCCCCCGACCAGGAGCCGCGACACGTCTCCCGGTACACCTCGCAGCGATCGGGTGGGACTGCCCGCCGAGATCAGCATCTGCTCCAGCACGTCACCTTCCAGTGCGAACGCCGACAGGTAGGACCGCTTGGCCTCCAGCTTCGCGAAGTACAGACCGCGGTCGAGGATGGGCGCCCCGGTGGCGAGCACCACGTTGGCGCCATGGAACTCCCGGCCGTCCGCTGTCGTGACGGTCGGCTGACCCAGCTTGCTCACCCCGGTGACGCGAGCGTTCTCGTGGAGCAGGCCACCGTGGAGCTGGAACTGGGCCGCCAACGCGGTCAGGACTTCGCGAGGCTGGAACTGGGCCTGCTCAGGCAGGACCACGGCTCCAGACGTCGGGAACGGCACGTCGAGCGTGTCGCTCCACTCGACCTCCAGTCCCAACGACCGCGCGGCGTCGTACTCATCTCGCACCGCCCTCACCTCCCCGGGCTCGGCCGCATAGGTGACCGCCGCCCGACGCTCCACGTCCACCCCGTGGCTCGAACAGAACTCCAGCAACCAGGCCTGTCCCTCCCGATTGGCATCCACGTAGGCGCGCGCGATGGCCGACGAATGCACAGCGCGGATGGCGGAGAGCTTCGTCCCCTGCAACAGCGAGAGCTTGCCCGTCGTCGCGCCACTCGCGCCTGCTCCCACGTGGCGGGCTTCGAGGACCGCGACCGAGCGCCCCGACCGATCGAGCAGCAACGCCGTGGTCAGGCCCGTGAAGCCTGCGCCGATCACGACGTCGTCGAAGTGGCCGTCCGCTGGACCGATGGGCAGCGGGGCGGGCTCGGGGGTGCCCCACAAGGGGTCAGTCCTGCGGGGCGGGAGCATCCGCGTGTCCGATCTCGCCCGGGCTCCGACGCCTGCGTTTGAGTCCGGCCTCGTGGAGATGACGCAGGCCGTTGGTGAGCGAGAGTGCTTCGCGGTCGAATTCGCGAAACGTGGAGTAGTAGCCGTCGTCGTACTCCTCGACCATCTGGAACGTCCAGCGACCCGGCAGGATGTTGCGGCCGACCAGCTGCTGCTCGATCCGGTCCGCGAACTCGACGTGACCGGCCTTGCGCAGCAGGTCGGCTGCTTCGCCGACCTGGAAATCGGCTGTCCCGGACATTCGATGGAACTGGTAGAGGTGGCCTCGGGCGACCTCGAGGGTCTCGAACGCCTCGGACAGCTTGCCCACGGCCTCGACCGTCTCCTCGTCGATGCCCTCGGTCGCGAGAATCGCGTCGTCGAGCCGCGGATCCGCCCCTGTGTCTGCGCCGGTGTCGGTCGTCATGTCCTCAGTCGTCCTTCTTCCGGGAACGGCGCTTGGCGCGATGGCTCGCATCGCACCACGGGAGGCGGTCGGAGCGACCACAACGGCACACGGCCACGACGGACCGCTCCACCTTTCCGACCGTGCCGTCGTCACTCACGACTTCGTCAGCTCCCCGGATCAACAGCGGCCCGCCCGGGCAGGCCTCGACGGTGACGCGGCGCGCGCTCATCCGGCAGCCTCCGCACGACCGGATCCGGTGGGCTTCCGGTCGCGTCGGTCCTGCCAGTCCGTCAACAGCTTCTGGCCGGCACGGCTGTCCACGGCCAGGCACGCGGCCGCGCCGAAGAGAACGTCGTCGGCGAGTTCGGGCTCGGCGGTCACCAGGTTGCCGCAGATGTTGCGGATCGCCAGTTGCTCGTGCACGGCATCGGCCTCCACGTGCTCGTCGTAGTAGTCCTGCACTGCGTCCGGCAACTTGAGGCGACGGGCACCGCGCAGGATCTGCTCACAGGGCAGCGAGCTCGTCGCCTCGAAGGCGGCGAGATGGCCCATGGCAGCTCCGCGCAGGCGGCGGTTCAGCGCGAAGAGCGACATCAGGTTGACCGACGCCAGCGTCTCTCCCGACACATCTGGCAGGTACGAGGCCACATCGGTCGACATGTCCAGGGACTCGAGGGCACGAGCGAACAAGGTGGCGTGCAGCCGGTCGGGCCGACCGCCCCCGTACTCGTCGTACTGGAGTTCGGCGAGTGCGGCCTTCGCAGCACCGTCGATGCGGGGAAGCACGAAGCTCTGGGGGTCGGACTCACGCAGGTGGTAGATCGCGCGCTCCGCAAGGTAGTCACGGAACTCCTCGCGCGTCGCCCTTCGACGTAGGAACGTGGCGACGGGTGAGACGCCGTCGCCAATGGTCATCTGGACGAGCGCCTTCACCACCTGAGGAGCCGGATCCGAGTCCGGCTCGAGCGCGGGCGGGGCGTGGTCCGTGGATGCGACGAGCTCACGCACTGCGTGCTCCATCGTCCGCTCCAGACCGGCTCGACTCACCAGCAGCAGCGGATCCCATTCCGCTGCGTCGTCGACACCCTCGAAGCCGCGATAGTGCAACTCGTAGAGAATCCAGAGCGCGAGCTGGAAGTCGCGATCGCCGAGACAGTCCGCCACGTCTCCGTAGGCTCGAGCCTCGGGCACGAGCACCGGTCCCCGGGCAATCGGACGCAATGCGCGAAGGACACCATCGCTCAGCGGCCCGCACGCGGCCGGTAGCGGCATCAAGGTCGACCACCGTCCGAGCTCTGTACGAAAACCGACGACCTGGAGGTCGGGTCCCGGCGGGCTCGGGAATGGTCGGGCCCGGAAGTGTCCCAGCGGTTCATGTCGGCCTCCTTTTCTGGTCAGGCTCGGCAGTACCCGTGGAAGTACGCACGCATACCGTCCGGTGGAGCAGACCGGCTGAACGGTTGCCGCAGGCAGGACGGGGTACCGCCCCGCCATGACCGTCACCAAACCGCCTCGGGCCGGGGGCGTCCAGCACGCCGAGTTCGGCGGCCTGGACATCGCCTGGGACACCCGCGTGCTCCAACCGCGCTCCTGGACCGCCGAACAGGGAGAGTGGGCCGCCCAGCTCACGGGCAGCTCCCCGTCCGGTCCGCTCCTCGAGTTGTGCTGCGGTGCAGGGCAGATCGGTCTGCTGAGTGCCCGCGCGTCCGGGCGGGCACTGGTGCAGGTGGACCTGGACCCCGTCGCTGCGGCGTACGCACGCCGGAATGCTGCGGTGGCGGGGATCCCGGCCGACGTCCGATGCGGAGCGATGACCGAAGTCCTGCGTCCGGACGAACTGTTTCCTGTCATCGTTGCGGATCCGCCTTGGTTGCCGACCGCCGGCGTTGCAGCGTTCCCGGACGACCCGTTGACCGCGGTCGACGGCGGTGTCGATGGCTGTGACCTGATCCGCTCCTGCATCGACGTGGCCGTCTCCCACCTCTCCCCAGGCGGTCACCTGGTCCTGCAGGTCGGCGACCTGAAGCAATTGGTCGAGGTCGAAGGTCACCTCTCGCGGCTCTCCGTCGACCTGACAGTTCTCGAGGTCCGTGATCGCCAGCCTCGTGGCGTCCTCGTACATCTGGGGCCGTGGTCCTCGATCCCGGTCAGCAATGAAACAGGGCCCTGACCTGCAAGTGTGCAGATCAGGACCCAGATTCTTCGGTCGGGCTGACAGGATTTGAACCTGCGACCCCCTGACCCCCAGTCAGGTGCGCTACCAAGCTGCGCTACAGCCCGAACACCTCGTACGGCAGCACCGATGCGAAGCGGACGGAACATTACCGCAGCCTCGGCATCGCTCTCGAATCGCCCCGTCAGCGGAAGTCGCGCGAGGACTGTCGCGACTGCAACGCGGCCCCGGCACCGGGCAGGACGGTGTCGATCGACTCGATCCGGTCGGCCAGCAGGTTGGTGACGCCGTCCTGGCGTTCGAGGCGGCCACGGATCACCACGGCGACCTTGTTGCGGGCAGCCTGGCGGTGCACCAGCATCACGCCGCGGGAGCAGACCACATTGAGCATCCCGGTCTCGTCCTCAAGATTGAGGAACGTGACCCCGCCAGCCGTCCCCGGCCGCTGGCGGTGGGTGATCAGGCCGGCCACGTGGACCCGCCGCCCCGCCTCGGCGGTGGAAAGCTCTCCCACGGCCTTGATCCCCGCCGCAGTGAGGACCTCCCGGAAGTGCTGGATCGGATGGACGTCGGTGGAAACGCGGGTGGCCCACAGGTCAGCCAGGGTGACCTCCATCGGACTCATCCCCGGCAGCTGCGGGGGTCCGGGTGCCGGGGTGCTCCCCGGCAGCTGCGCATCGGACTCGGCGTAACCCGCCATCCACAACGCCTGACGGCGATCCAGCCCCCACCCCTCGAACGCTCCCGCCGTCGCCAGCGCTTCGAGCTGGGCGGTCGACAGTCCAGCGCGTCGCGAGAGGTCCCGCAGATCGCTGTACGGCGACTCCTCCCGGACCGCGACGATCCGGGCAGCGACCTCGCTCCCGATGCCCTTGACCGCATCCAGCCCGAGCCGCACGGCCAGTCCGTCGTCGTACCGGAGCTCGTCCTTCTCTGCCGGTTCGCAGGGCTCCATGCCGGCCTGGGCACCGGAGAGCGTGATGTCGGGGCGGCGCACCTCGACGCCGTGGCGGCGAGCGTCGGCGACCAGTGACTGCGGTGAGTAGAAGCCCATCGGCTGGTTGCGGAGCAGACCGGCGAGGAACACCGCGGGGTAACGCAGCTTGAACCACGACGAGGCGTAGACGAGCAGGGCGAAGCTGAGGGCGTGCGACTCGGCGAAGCCGAAGCCGGCGAAGGAGAGGATCTTCACGTAGATCCCGTCGGCGACCTCGCCGACCAGCCCCTTGCGTGCCATCCCGGCGTAGAGGGTGTCCTTGACTCGTTCGATCCGCTCCACACCGCGCTTCGAACCCATCGCCCGGCGCAGCAGGTCGGCGTCGTCGCGGGTGCAGTCGCCCAGGACCACAGCCATCTGCATCAACTGCTCCTGGAACAGGGGTACGCCGAGGGTGCGCTCCAGCACCGGGATCAGCAGCGGGTGCTCGTAGGTCACCGGCTCGCGCCCGGTCTTGCGCCGGACGAACGGGTGCACCGCGCCGCCCTGGATCGGGCCGGGCCGGATCAACGCGATCTCGATGGCGAGGTCGTAGAAACAGCGCGGCTTGAGACGCGGCAGGGTGCCGATCTGGGCACGCGACTCGACCTGGAATACGCCGATCGAGTCGGCGCGGCCGAGCATGTCGTAGACCTCGGGTTCCTCCTTCGGCATCGTCTCCAGCGTCCAGCGCTGGCCGAGGTGCTCCTCGACCAGACGCATCATGTGGTCGAGCGCGCCGAGCATCCCGAGGCCCAGCAGGTCGAACTTCACCAGCCCCATCGACTCGCAGCCGTCCTTGTCCCACTGCAGCACGGTCCGGTTGGGCATCCGCGCCTTCTCGATCGGGCAGACCTCGCCGATCGGGCGCTCGGTCAGCACCATCCCACCGGAGTGGATCCCGAGATGGCGGGGTGCGCCCATCAACTCCTCAGCGAGCTGGACCACCTGGTCAGGGATGCCGAGGCCCTTCTCGACCTCGCTCCCCCAGCCGTCGATCGCCTTCGACCACGCGTCCTGCTGCCCGGGCGAGAACCCCAGCGCCTTCGCGGCGTCACGCACCGCCATCCGCGGTCGATAACTGACGACGTTGCAGACCTGGGCGGCGTTGCGGCGTCCGTAGGTCTCGTAGACCCACTGGATCACTTCTTCGCGGCGGTCGGAGTCGAAGTCCACGTCGATGTCGGGCTCCTCCTCACGGTGCTCGGAGATGAACCGCTCGAACGGAAGGTTGTAGAAGACCGAGTCGATGGCAGTGATCCCGAGGGCGTAGCAGACTGCCGAGCTCGCCGCCGATCCCCTGCCCTGGCAGAGGATCCGCTCGCGCCGGGCGAAGGCGACGATGTCGTGGACGATGATGAAGTAGCCCGCGAAGTCCTTGCGGGTGATGACGTCGAGCTCCTTCTCGACCCGCTCCCGCGCCGCCGCCGCATGCGGGGTGTGGGCGTAGCGCTCCGCGAAACCACGCTCGGTGAGCTCCCGCAGCCACGTGCTCTGCGTGTGCCCTTCGGGAATGCCCTGCTTCGGCAGCCGGGGCGAGGCCTTGCGCAGGTCGAAAGCCAGCTCCTCAGCGAGCACGACGGACCGGTGCACCGCATCCGGACGGTGGGCGAAGCGGCGGAGCATCTCCTCACCACTGCGCAGGTGCGCGCCGCCGGAGAGGTCCAGCCAGCCGTCCAGCTCGGCGATGCTGCGGCGGGCACGGACCGCTGCCATCGCCGCGGCCAGCCGGCGCTTCTCCGGTGTCGCGTGGTGCACGTTGCCCGTCGCCACGACCTGCACCCCGCGGTGGTCGGCGATCTTCGCCAGCAGGTCGTTGGTCTCGTCGGCTCCTGGATGGTCGCTGACGGTCAGCTCCACGACCACGTGCTCGCGGCCGAAGCGGTCGACGAGGTCGTCGAGGGCCCGGGCCGCTGCGACCGGTCCGTGGTCGCTGAGCGCTTGCCTGACCGATCCCTTGCGGCACCCGGTCAGCACCACCCAGTGCCCACGGCCACGGTCGGTGAGCTCGTCGAGGTCGTGGGCGGGGCTGCCCTTCTCCGGGGCACGCAAACCCGCTTCGGTGATCGCCCCGGAGAGCCGGTGGTAGCCCTCCACACCCCTTGCCAGCACCAGCAGGTGGCTGCCTGCGGGGTCAGGGACGCCGTTCTGTGAGCTGCTGAGTCCGAGGGTGAGCTCGGCGCCGTAGACGGTGGGCAGGCCGTGGTCGGTGCCCGCCTCGGCGAACAGCGGCGCCCCGGCGAACCCGTCGTGATCGGTGAGGGCGAGCGCGGACAGGCCGAGCCGGACCGACTCCTCGATGAGCTCGCGCGGAGAGCTTGCCCCGTCCAGGAAGCTGAAGTGGCTGTGGCAGTGGAGTTCTGCGTACGGCGTCGACTGCTCAGGTCGGGCGATCCGCTCGGGCACCGTGCGCGGCTGCTTGCGCCGCGACACCGGCGCTTCCATTGCCGGGGCGCGACCGGACAGCCGGCGCTCGAGCTCGCCCCAAGGGACCGGTGGGTTGTTCCAGCCCATGACGGTCTACGGCGCCGGGATGTGAGTGCCGGCCCGATCAACGATGCGCCGGAGACCGTGAGGGGTCGTCCACTCGTACCGCCCGGGACCGGTTTGTCGGAGGAGATAAGCGTGATGCGTCTTCGCCCGGTGATGTCGTCTGCTCAGCGGGGCGTCGTTGAGGTCATTCGTCTGGCCGGGTGGCCCATCGGATTCCCAGGCCACGGCGTGATCGTGGTCGACCGCACCTCGTCCGGGATGGTGGGCAGAGTGCGGGAAGACGTCACCGACGGTGCGCAGCTCGGTGCGCAGCTTCATCGTCGCTGGATGCTCGTAGGCGTTGACGGAGGTGAACGTGCGAAGGTCGACGACCGGGGTGAGGGTGATGTCGGCGCGACCGAGGAGTTCAGCCAGCTGGGACAGAAGCACCGGACCCCAGTCCTCAACGCGGGCCACTCCGTCGGCGCCGTCGGCGAGCACATCGGCGTCGATGTGGATGAAGACCTTCGCCCTGCGTGAAGTCTTCTGCTTCCGCTCGGGTCGCTGCTCCACGATCGCTGCCTCGGGATCTGCCTGCGCCGCATCGATGATGGCCGCCGCGGCGTGCGGGTCGGCGAGATAGGCCAGCGCCTCGGCTCGCAGCTGGTCACGACTCGGCATCTCGGCATCGGGATCGGCTGCGTACTCATCAGCGAGGTGGTCGGCGATGACGTCGATGGTGTGGTCGAGCTCTCCGCTCTGCCCAGGCTTCAGGCGCGCGGCAACCCGTCGGGATCCAGAGATGCCGTCGACCTCGAGTTGCTCACCCGGCGAGGGCTTGGGGAACCAGACCCCGCGCCGGGAGTTGTCCTCCCGGATCCGGTCGGCATGGCCGCGCACGTCGGCCTCGATGATCCGAGCCTCCGCGATCTGCAGGATCCGCCCCGGCGACTGGCCCAGGACCTCGACCATGGCGCGATCCACCCGTGCCGCCTGCTCCTTCGTCAGCCGACGCGCCATGACCACGATCCGGCGCAGGACCCAAAGCTCGCTCACCAGCTCCTGACCCTTCACCCACACCAGCGGGAACCGATGCCGCAGGTCGAGGGCGTCGGACATCAGGTTCCACGTTGCGCGCTCGCCTGCCTGCCGAGCAATCGCGTACTCCGCCGCACACAACTGGGCGACGTCCGGAGTGCCCTGCCCGCCACAGCGGGTCAGGTGGTCTCCCCCGTGCCCGATCGGTATGGCGTTCGGCTCGGCCTGCGGATCGGAGGAATTGAGGTCACACCACTCCAGCGCCTCCTGCAGGTCGCGCAAGTCCGCAGCCCGCCGCGCATACGGCGTCTCCTCCGCCCGGCGGAGGAACTCCACCTTCGCGGTGGGTGCGGTAGGGCTGTCCATGAACACATTCTAGTCGAACATGTGTTCGATGCAAGTAGGTCGAGGTGCTTGTGGACAGCTGGGGCGAACCGCCGCATGCGGAGATCCCTCGCCACCCGTCCCGAAGCAGGTGACGATCCTCGGCAGCCACAATGAAGCGCATGACCGATACCTCTCCAGAACATCCCGGCGATCCGCGGCATCCCGAGCATGAGGCCTGGCTGCTCGAACTCGGGCGTGCTACCTACGCAGCCGCGAGGGTTGCTGGGATCTGCTTCGACCTCGCCAGGGTCGTCGGCGAAGTCGAATCCACGGACATGTATTCGGACCCACTCGGCACCCTCCTCGGTAGATTGCGGTCGATTGCAGGACTGGATCTACTATCCGGACTACCTGAGTTCGTCGAACAGGTCGACGCGGCCCGGGAGGATCGGAACGACCTCCTGCACGCCTTGCCCGTCTTACACGGTCTGCATCGACGAAAGACCAAAGACCCGGCATACGTGCGGAACTTCTTCGACTTGGAACAGCTCTCAGCGGTCACCGAACAACTTTCCGACGCCGCGCGGCAGGGCAACCAGTTGCTCTACCAGGATGGCGGCGAAGCTGTGCGGCGCTGGTACGAGCGCCGTCGCAACTGAGCCTGAGACTTCGAGTGCCCCGCCAGTAGCACATCGACTCGGAGCCTAAGCAGCTGAGACTGCGTCCTTTCGTCACCATTGCACCACCGCCGACCAGAAGAGCCTCACACGAGCAAGGCCCCTACCCCCGCAGCACCTTCTCCATCGCCTTCCCCTTCGCCAGCTCGTCGACCAGCTTGTCGAGGTAGCGAACCTTCTGCATCAACGGATCCTCGATGTCCTGGACCTTGATCCCGCACACCGACCCGGTGATCAAGGAGGCATTCGGGTTGAGCTCAGCGGAGGCGAAGAAGTCCTCGAACGTCGTCTCCGCGGCCAGGTGGGCGTCCAGCGCAGCCTCGTCGAAGCCGGTGAGCCACTCGATCACCTGGTGCAGCTCGGCGACGGTCCGGCCCTTCTTCTCGACCTTCGTCACGTAGTGGGGATAGACCGAGGCGACGCTGATGGTGAAGATCCTGCTCATCCACAGGAGGCTAGCGCTTCGCGCGACAGAGCCCCTGCCCCGTACGGTTGCCCTGTGAAGGCACTGCTCCTCGAAAACATCCACCCCGCTGCCGTCGAGATCCTCCAGGGTCGCGGCTACCAGGTCGAGGTGCAGTCCGGGGCGATGTCGGAGGACGAACTCCTCGCCGCACTGGTCGACGTCGACCTGCTTGGCATCCGCTCCAACACGACCGTCACCACGAAGGTCCTGCGGGAAGCCCGGGGCCTCCGGGCCATCGGCTGCTTCTGCATCGGCACCTCCCAGGTCGACCTGGTCACGGCAGCCGAGCTCGGCATCGGTGTGTTCAACGCGCCGTACTCCAACACCCGCAGCGTCGTGGAGCTCGTGATCGGCGAGATCATCGCGCTGGCGCGCCGGCTGCCCGAGAAGATCCAGCGGATGCACGACGGTGAGTGGGACAAGTCGGCGCGGGGCAGCCACGAAGTGCGCGGTCGCACGATCGGCATCGTCGGCTACGGCAACATCGGCACCCAGCTCTCGACCGTCGCCGAAGCACTCGGGATGAGCGTCGTCTTCTACGACAATGCGGACCGCCCGGCCCACGGCAACGCGCGCCGCGTCCGGACCCTGGCCGAGCTGCTCCACGTCGCCGACGTCGTCAGCCTTCACATCGACGGGCGACCGGGCAACGCCGGCTTCTTCGGGCCGGCCGAATTCGCCGCCATGAAGCCGCGCGCCCTCTTCATCAACGCGTCCCGCGGCATGGTCGTCGACTACGACTCCCTGCGCGACCATCTTCTGTCCGGCCACATCGCTGGTGCCGCTGTCGACGTCTTCCCGACCGAGCCGAAGGCCCAGGGCGACCCGTTCAACTCCGTGCTGCGCGGCCTCGACAACGTGATCCTGACCCCTCACATCGGTGGCTCCACTCAGGAAGCCCAGGAGGAGATTGGCTGGTTCGTGGCCGAGAAGCTCTCCCGCTTCGCCCTCGAGGGCAGCACCGCGATGTCGGTCAACCTGCCACTGGTGCAGCCCCCCGCACTCACCACCGGCCATCGCCTGGGCTTCCTGCACCACAACGTGGCCGGGGTCCTGGCCGAGCTGAACGCTGCGTTCGCCGCCGCTGGCGACAACGTCATCGACCAGCACCTCTCGACCCGTGACCACCTCGGGTACGTCGTCAGCGACACCTCGGAGCCGTTGTCGACCGAGATCGTGGCGGCCCTGAGCAACTCCGAGCACTGCGTGTGGGCGCGAAGCTGGTAGTTCGGCTCACACCGGGCGAACCGGCTGCCGAAGGATCGTTCGCAACTTCTTCGGTTCCACCCGGCGCGGATCGCTCAGGTAGATCTCGTGGTGCCTGCCCGTCATCGCGAACCCGGCACCCGGGATGAACTCGTCGTGCATCACGGCGAGCACGGCGGCTTCGTCGTCGTAGGCACCGACGTGAAGGGTCTGCACGCACGTGCCCTCGCACAGGGTCTCGAGGCGGACCGCGTCCAGCGTGTCAGGCACACCCTTGCGCCGCACCTCGGCGACGGCTGCATCGAAAAACTCGCCAGTGATCCAGTCGGGCGCCAGGATCATGGCGGTCCACTTCCACCGCGACTTGTCACGCGCTGACGTGAACGACGCCATGTCCTCGGCCCACCACAACGCTTCGAGCGGCATCACCACGTAGTCGCGATCGAGCTGCTTCCTGCTCGCGAACTTGAGCGTGTAGGAGACCGGATACAACGCGGCGAGCGCGTCGGCGTACTCCTGCGAGGTGTTGGGATCACCGCGACCGTCGACCATGACGTACTGCAGCGCGGGTACGTCGATCACGCGGAACTCCCCTGCCCGCGCGCGGTACGCGTCGAGCTCGCGCTTGTGGTCGACCTTCATGGCCGGGCGTCGAGTACTGGCTACTTCTTCAGGTCGCGGTCGATCTCGGCGAGCAGGCTCTTGCGTCCCTTGCCGGTGGCCTCGCGGGCGCGGACCTGGCGCAGCTCCGCAGGCGTGAGGCCGGCGAGCAGGGGGCGGATCTTCGCGATGCTGAGATCGGCGAGGTCGGGGATCGGGTCGTGCTGGACGACGGTGAGCTTCGCCTCCGCCCCGGCCTTCGCCTTGCCCTTGCCCTTCTTGCCCGTGCCCTTCTTGCCCTTCTTCCCGGGCTTCGAGCCCTGACGGACCTTGTCGACGAGCTTGTTGGCCGTGGCCATCACCGGGGAGGCGGCGGTCGACAGACCTGCCTCGACGTTCTTCCTGGTCTCGGTCCGCACGGTCTCCACGACCTGGAGCAGCGCCTGCGTGTAGGCCTTGCTGGTGCTCATCAACTGATCGACCAGCTTGTCCGCGTCGGCGCGGCTCAGGGAGCCGCGGGCAACGAGGTCGTCGATGACCTCCTGCAAACGGGTCAGCTGGATCGTGACGCTGTGCTCGAGGGCTCCGCGGAGCGCCTTGAGGTTCTTCGCGCCGGGAATGAGATCGGCAGCCTTCTTCTTCGCCATGGGGAGCCTCCTGCGGTCGATTCATCGCAGCGTAGACCTGCCGGAGCGCGCCGCGCGAGGATCAGTCGTACGCCGCCTCGACCTCCCACACGCCCTTGCCCTCCGGAGCAGAGGAACTCCACCGCAGCAACCAGGCCCGGCCGTCGACGCCGACGACCTGGAAACGCGCGGCCCGCCCACCCGAACCGGCGCTGCCCACCAGCCACCACGACTCGTCGACGGGCCACGGTCCGGCCCACGCCGCCACGGGCATGCGCGGGAACACCCGGCGACCGGTGGATGGTCCGATCCGGAACTGCCACGGCTCGCCCGTCACCACGCCCCGGCTGGTCACGGCCACCACGACACCCGCCTCGTCGACCACCTCAGCCTCGGGCGGTTCGGCGAAGACGCGGGTCGGCGCCGGTCCGGGGATCCGGCCAGGCCACGGGCGATCCACCGGACGCAGCCCCGTCGCCCGCTCACCCCACGGCACCATCGCCTGGCGGTCGGCCGCACTCCGGCCGCCCTGGAGGACGGGGACCCGGACGGCGTCGTACCCGACCATGGCCTGGACCCGCGCGACCCCGCGGACCACCTGGTCATCGGCACCACCGCCCCACAGCCCGTCGGCGTGGTCGCCAGCCGGTTCGACGACCTCGGGCAGGAAGCGCAGCAGCATGACCGGAGCGCTGATCGTCGCCCCCAGGGACTTGCGGCTGCGCAGCCCGGAACTGGCCATCCCGGCCTGGAGCTGCCAGTGCACCCGGTCGACGAGGTCGCGGGAGGTGAAGCAACGCGGGTGGAGCCAGGTCCGGGCAGAGACCGACGTGCCGACGGATCCGGCCGGCTCGAACTCCGCTTCGATCCGCACGCCTGTCGCCACGAGCTGCCGGTCGGCCAGAGCGGCGATGAACCGCTCGGCCGTCGTCCGCACGCTGAAGGTGACCGCCTCGGCGGAGTCGAGGGGCGGCTCGAAGGAGATCTCGCACGCCAGCTCGGGCGGCGGGGTGCGCGAGGCGAGCCGGGCGACCTCCACCCCCTGCACCCGGCGCCACACCTCGACGCCGTAGGCGCCGAACCGGTTGCTGATCTCGCCGGCGGCGAGTGCCGCGTAGTCCCCCAGCAGCACCAGACCGAGCCGACGCAGCAGGTCGGAGAGCTCGGCGCCCTGGGGACCTTCGTCGGCCAGCACCGTCACGGGCAGGCCACGCAGGAACGCCGCCGACTCCCCCTGCGGCACCGCGAAACAGTCCTGGGGCGTGGCCTGTCGCGCTGCGCGTTCGGCGGTGTACAGGTCGTCGGCGACCCCGAATCGGCAGTCCCACACCCCCACGCCCACCAGGTGCTCGGCCAGCAACGCCGCGGCTGCCTGCTCCCCGTCCACCCCGGCGCGGGCGAAGTAGCGCCCGGGCGCGGGCACGGCCAGCAGGCCGGGCCGGATCGGCGCGACTCCCGGCCGCACCTCCTCCACCGCCACCAGCACCGGCTCGAACCAGCGGGCGTCGCGATCCGGGTTGGCCGCCAGCAACACCACCTCCGGACAGCGCGCCTGGGCATCTCGCCGGCGCTGGCCGCGGCGTACTCCTTCCGCGCGGGCGGCAGCGTTGCAGACCACCACCACGTTGTTCGCGAGTACGACGGCCGGCGCTGCCGTGGGTGAAGGTGAGTCGGACTCGGCTGCCTCCAGCAGGCCAGCAGTGACCGACCAGTCGGGACACCAGAGCACCATGGTGCGCATCAGGGCAGGACCACCGCGGAGCGTGCGAGCACCCCTGACCCGCGGCGTGCGACGATCTCGAGCCGCCGTTCGCGCAACCGGCCGCGACCCTGCCCGATCCCTTCCCACGTGCTCTCCCCGGAGGTGAGCCGCGCCTCACAACGTGGCCAGTCGCCCTGGACCACCAGCACGCCGGAGCGCGCCCGGAGCCGCGCGTCGAGGATCGAGGCGGACTTCGCATCGACCACGCCGGTGGGGCGCAGCACCACCACTTTCAAGACGTCGACGAGCGCGGCGGTGACCTCCAGCCAGTGCTCGCCCGGCGAGGGCACCAGCACCGTGCGGGACAGCTCGATCCCGCGCTGCTGGGCAGCCTCGACCCCGAAGTCGTCCCAGCCGGCGAAGCCGACCCATTCACCGGCCTGCGAGGCTCCCGCGGCCAGCGCCATCCCGAGGGTGGCCGAGTCGACGGCGTAGACCCCACCGGTGCGCAGCTGCACCAAGCCGTCGAACATCGCCAGCGTCGGCACCGTCAGCCGGGTCGGAGCACCCTGCAGGGCATGGATCTGCCCCCGCAACTGGTCGACGACGGCAGCTTGACTCACTCATCCATGTTCGAACATTTGTTCGAACAAAGCAAGCGGGTCTCACCTCACGACAAGTGCAGCTACTTGCGGTCCTTGCGCTTCTCTCGCGCCTGCACCTTGATCTCGATCGGCGTACCGACGAAGCCGAACTCTTCACGCAAGCGGCGCTCGATGAAGCGCTCGTAGCCCTGGTCGAGGCGCCCGGTCGTGAACAGCTTGAAGGTCGGCGGCGCGGACTGCACCTGGCTGCCGAACAGGATCCGCGGCTGCTTGCCACCGCGCACGGGGTGCGGGTGCTCGGCAATGATCCGGCCGAGGAAAGCGTTGAGCGCACCCGTGGTGATCCGCGTCTCCCAGCCCTCGATGGCCTTCTCCAGCGCCGGCACCAGCCGGTCGATGTGCCAGCCGGTCAGCGCGGTGAGGTTGATGCGCGGAGCCCACTGCACCTGCACCAGGTCCCGCTCGATCTCGCGGTCGAGGAAGTAGCGGCGCTCGGCGTCGACCTTGTCCCACTTGTTGAAGGCGATGACGAGTGCCTTGCCGGCCTCGCGCACCTCCTGGAGGATCCGCATGTCCTGCTCGGCGACCGACTCGCTGCCGTCGAGGACCAGCACGCAGACCTCGGCCCGCTCGATCGCGGTGGAGGTACGCAGCCAGGCGTAGTACTCGTGGCCGGAGGCCTCCTTCACCCGCTTGCGGATGCCGGCCGTGTCGATGAAGCGCCAGGCCCTGCCGCCCAGTTCCACGATCTCGTCGACGGGGTCGACGGTCGTGCCGGCGACGTTGTCGACGACGGAGCGCTCCTCGCCCGCGAGCTTGTTCAGCAGCGAGGACTTGCCGACGTTGGGACGACCGACGATCGCGATCCGGCGCGGTCCGCCGATCTTGACGCCGTCGTCCTCCGGAGCGGCCGGGAGCACCTCGAGGACGGCGTCGAGCAGGTCGCCCGAGCCACGGCCGTGCAGGGCCGAGACCATGTGCGGCTCGCCGAGGCCGAGGTTCCACAGACCGAAGGCCTGCGCCTCTGCGCGCTCGTCGTCGACCTTGTTGGCAGCCAGCACGACGTTCTTGCCCGAACGACGCAGCACCCGCACGACCGCCTCATCGGCGTCGGTGATGCCGATCGTGGCGTCGACGACGAACATGACGGCGTCCGCAAGACCGACCGCGATCTCGGCCTGGGCGCGGATCCGTTCGGCGAGGCCGCGTGCGTCCGGGTCCCAGCCACCGGTGTCGACGACCGTGAACGCACGGCCGTTCCACTCGGCGTCGTAGGAGATGCGGTCGCGGGTCACACCGGGGATGTCCTGCACGACCGCCTCGCGCCGACCCAGGATCCGGTTGACCAGCGTCGACTTGCCCACGTTCGGACGGCCGACGACCGCGAGGACAGGCACCTGGACCACCGGTCGGACAGCGTCGTCCTCCGTCGGGACACCCTCGGGCATCAGGTCGTCTTCACTCATCACGGTCTCCTTGCGGGAGCGGACCGGGGAGGGTCCGCCCTGTTTCGTCGAGGGCATCGGCCAGCCCGGTGCGCATGTGCGCACGCAGGGCGGCCGACGTCAGACGTACATGGTCTCGCGTCCGGGGCCAAGGCACCGCATCGACGGCCATCGGGTGACCCACGACGATGTCGATCCGCGCCCCCCTGGCCGGCAGCGAGCCGCTCGAACCACCCGGTTCACGGGTCCCCAGGAAGGTCAGGGGTACGACGGGAGCGCCGGTCACGAGCGCGAGGTACGCCGCCCCGGAGTGGAAGTGCTCGTCGAAATTGCCGGACCCACGGGTGCCTTCGGGGAAGACTCCGACGGCGTGGCCGGACTGCAGCACCTTGACCGCGCTGCGGATCGCGGCCGGGTCGTAGTTGAAGCGATCCAGTCTGATCTGGCCGGCCCGGTGCAGGAACCGGCCGAGCGGACCCTTGAACATCTCCTGCTTGGTCAGCGCATGCACCGGTCGCGGCGCGAAGATCGACATCAGCGGGCCGTCGATGAGGCCCACGTGGTTGCCGGCCACGACGACCGGCCCCGTGGCGGGGAAGCGTTCGGCGTGGTGGACGTGGACGTCGTAGCGACGTCGGATCAGCCAGGCCGAGGCCGGGCGGCCCCGCACCAGCAGCCACCGCGGCGGGGTGCGGACGACGTCGCTGTTCAAACCCGCTCCGTCACCAGCCCCACCACCATGTCGACGACCTCGTCGAGCGTCAGGTGGGTGGAGTCGACGCGCAGGGCACCGTCAGCCATGGTGAGCGGTGCCACGGCACGGCCGGAGTCGATCTTGTCGCGGGCGAGGAGCGACTCCTGGGTCGCAGCGACATCGGCACCGCCGGCCTCGAGGGCACGGCGGACGGCGCGGGCGTTGGGGTCGGCCGTGAGGTAGATCTTGACCTCGGCATCGGGCCACACGACCGAGCCGATGTCGCGCCCCTCGACCACGATGCCACCCGAACCGATGATCTCGCGTTGCAGGGCGACCAGTCGCGAGCGCACCTCGGGCACGGTGCTGACCGGGGAGACCGCTGCGTTGACCTCGTCGCTGCGGATCTGGACGGAGACGTCCGTGCCGTCGACCGTGATCGTCGGGTTGAGCGGGTCGGTGCCGGACTCGAGGACGGCCGTGTCAGCGGCTGCGGCGACGGCCGCGGCGTCGTGGACGTCCACGTCCTGGGTCAGCATCCACCAGGTGATCGCGCGGTACTGCGCACCCGTGTCGAGGTAGCGCAGGCCGAGGCGGTCGGCCACGGCCCGACAGGTGCTGGACTTCCCCGAGCCCGAGGTGCCGTCGACCGCGACCACCACGGTCTGGTTGCCGGGAAGGTCTGCAGAGATGGGGACGTTCACGGCCCGCAGACTACCGGTGAGTCGTCCAGCCCTTCGACTCCAGAGCGACCCTCAACTCCTCCGCGCGCGCGGCGATGACGTCGAGCTCGACCAGTCCGACCGGGCGACCGGGATCGTGATCGATCCGGACGTCCTCGATGTTGACCCCGCTGGCGCCGGCATCGGCGAACAGCCGGGCGAGCTCGCCGGGATGGTCGGGAACGGCGACACGGACCGCTTCCATCGGTTGCGGAGCGGCGCCGTGCTTGCCGGGAATGGCGCGCGTTCCGGCCTGTCCGTAGGCGAGCAGCGACTCCAGCCCGATGCGGTCCTTCTCCTGGACTGCCTCCAGCACCAGGTCGAGACGGTCACGGACCTCGGTGAGCAGGGCCGCCACCGCCTCCGCGTTGCCGCCGATGATCTGGCTGTAGAGGCGCGGGTCGCCGCCGGCGACGCGAGTGACGTCTCGCACGCCCGTACCCGAGAGGGCAAGGTGGGCCGGCGTCGCACCGGCCAGGGTGCCGGCGACGAGCGAGGCCATCAGGTGCGGCACGTGAGAGGTGCGGGCCACGGCCCGGTCGTGCTCCTCCGGGGGCAGGTGCACCGGCACCGCGCCACAGACCCGGACCAGCGCCTCGACGAGCTGCGTGGTGGTGGGTGACGCGTCCGGCCCCGGCGTGACCGCCCACGGTCGCCCGTCGAACAGGGCCGCACTCGCCGACAACGGGCCGGAGTGCTCGGTCCCGGCCATCGGGTGGCTGCCGACATATCGGCTCACGGCCGGATGCCCCGCGACGACGTCGAGCGGAGCCCCCTTCACGCTGCCGACGTCGGTGACGACGGTGTCGGGCCCGGCCGTGTCGAGCGCGGCCCGGATCGCGGCACCCAGCGCATCCGGAGGTACGGCGACCACGACCAGCTGCGGCACGTCGTTCGCCTCGCGCGGGCGCCCGGCGCCGAGCCCGGATGCGGTGCGCACATGGTCGGGAGCGGCATCGGTCAGCAGCACCTCCAGTCCCCCGCGGCGACAGGCCAGGGCGATGGACGTTCCGATCAGGCCGGTGCCGATGATCTCGACCGGGCCGCTGAGCGTGGCCATCAGAGTCCGACCAGGTCCAGGAGCTCGCCGAGCTCGTCGTCACTGAGCTCGCGGGTCGTCCCGCTGGGAAGGGTGCCGAGCTCGATCGGTCCGAACTTCGTGCGGCTCAGCTGCCGCACGGGGTGACCGACCTGGTCGAGCAGGCGCCGGACGATCCGGTTGCGGCCCTCATGGATGACCAGTTCGACGATCGAACGGTCTGCGGCCGTCGCCAGCAGCCGAGCGCGTCGTACCTCCACGGGACCGTCATCGAGGGTGACGCCGGTCAGCAGGTCGGCCACGGTGCCCTTCGCGATGCGCCCGGTCACCTCGGCGACGTAGGTCTTCTCGACCTCGAACGACGGGTGCGCCATCCGGTGCGCGAAGTCGCCGTCATTGGTGAGCAGCAGCAGCCCGGACGTGTCCGTGTCGAGGCGACCGACGTGGAAGAGCCGCAGCGCCGGGTCCGCCGCCAGGACGTCGGCGAGCACGTCGGTGATCGTCTTGCGGCCCTGCGGGTCTGACATTGTCGAGACGACGCCGCGCGGCTTGTTCAGCACGAGGTACATCTGGTCGGACAGCGGCGGCAGCCGCTTGCCGGACACCTTGATGACCGCGGTGCGCGGGTCGACCTTCGTGCCGAGCCGGGTGATGATCTCGCCGTCCACCTCGACCTCGCCGTCGAGCATCAGCTCTTCGCACTTGCGACGCGAGGCGACGCCGGCCGTGGCGAGCAGCTTCTGCAGACGGATCTGGCCGTCCTCGTCGACCGCGATGTCACGCACTGGGTTCGACCTCTTCTGTCGGACGGGAATCTGCAGCCTGGGCCGAGGCCAGCTCGTCCTCCATGTCGGACAGGTCCGGCAGGTGCGGCGCCAGGTCGGGGAGCTCGTCGATCGAGACGATGCCGATCCGCTCCAGGAAGTACGACGTCGTGCGGTAGAGCGTCGCGCCGTGCTCACCGTCGTGGCCGGCCTCCTCGACCAGCCCGCGGCTGATCAAGGTCCGCATCACACCGTCGACATTGACACCACGCACCGCGGAGACGCGTGCCCGCGACACCGGCTGCTGGTAAGCCACGACCGCCAGCGTCTCCAGCGCGGCCTGCGTCAGGCGCGCCTGCTGACCCTCGAGCACGAAGCCCTCGACGACCTGCGCGAATTCCTCGCGCGTGTAGAACCGCCAGCCGCCGGCGACGTTGCGCAGCTCGAAGCCGCGCCCCTGTTCGTCGTACTCGGCGGCGAGGGAGGCCAGCGCGGCGGCGACCTCGGGTGCCGGGTAGCTCACGGCCGTCGCGAGAGTGAGTTCGTCGAGCGGCTGGTCGGCCACCATCAGCACGGCCTCCAGCGCGGGGCGCAGGGCTGCGAACGGAACGGGCAGGGCTTCTTCGACCTGGTCAGTCATCAGTCTTCTCCTCGGGGCCCTGCTCCTCCTGGGGGAGCGTGCCGTCGAACTCGTCGGTGATCAGGTCATCCACGTCGACCGTGTCGTCGCCGGTCCAGCGCACGGTGAGCTCGCCCAGCGGTGTCATCTGGTCGAACGCCACGGCGCCTTCGCGGAACAGCTCCAGCAGGGAGAGGAACCGCGCCACCGTGGTGAGCGTGTCGGGTGAGTCGCCGCACAGCGCCCTGAAGGTCATCGTGCCGCTGCGGCGCAGCCGCTCCATGACGACGGCCCCCTGCTCCCGCACGCTCACTGTCGGGGCGTGGATGTGCTGGAGGTTGAGCTGCAGCTCCGGGCGCGGCTGCATCGCCTTGGCGGCGAGCGCGGCGAACTGGTCCAGGCCGATCCCGATCAGGACCTCCGGCAGGAGACTGGCGAACCGGTCTTCCAGACCCACGGCCCGGGGGTAGCGACGTGACTCGGCCTGCAGACGCTGGTCCATGACCCTGGCGACCTGCTTGTAGGCCTTGTACTGCAGCAGGCGCGCGAACAGCAGGTCGCGTGC
This sequence comes from Propionibacteriales bacterium, assembly GCA_026392415.1. Taxonomy (GTDB): domain Bacteria; phylum Actinomycetota; class Actinomycetes; order Propionibacteriales; family Nocardioidaceae; genus Nocardioides. The sequence goes on from JAPLCC010000025.1 coordinate 54,591, forward strand.
CTCCAGCAGGGCGAGGTCCTCCTCGTCCTCCACGTCACCCTGCGGCAGCAGGCGAGCCGCCTTCAGGTCCAGCAGGGTGGCCGCAACCAGCAGGAAGGAGGTGGTCTCCTCCAGGTCTCCGTCGTCGGGCAGCCGCTTGATGTGCGCGATGAACTCGACGGTGACCTCGGCCAGCGCGATCTCGGTCACGTCGAGCTTGTGCTTGGAGATCAGGCTCAGCAACAGGTCGAAGGGGCCCTCGAAGTTCGAGAGGTGGAGCTCGAAGCTGGCCGTCGGCTCGGCAGGGTCTGCCGACAGGTCCGACGGTGCTGACTCACTCACACCTGAATCATGACTCACGCAGGCGCCTGACCAGCGCGGAGTCCTCTCCCCCGGACTCGAGCTCGGCAAGGACCAGGTGCAGCGCTTCCCGGACGATCCGTCCCCGATCGACGGCAAGACCGTGGTTGCCGCGCAGGGTGAGCCGCGCCTTCTCCAGGTCCATCAGCTCGCCGGCGGTGACGTAGACCGTGATCTTCTCGTCGTGCCGGACCCGACCGCTGGGGGCCTTCGGCGTGGCCTCGACGCCCTCGGGCGCGTCGGGGACGGCACGGACCTTGCCGCGGCCGGGGCGTGCGTCCTCCTCGCCGGACGTCGGACGGAAGAGGTCGTCGGCGGCCGGCAGGCTCACACGTCGAGACACCGCAGCGCCACCTCCTTCGCGAGCTGGCGATACGCCTCAGCCCCGGAGGATCCGGACGCGTAGGACGTGATCGGCTCGCCGGCGACGGTCGAGTCGGAGAACTTCACGGTCCGACGGATGACGGTGTGGAACACCTGGTCACCCCAGGCCTGGACGAGGCGCTCGAGCACCTCGCGGCCGTGCAGGGTGCGGCCGTCGAACATGGTGCCGAGCACGCCATCGACCTCGAGGCCGGGGTTGAGCCGTTCCTTGACCTTGTCGATCGTCTGCTTGAGCAGCGCGACGCCGCGCAGCGCGAAGTACTCGCACTCCAGCGGCACGATCACGCCGTGCGAGGCCGTGAGCGCGTTGACCGTGAGCAGGCCGAGCGAGGGCTGACAGTCGATGAGGATGACGTCGTAGCGCTCGAGGGCAGGGCCCAGGACGCGCTGCAGGGTCTGCTCGCGTGCGACCTCGTGCACCAGCTGCACCTCGGCAGCGGACAGATCGATGTTGGACGGCAGCAGGTCCATGCCCGGGACGCCCGAGGGGACGACGACGTCGTCGATGGTGGTCTGGCGGTCCATCAACAGGTTGTAGACCGTGTGGTCCATCTCGTGCGGGTTGAGCCCGAGGCCCACCGAGAGCGAACCCTGTGGGTCGAAGTCGACGAGCAGCACCTTGCGACCGAACTCGGCCAGTGCGGCACCGAGGTTGATCGTGGTGGTGGTCTTGCCGACCCCACCCTTCTGGTTGCACATCGCGATCACGCGGGCGTTGCCGTGTTCGGCGACCGGTCGCGGATCCGGCAGCACCGGCATGGGGCGACCCGTGGGGCCGATCGCGCCAGTGAACTCGGTGTCGGTCGAGACCCGCGTCATCGCTGACTCCACGGGGACCTCCGCCGGGATCTCCAGCGGGAACTGCAGCGTCGTGGCGTCGATGTCGTCACTGCCCGTTCCGAGTGGAATGTCGTTGTTGGGCGCCGGGATGGGCATCCTCGGCGGCATGTCGGGTGCACTGGATCCTCCGTAGAAACCGACCATTGCCCTCACCTTTGTGTCATCTGCGGTTGCGGGCCCCTTCCCCAGGGCCCGGGACTCCTTCATCCAACAATGTCGACACAGCGACATTGGGGAGACTCGCCGCAGCGATGCCCGGCAGGTCGATCAGCCCGTCAGGCAGTGTGCCGAAATCGTTCGTACGACGGCCTCGCCGGCCTCGTCACTGGCTGCCAGGTCGACCTCGGCGACGATGACCCAGTCGTGGTTGCCCTCCGGATCGTGCAGCGTCTGGGTGACCTCCCAGCGACCGACCTGCTTGTCGACCGCGAGCAGCGCGGGGCCGCGGGCATCCCCGTCGGTGAGCAGCCGTCGGTGCTCGTCGAAGTAGGCCTCGATGGCTTCGTCCCAGCCCGCGGCACCGAACTCGCCGCCCGCACCAGCCTCCAGCGCAGCGAGCCCGGGGACGTCGTCGCGGGCGAAGAGCTCGACCCGGCGCCACAGGGCGTTGCGCACCATCACGTCGAAGACGCGGCCCTGCTGGCTGAGCGGGCGCGGTGGAGGCGGTGGTTCGAGGTGGGACACGGCCGACGGGATGTGGTCGGGGTCGTTGAGCGCCTCCCACTCGTCGAGCAGCGAGGAGTCGACCTGGCGCACGGTCTCCCCGAGCCACTCGACCAGCAGCTCGAACTCGTCGGTCCGGACCGCTGCGGGAACGCTGTGCCGCAGGGCTCGGTAGGCGTCGGTGAGGTAGCGCAGGATCAGACCCTCCGAGCGCGCGATCTGGTAGCGGGAGACCAGGTCGGTGAAACCCATCCCCTGTTCCCACATCTCCCGCACGACCGACTTCGGGGCCAGCGCATCCGGCGAGAGCCACGGATGCCGTTCGCGGTAGGTCTCGAAGAGCACCTCGAGCAGCTCGCCGAGCGGCTCGGGCCAGGCGACCTCCTCGATCAGGGCCATTCGTTCGTCGTACTCGACACCATCGGCCTTGAGCGCGGCGATCGCCTCACCCCTCGCAGCGTGCCGCTGCGCGAACAACAGCGGCCGAGGCGCCTCGAGGGTGGCCTCCATGACGGAGATGACGTCGAGCATGAAGTCCGGGCTCTCGGGGTCCAGGACGTCGAGTGCAGCGAGCGCGAAGTGCGACAGGGGCTGGTTGAGGGCGAAGTCGTCCGGCAACGCTTCGGTCAGCACGTAGCGACGGCCGAACTCGTCGACCTCGTCGAGCCGGGTCAGCACCTCGGAGGTGACCAGGCTGCGGGCAAGCCGGACCGCACGTTTGGCCAGGCGCAGTTGTGCCTTGCGTTCCTCGTGGTTGTCCATCAGCAGGCGCCGCATGACGACGAACGCGTCCTCCTCGCGCGAGAGCACGTTGACGAGCATCGCGTTGTCGACCTTCATCTGCGACTTGAGCGGCTCGGGCTTGCCCTCGACCAGGCGGGTGAAGGTCTGCTCGCTCCAGACCACGGTGCCCTCCGGCGGCTTGCGGAGCTGGGCCTTCGACTTGCGTTTGGCCTGCTTCTCCACGCTCATCGCGGCGTTCTTCGCCGCCGCCTTGGCCTTCGCCTTCTCGTTCTCGATCACGTGCTCGGGCGCCTGGACGACGACATAGCCGGCCGTGTCGAAACCGGCTCTTCCGGCCCGACCGGCGATCTGGAGGAACTCCCGGGTCCGCAGCACCCGTTGGCGGGTTCCGTCGAACTTCGCCAGCCCCGTGAAGAGGACGGTGCGGATGGGCACGTTGATGCCGACGCCGAGCGTGTCCGTGCCGCAGATGACGGTGAGCAGTCCCGCTTGCGCCAGCTGTTCGACAAGTCGTCGGTAGCGCGGCAACATGCCCGCGTGGTGCACGCCGATCCCCTGGCGCAGCAGCGTGTTCAGGGTCTTGCCGAAGCCGGCCGCGAAGCGGACGCCGGCGATCCGCTCGGCGATCTGCTCCTTCCGGTCCTTCGGCAGCACCGTGTCGAGGCGTCCCGGCCCGGCCAGCAAGGACGTCGCGTGCTCGACCGCGGCCGCCTGTGTGAAGTGCACGACGTAGACAGGACCCTGGCCGGTGGTCACCAGCTCTTCGAGCGTGTCGCCCATCGGGTCGAGGGACCAGGTGAAGTTCAGCGGCACCGGGCGCTCGGCGTCGTCGACGACGACGGTGGGGCGGCCGTTGCGCCGGGTGAGGTCGTCGGCGAGCTCGCTGACATCACCCAGCGTGGCCGACATCAGGAGGAACTGGGCCCGCGGCAGCTCGATCAGCGGCACCTGCCAGGCCCAGCCGCGACCGGGTTCGCCGTAGAAGTGGAACTCGTCCATCACGACCATGCCGACATCGGCCGCGCCGCCCTCGCGCAGGGCTATGTTCGCGAGCACTTCGGCCGTGCAGCAGATGATCGGGGCATCGGCGTTGACCGACACGTCACCGGTCAGCATCCCGACGTCCGCGGCACCGAAGACCTCCACGAGGTCGAAGAACTTCTCACTCACCAGCGCCTTGATCGGCGCCGTGTAGAACGTCACCCGGTCGTCGGCGAGAGCGGCCATCGCGGCACCCATCGCAACCAGTGACTTGCCGGAACCGGTCGGCGTCGCGAGGACGACGTTCTCACCGGACAGCAGCGAGAGGAGCGCCTCCTCCTGGTGCGGATAGAGCGTCAGACCCTGCCCTTCGGCGTACTCCAGGATCCGGTCGTACGCCGCGTCGGTGCCTTCAGGCATGACGCGCCCGGGGGTGCGCGGTCGCGAAGACCTCGCGCAGGTTGTCGACGGTCACCAGCGTGTAGACCTGCGTCGTGGTCACCGATGCGTGCCCGAGCAGTTCCTGGACGACCCGCACGTCTGCACCACCGTCGAGCAGGTGCGTTGCGAACGAGTGCCGCAGGGTGTGCGGCGAGACGTCACGAGTGACGCCAGCCCGTTCGGCAGCCTTCACCAGGACCGACCACGCCGACTGGCGTGACAGGCGTCCGCCTCGCGAGTTGAGGAACAGTCCGGCGTTCGCCTTGCCGGCACTGGCTGAAACCAACGCGGGCCGCCCCCGCACCAGGTACGCCGCCACCGCCGTCCGTGCGTAGGAACCGACGGGCACCAGACGTTCCTTGCCACCCTTGCCGCGCAGCAGGATCGTGCCGGCGTCATGGTCGAGATCAGCAACGTCGTCGACGTCCAGGCCGACCGCCTCGGAGATGCGGGCGCCGGTGCCGTACAGCATCTCGAGCAGTGCGCGGTCCCGCAGCGCCAAGGGAGTGTCCGGGGCACCGGCCGCTTCGAGGATCGCCTCCACGTCGGACAGGGGCAGCGCTTTCGGCAACCGCTTGGCAGGGGTCGGCGGCTTGACCGCGGCAGCCGGATCCGTCGCGGCGAGTCCGTCGGCGAGCGCGAACTTGTGGAAGCCGCGAACGGCCACGATGGTCCGGGCAGCGGAGGACGATCCGAGCGGAGGGTGCGCGCCACCGCCTTCACGCAAGCGCATGAGGAAGGCAGTCACGGTCGACTCGTCGATTCCGTCGAGCGTGGTGATGCCGGCGTCGGCGAGGTGCTCGCGGTAGCGCCGCAGGTCGCGCCGATACGACGTCAGCGTGTTGTGGGCCAGGCCCTTCTCGACCGTGAGGTGGTCCAGATAGGTGCGGACCGCCCGATCCACCGCATCCGACGCACTCACCCGGTCAGGCTAGCGCGTCCTCCAGCGCGACCGACGCGATGCCGACGGCCTCGGCCACCGGGGCATTCGTCAACTGGCCCGCGTGCGTGTTCAGACCCAGCGCCAGGCTGTGGTCGTCCCGGCAGGCCTGCGCCCAACCCTTGTTCGCCAGCGCCACTGCGTACGGCAACGTCGCGTTGGTCAACGCGTACGTCGACGTGTTCGGCACCGCGCCCGGCATGTTGGCCACGCAGTAGAACGTGGAGTTGTGCACCTGGTACGTCGGGTCCGCGTGCGTCGTCGGACGGGTGTCCTCGAAGCAGCCGCCCTGGTCCACCGCGATGTCGACCAGAACCGAACCGGGCTTCATCCGGGACACCAGTTCGTTGCTGACCAGCTTCGGGGCCGCAGCACCCGGGATCAGCACTGCGCCGATCACGAGATCGGCCGCGATCACCTGCTGTTCGAGGGCGAGCTTCGAGGAGGCCAGCCCGTGGACCTGGTTGCTGTAACGCCAAAACGACATCCGGAGCTTGTCGAGGTCGGTGTCGAGGAGGGTGACGTCCGCCCCCATCCCGAGCGCGATGTTGGCAGCGTTCTGGCCGGACACGCCGGCGCCGATGATCACGACCTTGGCGTTGGCGACGCCTCCGACACCGCCCATCAGGACACCGCGCCCGCCCTGAGCCTTCATCAGGTTGTAGGCACCGACCTGAGGGGCGAGGCAGCCGGCGACCTCGGACATCGGGTAGAGCAGCGGCAGTCCGCCGGTGGGCAGCTGCACGGTCTCGTAGGCGATCCCGGTGACCCTGCGGGCCATCAGTTCCTCGGTCAGCGGCTTGTCGGCGGCCAGGTGGAGGTAGGTGAAGAGCACCTGCCCCTCGCGCATCCGCTCGTACTCCTCGGCGATGGGCTCCTTGACCTTGAGCACCATCTCCGCGCTCCCCCACACGGCTTCGGCGTCGGGGAGGATCTGGGCTCCCGCCGCGACGTAGTCGGCGTCCTCGATCGACGAGCCGAGACCGGCGCCGGCCTGGATCACGACCTCGTGCCCGTGGGCAACGAGCTCGTGCACGCCGATCGGCGTGATGGCCACGCGGTACTCGTGGTTCTTGACTTCCTTCGGCACTCCGACGCGCATGGCAACCCCTTAGATCGTGGACTCATCGAAATTGTGAAGATCCATCGACCTGGCCGCCAGTGGCACCAGCGATTATTCGGCTGGTGCGCCGAGAACGATCAGATCGTCGAGGTCGGTGCGCCGCTCCGGCGTCCTTCCGAACCGGATTCGGTACGCCGTCCCCGAAGGTGCTCGAAGATCAGGCTGGTCTCCGTCATTGCCACGTCGCGGGTACCGCTGAGGTGGTGCAGTACGAACTCGCGCAGTTCCTCCGATCCCGCGGTCGCGACGTGGATCAGGAAGTCGTCGGCGCCGGCGAGGAAGTAGACGTTGAGCACCTCCGGCAGAGCTGCCATGTTCTGGGCGAAGGCGCTGAGCTCGCTGCGCGCATGGGGCCGCAGACGAACCGAGATCATCGCCTGGAGCGGACGCCCGATGCTCGCCTGGTCGACCTCGACATGGGTCCCCAGCAGGACGCCACGTTCGAAGAGGGCACGGACCCGACCGTGACAGGTCGACGGGGCGACACCCACGCGGGCGGCCAGGACGTTGTTCGCGACCCGCGCGTCCGCCTGCATCTCGCGAACAATCGCGGCATCGATGGCATCCAGCTCGAACATGCTTCGCAGCATAGGCCCGATCCCGGAGGAGGTTCAGCCCTGCGGCGACTTCGCGCGATCCCGCAACACCTGGGCAGCGAGCACGACCTGCACCACGGGACCGTCGCTGATCCGGCCGTCGAGGATCGCGTCGACCAGATCGGCGAAGGGCACCCACAGGGTCTCGAGGTCCGCTTCCTCGTGGGCCAGGACGAAGTCACCCCGGTCGGCAGCCGAGAGCCCCTCGGCAAGGAAGTAGTGGATCTGCTCCGCGGAGTAGCCCGGGGAGCTGAACGTCGACAGCAGATGTGTCCAGCGCGACGCCTGGAAGGCCGCCTCCTCGCGGAGCTCGCGCTGGGCAACCTCGAGCGGGTCCTCGCCGGGGTGATCACACACTCCGGCCGGGAGCTCGACCAACCGGTGCTGTGCAGGATGGCGGTACTGCTTCAGGCAGAGCACTCGATCGTCCGCGTCGATCGCCAGGATGACCGCGGCGCCCGGGTGCTCGACCACGAGTCGACGGAACTCGCCCTCGTCGACCGCGCCGGGGCGGCTGACCTGGTCCGAGCGCAACGCCAGCACCCAGCTGTCGCGGTGCAGGTCAGTGTGCGAGCTGACCGGCCACGACTCGGGGACGTCGCGCAGATCGGTCACTCGTCAACCGGCTCGGGGTGCAGTCCGGTCTCGTCGATCGCCAGGCGCATCTCCCGCTGCCGCGTCAACGCTGCACCGATGAGACCGGCGAACAGCGGGTGCGGGCGGGTCGGGCGCGAGCGGAGCTCGGGGTGCGCCTGAGTGCCGATGTAGTAGGGGTGCACGTCGCGGGGCAGCTCGACGAACTCGACCAGGTCGAGGTCAGGGTTCAGACCGGAGAAGACGAGCCCGGCCTCGGCGAGCTGGTCGCGATAGGCGTTGTTGACCTCGAACCGGTGCCGGTGCCGCTCCTCGATCACGTCAGCGCCGTAGACGTCGCGAGCAATCGAGCCGGGTGCCAGTGTGGCCGGGTAGAGGCCCAGACGCATGGTGCCGCCGAGGTCGCCCTCACCGAGGACGATGTCCTTCTGCTCCTCCATCGTCGCGATCACCGGTTCGGGGGTGTCGGCATCGAACTCCGTCGAACCAGCCTTGGTCAGACCCAGCTCGGTGCGGGCGTACTCGATGACCATGCACTGGAGACCCAGGCACAGTCCGAGTGTGGGGATGCCGTTGTGGCGGGCGAAGGTGAGCGCGCCGAGCTTGCCCTCGAGGCCGCGGACGCCGAAGCCACCGGGCACGCAGATCGCGTCGACGTCGGACAGCTGCTTCGCTGCACCGGCCTGCGTCTCACACTCGTCGGAGGCCACCCAGCGCAGGTGCACCTTGGCCTCGTGGGCGAAGCCGCCGGCGCGCAACGCCTCGGCGACTGAGAGGTAGGCGTCGTGCAGGTCGATGTACTTGCCCACCAGGGCGATGGTGACGTCTTCCTTCGGGTGGTGCACCCGACGCAGCAGGTCGTCCCACACCGTCCAGTCGACATCGCGGAACGGCAGGTTGAGGCGCCTGACGACGTAGGCGTCGAGCCCCTGGCGGTGCAGCACCTTCGGGATGTCGTAGATCGACGGGGCATCGGCCGCCGTGACCACAGCGTCCTGCTCGACGTCACACATCAGCGAGATCTTGGCCTTGATGCTGTCGGGAAGCTCGCGGTCCGCACGGCACACGACGGCATCCGGCTGTATACCGACCTGGCGCAGCGCGGCGACCGAGTGCTGCGTGGGCTTGGTCTTCAGCTCACCCGAGGGACCGATGAACGGGACCAGCGAGACGTGCAGGAAGAAGACGTTGTCGCGGCCGATGTCGTGGCGCACCTGACGGGCAGCCTCCAGGAAGGGCAGGGACTCGATGTCACCCACCGTGCCGCCGATCTCCGTGATGACGATGTCGACCTCGTCGGCTCCGGTGCCCAGCCCCATGGCCAGGATCCGTTCCTTGATCTCGTTGGTGATGTGCGGGATCACCTGGACCGTGTCGCCGAGGTACTCGCCCTTGCGCTCCTTGGCGATCACTGACGAGTAGACCTGTCCGGTGGTGACATTGGCGATCTGGCTGAGATCGGTGTCGAGGAACCGCTCGTAGTGCCCGATGTCGAGGTCGGTCTCGGCTCCGTCGTTGGTGACGAACACCTCGCCGTGCTGGAACGGGTTCATCGTTCCGGGGTCGACGTTGAGGTACGGATCGAGCTTCTGCATGGTGACGCGCAAGCCCCGCGAGCGGAGAAGCCGGCCCAGGCTCGAGGCGGTGAGGCCCTTGCCGAGAGAAGAGGCGACCCCTCCGGTGACGAAGAGATGCTTTGCCTGATGTCCGCGCTGCGTCAAGCCACTAAGGGGCGCCATGTTCACGGGATTCCATCCTACGTGTTCTTGCGTCAGCCTGCACGCCGACGCGCCACATCGAGCAGCTCGCGGGCGTGGGCGAGGGCCGTGTCGGACTCGGCAAGGCCGGCCAGCATCCGGGAGAGCTCACGTTCGCGGCCCGCATCATCGAGGGTCACGAGGCCAGAGCTGGTGATGGTTCCATCGCTGGCCTTCTCGACCAGGACGTGACGGTCGGCGAAGGCCGCGACCTGAGGCAGGTGGGTGACGACCAGCACCTGGGCACCCAGGGCGAGGGTCGCGAGCCGGCGGCCGATCTCCACGGCCGCGGCTCCACCGACGCCCGCGTCGACCTCGTCGAAGACAAAGGTCGGGACCGGACTGGTGCCGGCCAGGCAGACCTCGACGGCCAGCATCACGCGCGAGAGCTCACCGCCCGAGGCGCCCTTGTGGAGTGCGCGGGGGTCGGAGCCCGTGTTGGCGGCCAACAAGAACTCGACGTCGTCCAGACCGCTGCGACCGAACCGAACCCAGGCATCGCCCACCTGCAACAGGTCGGCTGGCGGGTGTTCAGGGTCGGCGGCCACGTCGGAGGTGCGACGTGTCGACACCCGAATGGTCATCCGGGCGTGGGGCATCGCCAGCAGGGTCAGTTCGTCCGTGACAGCAGTTCCGAGCTTCTTCGCCGCCGCGGCGCGGGCCTTGCTCAGCTTCGTTCCGGCAGTGGCGAGATCGTGGCGCAGGGTGGCCGACCTGGCGGCCAGGTCGTTGATCTTGTCGTCGGTCGAGTCGAGGTCCATCAGGCGCTGTGATGCCTGCTCGGCCCAGGCAAGCACCTCGTCCACGCTGTCGCCGTACTTGCGGGTGAGCGCAAGCAGGGCGGCACGGCGCTCGGACGCCGCAGCCAGCCGGTTGGGGTCGGTGTCGATGCCGGAGGCGTACGACGCCACGTCGGCCGCGACGTCGGACAGCAGGTAGCTGACCTCGGCGACACGATCGGCCAGTGCGCCAGCCTCCGGGTCGTGACTGCGCACGCCCTCGAGCAGGCCGCGGGCCGCGGCGACGGCGCCGAGCGCGTCCGGGGAGCCCTGGTCACTGGAGAGCGCCTCGCGAGCCTGCTCCGCCGCACCGCGCAGAGTGTCGGCGTGGCCGAGCCGGGACTCCTCGGCGGCCAGCTCGACGTCCTCCCCCGACCGAGGCGCGACGGCGGCGACCTCGTCGACGCCGAACCGGAGCAGATCTGCCTCGCGGGCCCGCTCACGTGCCGTGGCGCGGACCTCAGCGAGCTCTCGCTCGGTGGCGACCAGGCGGTCATGGAGCTCGGCATAGATGGACTGGAGCTCGTCGTGACCGCCGAACCGGTCCAGTGCGTGGCGTTGGGTCTGCGGCTTGAGCAAGCGGTGCTGGTCGGACTGACCGTGGACCGCCACGAGAGGCTCCGCGATGGCGGCCAGGGTCGCCACCGGCACACCGGCTCCCCCGGCGAAGGCCCGGGAGCGCCCTTCGGCACTGACGTTGCGGGCCAGGACAACCTGGCCGTCCTCGACGTCGCCTCCGGCCTCCTCGACCGCAGCGGCGAGGCCGGGCAGCGCATCGGCGGAAACGAGACCCTCGACGCGGGCCTGCTTCGCCCCCGCCCGCACGGCACCTGTGTCGGCGCGACCACCGAGCAGGAGCCCGAGGGCGGTGACCACCATCGTCTTGCCTGCGCCGGTCTCACCGGTGATGACGGTCAGTCCGGGGCCGAGTTCGAGCGTGGATGAGTCGATGACACCGAGCGATGTGATCCGCAGTTCCTCGATCACGTGCGGTCACCGCGCTCCCAGGCCTGACGGCGTTCCGCGGCCCCGCGCCAGCCCTCGACGGACAGGCCGAACTTGGCGACCAGCCTGTCGGTGAACGGGGCCTGGTGCAGCCGGACCAGGCGCACCGGTCTCAGTCCGCGGCTGACTTCGATCCGGGCTCCGGGCGGCAGGTCGACACTGCGTCGTCCGTCGCACCACAGGACACCCGAACCCTGGTTGCCCTCGAGGACCTCGATGGCGATGACCGAGGACGGCGCGACCACCATCGGTCGGGCGAACAGGGCGTGCGCGCTGAGCGGGACGATGCAGAGCGCCTCCACCTGCGGCCACACGATCGGTCCCCCGGCACTGAAGTTGTATGCCGTCGAACCGGTCGGAGTCGCACAGACCACGCCGTCGCAGCCCCAGCGCGACAGCGGTCTGCTGTCGATCTCGACGACGACCTCGAGCATCCGCTCGCGTGCCGCCTTCTCGACGCTCGCCTCGTTGAGGGCGAAAGTCGCATAGACCAGCTGCCCGTCGACGAAGGCCCGGACATCGAGCGTCAGGCGGTCCTCAGTCGTGTAGCGCTGGTGGATGATCGCGTCGATCGTCGCGGCGACGTCCTCGTGCTCGGCCTCGGCGAGGAACCCCACGTGGCCGAGGTTGACGCCGAGGACCGGGGTGAGCCGCTTGTGAGTCACCTCGGCAGCGCGCAGGATGCTTCCGTCGCCGCCGATCACGACGGTGAGTTCGCACCCGCGACTGGCGTCGGTCTCCGAGTCGGTCAGCTCCACAGCCGGGTCGTAGCCGGCCGGATCGAGCTCGAGATCATCTGCCTCGGCACGCAGCAGGCGAACGATGATGCCGTGGCCGGTCAGCTCCTTGACGAAGCCACGAGCGACGTCGCGGGCCTCGGGGCGCCGGGTGTGCGCCAGCACGAGGACGCGGCGCGGCGTGTCGCTGCTCGTGCCCATCTCGCTGGTCGTCATGGAGCCACCTTCTCATCCGGGGCCGACGTACCGCGCCGCACGACCTGTGCGATGGACTCGTCATCCACAGCAGGTGCCCCGTGCCGGAGCCAGAGGAAGAACTCGACGTTGCCGGACGGTCCGGGCAGCGGACTCACCGTGACGGCGCGCGCACCCCAACCGCGCTGGGCTGCGGCATGAGCCACGCCCAGCACCGCCTCGGCGCGCAGGTCGGGGTCGCGAACCACGCCACCCTTGCCGACACGGTCCTTGCCGACCTCGAACTGCGGCTTGACCATGAGCGCCAGGTCACCGTCAGGACGCGTCACCCCGAGCAGCGCATCGAGCACCAGGACCAGCGAGATGAACGAGAGGTCGCCGACGACGAGGTCCACCTGACCGCCGATGTCACCGGCCGTCAGGGTCCGCACGTTGGTGCGGTCGTGGACGCGCACCCGCTCGTGCTGTTGCAGCGACCAGTCGAGCTGGCCGTAGCCGACATCGACCGCCACGACCTCCGCGGCGCCGGCGCGCAGCAGCACGTCGGTGAAGCCGCCGGTCGACGCACCGGCATCGAGACAGCGGCGGCCGGTGACCGTCAGCCCGTCGGCACCGAACGCGGTCAACGCGCCGAGGAGCTTGTGTGCGCCCCGCGACACGTAGTCGGGTCCGTGCTCGCCCTCGAGGACGAGGATCGGCAGGTCCGTCGTCACGCCGGTCGCGGGCTTGGTCGCAACGACGCCCGAGACCTTCACCCGGCCATCGGCGATCAGCTGTGCGGCTCTCTCACGGGACGGCGCCAGACCTCGGCGGACCAGTTCCGCGTCGAGACGGAGTCGGCGCGGTGGCACGATCAGGCGCTGGCAGCCGGCGGGTTGTCGAGCGTGTGGCGCAGGTCGGCGTGCGCTTCCTCGAACACGGCAGCGTGCTCTCCCAGAGGTCGCACATCGAGTCCGGCGACCAGGTCGAGAACGCGGTCGACAGCATCGATCCCGGTGGGCATGGGCGCCGGAACAGGTACCTCGGTCATGTCCTGAGGCTACCGCGCCGGGTCAGCGTCTCCGGGGACCCGTGCCGCAGTGAGGTCGACCGCGCGTCCGGTTGCGTCGAGATGACTCCACGCGGCGCTGGCCGCGACCCGCCACCAGTCGGCCGGATCGGCCCCTTCCTGCTGCTGACGTACCTCCAGTCGACCCGCCGGCGTGTCGCCGTACCAGCCGCCGAGGGCCCATCCGCTGGTCTGGCGCTCGGGAGCACGGTGCGCGGTGCTGAGCCCCGCAAGATCGGGAGCGATGTAGGAGGGGCGCAACGAGGGGGGTGCTGCCATCAGGTCGACGAGACCCGTCACGCCGGTCAGCACCAGCAAGGAGTCGACTCCGGCGTTGTGCGCACCCTCGATGTCCGTGTCGAGACGGTCGCCGACCATCAACGGACGGGTGCCGCCGACGCGCCGTACGGTCTCGTCCAACAGCGGACGGGCCGGCTTGCCGGCGACCACCGGCGTGACACCGGTGAACTGCTGGAGCATCTCGACCAGTACCCCGTGACCGGGGGCGATCCCGAACGGTGTCGGAATCGTGGTGTCGGTGTTGCTGGCCAGCCAGGGCAGGCCCTCGCGGATCCGGACGGCAGCCCTCATGATCTCTCGCCATTGCAGTTCGGGTCCGTAGCCCGACGCGACCGCAGCGGCCTCGTCGTCAACACCCACCGGCGCCAGGCCCGCTTGTTCGAGCGCGACGCGCAGACCCACTCCACCCAGACAGACGATCGCGGCACCGGGACCGTACTCCTCGACCAGAAGTCGGGCCGCGGCCTGGGCGCTGGTCACCACGTCACCCTCAGCCGCAGGGACGCCGAGCTCGGTGAGATGCTCGGCGACCGCCGTCGCCGGTCGCGAAGCGTTGTTGGTGATGAACGCGACCCGCATCCCCGCGGCGCGGATCCCGGCAATGTGTCCGGCAGCACCGGGCACCGCCGCGGAGCCGATGTAGACCACGCCGTCGAGGTCGAGCATGGCCAAGTCGTAGGCACGCGACAACGGGCCGCTGGAGGTGAGCAACACAGGACCACCTTGCCAGTGCTCCCGACCGTTGGATCCGTACGATGCCCAGATGGACGCAGCTGCCCTGGTGACACCGCCGTACGTCGCGGGCCCGTTGCGCCTCGAGCCGTTCACCGGATGGATGCTCGCCCCCGGCAGGGTCGGCAATCCGACGACGGGACGTGCCTTCGCGAGGCCGTACAAGGACGTGTCGGCGCGGTTGCTCCGCTGGCAGGCGAAGGGCTACCTCACCCGCGACACCGAGCCGGCCCTCTACCTCCACGAGTACACGTCGGCGGGGATGACGGTCCGTGGCCTGGTCGGCGCTCTGGACGTCTCCCGGCGCGCGAAACGGCCATCGGACCGCGCAGTACTGCCTCACGAAGGCATCCATCCAGCGCAGGCCGACGATCTCGCCGATCGCATGGCCGAGATGGAGTTGAACCCCGCTCCGATCCTCCTTGTCCACCGTGGCACCGACGTGCTGCGGTCGACGCTGGCCAAGGTCATGGCCGGGACGCCCGATCACTCCTTCACCGATCGGAGTGAACAGCAACACCGGATCTGGGCCATCCGGGACAGCGTCACCTTGACCACCATCGCCATCGAGTTGGCCGGGAGTCGGGCGTTGATCGCCGACGGTCACCACCGCTACGCCGCCTACCTGAGACTGCAACGTCGGCGCGCGGGCGCACAAGGCGGTCGCTCGGCCACCGACTTCGGACTCGCCATGCTCGTCGACCAGGAAGCCACGCCCCTGTTCCTCGGTCCGATTCACCGGACCCTGGTGGGCGCGTCGCTGGACGACCTGCGCGATGCGGTCGAGAGCGTCGGGCTCATCTACGAGGAGCACAGCCAGTCCGAGGCCGTCGCTGCATTGTCGGCCACCCGACTGGCGGCCACCGACGGAACCACCTGGGCGGTGATCAATCTCGAGCCCGGCACCGGGGAGGCCGCCGTGGAGACCCTGCACCGGCGCATCGTGCCAGCCCTCCCCCATGGGCCGACCTCCATCACCTACCACCACAGCGTCGACGACGCGCTCGGCCGGGCCCGCGCCGACCAGGTGTCTGTTCTGATGCCGGCGCCCTCCGTCGACCTCGTGCTGCGCATTGCGGAAGCCGACCGTCTTCTCCCCGAGAAGGCGACGTCCTTCCAGCCGAAGCCCAGCCTGGGCGTGCTCATTCGATCCTTGCGCGACGCACCAGTCTCCCCGAGCTGAGCTCCACTTCCACCCGCGACGCAGTGCCGCCTCCTGCCCGGTAGAAGCGCCGCCGCAAGGAACCTTCGACCGCCACCTCGTCACCCGAGCGCCAGCCGGCCATCGAGCGACGGGCGCGCGGTGCCCACGCAGCCAGGTCGACCACGTCGACCGACGGGCCCTTCCTGCCCGAGGGCAGGATCCTCACGTCCATGCGAGGGACGACGATCCGGCACAACCCGAGCAGATCGCCGCTGGGCAGCTCGCGCTGCTCGGGGTCCGCAGACAACCGACCGATGAGTGTGACTTGATTGACCATGAATTCCTCCTGGATTGGGTGCGTCGAGCATCCGATCCAGGGCCGACAGCCACCCCGGGACTCATCCATCACTGTGCAGAATCACGCGCCGGGCCGTGTCTGTGGACGATTCATGGCCAAACCCGCCGGGCACAAAACGGCCAAAAGCACGAAAGACCAGCACATTTCTGTGCTGGCCTTTCGCCAATGTTTGTCCGGCGGCGTCCTACTCTCCCACAGCCTCTCGGTTGCAGTACCATCGGCGCTGGCAGGCTTAACTTCCGGGTTCGGGATGGGACCGGGTGTTTCCCTGCCGCTATGGCCGCCGTAACTCTGTTAACCCCTGT
>JAPLCC010000002.1 GCA_026392415.1 Propionibacteriales bacterium
TGGTTGCTTGGTCGCTTGGTTGCTTGGTCGCTTGGTTGCTTGGTCGCTTGGTTGCTTGGTCGCTTGGTTGCTTGGTAGGTGGTGTGTCGACGGTGAGGGTTCAGATGGCCAGTACGGCGTAGAGGGCCGGGAAGCCGATGAAGATGAAGAAAGCGACGGCGAGCACGACCTGGGCGATCTGCATCGACTGGTCAGCCTTGGCCGCTGCACCCTGCTCTTCAGCCAGTTGCCGGCGCCGCAGCGTTTCCGCGCGGGCCGCGAGGGTCTCCTTGACCTTTGATCCGTCCTGGGCGACCAGGGTCAGCGCGCCGCCGAGTTCGGTGAGGTCGCGGACCGCGGTCCGCTCCCCCAGGGCCGTGAGCGCTGCCCATGGCGTCTCGCCTCCGTACCGGGCCTCCTCGATCGTGTTGCGCAGCAACTCAAAGCTCCACCCCGAGAAGATCCGCGAAGTCGACTGCAGTGCCTCAGGCACACCGCGACCACCCGACATCGACATGTGCACCTGCGTGAAGAAGACAGCCAAGGCCCGACGAAGGTCCCTGCGTCGATCGTCAGCCTTCTGGGCGATCGTCAGGTCCGGGACGATGAACAGCACCACCGCAGCCATGACCCCGACGATCGCGGGCACCGTGAACGAGGGCACGCTGCCCGTGGCTGCGTAGGTGAACGTGGCCAGCACCGTGGGCAGCAGGAGCCCGATGAGCGCGAAGATGGACTTGCGGACCATGTGGCTTTCCACAGGCCTTTCGAGTAGCTCAAGGTTGGCCCGCAACTTGTCGAAGGTGAACCCACGTCGGGCGAACTCAGCCACCAGCCGGCGCCCGAACCGCTGCGACAACTGGTCCTCGATCGGCCCGTCGATCACACTGACCTGCCGCGAGCGTTCCCGTTCCCATCGGGTCATGCTCTGAGCCAATGACGGTCGCGGGGGCCAGATCGCCAACGCGAGCAGCACCAGCGCGAGCCCCAGTAGGCAGCCCAGCAGGATTCCGAGCGTCATCGCATCCCACCTCCTAGGCGGGCATTGCGAGTGAGTTCCACAGCCGCCGTGATCTGCTCGACGTTGCCCAGGAACCGTTCTGGCGGTTTACGGATGGCTGCGGCTCGGATCCACATCAGCCCGGAAGCAAAGATGGCGATCACGATCGCCAGGACGAGCTGGCCGGTCACGGTGGAGTACGGCGCGACGAAGTCGCGGGAGAAGACGGCCAGACTGCCCGCCAGCGCTGCAGTGACAGCGAGCACGATCGTGGCGCTGCGGCGAATGACCTTGCGGCCTTCCTCGCTGGTGCGGCGCATGTCGATCTCCTCGCGCGTCGAGGTCGCCAACTTGGTCAGCACCTCGACCAGGCCAGGTCCCCGCAACCGGGAGTTGAGGATCAATGCGGCGGTGACCGGGTTCACCGAGGCGTCGTCGAGGTACACGTCAAAATCCGCCAGCGCCTCAGGCAGCGGGACTTGGACCCGCATCTGCCCCTCCAGACGCCTCAACGCCGGTGCCAGCACCGGCGGGGCCGTGGTGAGGGAGTGCCGGATCGCTTGTTCGAGTCCGACCGCCCCAGCGGTGGAGTCGCGTAGCGTCTCGGTCCACACAGCGAGCGCCTCGAGCCGTTCGATCTGCCCAGCGGCGTCCTTCCCCGCACCGAACATCGTCGGCCACAGGTAGATGACTGCCCCGGCCGCGATCGCCGCCACCGGCCAGCGCGTCAGCAACGCAACCACGAGCCCGACCGCCAACGCGACGAACAAACGTCGACGAGCCGATCGGCCCGCCAGAAGCCCCGCGCCGCCGCGACCCTGGCGAGTGCTTGGCTTTGGCCGCCAACCCGACAACGTGGCGATGAGGAACAAGACGCTGAGGCCGAAGAAGGCACCCAGCGCCAGGCCCGAGATCGTCGAGAGAGACATGCCGGTCTCACCAGCCCCGTTCCCCGGCGCCGGGCATCGTCCATCCGGCCGCGGTCAGCTCGTCGAGCCTTGCGGGCGGGGTGCCGGTCCACTCGGCGTGTGTTCCGCCGCGGCGCACGGTGAATATCTCCGAAGAGAGGACCCGACCGTCGTCGTAACCGTTGATCTCCAGAACCGTCTCCACGCGCCGGTTCCCGGTCTGCAGGTCGCGCTTGATGAACACGATGTAGTCGAGGGCGCCGGCGATCAACCGGTAGGTGGCCTCGTGGGGAAGCCGCTCCTCGGCCTGGATCGCATAGGTGGCCATCCGGTCGAAAGCATCGCGTGCGCTGCGGCAGTGGATCGTCGACATGGAGCCGTCGTTCCCCTGGCTCATGGCGTTGAGCATGTCGATGATCTCGGGCCCGAGGACCTCTCCCACGATGACCCGGTCCGGGTTTTGTCGCAGGGTGCGCCGCACCAGCTGGCGGATCGACACTGCCCCCAGGCCTTCGGCGTTCGGGATCCGCTCCTCGAACTCGACGCAGTTGGGGTGCAGTTCACGGTTCTTGCGGAGCCCGAGCTCGCGGGCCTTCTCGATGGTGATGATCCGCTCACGCGGATCGATCGCGCTCGCGTGCGCCCGCAGCAGAGTCGTCTTTCCAGCCTTGGTGGCGCCGCCGATCATCACATTGAGTCGCGCGTGGGTCAGAGCGGTCAGGAACTCAGCGACCTCGACGGTCATCGTGTCGTTGCCGACCAGGTCCTCGAGGGTGACCTTCTCGAACCGGTGTCGGCGGATCGCGATCGAAGGTCGCTCGGTCACGCTCATCACAGCCGAGAGGCGGGAGCCGTCCTGCAGCTGCAGGTCCAGCTCCGGGTTGGCCTCATCCCACGGACGTGAGTTGAGGCCGGCGTAGGAAGCCAGCGAGGAGATCAGCTTGCGCAGTTCCTCATCGCTACTCGCCACCGGGTGCGCCGGTTCGGCATAGGCGGCCCCGGCGCGGGTCACCCACACCTCGTCGCACCCGTTGACGTCGATCTCCTCGAGATCCTTATCGTCGAGCAGAGCCTGGAGCGCGCCCGCAGCGAACATCGACGCGTAGACCGCCTCAGAAAGCTGCTGCTCGACCGCGGTGTCGAGCGGGGCCTCCCCCTTATCCATTCGCTGGCCAGCGTGCTCACCAATCACCACCGAAGTCAGGTGCCTTGCGAACTGCCGTTCGGCAACCCCCGTCAACTCCTCCAGGTTCTGGCTCCGGCGGCGGACCTGCTCGGCTTGGAGCCGACTGCCGACCTCGCGACGGATCGTGCTGACCGACTTGTGGTCGACGTCGGCCACGCCGCTCGCTGGCGTGCTCGCCATCAGCTCAGCACCTCCAGGGGAGCCAAGGATCCGACCAGCGACCCGGCCAGGGCGCGTCCAGCGCGCACCAGCAGCGTCCGACTCATCCGGCCCTCGGGCCGCTCCCCCCGCTCGAGGCGAGCCAGGGCTGCGTCGTCGACCGGGACCGACTGGGTCGGGGTCAGTGGGACACCGGCGCGCTCAAGCCAGGTGTCGATCGCGGCCCGGTCAGAGACGGACGTCGAGTCAGGACCAATGACGACGGGCACGATCCGCGGTACCGCCCGCACCCCCGAGATCGCGGCCGCCACCTCAGGCACGCGGTGCACCAGGTGCATGGCGGAGTCCAGTCGTGCGGTGGCGAGCATGACGGTGGCGTCTGCAGCCTGAGCTATCGGCATGGTGGCAGAGGTCTGGTCGATCCGGCCGAGATCGGCGATGACGTCGACGGAAGCGCCCTTGCACGCGTTGGCGATTGAGGGCCACAGCCCGGCCAGTCCTCGGCCTTGGGTAGAAGACTCGACGCCCTGAACCAGATTCACACCGACGGCGAGCAACTGAGCTTGGTTCAGCAGCGCGTCACCGTCGTTCTCGCCACCCGAACGGACCGCAGCCGCAAGGCGAACGATCCCGCGGTCGGAGTACGGCGCGCCACCATGCGCGGCCTTGCACCGGTAGGCCAGGTCCCCACCGGAAGGGTCCGCCTCGAGCAGCACCGCCGGCCGGGGCCACACCGCGGCCAGAAGCAGCGCAAGAGACGTCGCGCCCGGGGACCCCTTTGCGGAGCCAATGGCGATCAGCATGACCAACCGCCCTTCACCGCTCGCTCGCCGAGGTCTCGACGACGGCCACGCGTCCAGCAGTGGAGTAGGCCGCGATCCGGGCAGCGTCCTCGGCCGGCACTACGAGGGTCACGAACACCGCACCGTTGGCGGTGCTCTCACCGTCGACGGAGTAGACCAACACGTTTTGGGCCAGCAGCTCAGGGTTGTTGATCGCCGACTCGGCGTCCTCGAAACCAGTCCCTGACGCATCGGAACCCGGAACAGCGACCACGGCGACTGTGTCACCAGGCGCGAGACCGGCGCTCGGGATTCGAGTCGGGTCCAAGGACAGGCCGATGGATGACTCCCCATCCCCCGGAATCGGCTCAGAGGTCACCATGGCGTCGGCCAGAACCTGCTTGTCGACTAGGTCAACCGCAGCGGTCTTCCCTACGACGTCGTCGATGTCGGAGACCGCGATCGTGTTGGCCACCCCGGAGACCGACACCGAGATGAGGTCGTCGCGTTCGATGACCTGGCCCTTGGCGATCGGCTCACCCACCGCCAGAACCGAGGCCTTCTTCCCAGCGCTAAGCCCGTAGGCGGCGACAGCCAGCCCAGTGCCGATGACCAGGAGTGCGGCCAGAACGACCAGTCCCCAGGACCGGCTGCGGCGTTGCTGCACGCCAGGCATGCCCATCCGCTGGCCACCGACGGCCAGACCGCTGCCGGAGTCAGCTCGTCGCGCTTTCTCGCTCATCGTGGTCATGCCCGAGTCCTCTCCCACATGTCCTTGGCTTTATGGCCTGTTCTTGATCACGCTTTGGCGTTCCTTGACCTCGATCGCCGCCTGCCCCGGAAGGCTTGGCACGTCCCCGAGATCGCCGTTCGGGAGAGTGCAGGCACCCGTGCACGTCCAGGTCGCGGAATACATCAACGTCGCCGTGATCGGGAACTGCTCGTCCGGCTGGCCATCCGACAACTTCGAGAACGTGTACGAGCAGTCCGTCTTGGCCTCCCCCGACATGCCCTTCACCCACTCGCGACCGGCCGAGTAGCATGACGTCGTCCCGGCGGTCAGGTCCCAATCGACCCGCTTTGGCGCGGCCACGACGGTGACCGAAGTGTTGCCGACCGTGACCGTTAGCGACAGGTCCCTCCACTGGCCGCCAGCGATCCACAGCCAAGTCTCGAGCCCGACGTACGTCGCCAACGGCGGCGCGGGCGCGATCTCGATGTTCGGTGTTTCGAAGCTCAGTTGATCGAGCGCTCGCTGGGCCAGAACGCGCGGATCTGGAAGCGGTGCCGCGCCGTTGGCGACAAAGAAGTAGGCGTTCTGAAACGGGATTCCTGGTGTTAGTAGGCAGGTATAGATGGAGCCCTGTTTCGGATTGTGACCTTCCCAATTTGCGCTGTCGGCGGGCGGCTGTGGGGCCATTGGAGCGGCGTAGCAGCCCGGATCGGAGAACCAGACGCCGAGGCCGTTGCCACAGGGAATTTCCTTCTCCTGGTCGTAGCACTTCACGGGACCGCCGCCACCGTTCTGGCCACCGCCTCCGCCCCCGCCTGGGTTTCCTGGCGCGGTGACGCAGACCTTGATCCCAGATCCGGGAGGCGTTTCGACCCATGCGCCGTTGCAGGCGCCGTCAGCCTGAGCGGGCCGAGGTGACAGGGCGACGAGGCCGACTCCCATAATCACGAGCAGCGCTACCGCGAGCGTCAGCCCGCTTCGGGATCGCATCGCTTCTTCGTCCCGCTCGGGTCGCCATGGGAGTAGATGAGCCACCCGTATCCATCAGGCTTCTCCATCTGGATCTCACGCACGTGAGGGGTGGTAGTCCACTTGTTGCCTTCAACCGGCTGACTATCCTGGGTCACCTTCACGGAGGAGAAGTCGACGCATTGCTCGATCGTCACACTGAGGCCGCTCTTGGATATCTTGGCTGCCTTCGACCAGAAGACCTCCGGCAGTCCTTGAGTGATGACCTTCGCGTCCTCGTAGCTCTGGAGGAGGGCGAACTCGTTACGCCACAGCGGGTCCGGGAAGTAGTCCTGAAAGAGGTCTTCGGCCTGGGCAGTCGCATTGCCTTCGGCGAAGATCGGCTCAGACCGGTTGAGGTAGGACTCCCAACGTTGTAGCGCGGCCTCAAACGCCGTGAGTTGCTCCCCGGTGTACCCGTCCTCCCAGTCCGACTCGGTGGGGGTTGGCTCCGCGGAGGTCGTCGAGTCGGTCGCCGTCGGCTCGGGGTCCTTCTTGTCCTCGCTGCAGGCGGTCAACGCGCTGGCCAGCGCCAAGGCAACGAGGGTGCTTAGGGTACGGCGGATCATCGGTCGGACCTCCCGAGTCGGACGAACGGATCTGCGAGGAGCGTACGGCGCTCCAGGGACATCGCGCGAGCGTTGCCGGTCATGTCCGCGCTTAACCGGGCAGCCGGCAGTCTCCAAGAGGGCGGAGGCTCGCTCCACCTGCGCTGCGGAGAGTTGGGTCATGGTGTCGTCCTTCGCGTGGGGCTCACTAACCAATGAAGGCAACGGGGGCCGATGCGAATCGGACGTCATTGTGGGAATCTCCCAAAACTCATTCGCTGGAACGCCTTAACAAGCAGTCCGTCGAGCATGACACGTGAACCGCACTAAATGCGGTTCTAAGTGAGCTCGGCGCGTCGGATCCGGCACAATGCAGCCCGTGCCCCGATTGTCGAAGCCGCCAAACATGCCCGAGGAGGTCGCAGCGCTCATCGACGCGATCGGCAACGGCGCTCGCACCGAGATCTTGCGACATCTTTCGGATCGGGCCATGCACGCGCCGGGATTGGCAGAAGCCACCGGCGTCTCGCCCAGCCAGGTCCTGCGGCACCTAGAGGTGCTCGAGGATCTGGGGTTGGTCTCTGCAGATCATCAACGAGGGTCCAGGCGCGCCAAGGGTCGGGTCGTGCTCTGGCGTACCGAAGGTGCACGGGTGGCCGAAGTGGCTGCCGCCTGGCGGGCGTACGCCACTGGACAGCAGTAGGTGCCAACGACCACGTACCAATGTTTTCGCGACGGGGCCCAGACCGGACGTGATCGTGCGGTCAGAGGGCCGGAGCGTCGTATGTGGCGCTGCGCGCCGCGGGGAACGGTGTCGGAGTCCTCGATGTCGAGCTGGGAGTCAGCTCCAGGGACTGTCTGAGCGCTGCGCGCTGCATTGGGTTACTGAAGCGAGTCGCCGGCTCCGTGGGGGCGGACATGTTGACCAGGTCACCGAGTGTGGCTTCAAGGCGAGATCGACGACCGACACGGACAGGGCCTTCACGGTGACGCGGGTGGGCGTCGACCAGGTTGCTGTTCGTCCGCAGCAGTTCGCGACGCAGCGCCCTGCCCAGATTGCGGGTGACGCCGTGCGTGGCCTTCGCCAACTCGATCATGTTCGTGGGCTGCAACGTCATTGGGACACGTTGGCGTTCCATCCTGCCGACCGCGGTCGTGAGCTCACTTTGCTGCCAAAAACGCAACGTGTTGGGCTCCTGGAGGTTCTTGATGTCCGCCAGGTGGCTGATCTGGGGCTGTAGGGACTCCAATATCTCGGCCCGCTCGTCGAAGAACGACACGAACACCGTGGTCTTGGATGACTCACCGGCCGCCTTCGCGAACGTGCGGCACAGGTAGAGCTGGCTCGCCACGATCTGTCGCGCACAATCGGCCGTGATCTCTGGCTTCTCGAAGTAGAAAACGTCATTTGCCGAAAGCGGACGTAGGAACCCGGCGAGTCGCTGCTGCGCGACCGCGAGGTCAGTCGGGGCGGAGACCATCGACACGGGCCGCACCAACCTAGATGGGACCGCTTGCGTCACCCGCGGAGTCGCCTCTTCTGCAATGGCGCTTGTGGCGTTCCAGGTCGCGACCCGTGCTGCTTGTGAGAGCACCATCCGCTTTTCGTCCAGGCCCATTGCGTACGCCGGGCGCTGATGCTCGGCCAGCAGGCCGATTTCCTCGAGACGAGAGTCGAGTACCAGCACTGCCTCCAGTGCGACCGCCACGTCACGCATCACCCACCAGCCAGCACCCGGATCGCTGCGCCACGGCTGCTCCTCGGCCGCTGACAGCGCATGGGAAGCCGACAGCAGCTCGATCGCAGCAGCCCGCCACGACTCCACCGCCGGATCGCCCGAGGCGCGAGTCAAGTAGTCGGCGGAGGAGCGTCGCTCATCGAGAGCGAGTTTGGGGAGCGCGAAGGCGATGTTGTCCACCAGGCTCGCGAGCTTTTCGTCCAGTCCGGTCAGCACGAGCTTGGGCTTCCGGGCCGGCAGATGATCTGGCGGCGGGAACCAGTCGTCCTGGCCGACGTCGTAGAGCCGTTGACGCAGCGCGTCAACCACGGCTTCGCGGCAATGCAACAACTGGTCGACCGCATCCTCGTCGACCGGAATCAGATCGTGGCGGATCAGGACATTCAGGGCACGGGCGGCGTTCTCAGCGTGCTCGCCATAGGTGGTGACCGTCATCGCCGGCCACCAGCCCTCAGCTGTTGGTGGCAGTGCAGGTGCGACGTTGTTGCCATGGTCGAAGAAGCAACTGTCCCCGCGCCGGATCGGACGCTACGAAGGGACCTGATCATGGTGGTCGGCGGTAGCGAGGCCGCGGGACGGGGACCACGTAAGCGAATGGGCCGCGCGCTCCTTGGCGGCGAGCTCCTCAGAGGGGCCGGACATGAACCGGTCGCATCTATCCGGGTTCCTGCGGTCCCGCGGCCGGCGATGTGTCGATTGGTCGCCTGGTTCCTTGGATCAAGCCGGCGAGATGAAGGCGTGGCCGTGCAACCTGCTGGTCAGACAGAGTTGCGCTCTCCACGTCGGCAGATGAGGCGATCAGCCGGGCGCGGCCCCGCGGTTGGGCGCCTACTTACTCGCGGCCCTCTCGACGCCGAATGTAGGAGCCGAAACCCGGGATTGTGAAGGTGAGTTGCCCACGGCCGCCCGACGCAATAAGGCCCCTCGCGATGAGCTCATCGCGCGGCCGGCTCAGGGCGTTGGTGCTGACCCCGATTCCGTCGGCGATGTTCTCCCGGGAGGCGGTGTCTCCACCGCCGTCCGCCATGGCAACAAGGAATCGCCGATGCGCCGGGCTGGCGGCCGCCCAGCGGGTTCGGTACAGGTCATCCATACGGTCCTCGATCTCATCAGTTGCGCCGCGAACATGGCCCTCCGTGATGACCGAACCAGCACCGGGTCGCGCGAAGTTCCACGTGCACGAACCCACAACCTGCACCTTGAACGGGTAGGTACTTGCAATCTCGACCGCAGCAGCGATCGCGCGGTCGTCCCACCTGACCCCCACCCCTTCGGCGGGCAGACGCAGAGCTTCCGCTACCGCAGCGGGCGTCAAACCCTTGACCTCGACGAAACGGGTCCTCTCGCCAAACGTCGCGGCCTCGGTAATTGCACCGTGGATAGACGGAAGGCCCGCAGACACGATTCCAACAGGTGTGGGTCGAATCGAGTCGCCGTCAAACTCCTGCAGGGCAATGAGCAATGACTTGCGGTCCTCGACCGTTGCGTCCTGGAACTCGTCAACGAACAGCATGAGGCCGTGGTGTTCGTGATTTCGGGCGAACCGAGCGGAGTCCTCGAGGAGGTCATGAACGACATCAGCGGCCTTGGTCGTTCCGACGAACTGTGCTCCAACCTTGGCCCCGGGGACTCCGAATTCGACCTGAACCTGGTCGATCCTGTGGAGCAGGCCTCTGGCCTTGTCCCCCAGTTCCGCGGTACTCACGGCGCGGTTGAGCGACTTCGCCAAGGTTTCAATCATCGAGGCGTCACCCCTACCGGTGACCCAGACAGTGAACATTTTGGATTTGTGGGCCTCAGCCTGTGCGCGGCGCAGTAGCGAGGTCTTTCCTGTACCGCGCGGCCCATAAAACGCCAGGAGAGGTCCGCCCGGTCGTCCCAGCGACCGCACCCGCGCAGCCAGTTCGTCAATGACCGCGAGTTCCTGCCCGCGACCACTGAGGTACGCCGGGCTCGTCGAACCGGGCGTGTAAGGGTTCTCCATCACGACGCTGGCTCCGTATGGATCCGTATGTTCGGCGTCGAACATACGGCTTCATACGGCCCTGCAGGAGATTCAGCCCCTCGCTCTCCCGTCAGGTCGCCCGCGAGTGCACGCCGCACATAGCGGCGAGCTGCCTCGAGGCGAACGGTCTCCTGCAAGACGTCCGAATCAGACAACAGCGCCGTCAGACGCGCGTCGAGGTCAACCAGGCCAGTAGCCAGGCTGGTCTCCTCGGTCTCCACAAAGTGGTCAGGACGCCGTCGCCCAAAGTCGACAAGTTCGGCACGCGCCATCCCGAGGAGGGGCAACACCCAGGCGTGCCCGACTTGGCCGGCTGAGTCCTCGAGTGAGGCCAGCAGCGAGACCGCGTAGACGAAATCGGGGGTCGCGTCGTATTCGCTATCGGACTGACGAGCCATCGAAGCAGACATTAAACGTGGTCCTTTCCAGAGAGGTCGGCGACGCGCTCGCCCCTCGCGACCCAGTGGAACAGGTCGACCGGCGCGGCACGTCAAGCGCTCCCGAACCTGTGGAGACTCACCACGTCAGACGGCCCGTGGACAACAACTGGCCCTCAGCCGTGACACTCCGCGGGCAAAGGAGCGGCGGTGTGCCGACTCTGGCCGCTACGTCGATCCGCCCACTTTGGGCGCCACCGGCCGCCGCAAAGACGCACAGGATGGTCGGGCTCAAGTTCGACAGCCCGAGAGAACCGAGCGTTCGCATGAGGTCACAGATGGTGCGGGCGGAGGCGGCCCGCCGTTGGAAGGCCCTAGGCGGTGAACCAGATGGCTGTGGCCACAGCGGCGACGCCGACCACTACGAGGACGGCGAACCCCTCAATTGCGCGCCCGCAGGCGTCGAACTTGCGGTTCGCGATGATGGACAGGTCGATGACCTGCTGCCAGGCGTCCGTGCGCACGTCGACCTTGTGGGCGTGCTCGATGAGCTGGTCGATCGTGGCCTTCGTGAGCGTCGGCCAGGCGAATCGGTTCAGGGTGTCGTAGCCGACACGACTCTGCGGTCTGATCGCTCTGAGAAGCCAGAACAGGGTGTAGCCGCCGGCGATCAGCGCTAGGCCGGACAGGGAACCAACTACGTACGCTGCTGGACAGTCCTTCTTCATCGCCTTCGTGATGGTGTCGGCGTTCGTCATGAGCATCGTGAGAACGACGCCGAGCCCGGCGGTGAGGATGGTGGCCTTGGTGTCGGCGAACCGCACCCAGTTTGCCATCTGGTCCATGGCTTGGAAGCCGCCATCGGCGGGCTTGGCATCAGGCTTGGTCTCGGAGGCAGCGCCCAGGCTCGACTTCGGGTTCTTGCGACTAGGAAGCAACTGCGTGCACCCCCTCGACGGGCCAGCGGCGGCTCATGCGCCACTCGGTGTACGCGGCGAGCCAGTGAGCGGCCCACGCCGCGGCGGTAGCGATGGTGTGCTCGGCGGGGTCCCAGTCGTCGCGGTCGGCCACGCACAGGTTGCCGTTGATGAACACGTGCGGAGCGGGCTGCCAGCGGCTACCAGCCTGTGCACCGAGGCGACGGTTGAACACAACGATGCGCGGCAGCCCCTGGTCGAGGCGGGGGAAGATCCCGATCTCGAACCTGCCGCGACCGGTGTCGATGACGCCGCCCCAGCACGGGCCGGCGTCGTCCTCGGGTGAAACGTAGGTGAAGTTCGGGAACGCCTTCTCCATTGCCTCGACGTGGCGGTTGATCTCGTTCTCGTCGTCCCACCAGGCCGTAGGTCCGTCGTGTCCGTCGTCGGGCTCCTCGTCGCCACCGTGAAAGGTGTGCTTGGCAACCGGGGTGACGGCGCCGTGGACGGCGTGGGTGAAGCCGCTGCCGACCTTGGTGACGCCGTCGAAGACGACCTCGCCGGCGGTGGTGACGTATCGGGCGGCATTGATGCCGAAGTGGCTGAGCAGTGCGGGCATGGACATGTCGGTCTCCTAGCGGCCGTGGATATGGGAGGTGGGTGTGCCGCCGAGGGACTCGGTCACGCCGGGCAGGTGCGGCAAGGTATTGCGCCAGCGGTAGTAGAAGAACTTGTAGAACGCCTTCTGGTAGTCACGCTGGTACTCCTTGGGCGACCGCTCGTGCTCGTCGAAGTGTGCGTAGTCGGGCAGCAGGTCGGAGAGACCCTCTCCGACGACGATCTCCCACGAGTTCGCCGCTTTCTCGCACTTCGCGGCAAAGTTGGCGGCGAAGCCGATCGGGTTGATCTCGCTGCTGTCGTGGTTGCCGGTGCGGACAAAGGTGATCTGGCCGTAGTCGAGGCCCGCTCGTGCCTGCACGCGGGCCATCCCTTGGCGCTCAAGCCAGGGATTGACTTCGTTCTGCACGCCGTCGAGGGCGAAAGCGCACGCGCTGAGGGCCATGGTGGCGGCGAAAGCCGGGGCACCAGGGCTGAAACCCGCGAAGAGGCCGTCGCCCCGGAGCCCGAGCGGGTGTCCGCCGAAGTCGATGACGATCTTGATGAAGCCCGACAGCACGGCGTGGGCGAGATCAGCTGCCTCTTCTTGGTCGTCCCAGAACGTGCGACCGGTGAAGTTCGTCAGGTCGAGGAAGACTGCGACCATCGGTGCCGTGGACTTTGCACCGACCGGCAGGTGCTCGAAGTCCGGGTGACCGAGGGCGCGCGCCTCCACGAGCGTTCCGGCGCTGGCCTGAACAGACTTCTCCGCGAGGTCGCCGTGGAGCAGGCTGCCTTGGGCGCGGCGGTTGTAGAAGTCGGTGCGGACGGTCGCACCGAAGTCGGCACGCGTATAGCCGGTCATCGCTCGAACCTCCGGCCACCCACCGCACAGACCGGTGCGAGGAGCAACGGGACGCGGCTGCGTGACCGGCGAGGGCTGCCACGTCCTGCGGAACTGTCCGGCGTGTCGCTCGCGTGCGGGCTAATACTCTCGCTAGCGTGCGAAGCGCTTGAGGTGATGTTCCTGTGACTGGTGAGCATTGCTGGCGTCCTCTTCAACGTGTTGGCGTTGGGGAAGGAACGCCGAAGGTGGCGGCGCTGCTACGCCGTCACCTTCCTATGTACCAGCACGTGCCGGCAGAGTTCGGGCGACACGCCGGCGCAGTGGGGCATCCCGTCGTTCTCGCCGAGCCGAGAGGTGCGTCTTGCGCCGCGACCCGGCGCCCGCTGACGCTCGTACGCACGCACGGCGTTCCCAAGAGAACTGTCCCCGACCAGATGAACCGGGAACAGATCCGCGCGATGCTCGGCATCGAGCATCCGGATGGTGCGTAAAGCTCGCGCAGTCTTCAACCTTCCGGGTGCACCTTGACCGGGGTTCTCCCACGAACGGTCCCGAGCACCATGAGCACAGTGCCAGCGCCAGCACCGATGACGATGCTGGTTCCGACCGAATCCGAACGGATCGCCATGTCGGCCGCAAGAATGATCGTTCCGATTCCGATTCCGATATCGGCGACGGTGGTCTTCAAGGTGCGCTTGAACACAATCACGGGCCTGGTCGCAGGGTCCGGTTCGTAGGCAGCCAGCAAACCCTGAACGCGTTGCTGAAGCCGGTCCCGTTCGTCCGAGGGCTCCAGTCGCTTCAGCAGGTCCAGCTCCTCGACGATGTCGCGGCGGAGTCGTCGGCGTCGACCTCCCAGCTGGAGCTGCCAGCCAAGGTAGCCGAACACCAGCGTCACGAAGGCGGTCGCGGCGGTCCTAACCAGATCGTCCACGGGGAAGACTCGGCCCTACTTGTTCACGACCGCGCTGCCCGGCTGGGCGCCGCCATGGACGAGCCTGTAGGCGATCGCGAGGTCCTTAAGGGTGCTGGCCGAGGTCAACGCGTTGAGGTTCCGCTCCTCGGCGATCGCCTTGGTCTGCCGCTCGATCTCGGCATAGAGGGCGGCCTGCGAGCTGCTGTGTGCGTACGTCGACATGGTGTAGGTCCCCTTCGTCTGAGCAGCCTGCTGCTGCTCACTGTGGTGACCGTACGCCGGCACTCCGACACAGCCAGGTCGCGCCGTGACCGTCTGCGTCGACAGATCTCGCCCCCAACGCCGCCACCCTGCACCGCTTCGTGCAGCACGCCCCACTCATGCGGACCACCTGGCGCCCATCGTTTGGCGGGCAGGCCTTCTCGGGACCCAATGGCACGCACACTCATGTCGCAATCCGCTCGGATCCCAAGTAGCCCATTCCGCCGCGATCGCCCTCAGGACTAGGCAGCAGAACGGGCCAGGGCGCGGACGACGAGCCCCGTCGGGTCGGCCTTCTGGCTCAGCCAGTTGCCGAACGACGGGTGGGTCAGTTGGACGACCGTCGGGCCCGCGCCGGTGTAGGTGTTCGAGGCCCACGAGCGATTGTCGTATGTCTCCCGGTAGGTCTCAGCGAGCGTGTGTGCGCCGACCCGCGGGCGGACAAGGTTCGCCGCGTCGGACCCCATGCACACGATGACCTTGACTCCGAGCCGTTCGATCATCGTTTCGTGGAGAGTCCAGCACTCGTCTGCAAGTCGGTTCGCCTCGACGCCGGGAAGGTGAGCGGCGCGAGCGCTTCTGGGGAAGATGACGTTGGAGGCCGGCACTGATCCCGGGTCGACGCCGAGAACGTTGAAGAGGTGTAGGACTCGGCGCTGCATCGGCGCTGTGCCCTTTGGCCGGAGGCCGCCGCCCGGCGCGCCCCACCGACCGTCTCGATACTCGGAGTAGTCGGCTGGGAGTTCAGTGAGGAGACCGGTGAGATTCTGGGCCATTCTGTCGTCGCCGGGCGACCCGCCGGGGTTGTAGCCCAGCAGGTAGATATTGCTCCGGCCTGACCAAGCCTGGCGCCCGGTATAGAGGGCGGTCCCCGAGACGCTGTGGAGGTGTTCAGGGATCAGGCCCAGGATCTCGTCAAGAAGGGCGTTGGCGTTGGTTCGATCGTCGCTCACGGCGTGAACGTAACGTCTCGGTCCGACGCTTCGCCGCGCGCCAACCACGATGAAGCTCCCACTTCACCAAGCCGTTCACTGCGAAGCAGGCTCTTCAGGTCAGGTTTCACGAGGAAGAGGATTGTCGGTGCGCCTCGCGCCTCGACTCGCCCTCGGCATAGCGACCTGAGCTGTACAGAAGCCACCCGCCCACAAGGAGTGGCCACGTCGTCAAAGACGCGAACCCGCCCCCGGGAATGTCAGCCCAGCCGAAGGTATCCGCGAGGGCAATGACGCTGCTTGCAAGGCCCGTCAAGAGCATTCCGCGGCCCGCCAATTGCTGGTACCGGAACATGGCTCCAATGGTGGCAGGGCATGAGCCAATCCGCTCGACATTGCCGCTGTTGGAGCCGAGACGGCGTCCCGCGCAGGTAGGTTGCGGAGTGTCGAGGCACTAACTTCGAGCAGGTAAGCGACGACGGAGAGCGAGGGGGCAAAACATGGATGACTGGTTGAAGGTCTTGCTGTTTACCTACGGGCTGTCCTTGCTGGCGATCGTCGATATGTTCCGCTTTCGACCGGCGACCTGGGCACAGGCACGGCAAATCCGTCCGCTCTGGGTTCTCCTGGTGATACTGCTGAACCTTCTGGGGGTTCTGCTGTACGCAACGGGACCCCGTCTGGTTCTCCGCCGAACTGTGCGCGAGTTCCGCGAGCGGGCCACAGACGCTGCTGTCGCCGCATAAAGCCGGGTGGCAGTCGGACCTCGCCGAGCGTGATCTGTGCCCGCACGTGCCGGCGCGATCCGGGCGGTTCCACAGGTGCGTCAAACCGCCGCGTCTGCATCAGGTCGGAACCGCACGCAGATGCCTGCGGGCTCAGGCGGTCATCGCTGTCGGGGCGGAGCGCCGCGCGCCGGCCTCGGTCCAGGCCATGCCGCGACACGCGTGGACGACGACATTGAGCGCTACGGCACGCGAGGAACCCGTCCGCCGCCAACACTCCCGGCCGCCGCACTGAAGAGCGAACTGGCCGATGGACTGACCGGGCGTCTGCCGCGACCCGAAGAGTCGCAACCCCATGCGTCCTCCGCCGGCTGGGCCGGGAACCGGCCAATGAAACTGACGGAAGTGACCGCACCGGCGCCCTCCCGCGGACATAGGTGACTGTGAGGGCCAACGGCTGCCGTCCGATACACGCCGCCAGCGGTTGCTTTTCCAGACGAGGGGCGCAACCCGGCGCCCGGCCAAGGAGTCACCATGACGATTGCACCGATCAGCGTCCCCGAAGACTGGGACGACAACGCGATCCTGCTGTTCGAGGAGTTCTGCGCCCTCATCCGTACCCCGCAGCGCACCGTCCGCGAGTGGCGACGGCTCAAGCGCGGACCGCGATGGTGGCGCTTTAACGGCAACGGCCGGATCCACACATCCGTCGCCGAGCTGCGTCGCTTCCTGAGGGCGGGCGAGTGAAATGACGACAGCGGTCCGTCACCCAACGAGCGATCTGGTTCAGTCCCCTTCATCCAACGCCGCCAGGCAAGTTGCAGGTTTTCCACAGACACCGTTGATCGCTTGCCCGTTCTTTCGGGTCTCGGGCGACCATCAGTTGTCGTGGGCGGCCGATCGGCGATTCGGAAGTGAGAGGTGACGAGCATGGAAACGGTGGAAGAGTTCTTCACCAGCGGCGAGGTGGCACGGTGGATCCGCGTATCGGAGTCGACGCTGTGCCGGTGGCGGCAATCTGGGTTGGGTCCACGTGTCACCTGGATGACGCCCACGTGCCCTCGCTACCGACGGCGCGATGTCGAGCTGTGGCTCGCGCAGGCGTCCTGATCGGGCCTTTCACCGCGCATGATCGAGAAGACTTCTGGCGGTCGTTTCCGGGCGCGGCTTAAGAGCGGACGGCAGTTCATCGCCAGCCGCACGTTCGACACGAAGCGGGAGGCAAGCGAATGGCTGTCGCGCGAGAAGGCAGCCCTCGCGGGTGGGATCGATCCCCGCGCGGGACGCCGTCAGGTCAGGATCCTGCTCGAAGAGTGGTTGGTCGTTCGTGAGTTCACGGTGGCCGCGAAGACGTACCGCAGCGACCAGGCCTTGCAGCGGTTGATGCCGACGAGCATGCAACTCATGCATGTGGCGGCAGTGTCAGAGCGTGAGGTCGCGCGCTCGTTCGAGCAGTTGATCCAGCGTGGGCTCAGCGAGCGTTCGGTGATTCGGTACCGCGCCAGCCTGTCGACGTTCTTTGCATGGTGCGTGCGGGAGAAGGCGGTCGTCCGCAATCCGGTGACCACGACGAAGGTCCCCCGGTCCTCGGAGGAGCCGACCGAGATGCGGCCGTGGACCGAGGCCGAGCTCGAGGCCAGCTACGAACGGTGGAAGGCACGCGACCCGCAGCTGGCCGACGTGCTGCTCGTCTTGGCCTGGACCGGGATGCGGTGGGGCGAGGCGCGGTCCGTGCTGGTCGAGGACGTCGTCGCCGTACCGACACCCGGGCTGCTGGTGCGCCGCTCTCAGTCCGAGGGCGGCGCCGTCAAAGCCACCAAGGGTCGCCGCGGGCGTCGCGTGCCGGTCGCCGATCGCGTCCTGCCGATCATCCAGCGCATGGCATCGGGAAAGGAGCCCACCGATCTCTTGGTCACCACGGCCGGCGGTGCTCAGTTGCACCGCAATGCGGTGTTGCGCACCGTCAAGTGGGAGCAGACCGCGAGCGGTCGTCGCATCCACGACTTGCGCCACACCGCCGCGTGCCTGTGGCTGGCGCGCGGAGTCGACCCCGGAACTGTCCAGGCGTGGATGGGACACGAGTCGATCGCCACCACCAACCAGTATCTGCACTTCCTCGGAACCTCGGCGGACCAAGCGGGCCTTGATCGGCTGAACGATCCCAGCCGCGGGCCTGCCCCGAAGCCGGAACAGGTCCGGGGGGACGCTGCCGCGCAGCCGCGGGGGGACGTGGGGGACGCGGACGACAGCATCGCCGCGCAGGCATCGGACAGCCTCGACCGGAGCACCCGGCAGGCACTCCGTGGGTCCCCCGACGGCCGGGGGCACGCGGGGGGTACGCGAGGCGGGATTTCGCGGTGAATCCCGCCCGTGGAAGTCCCTCGGCGACGGACCCGAAAACGCGAGAACCGGCAGGTCAGAGGCGACTTGCCGGTTCTTGCTGCTTTGGTGGAGCTGAGGGGATTCGAACCCCTGACCTTCTCATTGCGAACGAGACGCGCTACCAACTGCGCCACAGCCCCAAGCGAGGGGAAACGTTAGCACCCGCCTGACGGGTCTCCGAATCCGGATCTCACCTCGAGCTGCGTCCGTCGAACCAGGTCAGGCGGGGGCGTCCTTGCCACCGGCGTTCGTGCTCTCGGAGTCCACGCCGGCGTCGACGTTGGAGCTGGGCCGCGGCTTGGGCGGGTCGTTGAAGACCGTCGACTGGCCTCGCGACTCCCCGCCTGCGAACGGCGAGTCCAGGGCGTCGTCGGGGTCGGCTCGCTCGGTTTCGGGCGAGACTGCCGTGGCCGGTTCGGCGTACTTCTTCTCCTGCTCGCGCGCCTGCTGGGCGGCCTGCCGGTCGGCGCCGGTCTCCTCGATCTCGTCAGTCATGCACCGTGCGGTACCCGGTGGGCCGCACTGCATCCGCGAAGGTCAGGAACCGGAAGCGCGACGCTGCTTGATCTCGACGTCAGGGTCGGCCTTGGCGCGCTGCGCGTCGGCCTC
This sequence comes from Propionibacteriales bacterium, assembly GCA_026392415.1. Taxonomy (GTDB): domain Bacteria; phylum Actinomycetota; class Actinomycetes; order Propionibacteriales; family Nocardioidaceae; genus Nocardioides. Next base: position 18,611 of record JAPLCC010000002.1, read on the forward strand.
GCGGGCGAGCTGCGAGTCGCCCTCGTTGCGGCCCGAGCTCCACACGCCGGTGGAGTCGAGGTCGATGGTCCGAACCGTGCGAGCGGCGGGCGCCTTGTCGACGTACGTCGGCAGCGGGACGGGCACGGGGGTCCAGGCATCGGGGTCAACGGCGACCGGCTCTTCGACCAGCTCCGCGGTGATCACCGGGATCTCCTCGGTGTTGTCGCGCTCGTCGTCGATGTCGACGGCGTCCTCGGCCTCGATCACTTCATCGGCGAGGGTACGACGGCGCTTGCGCACCGGCGCGGCGGCGAAACGGGCCGCGCGCTCCCGCTTGACCATGAGTCGGCAGGCGACCAGCCAGGCAGCCATGAGCGCGACGGGGACGAGGATCCAGGTCGCGCCGATGACGTTGCCGATCGAGAGGGCGACCGTGGCGACGATCGCGAGGAGCAGGAGGTTGAAGACCCGGCGGCGGCGCTCGGCGGCGCGGCGGGCCGCGGCCTGCCGGAGCCGGCGCTGGACCTTGGTGAGTTCGGCGGGGCGGGTCCGCGGCGCAGGGGTGGGCGCCGCGACGTCGTCGTCCTCGTCGTCGTACTGCTCGACCTCGGCCTCGGCCTGCGGAGCCTTGCGGCCGGCGGGCACCAGGGCCGCCTCGGTGGCCGACACTGCCTCGCGTCGGGCGAGCACACGGAGCCGGTCGGAGAAGCCATCGACAGAGCGGCTGTCGCGGTCCTCCTCGTGCTGCTTGAGCGCCTTCGGAACGAGGTAGACGGCCCACGCCACCGCCAGTGCGACGAAGATCAGTGCGCTCAGGTCCACAACGAGAGGTTAGGAGCGATACCTCAAAGTGGGGCGCATGTCGATCGGTGTGTCACAGATTGATTCGTGTGACGGATGGGATTTGACCGAGGGCCGTGCACTCAGCCGCCGACCGGTTCCTCGAGCCTGATCAGGACGCCCTTCGGCGCCTCCTCGCGCGTGACCGCGAAGATCCGGTGGTCGCGCCACTCCCCGTCGATGTGCAGGAACAGCGGCGCGTAGCCGATCTCGCGGATGCCGAGCTTCTCCACCACCCGCAGGGAGTTGGTGTTCTCCGGCCGGATGCAGATCTCGATCCGGTGCAGACGGGCGACGAAGAAGCAGTGGTCGATGACCATCGCGACGGCACGCGGGATCACGCCCCTGCCGGCGAAGTCCTTGTCGATCCAGTACCCCACCGACGCGAACTGCGCCGAGCCACGCACGATGTTGTTGACGCTGACCTGGCCGGCGAACTGGCCGTCCACCTCCACCACGAAGGGGTACGTCGTCCCCTGCCGCGCCGCGCGGGACAGCCGCTTCGTCAGGCCACGGAACGTCAGCGGGCGGGCATCGGCGCCCGGCGGAGCAGTGGCGTCCCAGGGCCCCAGCCAGAGTGCGTTGCGGCGCCGGGCCGCACGCCACGGCTTCGCGTCACGCCGGTTGATCGGGCGCAGTCGCACCACCGGGTCGGTGCCCGAGGTCAGCTCGTTCGGCCAGGCCCGGCCGGGGATGGCGATCGTCATCCGTTCGCGGGCAGGGTGCTCCCGGCGCACGTCACTCACCCCGCAGCCGATCCGTGGTCGCTCCCGACGATCTGCTCGACCGCGTGCACCAGCACGGGTTCGAGTACGGCGAGCGCGTCCTTCACGCCGCCGCGCGACCCCGGCAGGTTGACGACGAGCGTCTGGCCGGCAACACCGGCAAGGCCCCGCGACAGCACAGCCGTCGGCACCCCCTTCGCGAGGCCGGCAGCGCGGATCGCCTCGGCCAGTCCCGGCACTTCGCGGTCCAGCAACGGACGCGTCGCCTCGGGCGTGCGGTCGGTCGGCGTCAGTCCGGTGCCACCGGTCGTCAGTACGACGCGCGCACCGGCGGCGACCGCCGCAGCGATGGCCTCGCCCACGGGCTCCCCGTCCGGACGGACCACCGGGTCACCGACCTCGAAGCCCAGTCCCCGCAGGGCATTGACGATCAGCGGGCCGGTCGTGTCGTCGTACACGCCTGCAGCGGCGCGGTTGGACGCGACGACCACGGTGGCGGGAAGGCCCGTCATCGGACCCACTCCCCCGACTTGCCGCCGGACTTGGTCTCGACCCGGATGTCGGTGATGACAGCGGCCTTGTCGACGGCCTTGACCATGTCGACGACGGTGAGCGCAGCGACCGAGACGGCGGTGAGGGCTTCCATCTCCACGCCGGTGCGGTCGGTCGTCTTCACGGTCGCCAGGATCTCGACGGCGTCATCAGCGACGGACAGCTCGACGGTGACGCCGGAGATGGCGAGCGGGTGGCACAGCGGGATCAGCGCCGGGGTCTGCTTGGCACCCATGATCCCGGCGATCCGGGCCACGGCCAGGGCGTCGCCCTTCGGCACGCCCTCGCCACGCAACAGACCGATCACCTCGGCTGACACGAGCACCCGACCGGACGCACTCGCAACCCGACGGGTGACGTCCTTCGCGGACACGTCGACCATCCGGGCGGCACCGGTGGCGTCGACGTGGGTCAGCCGCGGCCCCGTGTCCGTGGTTGCCTCATCGGCCATGTCGGTCCTCCTCGGGATGGAGCGGCAGCACCTCGACGGTGGTGCCCTCAGGGACCAGCCTCGCGGTTGGGGGTACGACGAGCAATGCATCGGCCACGGCGAGCAACCGTTGCGAGTGGCCGGCGTGCCCGGGCAGCGGCGCGATCCGGCCGTGGTGGTCGTGGATCCCGGGCAGCAGGACCGTGCGATCGGCAGCCTGGACGGGGGCGGCGAGCACCGCTGTCTCGCGCGCAACGGTCCGTCCGGCGAGCACGTGGAGCGCCGGGACGGCGTACAGCAGGAAGGAGGCGTAGGCGGCGACCGGTGTGCCGGGCAGCGTGATCACGAGGACCCGCCGACCATCGGCGGTCCCGAGGACGCCGTAGCCCTGTGGTCGGCCAGGCTTCATGGCGACCGGGCCGAACCAGAAACCCTCGAGGTCGCGCAGCGCGGCCTTCACGACGTCGTGGTCGCCGGCGGAGACACCGCCCGTGGTGACGACGATGTCGGAGACCTCAGCCGCCTTCTGCAGTTGTGCGCGGAACGCCGCCAGGTCGTCGCGCACCGGACCGAAGGCCGTGACCTCCGCGCCCGTGGACCGGCCGGCAGCGACGAGCGTGGCGGTGTTGCTGTCGGGGATCTGGCCGCCGACGAGCTCGGCACCGGTCGAGATCACCGCGAGCCGGGGGCGCGGCTGGACCGCGACCTCCTGGGCGCCGACAGACGTCAACAGGCCGATCTGGGTGGGCCCGAGGCGGGTGTCGGCCGGCAGTGCCACCTCGCCGGCGGCGACGTCCTCACCCTCGTTGCGGAGGTGTCGACCCGCGGCGGCCGGACGAAGGATCCGGACGGGGTCGGCGCCGGTGGTCCACTCGAAAGGGATGACCAGATCGGCACCCGGGGGCAGCGGCGCGCCCGTCATGATCCGGATGGCCGCGCCCTGGGGCAGCGGCAGCACCTCGTCCCCCGCGGCGATCACACCGACCACGGGCAGGTCGACCGGGGCATCCTCGGCGGCGGCTGCGACGTCCACCGCCCGCACCGCGAAGCCGTCCATCGCAGCGTGGTCGAACGGCGGCACCGACAACCGGGCCGTCACGTCCTCGGCGAGAATCCGGCCGATCGCATCGGCCAGCGGCACGACCTCGGACCGGACCAGGGGCGTGACCGCGGCAAGGATCCGCGCACGGTGGTCCTCGACCGAGACGGTCGATGCGGCCAACGGATCAGCCGTCCGACCCGGCGAGCACCTCACCGGCCGGAACGCGCTGGGCGCCCTTGCCCGCGAGCGCCACCGAGCCGACGACCTGGACACCGTGACCGAACGTCCAGTCACCCTCGACCTTGAGTGCCGAGGCCTTCGCGAGCGACGGCGCACCCTCGGGGAAACGCTGGTCGAACTCGGCGACGAGCTTGTAGTGGTCGGCGTCGAGGTCGACGAACGGGACCTCGGTGGCGACCTGGGTGAGCCCGAAGTCGGCGCCGATCTCGTAGACGTCGGACCGGAGCACCAGCAGGTCGTTGGTGGTCTTCACCGGGATGAACCGGTCACGGCCGACCTCGATCAGCCGTGCCCCGTCGAACACCTCGATCGCCGCACCCATCGCGGTCTCGATCTGCACGACCGCCGGGCTGGCGGGATCGGCCGGGTCGACGGTCTTGTTGTTGCGGATCAGCGGCAGGCCCAGGATGCCCTCGCGCTCGTCGAGCTTGGCCTTCATCGCGTGCAGGTCGAACCAGATGTTGTTGGTCGAGCAGAACTGGTGCCGGCTCAGGTCGGCGAGGGCCTCGAGGTCCTCCTTCGCCGTCTGCGCGCTCTCGCGCAGCACGATCCGGCCGTCGGCCTTGCGGCGCGCGAAGTGTCCGCCCTTGCGGTCCGAGGGAGTACGCCGAACCGCCTCGATCGCGAAGGGGGCACCCGACGAGGCGAACCAGCCAGCCACCTTCGGGTCCGGCAGGGCGCCGAGGTTGTCGGAGTTGGAGACGAAGACGTAACGGAAGCCGTGCTCGATCAGCACGTCGAGCAGACCGGTGCCGCGCAGCGCGGTGTACAGGTCGCCGTGGCCCGGCGGACACCACTCGAGGTCCGGCTCCTTGGCCCACGTCACCGGCGTCAGGTCGGAGGCGAGGAGCTTGGGCTCCTTGTTCTGCAGGAACTCGATCGGCAGTCCGTCGACCGCGAGGTCCTCGTAGCGGCCCAGTGCGTGCAGGGTGTCGGCCGACGTGCGGAAGGAGTTCATCAGGATCAGCGGCAGGCGGGCGTCGTACTCCTTGCGGAGGTGCAGGGCCTGCCGGGCCATGATGTCGAGGAAGGACAGGCCGCGGCGTACGCACAGCAGCGACTTCGCCCGCTCCATGCCCATCGAAGTGCCGAGGCCACCGTTGAGCTTGATGGCGACCGTCTTGCCGATCGCGTCGGCCGCGACGTCGGCGGGGACGTCCGCGTCGGCGAGGCTCTCCATGTCGACGGGGTCGATCGTCGACTCCGGGATCATCCCGGTCTCGCCGTGCTCGAGCAGGCGGTAGTAGTGCGCGAACGTGTCGATCGCCACCGGGTCGACGCCCGCCGCCAGCATCTTTGCCCGCGCCTTCTCGAGTCCGTCACTACGCCCACTCATACCCATGCTCCCGATCGTAGGCTTGTCGGGTGACCGGTCCACAACCGCGCCCAGAAGCGACCAGCAAGATCGCCCTGCGCGACCAACTGCTGACGGCCCGCCGACGCCGTCCGCTGACGGAGGTCGGCGACGCCGCGCGGGCGATCGCGGACGTCCTGCTGGGCACCGATGACGTACGCCGGGCCGCCACTGTCGCGTGCTACGTCTCGCTCGGCACCGAGCCCGGCACGACCGCTTTGCTCGACCGGCTCGTCGACGCGGGCAAGCGCGTGATCCTCCCCGTGCTGTTGCCCGACAACGACCTGGACTGGGCGGCCTACCACGGGTCGACCTCGCTGGCCCCTGCCCGCCGCGGCCTGCTCGAACCGGTCGGCCCATCGCTCGGCGTCGACGCCGTCGCGACCGCCGACGTCGTCCTGGTGCCCGGGCTCGCGGTGTCGTCGCGCGGCCTGCGGCTCGGCCGCGGCGGCGGCTCCTACGACCGCACCCTCGCCCGGGTGCCCGTCGGCACCTTCACCTGCGTCCTGCTGTACGCCGACGAGGTGCTCCCCGACGTACCCGCGGAGTCGCACGACCGGCCAGTCGCGGCCGCCGCGACGCCGGACGGGCTCGTCCGGTTCGTCGAGTAGCGCCAGCCCACCCAAGGTCGTCGAGCCGCGTATCGAGACGCAGTGAGCCGGTTACGGGCGTCTCGATACGCCCTCGCCTAGCGGCTCGGTCTACTCGACGAACCTATGGGCCGCCGGAGGGGAGCAGGGTCAGCTCGTCCTCGCCGGCCTTCTCGACGGCCGCTGGAGAGAACCGCCACGGCAGGGTCTCGCCGCGTGCCCAGCGGTCGGTCTGGTCGGTGTAGTGCGGATGGAAGGCGTGACCGGAGACCCCGGTCAGGTTGATCCAGCGTGCGGCGTCGAGGTCGTCCATCGGCACGACCATCCGCATCGACGGCGCCGTCACGACCTCGTAGCCCTCACGAGCGTCCCAGCCGGTCGCGTTGACCAGCGAGCCGCCACCGCCGACCTCCCAGCCGCCGCGGTTGAAGATCCGCTCGATCAGGCCGACACCGGACTCACCCAGCGTCGCCGAGCGGAGCTCGAGCTGGTGCAGCGCGCCCCAGGACCACTCCTCGGGGTTGGGTGACTGCCGCGCGGTGAGCTCGTCACGGGCGGCCTCCAGGGACGCGCGCAGGATGTCGTTGCGACTTTCGGTGACGCCCTCGGTCGTCACGTCGTCCCACCAGCGCGCGGAACCCTTCGGCAGGATCCCCGCCACCACGGCGAACCACCGGTCGCTGCCGTCGGGCTCGAGACCGTCGGGCAGCTCGTCGCCGAAGGTTCGCTCGAGCACCTCGCGCCACACCACGTTGAAGTAGGCGGCCGCGCCGCTCTCGGGACCCTGGCGGTAGTTCCAGGAGCGCAGCAGCCGCTGGCCGTCGGAGTAGTAGCCGCGCGGCAGGTCGACCCGCAGCAGGTGCGGCGTCAGGACCTCGCCGATCGCGCTCCAGTCGTCGAGCTGGAGGGCGCCCATGCTGCGCACGCTCAGCTCGTCGTCGGCCGCCAGCAGCTCGTTGATCCGGTCCGACCGGTAGCCGAGGTCCCAGTCGGAGGTGAGCAACGGGGCGTAGCGCTCGGGATCGATGACGGCCTGGTTGGCGGTCGCGATGATCCCCGACTCCGGGTCGAGCACGTGCGGCAGCGCGTCGTACGGGACGAACTCGCCGGTCCACGCCGTGTCGCGCTCCCACCCCGCAGCGGGCGTCCGGCCGTCGTTGCCGGGGCGCCGGATCGGGACGAGCCCGGTGGCCTGGTAGCCGATGTGCCCCTTGGTGTCGGCGTACACGACGTTCTGGCCGGGGACGGCGAAGTCGCTGAGCGCGGCACGGAACGACGTCCAGTCGCTGGCCATGTTGAGCGCGAAGAGCGCGTCCGCGGTGGGTCGTGGTTCGAGCGCCGTCCAGGCCAGGGAGACGCCGTGCTCCGGGGAACCGGCAATGTCGGTGACCTGGTCGACGAGTCCGTCGTCCGTGAGGTCGACCGCGTCCAGCTCCTCGTCGAGTCGGGCCAGGTCGGACAACAAGGGGCCGTGGCTGGTCGAGCGCACCTCGAGGTCCACCGAGTCGCCGCCGCGGACCTTGATCTCCTCGTCGCGGACGGCGAGCGGCAGTGTCTGGCCGTCGTACTCCCAGGTGTCGCCGCTGATCCGCTCGACGTAGAGGTCGGTGACATCGGGGCCGAGGTTGGTGAACCCCCAGGCGATGTCGGCATTGTGACCGATGACCACGCCGGGCACGCCGGAGAAGCTGAAGCCCGCGACGTCGAGCGGGCACTCCGACGTGACGGTGCGGCAGTGCAGCCCCACCTGGGTCCACACCCCGGGGAGCGAGATGCCCAGGTGCGGGTCGTTGGCGAGGATCGGCGCTCCGGTGCTGGTGTGGTCGCCGTCGACGACCCAGGCGTTGCTCCCGATGCCGTCGCCCTCCCCCAGCATCGGCGGTACGCCGGCCAGCACGCCTCGGACTTCGGCCAGGGCCGCGAGGGTGTCGGGATCGCCGAGGGGTGGGCGCTGCAGAAGTCGCTGGCCGCCCGTGCTGACGTCCTGGTCGAACTCGTCGCCGAGGAGGCCGCCCTGCTGGACGATCGGCGCATGCTCGTCGTAGGGGTAGGCGGGATACAGCTCGGCCATCCGGTCGGGGCCGACGGCCGCGGCAGTCAGCGCCCGACCGATCTCCTCCTCGAGGTTGCCGCGCAGGTCCCAGGCCATCGCCTTGAGCCACGCGATGGAGTCGACGGCGCTCCACTTGGCCGGGGTGTAGTCGAGGCCGCTGAGGCCGAGCAGGGAGTACTCCAGCGACATCTCCGAGGTCGAGCGGCCCTCGAGGTAGGCGTTGACGCCGGCGGCGTACGCATCGAGTGCGCTGCGGGTGGCGGGCCGGAGCAGGGTGAGCTCCTTCTCGGCGACGTCGCGCCAGCCGAGGGTGCGCACCACGAGGTCGCTCTCGA
>JAPLCC010000004.1 GCA_026392415.1 Propionibacteriales bacterium
CAGTCGTCGCGGGTGAGCTTCCAGTGCGCTGCCATCATCTCGGCGCCGCGGAACTGGGAGATCTCCTCGCCGGGGTAGCGCGCCTGCCAGCCCTGGTTGTCGGTCCACGGGTCGATGGAGCCGTAGGGCTCGCCCGCGGCGAAGGCGCAGAGGATCGGGAACTGGCTCATCTTCTGCACGCCGCCGGCGATGACCAGGTCCTGCATGCCGCTCTTCACGCCCATGGCGGCGAAGCTGACCGCCTGCTGGGCGGAGCCGCACTGGCGGTCGATCGTGACGCCGGGGACGGTCTCCGGGAATCCCGCGCCGAGCGCAGCGGTCCGGGCGATGTCGCCGGCCTGTGCGCCGATGTTGTCGAGGCAGCCGAGGACGACGTCATCGATGGCGGCCGGGTCGACTCCGGCGCGGGCGACGAGCTCCTTGAGCGAGTGCGCGGCGAGGTCGGCGGGGTGGACGTCGGCGAAGCCGCCCTTGCGTCGCCCGACGGGCGTGCGCACTGCTTCGACGATGTAGGCCTCGGGCATTGAATCCTCCTGCGTTGACGTTCTTGAATCCAGACTATAATTTAGTTTCGATTCAAAATCTATGCCTCAATGAGCGAGACAGGACACACAGGGTGAAGGTCTACGACGGCGTGACGGAGTTCGCTGACGCGGAGGGTGACGTGCTCGGCACGTCGGACTGGCTCGCGATCGATCAGGCGCGGATCGACCAGTTCGCCGACGCCACCGGGGACCATCAGTGGATCCATGTCGACCCGGATCGCGCCGCCGAGGGGCCGTTCGGCGCGACCATCGCGCACGGGTTCCTGACGCTCTCGCTGCTGCCGCCGTTGCTCAACGATCTCTACCGGGTCGACAACGTCCGGATGGCCGTCAACTACGGCCTCGACAAGGTGCGCTTCATGGCACCGGTCCGGGTCGGCAGCAAGATCCGGCTGACGGCGAGGGTCCTCGCGGTGACTTCGCTGGAGGGTGCCGTGCAGGCCACCTTCGAGAGCACCTTCGAGATCGACGGCTCCGACAAGCCGGCAGCAGTCGTTCATTCGATCGTGCGGTACATCGCATGACCGGGCTCCTGGAGGGACGCACCGCGATCGTGACGGGCGCGGCCCAGGGGATCGGGCTCGCCATTGCCACCACGCTGGCCAGCCACGGTGCGCGGGTGACCATCGCTGACCTCGACGGCGCCAAGGCCGCCGCGGCTGCCGCGGCCATCGGTGCGTCCGCCCGCGGTGTCGCCTGTGACGTGACGGACGAGGCGAGCGTCGCTTCCCTGGTGGCCGGTGCGGTCGAGGCCCACGGCGGACTGGATGTGCTGGTCAACAACGCCGGCATCACGCGCGACGCGTCGCTGAAGAAGATGACCCTCGAGAACTTCCAGGCCGTCATCACCGTGCACCTGCAGGGCACCTGGCTCGGAGTCCGGGCCGCCAGCGAGGTGATGCGCGAGGCGAAGCGCGGGAGCATCATCAACATCTCGTCGATGTCCGGGAAGTCCGGCAATCCGGGTCAGACCAACTACAGCGCCGCCAAGGCAGGCATCGTCGGGATGACCAAGGCTGCGGCCAAGGAACTCGCGCACCACGGTGTCCGGGTGAACGCGATCCAGCCCGGCCTGATCCGCACGCCGATGACCGAGGCGATGACCGCCGAGGCCTACGCCGCGACGGAGGCGACCATCCCCATGCGTCGCGCCGGCGAGCCCGGGGAGATCGCCAATGTCGTCGCGTTCCTCGCCTCCGACCTCTCCAGCTACATGACCGGAGCCGTGCTCGAGGTCTCGGGCGGGAGGGGGATGTGAGCCAGCAGGTGAGCAAGGCGACCTGGGCGCCGCCCGTCCGGCTCGAGATCGCCGACGGGATCGCCCGGATCACGCTCGACCGACCCGACGCCATGAACGCGGTCACGACGGCGTTGGCGGTCGCGCTGGAGCAGGCGATCCGCGTGGCTGGCGAGGACGCTTCGGTCAACGTCGTGGTCATCCGCGGTGCGGGTGGCAACTTCTGCGCCGGCGGCGACTTCGCCGAGGTGCAGCGGTTGCGCGAGGAGGGCCCGGCCGCGCTGCGGAGCCTGTTCGAGTCGTTCCGTGGTGCCTGTGAGGCCGTGGGTGAGATCCGCCCACCCGTGATCGCCCTCGTCGAGGGGATCGCGATGGCCGGCGGGTTCGAGCTCCTGCAGGCGTGCGACGTCGTCCTGGTCCGCGATGACGCCCGGATCAGCGACAACCACGTCAACTTCGGCATGGTGCCCGGCGGCGGGGGCTCGCAGCGACTGCCGCGCATCGTCGGCACCCAGCGTGCGTTGGGTCTGCTGCTCTCCGGTGACCGCCTCACTGGCGTCGACGCCGTCGACTGGGGCCTGGCCTACCGGTCCTTCCCGGCCGACCTGTTCGAGGCCGAGGCCGAGCGCTTCATCGGCCGGCTGGCGCAACGCCGACCGGACGCCGTACGAACCATCAAGCGGCTGGTCCGCGAGGGCCTTGCCGTCGATCTGGCGGCGGGGCTCGATCTCGAGCTCGAAGCCGTCGTCTCCCACATCGCCGGCGACGCCGGTGGTGCCAGCGTGTCGGCCTTCGCTGACCGGAAAGAAGGCTCGGCATGACTGCTCTCGTTGACGAAGGCCCGGTCCTGCTCGACATCACCGATGGCATCGCCCGGATCCGGCTCAACCGCCCCGATGCGGCCAATGCCGTCGACGCCGATCTGCTCCGCGTCCTGCACGAGATCGTGCTGCGCTGCCACGCCGAGCCGACCGTGAGGGTCGTGATCCTCAGCGGTGAGGGCAGGAACTTCTGCGCCGGCGGCGACGTGAAGACGTTTGCGAGCAAGGGCGAGGACCTGCCCGACTATCTCCGTGAGGCGACCGCCTGGCTGCAGCTCGCCACGGCGGCGCTGATCCAGCTCAAGGCCCCGGTGATCGCCCAGGTGCAGGGATTCGCTGCCGGGGGAGCGGGCTTCGGCTTCGTCTGTGCCGCCGACCTGGTGGTCGCCGGTGAGGGCGCGAAGTTCTTCTCCGGTGCGGTCCGCGTCGGCATGGCACCGGACGGCGGTACGACGGTCACGCTCGCCCGCATCGTCGGGTTGCGCCGGGCCCTGGACATCTTGCTGACCAACCCCACGCTGGGCGCCGCCGAGGCGCGCGAGCTCGGCATCGTGTCCCGGGTGGTTCCCGACGCCGAGCTCGCCGCGGCTGTCGACCAGCTCGCCGCCGACCTCGCCGCGCAGCCGCCGCTGGGCCTGTCCGCGACCAAGCGCCTGGTCTGGGACGGCCTCGGCTCCACGGTGGCCGAGCGGCTGCCCGAGGAGGCGCGAGTCGTCTCGGAGTTGTCGGGCACCGCAGACAGCCGCGAGGCACTCGCAGCCGTGATCGAGCGTCGGACCGGCACCTACGAGGGCCGATGAGCGTCGTCGAGGACAACCCGGTCCTGGTCGAGGACCGGGGAGCGGTGCGCGTGGTCACGCTCAACCGGCCCCACGTGAAGAACGCGATCAACCTTCCGCTGCGCCATGCCCTGGCCGACGTGCTCGAGGAGGCGGATGCTGCCGCCGGTGTCCGCGCGATCGTGCTCACCGGTGCGGACGGTGCGTTCTGCTCGGGCGGCGACATCTCCACGATGCACCGCGCGCCTCGCCACGAGACCACGGCCCGGGCCCAGGCTGCCCAGCGCGTCATCCGGGCGCTCTGGCACACCCCGAAGCCAGTGGTCGCGGCGGTCGAGGGCCCGGCGTTCGGTGCCGGAACCGCCCTCGCCCTGGCCTGCGACCGGGTGGTTGCGGCGGCCGATGCCACCTTTGCGACCACATTCACCGGTGTCGGGCTGGCCGGCGACATGGGGATCTTCGCGTCCCTGCCGGCACGCGTGGGCGCTCCCCGTGCGCGTCAGATGCTGATGCTGGGCACCCGGACCAGCGGTGCCGACGCGGGCGCCATCGGAATGGTCGATCGCGTCGTCGAGCCCGGGGCAGCGCTGGCTGCCGCGCTCGAGGACGCCGCCGCCCTCGCGGCCGGCCCCCCGCTCGCGCTCGGAGTCATCAAGCAGATGCTGTCGGGCGAACCGCGGCACCCGCTCGCCGTACTCGACCTGGAGATCCGCAACCAGACGATGCTCTGGGACAGCGACGACTTCGCCGAGGGAGTGGCGGCCTTCGCCGAGAAGCGACGCCCGGTCTTCGGTCGGTTGCCAGAACCGCCGTCGACAGATAATCTAATCTAGATTAAAGAAAGGGCGTGCAGTGAACTCCATCGCCGAGCGACGAACGCTTCTTCGTGACCGCTTTCCCGTCTGGCAGCCGCGCACCCTGGACGGCTGGCTCGACGTCTGCGCCGACGCGTTCCCCGAACGTGACTTCGTGGTGACCGACGAGCGCGTCCTGACGTACGCCGAGGTGGCCGCCGAGTCGGCCCGACTGGCCGACGGACTGGCGGCCCTGGGGGTGTCCCGCGGCGACCGGGTCGGTCTGCTCATGGCCAACTACGCGGAGTTCGTGACGTGGAAGTTCGCGATCGCGCGCGCCGGCGCTGTCGCGATCCCGTTCAACTTCCTCTATCGCACCGACGAACTGCGCTACGTGCTGACACAGTCCGACTGCAAGGTGCTGGTGACCAACGCCGGCTTCCAGACGCTCGACCACGCAGGGATGCTCGACCAGATCGTGCCCGGCTGGGACGCTCCGGGCTTCGCCGATCGCACACCCGTCGGTGACGGTGCGCCCGACGGGCTGCGTCACGTCGTGCTCGTCGAGCGCCCCGACACCACGCCCCGCCCGGGTGCGCTCACCGGTGCGGCCGTCGCTGCGCTCGGACTCGAACACGAGGGCGCCTCGGCTACGGCCGGCCACGGACCCGACGACGTCGCGGACCTGCTCTACACCTCGGGCAGCACCGGCTCCCCGAAAGGCGTCCAGGTCACTCATGACGCCGTCCTGCGCACCGGCTACGCCTCGGCGCTGACCCGTGCCTACGAGGACGGTCGCCGGATCCTCTTCTCCCTGCCCTGCTACCACATGTTCGGGTACGTCGAGGGTCTGCTGTCGGCGACCTACGTCGGCGGTGCGGTCATCATGTTGCCCTCGTTCAGCGCCGAGGCGTACCTCACCGCCATCGAGAAGCACCGGGCCACCGACATGCTCTGCGTGCCGACGATGGCCGTCGCGCTGGTCGAGTCGCCGCTCCGCAACGACGCGGATCTCTCGAGCCTGACAGCCATCCTGTGCGGCTCCGCTCCAGCGCCGGTCTGGCTCTGGGAGCAGGTCGAGCGCGACTTCGGCGTCAGCGAGATCGTCACCGGCTACGGCATGACCGAGTGCGGCGGCGCCATGACGCTGACGTTGCCCGAGGACGACCTGGTGCTGACCTCGACGACGGTCGGTCGGCCGAAGCTGGCCGGCTCCGCCGGCGTGGAGGGCCACGACACGTTGTGCGTCTACCGCACCGTCGATCCGGGCACGGGCGAGGTGCTTCCCCAGGGTGCGGTCGGCGAACTGACCTCCTCGGGGCCGACCACGATGCTCGGCTACTTCGCCAAGCCCGAGGAGACCGCTGCGGCGCTGCACCCCGCGGATGACAGCACCGTGTGGTTGCACTCCGGTGACCTCGGCAGGGTCCGGGAGGACGGCTACCTCGTCCTCACCGGCCGCAGCAAGGAGGTCTACAAGTCCGGCGGTGAGCTGGTCATGCCCAAGGAGGTCGAGGAGGTCCTCGGCGCACACCCCGGCATCAGCCAGGTGTACGCCGTCGGTGTGCTCGACGACCGCTGGGGCGAGATCGGCTGTGCCGTCATCGTCCGGGCTTCTGGTGCCGAGGGCGACGCCCTCACTGCCGACGCGGTCATCGCGCATGCCCGGGAGCACCTCGCCCGGTTCAAGGTCCCCAAGCGCGTCGAGTTCCTCGACGCCGCTGCACTGCCCACGACTGCGACCGGCAAGGTCCAGAAGTTCCGGCTCGTCGAACTGGTCGCCCAGTCCGTCCCGCCCCAAGGAGAGAAGTCATGACCGCTGTGGTCCCGTCCCCTTCCGATGTCGTGGCCGAGGTCCAGGAGGGTGGCAGCCGTTACGACCGGCTGATCCAGCCCGCCCGGGTGCACGGCACGCTCTACACCGACCCGTCGATCTTCGCTGAGGAGCTCCGCAAGATCTGGCACAGGACCTGGGTCTTCGTCGGCCACGAGAGTGAAGTGCCGCAGGTCAACGACTACGTCCGCAAGCAACTCGCTGACCAGGACGTCGTGATGACCCGCGACAAGGAAGGCGAGGTGCACCTGCTCATCAACCGGTGCGCCCACCGCGGTCTGCAGGTCTGTGACGACAAGGCCGGCAACTCCAGTTCGTTCCGTTGCCCCTACCACGGCTGGACTTACCGCAACACGGGTGAACTGCTCGGCTACCCCTACAACAAGGGGTACGGCGGCAAGAAGCAGCTGCCGCTCGGCATGGGCAAGGTCGCGCGCGTGGCGTCGTACCAGGGCTTCGTCTTCGGAAGTCTCGCCGAGGAGGGCCCCAGCCTCGAGGAGCACCTCGGTGCAGCCAAGGGCGAGATCGACCGGCTCGTCGGCCTCTCCCCGGAAGGCAAGGTGTCCCTGGACGCGGGCTGGCTGCGCCACAAGACCCGCTCCAACTGGAAGTTCCTCGCCGAGAACGAGACGGACGGCTACCACCCGCAGTTCGTGCACGGCTCGATCTTCGGTGTCACCGGCAGCCCGATCGGCGAGCTCTACAGCGACAACTCGACCGCTGTCACCCGCAACCTGGGCGACGGGCACAGCGAGAACGACCTGCGACCCGAGTTCCGCGGCTTCGCGGAGCCGATGCGCTGGTTCGGGACCACCCCCGACCGGGTGCCCCACTACGTGGCGGCGATGAAGGAGGCGCACGGCGACGCCGCCGATCGCGTCATGATCGAGGGCGCGCCCCACGTGATGATCTTTCCCAACCTGTTCATCGCCGAGATCCAGGTCTTCAACATCCAGCCGGTCGCGGTCGGCGAGTGCGTCCAGTACTCCACCGCCGTGCAGTTCGACGGCGGCCACGAGCTCAACATGCGGATGGTGTCGCAGTCGATCGGCTCCGTCGGCCCGGCGGGCATGCTGCTCGCCGACGACACCGAGATGTACGAGCGCAACCAGCGCGGGGTGGCGATGGCAGATCCCGAGTGGCTCGACGTACGGCGTGGGCTGCACCGCGAGAGCGTCGACGAGAACGGCTTCACGATCGGCACCGCGACCGACGAGACCGGCATGCGCGGGTTCTGGAACCACTACAAGTCGCTGATGGAGGCGGAGGACTGATGAGTGTGATGACGCAGCAGCAGGGTGATGCGGCCCTGCCTCCGCGCCCCGACAACGGCGCGGAACTGCTCGAGGTCCCGGACGGGTGGGAGGCCCGGGAAGTCGAACAGTTCCTCTACCGCGAGGCCCGGTTGGCCGACGAGAACGACTACGACGGCTGGGAAGCCCTGTGGACCGACGACGCGATCTACTGGGTGCCCGTCGACGGTGAGGGAGACCATCCCCGGACGACCGTGTCCATCATCTTCGACAACCGCAGCCGCATCTCGACGCGGATGAAGCAGGTCAAGACGGGCAAGCGCTACGCGCAGGCACCGCCCTCGAACCTGCGCCGGATCATCGGCAACGTCGAGTTCATCGGCGGCCGGGCCAACGCCGAGGGCGGCGTCGACCTCGAGATCAGTGCCAACGTGCTGGCCTTCGAGTCGCGGCCGCGCGGCAACACCCTGTGGGGCGGTCGTACGACGTACCGGCTGCGCCGGGTCGACGGACAGATCCGTCTCGCCTACAAGAAGGTCGTCCTGGTCGACAACGAGCAGGCCGTCCCCACTCTCGGCTTCCTGATCTGAGGCACCTGCCATGACCGCGATCCACCCTGCTGGCGAGATCATCGAGAGCGAGTTCGCTTCGGTGGCCGTCAAGCTCGACCACGACGGCAACGCCGTCCGGCTGCGGGTCGAGGACCTGCGCACGGGCCGGGTCCGGTTTCTCGACGCCCTCGAACTGGAGTCGCTGGTGTGGCTGGCTGACGGGCACCTGACCCAGCTGCTCGATCCGTCGCACGAACGGTGGCGTGGGTGAGCCAGCTCGACCTGGCGCTCCACATCCGGCCGGGTGACACCATCACCTGGGGTCAGACCTGCGCCGAGCCGACGACGCTGGTCGAGCTGCTGGTGCAGCAGGCCGACCGGATCGGCCAGCTGCGCTGTTTCATCGGCATTCCGGCGCAGAGCGCCCTCACGGTCGACACCGTGCCGGATGCCCTCGCGGTGCACTCGTACTGCGGCGCGGGGAGCAACGCCCGGTTGCACGCGGCGGAGCGGCTGGAGATCTCGCCGGTGCACTACTCCACGCTGCCGGCGCTGCTGTCCGGCGGTGACTTCCACTGCGACGTGGTGCTCGTGCAGGTGTCGCCGCCGGACGAGGAGGGACGGCACAGCCTCGGACTCGGCGACGACTACTTCTCGGCAGCGATCGACACCGCCCGGGTCGTGATCGTCGAGATCAACGACCAGGTGCCGTTCACCTCAGGGGCCCGCACCCTGACGGCTGATCAGTGGACTGCTGCGATCCACACGTCACGGGTGCCCGGCGAGCTCCCCACCCCGTCGGTCGGCGACGACACCCGGGCAGTCGCCCGCCGGGTCGCGCAGCTGGTGCCCGACGGCGCCACCCTCCAGTTCGGGATCGGGGCGCTCCCCGAAGCGGTCCTCGCCGAGCTGTTCAACCACCGCGACCTCGGCATCCACTCGGGCATCATCAACGACACGGCGATGCGCCTGGTCGAGGCCGGAGTGGCCAACGGCGCACGCAAGACCAACGACTCCGGCATCGCCGTCGCCGGCCTGTTCGGTGGCACACGCGAACTTTTTCGCTGGGCGCACCGCAACCCGGCCGTCCAGCTGCGCTCGACGTCCTACACCCACGACCCCGCCGTCCTGGCCTCGTCGCACCAGCTCGTTGCGATCAACGCGGCGATCGAGGTGGACCTGACCGGTCAGGTCAACGCCGAGCTCGCCGCCGGGCGCTACGTCGGCGCCGTCGGTGGTGCGGTCGACTTCCTGCGAGGGGCCGACCGGTCCGAGGGAGGCATCCCGATCGTGGCGCTGCCCTCTCTTGCCCGAGGGCCCGGTCCTGGCATCAGCCGGATCGTCAGCCAGTTGTCCGGTCCGGTCTCCACCCCGCGGTCCGAAGGCCTCGTCATCGTCACCGACCACGGTGTCGCGGACCTCCGCGGCGCCACCCTCAGCCAGCGGATCGAGCGCATGATCGCCGTCGCCGACCCGGCCCACCGAGCAGAGCTCGATGCCCGCGCCGACAGCGTGCTGGCGTCGGCCTAGGAGCAGTCCATGAACAGCTTGAGACGTGTCGCCATCGTCGGACCCGTGCGGACGGCAGTCGGCGCCTTCGGGGGAACGTTGCGGCCGGTCCGCGCCGAGGAGCTGGCCGCTGACGTGATCCGCGCACTCGTCGAGCGCACCGGTGTCGATCCGACTGCGATCGAGGACGTGGCCTTCGCGCAGTCCTACGCCAACTCTGAAGCGCCCTGCATCGGACGGTGGGCCGCGCTGGCTGCCGGACTGCCCATCGAGGTGCCGGGCTTCCAGATCGACCGCCGCTGCGGCGGCGGCCTGCAGGCGGTCATCACGGCCGCGATGACGGTGCAGACCGGCGCGGCCGACGTCGTCATCGCCGGCGGCGTGGAGTCGATGAGCAACATCGAGCACTACACGACCACCGCCCGTTGGGGTTCGCGTTCGGGCAACCAGGTGATGTACGACCGATTGGACCGGGGCCGGGAACGGTCCCAGCCCGAGGACCGGTTCGGGCCGATCAGCGGCATGATCGAGACCGCCGAGAACCTGGCGACGCACTACGGCATCGGCCGTGACGCGGCGGACGCGTTCTCCGTGCGCAGTCATCGGAATGCTGCCGCTGCTTGGGAGTCCGGCGTCTTCGCCGACGAAGTGGTCTCCGTCTCGGTCCCGCAGCGTCGTGGGGACGCTGTTGTCTTCGACCGGGACGAGGGCATTCGCCCGGAATCGACCATGGAGACGCTGGGCCGGCTCCGGGCCATCACGCCCGGAGGGACCGTGACCGCCGGGAACGCTGCACAGCAGAACGACGCCGCCGCGGCGTGCCTCGTCGTCGCCGAGGACAAGCTGGAGGAGCTCGGCCTCGAGCCGATGGCGTGGTTCGAGGGTTGGGCCGCCGCCGGAGTCGAGCCGTCGATGATGGGTATCGGTCCCGTGGCCGCGGTGCAGCGGCTGTTCGCTCGTACGGGTGTCGGATTCGACGACCTCGACCTGATCGAGGTCAACGAGGCGTTCGCGGTGCAGGTGCTCGCGGTGCTGGCCGGCTGGGGCGTCAAGCTCGACGAGGTCGACTCGCGCCTCAACGTCAACGGGTCCGGCATCTCGCTCGGTCACCCGATCGGTGCCACCGGAGTGCGGATCCTCACCACAATGCTGCACGAGCTCGACCGTCGTCGTGGCGGCCTCGCCCTGGAGACGATGTGCATCGGTGGCGGCCAGGGCATCGCCGCGCTGTTCCGGGGAGTGCACGGGTGAGCGGCGCTGCGATGGGTCTGCTGGCCTATGGCGCCTACCTGCCGTCGTACCGCCTCGGGAGCGACAGCGGAGTCCGGGGGACGCGGGTCGTGGCCTCCTTCGACGAGGACGCAACCACCATGGCGGTGGAGGCAGCGCGCGGGCTGGCCGGCCACGCACCCGGGTCGCTCTGGTGGGCGAGCACGTCGCCGCCGTACCTCGACAAGACGAATGCCTCCGCCGTCCACGCTGCCTTGCGTCTCCCGTCAGCTGTCCCGGCTGCTGACCTGATCGGCTCCGCTCGCTCGACTTTCGCCGGGATGCGGGCTGCGGTCGCCTCCGGCGGCCTCGTGGTCGCCGCAGATGTGCGGGTCGGGAAGCCCGGTTCGGCGGACGAGAAGACCGGCGGCGACGGCGCTGCGGCCTTGCTGTTCGGTGCCGGCGACGCGATCGCCGAGGTGCTCGGCATGGTCAGCGAGACCCTCGAGGTGCTCGACCGCTGGCGCGACCCGCAGCGTACGACGGGGGAGCAGTGGGAGGAGCGCTTCGGCTTCGAGCAGTACGCCGACCTGGTCCGTGGCGTGGCCGCACGACTGCTCGACGAGGCCGGTCTCGCGGAGGCCGACCACGTCGTCGTCACGAGCGGGAACTCGGGAATCACCAAGCGGGCCGGGGCTCTGGTGAAGGGGGCGCTCTCCTCAAGTGGCTCGCCGATCGGGTTCTCCGGTGCCGTGGATCCGTTGCTCGGTCTGGCCGCCGTCCTCGATGTCGCAGGCCCGGGGGAGACGGTGCTGGTGCTCTCGGCGGTCGATGGCTGCGACGGGATGTTGTTGCGCGCCACCGATCGGCTCGTCTCACGTCGCGCAGCGCGGTCGGTTGCCGATCAGCTGGCGGGCGGACGCCCGATTCCCCACCTGACCTATCTCTCCTGGCGCGGCCTGGTCGAGCGCGAGCTGCCTCGACGGCCGGAGCCGGATCGCCCCGCGGGACCGCCGTCGGCCCGCGCCGGTGCCTGGAAGTTCGGCTTTGCCGGTTCCCGCTGCACCGCTTGCGGCTTCGTCCATGTGCCGCCGTTGCGGGTGTGCCGGTCCTGCAGCGCTGTCGATGCGATGGAGACGGTGTCCCTGGCGGATCGCACCGGCACGGTGGCGACGTTCACGATCGACCGGCTGGCCTTCTCACCCTCGCCGCCGGTGGTCGACGTGGTCGTCGACTTCGAAGGCGGGGGCCGAACCACGCTCGAGGTCGCCGATGCGGATCCGGAGCGGGTCGATGTCGGCTCCGAGGTCTCGCTGGTGTTCCGCCGGCTGTTCACCGCTGGCGCCGTGCACAACTACTTCTGGAAGGCGCGGGTGCGCTGATGGCCAGCAAGGGGATCAAGGACGCCGTCGCGATCGTCGGCATGGGCTGCACCCGGTTCGGTGAGCGCTGGGAGTCGTCGACCGACGACCTGTTGCTGGAGGCCGTGGGGGAGGCGCTCGGGTCTGCGGGGGTGGAGCGCGACGACGTCGACGCCTGGTGGCTCGGCACGCTCGGCTCCGGCCAGAGCGGACTGACCCTGAGCCGTCCGCTCGGCATCGACTACAAGCCGGTCACCCGGGTCGAGAACTACTGCGCGACGGGCTCCGAGTCGTTCCGCAACGCCTGCTACGCCGTCGCCTCGGGCGCCTATGACCGGGTGATGGCCGTCGGCGTCGAGAAGCTCAAGGACTCCGGATTCTCGGGGCTCCTGCGCGCGGACCCGCCCTCCGACGGCACCGCCGCCGAGCTCTCGCTCACCGCCCCGGCTGCCTTCTCGCTGCTCGACCCGGCCTACACCGCGAAGTACGGCGTCGACCCGGCCGTGATGCGGGAAGCAATGACCCACGTCGCGTGGAAGAACCACGTAAACGGCGCCCGCAACCCCAAGGCGCAGTTCCGCAAGGAGGTCTCCCGCGAGACCATCGAGGGCGCGCTCAAGGTGGCCGGTCGGCTCGGCGTCTTCGACTGCTCCGGTGTCTCGGACGGTGCGGCCGCGGCAATGATCGTCCGCGCCGAGGATGCCTACGACTACACGGATCGCCCGATCTTCGTGAAGGCGCTGGCCCTGGCGTCGGGCCCGATGCGCGGTGGTCTCGATCCGGCGTACGACTTCACCTCCTTCCCGGAGGTCGTCCACTCGGCCGCCGATGCCTACGCACAGGCGGGCATCACCGACCCGCGCTCGGAGCTGTCGCTCGCCGAGGTGCACGACTGCTTCACCCCGACCGAGATCGTGCTGATGGAGGACCTGGGGTTCGCTGATCGCGGTCAGGCCTGGAAGGACGGGCTCGCCGGTGACTTCGACCTGGGCGGCCGGATGCCGGTCAACGTCGACGGTGGCCTGAAGTCGTTCGGCCACCCGGTCGGCGCGAGCGGTCTGCGGATGCTCTACGAAGCCTGGTTGCAGCTGCGCGGCGAAGCGGGGGAGCGGCAGCTCGCCGACCCCCGCCTCGCGCTGACGCACAACTTGGGCGGTCGTCCCGGTGGGTGTGTGTCGTTCGTTTCCGTGGTCGGCAACCAGCGCGGCTGAGCAAGTCACGCGGCGGTGGTGCCGGTGACTGGTCGGGTTCCGGTGTGGTCGACCAGGTAGTGGGCCCCGTGGGGATCTCGCCAGACGACGATCCCGGGGAAGGGTTGTCGGACTTCCCAACCGGCGTGGGTCTTGATCCGGTGGTGGGCCCTGGTCATGGGGCCGAGGTTGCCCACGCTCGTGGGTCCGCCCTCGCTATAGGGGATCGCGTGGTCCAGGTCCATGCGCCTGCTCGTGTTGGCGGCGAAGGGGAACACGTCACCGGGGTGGATCAGGTGCACGGCTTCACGAAAGCGTGAGGGGATTTCGTAGGCGTCGACCGGGGTCTGGTTGTTGAGGTCGATCACGGGGGTGATGCGGAAGCTGGCGTTCGGGCCCAGGACGTGGCGGACCCAGTCGGTGCTGACGGGTCCGTGACCCTCCAACCGTGCGATCTCCGAATCGCCGTAGAGGTGGAGGTAGGCCTTCACCTTCACCTTGACCGGACCCACGTCGGGGTCGAGGTGCGCGGCCGGGTTC